>NZ_JBHVRS010000001.1:606743-752502 GCF_042885595.1 Kitasatospora sp. NPDC058046
TTTTACACGCATAACCGGCAATACGCTTTCTTTACCTGTCTGGGGGGCTGGTTTTTTTTTAAATTCCCCCGCCCCCGCGCGCCCCGGGGGCGTAGCAGGGGGGGGGGGCCCCGGACCACGGAGGTCCGGGGCCGCCCCGGGAGAACGGCGCGCAGCCCGCGCCGCAGGGCGCCGGCGACGGCTCAGACGTTGACGCCGAAGTCCTGCGCGATGCCGCGCAGGCCGGAGGCGTAGCCCTGGCCGATGGCGCGGAACTTCCACTCGCTGCCGTTGCGGTACAGCTCGCCGAAGACCATCGCGGTCTCGGTGGAGGCGTCCTCGGAGAGGTCGTAGCGGGCCAGCTCCGAGTTGTCGGCCTGGTTCACCACGCGGATGAACGCGTTGCGCACCTGGCCGAAGTTCTGGCTGCGGGTCTCGGCGTCGTAGATCGACACCGGGAAGACGATCTTCTCCACGTCCGCCGGGACGCCGGCCAGGTTGACCTTGATCGCCTCGTCGTCGCCCTCGCCCTCGCCGGTCAGGTTGTCACCGGTGTGCTCGACCGAGCCGTCCGGGCTCTTCAGGTTGTTGAAGAACACGAAGTTGCCGTCCGAGGCGACCTTGCCCTGGGCGTTGCACAGCAGGGCGCTGGCGTCCAGGTCGAAGTCCGCACCGGTGGTGGTCCGGACGTCCCAGCCCAGGCCGACGACCACGGCCGTGAGGCCGGGTGCCTCCTTGGTGAGCGAGACGTTGCCGCCCTTGCTGAGGCTGACTCCCACTAGTCCTCCAAGAATCGGGAGGCACGTCCAGTGGTGCCCCCGGTGGTGCGGTCCGGGGCGGCGGGAGGCCGATCGGCCCCCGCGTCCCACCCCGCCAACGGCCCGAGCGTAGTACGGGGTTCCCGCCCGCACCCCTGATCAGGCCGGACACGGCCCCACGGCACCCGGCCGGCGGGCGCCGAAGGGGCCCGGCGGGCGCGCCCGGGACGCGTCCGGGGCCCCCGGCGGGGCCTCAGAGCGCCGCGAGCACCTTCAGGTACTCCTGCTCGTCCCGGGCGTCCGGGAGGCCGTTGACGACGCTCCAGCGCACCGCGCCGGCGGTGTCGACCACGAAGGTGCCGCGCAGCGGGCAGCCCCGCTCCTCGTCGAGGACGCCGTACGCGCGGGCGACCTCGCCGTGCGGCCAGAAGTCGGCCAGCAGCGGGAACTCCAGGCCCTCCCGGTCGGCGAAGACCCGCTGGGAGAACTGGGAGTCGCAGGAGAGCCCGAGCACCTGCACGGTGTCGTTCTGCAGGCCCGCCAGCTCCCGCTGGATCGCGCCCAGCTCGCCGGTGCAGACGCCGGTGAAGGCGAACGGGTAGAAGACCAGGACGACGTTCTTCCGGCCGCGGAAGTCGGAGAGCCGGACGGACTCGCCGTGCTGGTTGCGGAGCTCGAAGTCCGGAGCCTGGGTGCCGACCTCGATGGCCATGAACGGGACCTTTCTGACGCGAGCGCGCCGCGCGGCGGGCGCGGCAGGCCACATCCTCGCATTCGTTTACGGCCGTTCCGCCGAACGGATGAGGCGGGCGGCCGCGGCCCGCCGCGTTCGCCGTCCGCGAACGGGCCGGTCCGGAGCGCCGGCCGGGCCCCGGGCGGGCGGCGGGCATGCAGCGGGCCCCGCCGGAGGGGGTTCCTCCGGCGGGGCCCGGTGCGGGGACTTCAGAGCCCGCTCAGCGCTTTCCGCCGCTCTGCTTCGCCGTGGACTTGGTCGCGAGCCGGGTGGCCGCCCAGTCCTTGACGATGTTGATCGAGCTGGTCTGGGAGAGACCGGCGGTCTTGGCCGAGTCGTTGATGTCGGACGCCTCGATGTGGCCGTCCCGCCCGGTCTTGGGCGTCATCAGCCAGATGAGGCCGCCCTCCGCCAGGTACTCCAGCGCGTCGACGAGGGCGTCGGTGAGGTCCCCGTCGTCGTCGCGGTGCCACAGCAGGACGGCGTCGGCGACGTCGTCGTAGTCCTCGTCGACGAGATCCGTCCCGGTGAGCTCCTCGATGCCTTCGCGGAGGTCCTGGTCAGTGTCTTCGTCGTACCCCAGCTCCTGGATGATCTGGCCCTCTTCGAAGCCGAGACGGGTCGCCGGGTTGGACTTGTCCGCGGGGTCCGCGGTCGCGCTCACGGGAATAACCTCCAGTATTCGGCTCGGCATCCATGCCGAGGCTGTGGCCGTAGTCCACACGGGCGCGGCGGTTCGCGCAAGTACCCGACCCCCGATCCCCTCCAAAGGTTGACGTGTCGCACCGGAACACGCCGTGGGACGTGTCGGGAATCACACCGATTTGCCCTTTTCTGCATGGTCCGAGGATGCTTCGGGTGGTCCCGGCCCACAGGCCGTACGTGTGCCCGAGATGCGAACGGCATTCGGGGTCCGCGCGTGCGCGGGCGTAGAGTCTCCTGTTGGCCCTCACCCCGGCCGCCCGCCATCGGGCGGACGGGACACCAGGTCGGACCACCTCTTTTCGTAACACCCGGGGGTGTGCGGAGCGGACGGAGACGCCCGCACCGCGCACCACCAGACCGGACCGCCCACCGGGCGCAACGGTTACCGATCGGTAGAGATGACGGATCTCCGAGCGCGGTAGCACGATGGAGGCGGCGCGACACACCTCAGTTTCGACCGACAGTGAAGGAACAGCGTGGCTTCCGGATCCGATCGCAACCCGATCATCATTGGCGGCCTTCCGAGTCAGGTCCCGGACTTCGATCCCGAGGAGACCGCGGAATGGCTGGAGTCGCTCGATGCGGCCATCGACGAGCGGGGGCGTGAGCGTGCCCGTTACCTGATGCTGCGGCTGATCGAGCGCGCCCGCGAGAAGCGTGTCGCCGTGCCCGAGATGCGCAGCACGGACTACGTCAACACCATCGCGACCAAGGACGAGCCGTTCTTCCCCGGCAACGAGGAGATCGAGCGGAAGATCCTCAACGCGACCCGGTGGAACGCGGCCGTCATGGTCTCCCGGGCGCAGCGCCCCGGCATCGGCGTCGGTGGCCACATCGCCACCTTCGCCTCCTCCGCGTCGCTCTACGACGTCGGCTTCAACTACTTCTTCCGCGGCAAGGACGCCGAGGGCGAGTCGGGCGACCAGATCTTCTTCCAGGGTCACGCCTCCCCCGGCATCTACGCCCGCGCCTTCCTGCTGGACCGGCTCACCGAGCAGCAGCTCGACGCCTTCCGCCAGGAGAAGTCGAAGGCCCCGTACGGCCTCTCCAGCTACCCGCACCCGCGGCTGATGCCGGACTTCTGGGAGTTCCCGACCGTCTCGATGGGCCTCGGCCCGCTCGGCGCGATCTACCAGGCGCGGATGAACCGCTACCTGGAGCACCGCGGCATCAAGGACACCTCGGACTCGCAGGTCTACGCCTTCCTCGGCGACGGCGAGATGGACGAGCCCGAGTCGCTCGGCCAGCTCTCGCTGGCCGCCCGCGAGGGCCTGGACAACCTGACCTTCGTGGTCAACTGCAACCTGCAGCGCCTGGACGGCCCGGTCCGCGGCAACGGCAAGATCATCCAGGAGCTGGAGTCCCAGTTCCGGGGCGCCGGCTGGAACGTGATCAAGCTGGTCTGGGACCGCTCCTGGGACCCGCTGCTCGCGCAGGACCGCGACGGCGTCCTGGTCAACAAGCTGAACACCACGGTGGACGGCCAGTTCCAGACCTACGCCACCGAGACCGGCCAGTACATCCGCGAGCACTTCTTCGGCGGCGACCTGCGCCTGCGCGCCATGGTCGAGAACATGACCGACCAGCAGATCCAGCACCTGGGTCGCGGCGGCCACGACCACAAGAAGATCTACGCGGCGTTCAAGGCGGCCCGCGAGCACAAGGGCCAGCCGACGGTCATCCTGGCGCAGACGGTCAAGGGCTGGACGCTGGGCCCCAACTTCGAGGGCCGCAACGCCACCCACCAGATGAAGAAGCTGACGGTCGAGGACCTGAAGCGCTTCCGCGACCGGCTGCACCTGCCGATCACCGACAAGCAGCTGGACGAGGGCTACCCGCCCTACTACCACCCGGGCCGCGACTCGGAGGAGATCCAGTACATGCACGACCGCCGGGAGGAGCTCGGCGGCTACGTGCCGACCCGCAAGGTCCGCCCGCGGAAGCTGGAGCTGCCCGGCGACGACGCCTACAAGGCGGTCAAGAAGGGCTCCGGCAACCAGACCATCGCCACCACCATGGCGTTCGTCCGGGTGCTCAAGGACCTCATGCGGGACAAGGGCATCGGCAACCGCTTCGTGCCGATCGCGCCGGACGAGTACCGCACCTTCGGCATGGACTCGCTCTTCCCGTCGGCGAAGATCTACAACCCGCTCGGCCAGACCTACGAGTCGGTCGACCGGGACCTGCTCCTCGCCTACAAGGAGTCGCCGACCGGCCAGATGCTGCACGACGGCATCTCCGAGGCCGGCTGCACCGCCTCGCTGATCGCCGCCGGCTCGTCCTACGCCACCCACGGCGAGCCGCTGATCCCGGTGTACGTCTTCTACTCGATGTTCGGGTTCCAGCGCACCGGCGACCAGTTCTGGCAGATGGCCGACCAGCTGGCCCGCGGCTTCGTGATCGGCGCCACCGCCGGCCGCACCACGCTGACCGGTGAGGGCCTGCAGCACGCCGACGGCCACTCGCACCTGCTGGCCTCGACCAACCCCGGCGTCGTCGCGTACGACCCGGCGTACGGCTTCGAGATCGCGCACATCGTCCAGGACGGTCTGCGGCGGATGTACGGCTCCAGCGCCGAGCACCCGCACGGCGAGGACGTGTTCTACTACATGACCGTCTACAACGAGCCGATCAAGATGCCGGCCGAGCCGGAGAACGTGGACGTCGAGGGCATCCTCAAGGGTCTGCACAGGTACGCGCCGGGCACCGCGGGCCAGATCCCGGCCCAGATCCTCGCCTCCGGCGTGGCCGTGCCGTGGGCCCTGGAGGCCCAGCGCATCCTCGCCGAGGAGTGGAACGTCAAGGCCGACGTCTGGTCCGCGACCTCCTGGAACGAGCTGCGCCGCGACGCGGTGGAGGCCGAGGAGTTCAACCTGCTGCACCCCGAGGAGCAGCAGCGCGTGCCGTACGTCACGCAGAAGCTCCAGGGTGCCGAGGGCCCGGTCGTCGCGGTGTCCGACTGGATGCGCGCGGTGCCGGACCAGATCGCCCGCTGGGTGCCGGGTCAGTACCAGTCGCTGGGCGCCGACGGCTTCGGCTTCGCCGACACCCGTGGCGCGGCCCGTCGCTTCTTCCACATCGACGCGCAGTCGGTCGTCCTGGGCGTGCTCACCGAGCTCGCCAAGCAGGGCAAGATCGACCGCTCGGCGCTGAAGGACGCGATCGACCGCTACCAGCTGCTCGACGTGACCGCGGCCGACCCGGGCGCCGCCGGCGGCGACGCCTGACCGGCCGGTAGGCACTGAAGCACCGAGGGGCCGGACCTCCCGCACGGGGGGTCCGGCCCTTCGCCGTCCGTCGTGTTCTTGACCCTCACACCGGTGTGAGGTCCTGGGCCTGTCGTCGAACTCCCGTCGTCCGGGCGGACGACGCGAGTTCGACGACAGGCCCTAAGCTCGGCGTCATGACCGACGAGACGAGGCCCGGGCCCTCCGGGCGGCACCCCGAACCCGCCGACGGCGCGGGCGAGTTCAACCGGAACGTGATCGCGGAGTTCCGCACCCGGCAGGGGGCCGTCGGCGGCCCGCTCGCCGACGCGCCGGTCCTCCTGCTCACCGTGGTCGGCGCCCGCAGCGGCGAGCCGCGCACCACTCCCCTGGTCTACCTGCCGGACGGCGGGCGGCTGGTGGTCTTCGCCTCCAACGGCGGCAGCGAGCAGGACCCGCTCTGGTACCGCAACCTGGTGGCCCACCCCGAGGTGACCGTCGAGGTCGGCGCCGAGCGCTACCCGGCCCTGGCGGCCCCGGTCGACCCGGCCGAGCACGACGCGCTCTGGGCCCGTCAGATCGCCGCCCAGCCCCAGTTCGCCGGCTACCGCACCACCGCCCGGACCGTCCCGCTGGTGGCCCTCAGCCGCGCCTGACGCACAGGGGCGCCCGCCGCCCGGGCACCACGACGGCCCCGGACTCCGAGGAGTCCGGGGCCGTGGCGTGCGGCGGGGCCGTGGGGCCGTCAGATGTGCACGGACGGGCCCGCGTCGGTGGTGCCGCGGCGGGTGAGCAGGCCGAGCGCGGCGGCGGCGAGGGCCACCACGGAGGCCACCGCGAAGGCGAGCGACATGCCGCTGACGAAGGACTCGTGGACGGCGCCGGCCATCGCGTCCACCGCCTGCTGCGGGGTGCCGGCCGGGGCCGGCGGGGCGATGCCGAGCTGGGCGGCCTGCTTGAGGCCCTCGCCCGCCGCGCCCTCGACCGGCGGCAGGCCGGCCTTCGCCCAGTTGCCCGGCAGCACGTCGCCGACCTTGGCGGCCATCAGCGCGCCCAGCACCGCGGTGCCGAGGCTGCCGCCGACCTGCATCGCGGCCTGCTGGAGGCCGCCGGCCACGCCGGAGAGCTCCAGCGGGGCGTTGCCGACGATCACCTCGGTGGCGCCGACCATGACCGGGCTGATGCCGAGGCCCATCAGGACGAACCAGAGCGACATCACACCGTTGCCGGAGCCGGTGTCCAGGGTGGACATGCCGTACATCGCGACGGTGGTGATCAGCATCCCGGCCACGATCGGGATGCGCGGGCCCAGCTTCCCGATCGCCAGGCCGGCCAGCGGCGAGCCGACGATCATCATGCCGGTCATCGGCAGCAGGTGGACGCCGGCGTCGACCGGCTTCATCCCGTGCACGTTCTGCAGGTAGAAGGTCACGAAGAAGATCGCGCCGAAGAACGCGAAGGCCATCAGCGCCATCAGCAGCACGCCCGCCGACAGCGGCACCGAGCGGAACAGGCCGAGCGGCACCAGCGGCTCGCGGGCCTTGCCCTGCCAGAGCGCGAACAGCACCATCAGGACCACCGCGCCGCCCAGGAACAGCAGCGTCCGCCCGTCGCCCCAGCCCCACTCGGGGGCCTTGATGATGCCGAAGACCAGCGCGAACATCCCCACCGAGAGCAGCGCGATGCCGGGCAGGTCGAAGGACTTGGCGGCCTTCTCGGCGCGGACGTCCCGCAGGATCCACAGGCCCAGCGCCAGCGCGATCAGGCCGACCGGGACGTTGATGAAGAACACCGACTCCCAGTTGACGTGCTCGACCAGCAGGCCGCCGACGATCGGGCCTGCCGCGGTGGAGGCGCCGATCACGCCGCCCCAGATGCCGATCGCCATGTTGAGCCGCTCGGCCGGGAAGGCCCCGCGCAGCAGGCCGAGCGCGGCCGGCTGGAGCAGCGCGCCGAACAGGCCCTGGAGCACCCGGAAGGCGATCACGGTCTGGATGTTGCCGGCGAAGCCGATCGCGGCCGAGGTCACGGCGAAGCCCACCGCGCCGACCAGGAAGGTGGCCTTGTGGCCGAAGCGGTCGCCGATCTTGCCGGCGGTGACCAGGAAGACCGCCAGGGCCAGCAGGTAGCCGCTGGTGACCCACTGGATCTCGGCGGGCGCCGCGTGCAGCTTCTCCTGGATCACCGGGTTGGCGATGGCGACGATCGTGCCGTCCAGCGCGACCATCATGACGCCGACCGCGACGGTCAGCAGGGTCAGCCAGGGGTGCCCCTTGAGGCCGCCCCCCGACGGCGGGTTCGGCGGCGGCGGTGCGTCCGCCTCGGAGTTCTTCACGACGGACTGGCTCATCAGGGCCCTCCGGGGGCGTGGCTGGGGTGCAGGACGTGGTCGTGGCGCCCCGGCCCACCCGTCCCCACAGGTGCCCCGGCCCGACGGGCGCCACCTCGGCAGATTATGTCAGCCGCTGACATTCGGCAAACAGTGACTTCTGGCCATAACTGACATTTGTCAGAGCGCTAGGATCGTGCTCCCACCGCCGTACCCAGCCCTCCGGAAGGCCCCTGCTCATGGCCGCTCACACCCCCCGCACCACCGCCGCCCCGGAGGGCCCCGGGCGCACGCCCGGACTGCGCGAGCGCAAGAAGCAGCAGACCCGGTACGCCCTGATCCAGGCCGCCCACGTGCTCTTCCTCCGGCAGGGCTTCGCCCGGACGACCGTCGACGAGATCGCCTCCGCCGTCGACGTCTCCCAGCGCACCTTCTTCCGCTACTTCGCCAACAAGGACGAGGTCGCGCTCGCCGTGATGGCCGTGGCCGAGGACTACTTCATGGAGTGCCTGCGCCACCGCCCGGCCGAGGAGACCCCGCTCCAGGCCCTGCGCGCCTCGATCGTCAAGGCCTGGCACGACCTCGGCAGCGAGGAGGCCGCCGGCCCCGGCTCGATCCACAGCGCCCTCGAACTCATGCGGATGATCGAGGAGACGCCCCCGCTGCTCGCCGCCCACCTGCGGCGGGTCAACGAGCAGGAGCGGCTGGTCGTCCGGGTGCTCGCCGAACGCGAGGGCCTGGACCCGGCCGAGGACCTGCGCCCGGCCGTGCTCGCCGCCGTCTTCGGCGGACTGCTGCGCCTGGCCCACCTCTCCTGGAGCGCCGAGCACGAGCCGGCCGGCCCCGAGGGCATGGTCGCGGTGATCGAGCGTCACTTCGACCAGCTTGGCCCGGCCCTGGCCGGCCACTGGCACGACCGCGCGTAGTACCCGGCCGCGCACCCGCGTCATACCGGGGTATCACCCGGTACCCCGGTAGCACCCGGAAAATCGGGCTCCGGTGCGACGCCCGGCGGGGCTCCGCCCTCCTAGGCTGGCGCGCGATGAAGAACCTCACCGCCGCCGAGCTCCGCCCGCACGCCCTGCGCCTGCTGGGCACCTTCCGACACCACCTGACCACCCCGAGCGGCGGCCACACCCCGCTGCTCGGAACGTCGCCCCGGCGCTGGGTGCGCCGGCTGCCGTACGCCGTCGTCCTGATCATGCTGTCCTCGCTGATCCCCGCCGGGATCGCCACCCTGGTCGGCTTCTTCGGCCTGGTGCTCCCGGTGGCCGGCGCGCTCACCGTCGCCCAGACGGTGCCGCTGCTGCTCGCCATCACCCGGCCGCTGGCCGCCTGGTGGATCAGCGCGGGCACCCTGGTCGCCACCGCCACCATCACCGCCCGGTACGACCAGGACGGCGGCACCTGGCCGTGGACCGCGCCGATGATCCTCTCGTACCTCTTCCTGCTGATCGCCCTGGCGCTGCGGGAGAGCCGGGCCACCCTGCTCTCGGTCTGGCTCGCCACCATCGCGCTCACCGCGCTCACCACCACGCTCGGCCTGCCCCGCTCCGGCGACGGCACCACCATGCTGCTGATCGCGCTCAGCGGCGCCGTGCTGCTGCTCGGCTGGGCCGTCCGGGACCGCGCCGAGGCGCGCCGGCTGCTCAGCGAGCAGGAGCAGATCAGCGAGGTCGAACGTGAACGCCGCACCCTGCTGGAGGAACGCGCCCGGATCGCGCGGGAGTTGCACGACGTGGTCGCGCACCACATGTCGGTCATCGCGGTGCAGGCCGCCAGCGCGCCGTACCGGATCACCGGGGTGCCGGACGAGGCCGCCGAGGAGTTCACCGCGATAGCCGGCACCGCCCGCGAGTCGCTGGCCGAGATGCGCCGGCTGCTCGGCGTGCTGCGCAGCGAGGAGTCCGGCGGGGAGCGGGCCCCGCAGCCCGGGGTGGGCCAACTCGCCCAGCTGGTCGAGACGGTGGGCCGGGCCGGGGTACCGGCCGAACTGACGGTGGAACCGGGCCTGGTGGACCTGCTGGACCAGGCACCGCAGGCCGTCGGCCTGTCCGCCTACCGGATCGTGCAGGAGGCGCTGGCCAACGTGGTGCGGCACGCCCCCGGCGCGCGGGCCTGGGTGTCGCTGAGCACGGACGGCCCGGCGCTGCTGGTGACGGTGGTCAACGCGCCCCCGCCGCAGCGCACCGAGTCGCTGGAGGCCTCGGTCGAGGGCACCGGGCAGGGGCTGGTCGGAATGCGTGAACGCGTCCGGCTGGTCGATGGCAGGCTGGACACCGGCCCGTTGCCGGACGGCGGCTTCAAGGTGGCCGCCGTCCTGCCCGTCGACCGCCCCGACACCGACACCCCCCAGGAGACCACCGCATGACCATCCGCGTGATCATCGTCGACGACCAGGCCATGGTGCGCGCGGGCTTCGCGGCCCTGCTCAACGCCCAGAGCGACATCGACGTGGTGGGGGACGCGGCGGACGGCGCCCAGGCCCTGGAGGTCAACGGCCGCACCCACCCGGACCTGGTGCTGATGGACGTCCGGATGCCCGTCATGGACGGCCTGGAGGCGGCCCGGCGGCTGCTCGAACCGGCCGTGCCGGGCGCCCACCGGCCCAAGGTGCTGATGCTGACCACCTTCGACGTGGACGACTACGTGTACGAGGCGCTGCGCGCCGGGGCCAGCGGCTTCCTGCTCAAGGACGCCCCGCCGGCCGACCTGATCGCCGCGGTCCGGGTGGTCGCGGCCGGCGAGGCGCTGCTCGCCCCCTCGGTGACCCGCCGGCTGATCGAGGACTTCGCCCGCACCCGCCCGGCCAGGCGCCGCGACCCCAAGGTGCGGCTCAACGGCCTGACCCCGCGCGAGACCGAGGTGCTGGAGCTGATCGCCCGCGGCCTGTCCAACCAGGAGATAGCCGCCGGGCTGGTGCTCGCCGAGCAGACCGTCAAGACCCACATCGGGCGCATCCTCGCCAAGCTCGGCCTGCACAACCGCGCCCAGGCGGTGATCCTGGCCTACGAGTCCGGCCTGGTGACACCGGGTCAGTAACCGGCAGCTGTTCGCCCGCTCGCCTCCGGGCGCTCTCGACCCGGCGCCGACGGTCGGCGCTCCCTTCGGCTCGGGGCGGCCCTCTCCTCTGATACCCGGGTAGCACCCGGGAGTTGGCCCCGCGGTGTGACGTCCGCGGGGCCGTCGCATTCCTACCTTCCTCCTCGTCGGAAGCCGAACCGAGTCGGCGGCCGAACGGACGAGGAAGGAGCAGGGACATGCGCAGGTTTCGAGCCGGGCGGGCGATCGCCGGCGCCGCGGTGGCAGTGGCGATCATGCTCGGCGCGGGCGGCTGGGCCGCCGACACCCAGACCCCGGTCACCGGCCCGCCGCCCGGCAGCGCCGCGTGGACGGCCGACACCTCGCTCGGCCTGCGGCTGCCCGACCCGGCCACCACCGAACCGGCCCGGGTCGCCGCGTTCTTCGCCGGGCTGGACCCGGCCCGGCAGGACGCCCTGACCGCCCGGTACCCGCTGGTGGTCGGCAACCTGGACGGCGCCCCGGTCGCCCTCCGGTACCGGGCCAACGCCCTGGCCCTGACCGCCGAGCACACCCGCGAACTCGCCCGGGCCGCCGACCCCGCCCTCACCCCGCAGGACCACGAGGCCGCCCGCACCCGCGCCGAGCGCTACCGCGCCCTGCTGGACGGCGGCCGGCGGATCCTCGCCTTCGACCCGCGCGGCCGCGGCCAGGTCGCCGAGGTGTACGGCGACCTCGCCACCGCCCGCCGCACCGCCGTGATCGTCCCCGGCTCCGACACCGACCTGCTCCGCTTCGACCGCGCCGGCGACCCGTACGGCACCCCGGCCGGCATGGCCCGGGCGCTCCTGGACGCCACCGGCGGGCAGACCGCCGTGATCGCCTGGGCCGGCTACACCACCCCGCTCGGCCTCGGCCTGGACGCCGCCACCGAGGACCTGGCCCGGGCCGGCGCCCCCCGCCTCACCCGGCTGCTCGACGGACTCGCCGCCACCACCCGCCCGCAGGACCCGCCCACCGTGTTCTGCCACAGCTACGGCTCCGTGGTCTGCGGCCTGGCCCGCCCCACCCCCGCACAGGCCTCCGGCGTGGTGGTGCTCGGCTCGCCCGGCATGGGCGTCGGCTCGGCCGCCGACCTCGACCCGGGCGTCCCGCTCTGGGCCACCGCCCGCAACGACTCCGACTGGATCGGCGACGTGCCCAAGGTCCGGCTGTTCGGCCTCGGCCACGGCGCCGACCCGACCGCCCCCGGCTTCGGCGCCCGCCCGCTGCCCGCCGCCGGATCCCACGGCCACACCGGCTACTTCGCCCCCGGCACCGCCTCCCTCGCCGCCTACGCCGCCGTCGCCCTCGGCCGCGCCTGACCCGCCCGCACCGGAAGGAGCACCACCATGGCCGACACCCTCGCCGCCCCGCCCCGTACCCCCCGAGCGCTCGCCGCCGGACCGCTCACCGCCCTGCGCCGCGCCGCCGCGCGGGTCGACGCGAAGACCCCGGCCGACCGCGACCGCGCCCTGGACGGGCTGCGCGCCCTCGCCCTGCTCGCCGTACCGGTCGGCCACTGGATGCTCGGCGGCTTCACCCGCTCTCCCGACGGCGCCCTGCACAACGCCAGCCCGCTCTCCACCCTCGGCTTCTTCGCCCCGCTCAGCTGGGTGCTCCAGATGCTCGGGGTGTTCTTCCTGGTCGGCGGCCACTCCTCGGTCCGCTCGCTGGAGCGGGCCCGGGCCAAGGGCGTCACGTACGGCGGCTGGCTGCGGGCCCGTGCGGTCCGGCTGCTGCGCCCGGTGCTCGGGGTGGCGGCCGTCTGGGCGGCGCTGATCCCGCTGCTGCCCGCGCTCGGCGTCCCCGAGGACACCGTGCGCACCGGCGCCACCCTGGTGGTGCAGCCGCTCTGGTACATCGGGGTCTACCTGGGGCTGACGGCCCTCACCCCGCTCTGCGTGGCCGCCGGGCGCCGGCTGGGCGGCTGGTCGGCGGGCCTGCTGGTGGCCTCGGTCGCCGCCGTCGACCTGCTGCGGTACGGGCCGTGGGCCGGGTCGGTGCCGTCCTGGGTCGCGCTGCTGAACATCCTGCCGGGCTGGCTGTTCGGCTACCAGCTGGGCGTGCTCTGGGCGCAGGGCCGGCTCGGCCGCCCGACGGCCCGGGTGCTGCTGCTCGGCGGCGGCGCGCTGTTCGCCGCGCTGCTGCTGGTCTTCCACTACCCGGCCAGCATGGTCGGCGTGCCCGGGGCGGAGCGGACCAACTCGCACCCGCCGTCCCTGCTGGTGCTCGCCCTGGCGGCGTTCCAGTGCGGCGCCGCGGTGCTGCTGCGGGAGCGGCTGGGCCGGCTGCTGACCGGCCGTCCGCTGCTCTGGCTGCCGGTCGTGGTGGTCAACCTGTCGGCGATGACGATCTTCTGCTGGCACCAGAGCGCGATGCTCGCGGTGGCGGTGCCCGGCGCGGCCGCCCTGGGCGCCGTCCCGGGGCTGAGCACGGCGCCGGACTCGCTCGGCTGGGTGCTCGCCCGGCTGGCGCTGCTGCCGCTGTTCGGCGCCGTGCTGGTGGCGGTCGGCTGGTTCACCCGCCGGTTCGACGGCCCGTGGACGGCCTTCTCCCGGGGCGGCAAGGCGGTGGCCGGGGCCGCGGCGGCGCTGTTCGCGGCGTACGCGCTGGGCATGGTGTGACGGTCCGCCGGGTGCGGCCCGTCCGAACGGCGGGGCGCACCACCGTCGCTGGGGCGTGGACCGGTCGGTCCGCGCCCCTGCGGCCGTCGCCCGCCGCCCCCGGTGCGCCGTGCCGCGCGCCGGGGGCGCGCTGTCAGTGCCCTGCCCTACCCTGCCGCCATGGTGACGTTCGACGAGTTCCGCACGATGGCCCTGGCCCTGCCGGAGGCCGCCCAGGAGCCGACCTGGGACATCGAGACGCTGCGGGTGCGCGGCCGGATCTTCGCGATGGGCGCGCCCGACGGGGACCGCGTCACCGTCAAGGCCTCCCCCGAGGACCAGGCCGAACTGCTCGCCGCCGAGCCCGAGGTGTTCTCCTCCGCCCCGTACGTCGGCCGGCACGGCTGGGTGAGCGTCCGGCTGGACCTGGTGGACGGGGACGAGCTGCGCGACCTGGTCACCGAGGCCTGGCGGCGGACGGCGCCGAAGCGCCTGGTCCGCGCGTTCGACGAATCCGGAGAGTCCAACGGGTCCGGCGAGTCCGAGGGCTGAGCGCGCCCCTTCCCACCGGCCACACCGGCCTCCGTACGAACCACTGTCCGAACCACTGGGAGACGTCGGACGGACACCCCTGGTTCATGTGAGCCATCCCACAGTTTAGGCGTTCCCGGCATCCCTTCGGGCCCCCTAGGCTTGCGCAGGGAAGTCAGCAGAGCTATCGCACCCTCCGGGCACCACCGCCCGCGAAACGGTGCGGGCCCCAAGGGAGTTGATGCGGTGCGCATCCGTCGGCGCTGGAAGCGGGTACTGATCGGGGCGTTCGCCGGCTGTGCGGTGCTCGCCGACGCCGGGGCCGTCGCCGCCGCGGCCGCCGTCTCCTCCGAACAGCTGGCGATCTCCACGCCCCCGGCCGGCAGCGCCGCCTGGGTCGAGGACCACTCCTTCGGCCGCTCCCTGCCCGACCCGGCGACCACCACCCCGGCCGCCGCCGCGGCGTTCTTCGCCTCGCTCGCGCCCACCGAGCTGGACCGGCTGATCCAGGACTACCCGCTGGTCGTCGGCAACTACGACGGCGCCCCGCTGGACCTGCGCTACCGCGCCAACCGGATCGCCCTGGCCGCCGAGCACGACCGGGCCCTGGCCCGCGCCGCCGACGGCACGCTGGACTCCGACACCCGCGCGCTGGCCGTCTCCCGCGCCAACGACGTCGAGCACCTGCTCGCCCCCGACCGGCAGATCCTGGCCTTCGACCCGCGCGGCCGCGGCCTGGTCACCGAGGTGTGGGGCGACCTCGCCGACGCCGAGCGGATCTCCGTGCTCGTCCCCGGCTCGGACGCCGACCTCGGCCACCACGACCAGGCGGCCGACCCGCTGCGCTCCCCGGCCGGCATGGCCCGCGCCCTCCACACCGAGGAGCAGCGCCAGGCCCCGGACACCCGGACCGCCGTGATCTCCTGGACCGGCTACGTCACCCCGTCCGGCCTCGGCCCGGACGCGGCCACCTCCCGGCTCGCCGACGTCGCCGCCCCCCGGCTGGAGCGGCTGCTCGCCGGGCTCAAGGAGACCACCCGGCCGGACGCGCCGCCGGCGCTGCTCTGCCACTCGTACGGCTCGGTGGTCTGCGGTACGGCCGCCCCGGACATCCCGCGCGCGGCCGCCTCGCCGTCCGACACCTCCGGCATCACCGACCTGGTGGTCTTCGGCAGCCCGGGCATGGGCGTGCAGAACACCGGCGAGCTGGGCGCGGGCGTGCACCTCTGGGCCACCCGCAACCCCAGCGACTGGATCGGCAACGTGCCGTTCATGGAGGTCGGCGGGCTCGGCCACGGCGCCGACCCGGCCGCGAGCGGCTTCGGCTCCGAGCTGATCTCCTCGGCCCGCGCGGCCGGCCACAACGGCTACCTCACCGAGGGCACCGACAGCCTGCACAACTTCGCGGCGATCTCCCTCGGCCACTACCAGGACGTGGTCCGGGCCAACCCGAGCTCCTAAGACCTGTCTTCGTACAGCCGCAGGGCCTCCGCCGCCGCCCGGGCCAGTTCGCGCCGGGCGGCCGGCGGGGCCAGCACCTCGACGTCCGCGCCGAAGGCCAGCAGCGACCGGACGGCCGCCGGCGCCGGGAAGGCCATCGCCACCTCGGTCCACTCCTCGGCCGGGACGGCGCCCGGCTCCGGCGGCGGTGCGGTGACCCGGCCGCCGTGGATGCGCAGGAACATGTCCAGCCGTCCGCGCCGGACCCGCACCCGCACCGGCACGTCCTTCGGCAGCCGTTCGACCTGCTCGCGCAGCACCGCCCAGACCTCGCCGAGCCCGACCCCGGTCCGGCGCCGCACCGCCTCCTCGGTGGTGTCGGCGGCCAGCACCCGGTCGGCCCGGAACAACCGCGGCTCGCCGTGCAGATCGGCCACCAGGTACCAGACCGCGGCCTTGCTCACCAGCCCGTACGGGTCGACGGTGTACTCCACCGGCGCGGGCGTGCCGCTGTGCCGGTAGCGCAGCCGCAGCCGCCGGTCGGCGAAGACGGCGTACTGCAGCTCGCCCAGGTCCGGCCCGGCGGCGGGGCCGGCCGCGCCGGGGGTCTGCATCCAGCGGGCCGGGTCGACCAGGATCCGCTCGCGGACCCGCTCGGCGGCCGGCCGGTGCGGGGCCGGCAGCGCCGCCATCACCTTGCGCAGCGCCGAGCCGAGCGCGCCGTCCAGCCCGAGGTCGCTGTGCGCGCCCTGGGCGGAGAGCACGAACAGCGCTCTGGCCTCGTCCGCGGTCAGGCCGGTGACGTCGGTGCGGTAGCCGGGCAGCAGGCCGATGCCGCCGTGCCGCCCGCGTTCGGTGAACACCGGCACCCCGGCGGCGGAGAGCGACTCGACGTCGCGGTAGATGGTGCGGACGGACACCTCCAGCCGCTCGGCGAGTTCGGTGGCGGGCACCCGGCCGCGGGTCTGGAGCAGCAGGAGGATCGAGAGCAGGCGGTCGGCCTTCATGGTCCAAGAATCCCAGTAATCCTGACGGCCGTTGTCAGGTTTTACTGGGAGATTGCGTTCCGGGCCCGCAAGGGGCCCGAACGACCACCCGACACCAGGGAGTTGAGCGCCATGACCGCCGTCCAGGACGCCCGCCCGCAGTACCAGGCCGCCCTCGACCAGCTGGAGAAGCTGTTCGCCACCGTCACCCCGGCCGACCTCGACCGGCCCACGCCCTGTACCGAGTTCACCCTGCGCGGGCTGCTGAACCACGTGGTCGGCGGCGTCCACCGGTTCGCGTACATGGGCGAGGGCGGCCACGCCGAGGACACCGTGGCCGCCATCGAGGACCCGTCCGACGAGGGCTGGCCGGCCGCCCTGGGCCGGGCCCGCGCCCGGGTGACCGCCGCCTGGGCGGACGACGCCAAGCTCGGCCGCCCGACCGTCGCCCCCTGGGGCGAGGTGCCCGGCGCGATGGCGGTCGGCGGCTACCTGATGGAGCTGGTGACCCACTCCGGGGACATCGCCCGGAGCCTCGACAACGGCTTCGCCCTGGACGACGACCTGGCGCGGACCGCCCTGGGCATCGCCGAGTTCGTGCTGCCGGCCGAGCGGCGGGTGCCGGGCGTTCCGTTCGCCGCCGTCCGGCCGGTCGCCGAGGACGCCGACGTGCACACCCGGCTGGCCGCCTGGACGGGCCGTACGGTCTGAGCCCGGCGGCCGGCCCGGGGCGTCCGCCGACTCCCCGGGCCGCCGGTGCCCGCTACTCGCGCGCCGCCGAGGTGGAGCTCATGTCCGCGTAGCGGCTCCCCGCCACCCGGCCGGCCACCGGCTCCAGCAGCGCCAGCTCCTCGGCGGTCAGCCGCAGCGTCGCCGCCGCGGTGTTCTCGGCGAGCCGGCTCCGCTTGCGGGTGCCCGGGATCGGCACCACGGCCAGCCCGTGCACCTCGGCCCGCTGGTGCACCCAGGCCAGCGCGACCTGGGCGAGCGTGACGCCGCGGGCCGCGGCGATCTCCCGCAGCGGGTCGAGCAGTTCGCCGTTGGCGGCCGCGTTGTCGCCGGTGAAGCGGGGGTGGTTGCGGCGGTAGTCGTTCGCCGAGAGCTCCGTGGCGTCCTGGAAGGCGCCGGTCAGGAAGCCCCGCCCGAGCGGCGAGTACGGCACGAAGGCGACGCCCAGCTCCGCCGCGGCCGGCACCGCCGTGCTCTCGACGTCGCGGGCGAACACCGACCACTCGGACTGGAGCGCGGCGATCGGGTGGACGGCGTGCGCCTCGCGCAGCTCGGCCCCGGTCACCTCGGACAGACCGAGGTGGCGCACCTTGCCGGCCTTCACCAGCTCGGCCATGGCGCCGACCGAGTCGGCCAGCGGCACGGCCGGGTCGCGGCGGTGCATGTAGTACAGGTCGATCTCGTCCACGCCGAGGCGGCGCAGCGAGGCGTCCACCGCGGTCCGGATGTACGCCGGGTCGTTGCTGATGCCGCGGACGGCGCCGTCCTCCTCGGAGCGCAGGATGGCGAACTTGGTGGCGAGCACCACCTTGTCCCGGTTGGCCCGGACGAAGGGGCCGATGAGCTCCTCGTTGCGGCCGGAGCCGTACATGTCGGCGGTGTCGAAGAGGGTGACGCCGGTCTCCAGCGCGGCGCCCAGGGTGGCGAGCGCCTCGTCGGCGTCGGTGGGGCCGTAGAACTCGCTCATGCCCATGCAGCCGAGGCCCTGGACGCCCACCAGCGGGCCGCCGGTGCCGAGTTCGACGGTGGGAAGGACGGTCTGAGTCATGCGCTCTGCTCTTCCTCTCCATGGATGTTCTGGCACTTGGCCGGGATGCCGGCGCCGACGGCGCCCTTCCCGGCATAGATGTCGATCTTGTAGTCGAGGACGGCGAGGGTCGCCTGGAGGTCCACGATCCGCTGTCGGACCTCCTCGCGCTGGGCCTCCAGGAGCAGCCGACGCTCCCCGTAGGTCTGCTCGCCCTGGCGGGCCATGTCCACGTACTTGAGCATGTCCGCCACCGACATGCCGGTCAGCCGCAGCCGGCCCAGGAAGGCCAGCCGGTGCAGGTCGGCGTCGGAGTAGCGGCGCTGGCCGCCCGCCGCCCGGTCGACCGGGTCCAGCAGGCCGATCCGCTCGTACCAGCGCAGGGTGTGGGCGGTCAGCCCGCTCGCCGTGGCGACCTCGCTGATGGTGTGCCTCGGGCTCGGGTCCGGATCGCCGACGGGGCGGCTGAAGACCTCGGAGCAGCTGCGCAGGTCGATCTCGATGCGTGCGGGTGCGGCCATCGCTCGTTCCCCCTTGTCCTGTGCGACGGGAACGACGCTACAGAGTTGGAGTGCACTCCAAGCAAGCCCGGCATCCGGGTGGGCCCGCCACCACCTTTTCCGAGGATTTTCCCGGCGACTAGAGTCGGGCCCATGGAGAGCTTGCGGATGATCGAGAACTGGCCGGTGCCCCATGCCGCGGCGGCGGTGGTCCGGGCGGCGGACGGCGCGGTGCTGGGCGCGCACGGGCCGCAGCAGCACCTGTTCCCGCTCGCCTCGGTGACCAAGCTGCTCACCTCGTACGCGGCGCTGGTCGCCCTGGAGGAGGGCGTGTTCGAGCTGGACGACCCGGCCGGGCCGCCCGGGTCCACCGTCCGCCACCTGCTCGCGCACACCTCCGGCCTGGGCTTCGACGAGGACCGGGTGTTCGCCGAGCCCGGCAACCGCCGGCTCTACTCCAACGCGGGCTTCGACGCGCTGGCCCGGACGCTCTCCGAGGCCGCCGGGATCGAGTTCTCCCGCTACGTCGCCGAGGCGGTGTTCGAGCCGCTGGGCATGACGGACACCCTGATCCACACCGCCCACAAGTCCCCGGCCGGCGCCGGCGGCCTGTCCACCGTCGCCGACCTCACCCGGTTCGCCGCCGAGCTGCAGGCCCCCAAGCTGCTGGACCCGTCCACCGTCCGGCAGGCCACCCTAGAGGTCGCCTTCCCCGGCACCAGCGGCGTGCTGCCCGGCTACGGCCACCGCCGCCCGAACGACTGGGGCCTCGGCTTCGAGATCCGCGACGGCAAGAGCCCGCACTGGACCGGCACCGCCAACTCCCCCGGAACCTTCGGCCACTTCGGCCAGTCCGGCACCTTCCTGTGGGTCGACCCGCAGGCCGGCGCGGCCTGCGTCGCGCTCACCGACCGGGACTTCGGACCGTGGGCGGTCGAGGCCTGGCCGGCCTTCTCGGACGCGGTGCTGGCGGAACTGAACAGCTAGCCGTACGAGACCGGCGAGTGCATCTCCCAGAGCAGGAGTTCGGCGCCGGTCTCCCCCGCCGCCGGGTCGGCGAAGGCCTCGCCGGTGATCCGCACGCTGTCGCCCGGGACCATCGAGCGGCCGCCGCCCTTGGGCCCCGGAACGGTCCGGTAGCCCAGCGAGCCGGCCGTCAGGTGCGCGTACCGCCAGGGCGCCTCGGGCAGCGGCGGCAGCGGCTGCCACGGCCCGGCGGTGGCCAGCCAGAGCGCGGCGTCGCGGCGGCGCAGCCGCAGGGCGTCCGTCCCGGCGTCGCGCTCCAGACCGGAGGCGAGCAGCGTCAACCCGCCGTCCGCCGGTTCCACCTTGCGCAGGCCGTACGCGGGCGGCGCGTCGAACTCGTCCGGCTGGAGCCACATCTGGACGAAGCGGACCGGCCCGGTGGCGCCGCCGACGTTGCGCTCGGTGTGGGTGACGCCGGAGCCGGCGCTGAGGTGCTGCACCATCCCGGGCCGGACCACCCCGCTGTGGCCGTGCGAGTCCCGGTGGGCCAGCGCCCCCTCCAGCACCCAGGTGAGGATCTCGGTGTCCCGGTGCTTGTGCTCCTCGAACCCGGCGCCGGGGGCGAGGAGTTCCTCGTTGCACGCGAGCAGCGCGCCGAAGTGGGTGTTCTTCGGGTCGTAGTGGCCCGAGAAGGAGAACGCGTGCCGGGTCTCGACGCCCTCGGCCGGGGCGGAGCGGTAGCGTTCGGCGGTGCGGCGCAGGTCGGCGCGGGGGCGGTCGGCGGCTTCGGTCACGCCCCCACCGTAGTCGCCGGCGCGCGGGGTGTGACTCTTGCCACCGCGCCGCTCCGCCGGGGGGTGTGCACGAGCAGTCACTCGCGTGAGGCAGTCTTGTCCTTGTGCCAGCCGCTTCCGCGAACTCCAAGAGCGAACCCAGCCCCAGCCCCGCACCCGACCCCACCGGGAAGAGCCCGGCCGCCCGGGCGGGCCGTGACCGCCCCGGCCGCGCGGCGCCCCGCCTGACGGCGCAGGAGCGCAGAAACGCCGCCGAGCGCGCCGAGCGCCGGGCCGCGACGCTCAAGCGGCTGGAGAAGTCCTCCGGCAAGCTGGCCACCGCCGCGATCTCGCGGATGGACGACCAGCTCGGCTGGTACCGGCGGATGCCCCCGGAGCACCGGTCCTGGATCGGCCTGGTCGCCCAGGCCGGCATCGCCGCCTTCACCGAGTGGTACCGCCACCCCGACGCCGCCCAGGCGATCTCCACCGACGTCTTCGGCACCGCCCCGCGCGAGCTGACCAGGGCGATCACCCTGCGCCAGACCGTCGAGCTGATCCGCACCACGATCGAGGTGATGGAGGAGGCCATCGAGGAGGTGGCCGCCCCCGGCGACGAGGCGGACATGCGCGAGTCGGTGCTGGTCTACGCCCGGGAGATCGCCTTCGCGACCGCCCAGGTGTACGCCCAGGCCGCCGAGGCGCGCGGCGCCTGGGACGCCCGGCTGGAGGCGCTGGTGGTGAACTCGCTGCTGTCCGGCGACGCCGACGAGGGCGTGCTCTCGCGGGCCGCGGCGCTCGGCTGGGGCCAGCCCAGCCAGGTCCGGGTGGTGATGGGCAGCGCGCCGGACGGCGACAGCGAGCTGGTGGTCGAGGCGATCCGCCGGGCCGCCCGGTACGCCAAGCTGAACGTGCTGACCGGGGTGCTGGGCAAGCGCCTGGTGGTCGTGGTCGGCGGCGAGAAGGAGCCGGTGCACGCGGCCCGCGCGCTGATCGGCCAGTTCGCGCCGGGCCCGGTGGTGGTCGGCCCGACCGTGCCCGACCTGCTCTCCGCGACCCGCTCGGCCGCCGCCGCCGCGGCCGGCCTGCGGGCCTGCGCCGCCTGGCCGGACGCCCCCCGCCCGGTGCTGGCCGACGACCTGCTGCCCGAGCGGGCGCTGGCCGGCGACCAGGCCGCGCGCCGCCAGCTGGTGGAGGAGATCTACACACCGCTGGACGAGGCCGGCTCCGCCCTGCTGGAGACGCTGAGTGTCTACCTGGAGCAGGCCTCCTCGCTGGAGGGTGCGGCCCGGATGCTCTTCGTCCACCCGAATACGGTGCGCTACCGGCTACGACGTGTGACTGACGTCACGGGGTACGCCCCCTCCGACGTACGTTCGGCGTTCACTCTGCGGATCGCACTGGCCCTCGGCCGGCTGGACGCCGTCGGGGAGCCCGGCTGAGCCGGAGTGTAGGGACCATACAATCCCGGATGGTTTTCTTCGTTACCGTCGCCTACCCGCCCCTGGGCGCCTGGCGAGAGAGGGTTGAACCGTGCTCGTAATCGTCGCCCCTGGACAGGGTGCCCAGTCCCCCGGTTTCCTCAGCCCCTGGCTGGAGCTCGACGGCGTCGCCGACCGCCTGCGCGGTTGGTCGGAGGTCGCCGGGCTCGACCTGGTGCGCGCCGGGACCGAGGCGTCCGCCGAGGAGATCAAGGACACCGCCGTCGCCCAGCCGCTGCTGGTCGCGGCCGGTCTGGTGACCGCCCGGGAGCTGTTCCCGGACGAGGACGCCGCCCGTGCGCTGGTCGGCGCCGTGGCCGGCCACAGCGTCGGTGAGATCACCGCCGCCGCCGGCGCCGGGGTGCTCACCGCCCACGACGCGCTGACCTTCGTGCGCGAGCGCGGCCGGGCCATGGCCGAGGCCGCCGCCGTCACCGAGACGGGCATGCTCGCCCTGCTCGGCGGCGAGCCGGAGGAGGTCGCGGCCAAGCTGGCCGAGCACGGCCTGACGGCGGCCAACAACAACGGCGGCGGCCAGATCGTCGCCGCCGGCACGCTGGACCAGCTGGAGGCGCTGAAGGCGGACCCGCCGACCCGCTCCAAGCTGGTGGCCCTCAAGGTGGCCGGCGCCTTCCACACCGAGCACATGGCCCCGGGCGTCGAGCGGCTGGCCGAGCTGGCCCCGACCCTGACCAGCGTGGCCGACCCGAAGGTCCGCTACGTCTCCAACAAGGACGGCGCGGTCGTGGACTCCGGCGCGGAGGTCCTCGCCCGCCTGGTGTCGCAGGTCTCCAACCCGGTCCGCTGGGACCTCTGCATGGAGACCCTCGGGCAGCTGGGCGCGACGGCCGTGATCGAGCTGTCCCCGGCCGGCACCCTCACCGCGCTGCTCAAGCGCAACCTCAAGGGTGTGGCCACGCTCGCCCTCAAGACCCCCGCCGATCTGGACAAGGCCCGCGCGCTCGTCGCGGAGCACGGCGGTCAGGAGCAGGAGAACCAGGCATGACCAAGCCCCAGATCCGTCCGGTGAGCGGCGCGCAGTACTCGCGCATCCTCGGCGTCGGCGGCTACCGTCCGGTCCGGGTGATCCCCAACTCCGAGGTCCTGGAGTGGATCGACTCCTCGGACGAGTGGATCCGCACCCGCAGCGGGATCGCCGAGCGCCGCTGGGCCGGCCCGGAGGAGTCCGTCTCCGAGATGTCCGTCCAGGCCGCCGGCAAGGCGATCGCCCAGGCCGGGATCACCGCCGAGCAGATCGGCGGCGTGATCGTCTCGACCGTCTCGCACTTCAAGCAGACCCCGGCGATCGCCACCGAGATCTCCGAGCGGCTCGGCTGCGGCACCGCCCCGGCCTTCGACATCTCGGCCGCCTGCGCCGGCTTCGGCTACGGCCTGGGCCTGGCCGACGGCATGATCCGCGGCGGCAACGCCGAGTACGTGCTGGTCATCGGCGTCGAGCGGCTCAGCGATCTGACCGACCGGTCGGACCGCTCCACCGCCTTCATCTTCGGCGACGGCGCCGGCGCCGTGGTCGTCGGCCCGTCCGACACTCCCGGCATCGGCAAGCTGGTCTGGGGCTCGGACGGCTCGCAGGCCGACCTGATCACCCAGACCGAGGCCTGGGACACCGCCTTCGCCAAGTCCGACGCCGTCAACGGCGCGGGCGAGGAGACCAAGTGGCCGGCCCTGCGGATGGACGGCCAGCCGGTCTTCCGCTGGGCGGTGTGGGAGATGGCCAAGGTGGCCCAGCAGGCGCTGGACGCCGCCGGGATCACCGCCGACCAGCTCGGCGCGTTCATCCCGCACCAGGCCAACATGCGGATCACGGATGCCATGATCAAGGCGCTCAAGCTGCCGGAGTCGGTGCCCGTCGCCCGCGACATCGCCGAGACCGGCAACACCTCCGCCGCCTCCATCCCGCTGGCGATGGAACGCATGCTGGAGAGCGGTGAGGCCCACAGCGGGGACCTGGCCCTGATCATCGGGTTCGGGGCGGGTCTCGTGTACGCCGCGGCAGTCGTTACTCTCCCCTAGGCGCATTCGCCCAATCCACAAGCCTGTGTCCGGCCGCCGGCCGGACGCGTTCAACACCGAAGAGGAGCAGCCAGTATGGCTACCAAGGACGAGGTCCTGGAAGGTCTCGCCGAGATCGTCAACGAGATCGCCGGTATCCCGACCGAGGATGTCGCGCTCGACAAGTCCTTCACCGATGACCTGGACGTCGACTCGCTGTCCATGGTCGAGGTCGTCGTGGCCGCCGAGGAGCGCTTCGACGTCAAGATCCCGGACGACGAGGTCAAGAACCTGAAGACCGTCGGCGACGCGGTGGACTACATCCTCGCCAACGCCGCCTGAGCGATCGAGTCGTTCGACTCGGCCAGCCCGCCCGGCGTCCCGTACGCCGGCGGGGGCTGACCGGTCGGCCGGGCTCGTGGAGCCCGACCGACCCCACCGGCCGGGACGCCCCCTCACCGGGGCGCCCGGCCGGGCCCATCCTCGGCACGCCGCCGACCCCTGCACACGTGAGAGAAGAAGAAACCAGTGACCGCTGAAAACCGCACCGTGGTCGTCACGGGTATCGGCGCCTTCACGCCGCTGGGCGCCGACGCCGCCAGCACCTGGGAGAACCTGGTCGCCGGCAAGTCCGGCGTGGTCGCCCTGACCGAGGAGTGGGCCGAGGACCTGCCCGTCAAGATCGCCGCACGCACCGCCGTCGAGCCCGGCACCATCCTGCCCCGCCCACTGGCCCGCAAGCTGGACCGCTCGGCCCAGTTCGCGCTGATCGCCGCCCGCGAGGCCTGGGCCGACGCGGGCTTCGAGACCCCCGCCACCGACGAGTCCTCCAAGCTCGCCCCCGAGCGCCTGGGCACCGTCATCGCCTCCGGCATCGGCGGCGTGACCACCCTCCTCGACCAGTACGACGTGCTGAAGGAGAAGGGCGCCCGCAAGGTCTCCCCGCACACCGTCCCGATGCTGATGCCCAACTCCCCGGCGGCCAACGTCGGTCTGGAGGTCGGCGCACGCGCGGGTGTGCACACCCCCGTCTCCGCCTGCGCCTCCGGCGCCGAGGCGATCGGCTACGCGATCGAGATGATCCGCACCGGCCGCGCCGACGTCGTGGTGGCCGGCGGCACCGAGGCCGCGATCCACCCGCTGCCGATCGCCGCGTTCGCCAACATGATGGCGATGTCCAAGAACAACGACCAGCCCCAGCGCGCCTCCCGCCCGTACGACAAGGGCCGCGACGGCTTCGTGCTGGGCGAGGGCGCCGGCGTGGTCGTGCTGGAGTCGATCGAGCACGCCGAGGCGCGCGGCGCCCGGATCTACTGCGAGGCCGTGGGCCAGGGCCTGTCCTCGGACGCCCACCACATCGCCCAGCCCGAGCCGACCGGCGCCGGCGTGGCCCGCGCGCTGGCCGACCTGTTCGAGCGCAACGAGCTGGACAAGGCCGAGATCGTGCACGTCAACGCGCACGCCACCTCGACCCCGCAGGGCGACACCGCCGAGCTGAAGGCGCTGCGCAAGGAGCTGGGCGACGACCTCGACCACATCGCCGTCTCGGCCACCAAGTCGATGACCGGCCACCTGCTGGGCGGCGCCGGCGGCATCGAGACCGTCGCCACCGTGCTGGCCCTGTACCACCGGATCGCCCCGCCGACCATCAACGTGGACGAGCTGGACGACGACGTGGAGGCCGACATCGTCCGCGACGAGGCCCGGAAGCTGCCCGAGGGCCGGATCGCCGCGCTGAACAACTCGTTCGGCTTCGGCGGCCACAACGTGGTGCTGGCCTTCCGCACCCACTGACGCCCGTGACGGAGGGGCCGGCGCTCGCCGTGAGCGCCGGCCCCTCCGTCGTACCCATCTTCGCCGTACCCGTACTGTCCGCCCGGCCCGCCGGCCTCAGACCACCTGGTGCAGCCAGCGCACCGGCGCGCCCTCGCCCGCGTACCGGAACGGCTCCAGCTCGTCGTCCCAGGGCTTGCCGAGCAGCCGGGCGATCTCGGCCTCCAGGTCGGCGCCCTCGCTGCGGGCGCGCAGCAGGACGGCGCGCAACCGGTCCTCGGGGATCAGGATGTCGCCGTGGATGCCCGTGACGGCGTGGAAGATGCCGAGCGAGGGCGTGCTGCTGTACCGCTCCCCCTCCGCCGTGGCGCAGGGCTCGCTGGTCACCTCGTACCGCATCAGCTGCCAGCCGCGCAGCGCGGAGGCGAGTTTCGAAGCCGTACCGGGCTCCCCCTGCCAGGAGAGCTCGGCACGCCAGTGCCCGGGTGCGGCCGGCTGGCGGATCCAGTCCAGGCTCACCCGCACACCGAGCACCCCCGCGACGGCCCACTCGACGTGCGGGCACAGCGCGCGGGGCGCGGAGTGGACGTACAGGACTCCACGTGTCGTCACCGGGACCTCCAGGCTGTGGACGAGGGTCGCCTTCCCCAGCTGCCTCGTGCCTGCAGTTGATCCGCAGTTACTCACGTTAGCCGACATTAAGCTACTAAATTGAGCAAAACGGACAGGCTTTCGCTCAATGCTAGTCGAATCCTCAACGAGGTCTACCCCTCGGCCGGATCTCTCCCCCGAACGGCCCCATCGTCGGCGGGACCACCGTACCGCGAGGCGCCACAGGATGGATGACGCACTTTCGGATCCGGACGGAATGCGGTAGTGCGGCCGCGGCGCCCGCGCCCGACCGCGGGCCGCACACGACGGACCGCCCCGCCACCCGGTGGGGGCGGCGGGGCGGTCGGACCTCCTGACGGGTCGTCAGCCGTCCAGGCGGACGACCATCTTGCCGGTGTTGACGCCGCTCAGCAGACCGAGGAAGGCGTCCACCGTGCCGTCGATGCCCTCGCTCACCGTCTCGCGGTACTTCAGCTCACCGGAGCGCACCCACGCCGAGACCTCCTCGACGAACTTCGGCTGGAGGTCGTAGTGGTCGCCGACGAGCAGCCCCTCCATGCGGAAGCGCTTGGCGATGATCTGCGCCAGGTTGCGCGGGGCCGGAGTGGGCTCGGTGGCGTTGTACTGCGAGATCATGCCGCAGACCACGATGCGCCCGTGCAGGTTGATCGAGTCGATCGCCGCTTCGAGGTGCTCGCCGCCCACGTTGTCGAAGTACACGTCGATGCCGTCGGGGGCCGCCGCCCGGAGCTGGTCGGCCACCGGACCGTTCTTGTAGTTGAACGCGGCGTCGAACCCGTACTCCTCCACCAGGAGTTCGACCTTCTCGTCCGAGCCGGCGGAGCCGATCACCCGCGACGCGCCCTTCAGCCTGGCGAGCTGGCCGACGATGCCGCCCACGGCGCCGGCCGCACCGGACACGAACACCACGTCGCCGGCCTTGATCCCGGCGACCCGCGTCAGCCCCGCGTACGCGGTCAGCCCCGGCATGCCCAGCACGCCCAGGTAGGTGGAGAGCGGCGCGGCGTCCGGGTCCACCTTGACGGCCGCCCTGGGGTCGAACGTCGCGTACTCGCGCCAGCCGAAGAAGTGCAGGACGTAGTCGCCCTCGGCGAAGCCCTCCGCCCGCGAGGCGACGACCCGGCCGACCGCGCCGCCCAGCATCGGCTTGTCCAGCTCGTACGGCTCCGCGTAGGACTTGCGGTCCGACATCCGGCCCCGCATGTACGGGTCCACCGAGAGGTAGACGTTGCGGACCAGGACCTCGCCCGGGCCGGGGGTCCGGACCGGGGCCTCGACCAGGGCGAAGTCGGTCGGCACCGGCCAGCCCTGGGGGCGGGCGGCGAGGTGCCATTCACGGGCGGTCGCGGGGGTGGCGGCCTGCTCTGCCATCGGGGGCTCCTTGAGGGTTCGGGTGCGGGTTCGGGCGCGGTTCACAACATGAAAGGTTGATGAACTGAAGTAACGATGGGCATGAAAGGTTCACCCTGTCAACTTTTCAGGTAGACTTTTGACCATGGAGACCCAGCCCGTCGAGGACGCCACGCCGCAGCCCGACGAGATCACCCGCGAGGTCGTCGACCTGATGGCCAACCTGGTCGCGCTGTTCCACCGCGAGTACGAGGAGGCCGCCGCCGCCCGCTCGCTCACCGGCGCCCAGGCCAAGGTGCTCGCCCTGCTGCGGCGCGGACCGATGCCGATGCGCCAGATCGCCCAGACGCTCAGCTGCGAGCCCTCCAACATCACCGGCATCGTCGACCGGCTCGAATCCCGCGGCTTCGTCACCCGCGAGGCCGACCGGCACGACCGCCGGGTCAAGCTGGTCGCCGCCACCGGCACCGGCTCGGCCGCCTCCGAGGAGCTCCGCGAGTCGCTCAACTTCGCCCGCGAGCCGCTGGCCGCACTCGGCCCGGACGAGCGGACGGCCCTGCGCGACCTGCTCCGGAGGATGCTCGCGGGCGCCTCCGGCCCTGGCGCGTGACCAGCATCACAGGTCCCGGGGGCTGTCCGTTGGCCCCGGGGGGGTAACCGAACCGCCTCCCGGAACGTCTAACGTTCGAACATCGAACATCGAACGCGAGATACCTGAAGACGGGGGGCACTGAGGATGAGCAGCAGTGCGCGTCGGCGCCGCTACCTGCGGACCGCCATCGGCCTGGCCGCCGCACTGGTGCTGTCGGTCGCGGGTGCCGGAGCCTGGTTCTACCACCGGCTGGACAACAACATCACCACCTTCGACCCGGGCGGCGTCGCCACCGAGCGCCCGCCGGCCGCCGTGCCGGCCAGCCCCGGCGCCCAGGTGCCGGTCAACGTGCTGCTGCTCGGCTCGGACACCCGCGACGGGGGCAACGACTCGCTGGGCGGCGGCGACGAGGGCGTCGGCCACTCGGACACCGCGATCCTGGTGCACATCTACGCCGACCACAAGCACGCCGTCGGCGTCTCGATCCCCCGCGACACCCTGGTCACCATCCCGTCCTGCAAGCTGCCGAACGGCAGCTGGACGACGCCGAAGAACGACCAGATGTTCAACTCCGCCTTCACCGTCGGCCTGGCGGAGAGCGGCAACCCGGCCTGCACCCAGAACACCGTCGAGAAGCTGACCGGGCTGCGGATCGACCACACCGTCGTGGTCGACTTCAAGGGCGCGGCCGCGATGTCCGACGCCGTGGGCGGCGTGGAGGCCTGCGTGCCCAACGACGTCAACCAGTTCGGCATACACCTCAAGAAGGGCCTCCAGAAGCTCTCCGGGCAGTCCGCGGTGGACTACCTGAGAGCGCGCCACGGCATCGGCGACAACTCCGACATCGGCCGGATGAAGCGCCAGCAGGCCTTCCTCTCGTCGATGATCAAGAAGGTGCAGGGCCAGGGCTTCTCGCTGCCCACCCTGCTGCCGCTGGCCGACGCGGCCACCAAGTCGCTCACCGTGGACGAGGGTCTCGGCACCGCGATGAAGCTGGTGGACTTCGCCCGCTCGATCCAGGACATCAAGCTCTCGGACGTCTCCTTCGTCACCGCCCCCTGGCGCTTCGCCGGCGAGCGGGTGCGGCTGGTCCAGCCGGACGCCGACGCGCTCTGGAAGCTGCTGCGCGAGGACCGCACCCTGGACGGGCAGAGCACCTCCGGGACGGGCCAGGTGACCTCCTCCCCCGGCGCCGACCCGGGTGCCCCGGCCGCCCCGGCCACGCCGCTCACCCCGGAGCAGGCCGCGGCGCCGATCACCGTGGTCAACGGGGTCGGCACGCCCGGCCTGGCCGGCTCCGGCGCCGAGACGCTCAAGGCGCGCGGCTTCCGGAGCATCACCCTCGGCCCCAACTCCCCCGGGCAGCAGGCCACCCAGGTCTCCTACGACCCCGCGCTGAAGGCCGTCGCCGACCAGGTCGTGGCGCTCTTCCCCGGTGCCAAGGCGGTCGAGGAGCCCGGCTCGGGGGCGGTCACCGTCACCCTCGGCGCCGACTACCGCGGGGCGGGCACCCGGATCGACGCGGTGGCCGCCCCGAGCCCGGAGCCCGGTGTCGGGACCGCGCCCGGGGCTGCCGCCGGGGCCCCTGCCGCCGCGGCCCCTGCCGGGGCGGGCGCCACCCCGGGCGCCACCGCGGGCAGCACCCCCGGCGCCCTCCCGGGCGGCGTCCCCACCGGCATAGCGGAGAACACCCGCACCGCCGACACCGACCCGTGCGCGAACCTGACCTTCGGCTGACCGCGCCCGGCCTCCGGCCCGCCTGAGGGCCGGGCCGCCCGTCGAACTCCCGCCCGTCCTCCCCGCGTTCGCCCGGGGAGGGCGGGCGGCCCGGCGTCCGGGCGGGCACCTCGCGCGGCTGAACCGTGGGCGCCTCGCCCCGACGGCCGGCGGCCGCTACTCCGGATCCGGCAGCCCGGTGACGACGGCGGTGAGGCGGGTCCCGCGCGGGAAGGCGCCCGCCGCCGCCAGGTCCGCCAGCGCGGCGAGCAGCTTGGCGACGTAGCGGCGCTCCAGCGGGACGCCGTGGCGGCGCTCGAACCGCTCGGCGAAGCCGGCCAGCTCGGCTGGGACCTTCCCGTAGCCGCCGCCGTGGTGCCCGTGGTCGATCCGCCAGTTGTCGAACCCGCGCCCGTAGGCGGCCCGGTGCAGCCGGGCGACCTCCTCCTCCAGGTAGCCCTCGCCGCCGCGCAGCACCGCCACCCCGAGCGCCCGGGCGCCCGCCGGCAGGCCGGCCGCGATGCCGGCCAGGGTGCCGCCGGTGCCGACCGGGCAGCAGACCACGTCCCGCTCGCCGAGGTCGGGCAGTTCGGCCGGGATCGCGGCCGCGCCGACGGCGGCCAGGGCGTTGGAGCCGCCCTCCGGGAGCACCAGGCAGGGACCCCAGCGGCGGAGCGGGTCCGCCGCGCCGTCCTCCCCCTCGGCCCGGCCGGTGGCCTCCCGGTACGCGGCCCGGGTCAGGAACTCCAGCCGCATCCCGGCCGCCTCGGCGGCCCGCAGCGACCAGTTGCGCGGCCGGTCGGCCAGCTCCTCGCCGCGGACCAGCCCCACGCTCTCCAGTCCGAGCGCCCCGGCGGCGGCCGCGACGGCCCGCAGGTGGGTCGAGTAGGCGCCGCCGAAGGTCAGCAGCCGGGTGTGGCCCTGCTCCACGGCGGCGGCCAGGTTGGGCGCCAGCTTGCGCCACTTGTTGCCGGGGACGGTCGGGTGCAGCAGGTCGTCCCGCTTCAGCCGCAGCTCCACCCCGGCCCGGGCGAAGGCCTCGTCGGTGCAGTCCACCAGCGGGGTCGGCAGCAGGGCGGCTTCGAGCATCCGGCCAGCATAAGGCGGACGCGGGGGGGCCCGCCCCCCCGGGGGGCGGGCGGGGGCCCCCCCCCCGGGCGGGGCGCCCCCCCCCGGGGCGGCCCCGCCGCCCCCGACGGCGCAGGCCCCCCGGGGGGGGGCCGGGCGCCAGGCGAGGGCCGAGCCGAGCGCCTTCGGGACCGGGCCGGCCGCCGGGTACAGCTTCTCGATCCGGCCTCGGTACTCCCGGCGCTGCTTGGGATCCAGCACCGTGCGCAGCCGCCCCGCGGCGACCAGGGCCACCAGCGCCGCGTCGGCCGGGTCCACCCGGCTGAGCGGGCCCTTCAGCGCGGCGGTGACGGAGGCCGCCAGCGCCGCGCGCACCTCGGGCCCGTCCAGGGTGACCCGGGTGACCGGGAACACCCCGGCCGCCCGGCCCTGCTGGAGGCCGATCCAGCCCGCCTCCGCCAGGCCCTCCCGGATCCGCCGGGCCGGCTGGTCGCGCCCGACGCTGGGGGCGCGGCCGATCCACCAGCTCCAGCTGTGCGGCCGCTTCTCCTGGATCCGGCCCAGCAGGTAGGCGCTGTACGGGTCGAGGCCGGCCGAGGCGGCGGAGTCCCGGACCCTCGCGACGGCCGTCCGGCCCTCCTCGCGCACCAGTCCGCGGCGCAGCAGTTCGGTCAGCGCCGCCGCCTGCAGCACCAGGTGGAGGGTGGACTGCCGGGTGATCCGCCCGCGCCGCGGGTCGTAGGCGAGCAGGTACAGCTTCTCGGGCAGGTTGACGGGGAGGTCGGCGGGCGGCTTGCTGGGCAGTTTGGCGAGCAGGTCCATCTCGTTCTCCGGTCGTTCGGTCGGTGCCCGGCCCGCCGCGGTCAGTCCGCCGCGGAACCACCGCTCTGCGGACTCTCCGGGCTCTCCGGGCGGCTCTCCGGGCTCTCCTCGGACGGGCTCTCCTTGGGCGGGCGTCCGCGCCGGGGGAGCCGGGCCGCGCCGCCGGGCATCCGGCCGGCGTCGGTGAGGGCGCGGCGGAGCAGGAACTCGATCTGGGCGTTGGTGCTGCGCAGTTCGTCCCCGGCCCACCGGGCCAGCGCGTCGTGAACTGAAGGGTCCAGTCGCAACAGGAGCTTCTTCCGTTCCGTCGCCAAGGCCTCGCCTTACTGGTAGAGGGAGCCCGTGTTCACGACGGGCTGGGTGCCGCGGTCGCCGCAGAGCACCACCAGGAGGTTGCTCACCATGGCGGCCTTGCGCTCCTCGTCCAGCTCCACGACATCGCGTTCGGCGAGCCGGTCCAGCGCCTCCTCGACCATACCGACGGCGCCCTCGACGATCAGCCTGCGCGCCGCCACCACGGCCCCGGCCTGCTGGCGCTGGAGCATCACCTGGGCGACCTCCGGAGCGTACGCGAGCCTGGTGATCCGGGACTCGATGACCCGCACTCCGGCCGCGGCGACCCTGGCGGCGATCTCGGTGGAGAGCTTGCGGGCGATCTCGTCCGCGCCGTCGCGCAGCGACAACTGGCCCTCGTGGTGGGCGTCGTACGGGTAGCTGGTGGCGATGTGCCGTACGGCCGTCTCGGTCTGGATGGCGACGAAGTCGGCGTAGTCGTCCACCTCGAAGACCGCCATCGCGGTGTCCTCGACCTGCCAGACCACCACGGCGGCCATCTCGATCGGGTTGCCGTCCGCGTCGTTGACCTTGGTGGTCTCCGTCTCGTGGTTGCGGATCCGGGTGGATATCCGGCGCCGGCTGGTGAAGGGGTTCAGCCAGGTCATGCCCTCGGCGCGGACGGTGCCCCGGTAGCGCCCGAGCAGCTGGACCACCCGGGCCTGTCCGGGCGAGACCACCGTCAGCCCGCACATCAGCACCACCGAGCCGAGCAGCAGCACCGGCCCGAGGACCATCAGCCCGATGCCCAACCCCTTTCCGCTGCCGGAGAGTTGGACCGCACCGGCGACGAAGGAGCCGACTCCGGCGAGCAGGCCGAGCAGCGTGCCGCCGAGGACCGGCAGGCCGGCCGCCCCGGTGATGGCCCGTTCGGTGATCTTGGGGACCGGGAGGTCCAGGACGGCACCGTCCTCGACGGCGAAAGGCGGGGTGGTCATGGGGCGACTCCTTCGGCGAGCATCCGCATCCGATGGCAAAGTGATATCACTTTTTGAGCGCGCGGCGCCAGGGTCCGGTGACGGGAAAGAGGGGATGAACGGCCGCGGAGAGCCGTCGGGGACGGTCGGGACCGATGCCCACGGGCGGGTGAATTCCGGCGCGCCACACGGGGAAGGAGGGTGGCCGCGGCCTAGACTCTGCGACGTCGCATGCGGTGGAAAGACGGCGGGCCCCGGCTCGGCGGCCCGCCCGCGAAGGGTCGTCACGACACTCGTCGCACATCGAGAAGGTGGGGCGGGTGGGACTCGAACCCACGACCAAGGGATTATGAGTCCCCTGCTCTAACCGGCTGAGCTACCGCCCCGGTTCGCCGCGCGCGCCGGTCGTCGACACGGCAGCAGCAGACGGCCCCAGCGAGGCCGTCCCGGGCAGCATAGCCGGTCGATCACCCGTGATGCTCGCCGGGGGCGCACCTGGGTGCGCGACGGTGCGCCCCTCCCGGGCGGCGCAGCCCGGGTGGCGGCGGGGCACCCGTCCGGGGCAGCCTGGGCGGATGACGACACGTGGGACGGGGGCGGCGGCCGCGGCGCTCGCACTGGTGCTGGCCGCGGCGGGCTGCACCACCGCGGCGCGGCCGGGCGGAAGCTCCCCGACCGTCACCTCCGCACCACCCACCGCCGCCGCCACCTCCGCCGCCGTCAACAGCCACGGCTGGAACCGGCAGCGGTTCAAAGGCGCGTCCGGCCGGCACACCGGCGTCACCCGCACCGCCAAGCCCACCGTGCTCAACGGCCTGGTCGGCGCGGTATTCACCCGCAACGCCACCGGCGACCACTTCTGCACCGCCAGCGTGGTCGACAGCGCCGGGCTCAACCTCGTCGTCACCGCCGCCCACTGCGTCTGGGACCCGAAGCTCGGCCGGCGCGGCGACCTGGTCTTCGTCCCCGGCTACCGCGACGGCGACACCCCCAGCGGCGTCTGGCCGCTGCTGGCCGTCACCGTGGACGACGCCTGGAACGACCACGCCGACCCGGACATGGACGTCGCCTTCGCGGTCGTCCAGGCCCAGAACGGGCAGCAGGTCCAGCAGGTGCTCGGCGCCAACCGACTGGGCGTCAACCGCGGCTACCGGCTCCCGGTGAAGATCACCGGCTACCCGAGCAGCAGCGGCGTCCCGATCACCTGCTCCAACACCACCCTCCAGCAGAGCCCCACCCAGCTGCGGATCGACTGCCCCGACTACACCGGCGGCACCAGCGGCAGCCCCTGGGTCACCGACTTCGACCCGAGCACCAGGACCGGCACCGTGGTCGGCGTGATCGGCGGCTACCAGGAGGGCGGCAACAGCCCGGACACCTCGTACAGCAGCTACTTCGGCGACCGCGTCCAGGCCCTGTACGACCGCGCCACCGGCTGACCGGACGGCGGGCGGGACCCCGGCGGTGGCGCCGCCGGGCCCGGCCTGGTAGATCTTCCTCACGAACGGCGGAACGCACGGCCCCGGTGCCCGCCCCGAGGACGAGACGGAGCCCCGATGGCCTCCCGCCCGGCGCGGCCCGCGCACACGGCACGAACGGTCGCGCTGGCCGCCCTGCTGCTGGCCGCCGGCACCGCCTGCGGCGGGCAGGACGCGGCGCCCCGCGCCGAGGTCGCGCAGCGGAGCCCCGCCCGGGACCGGATCGGCACCCTCTCCATCCACACCGCGCAGGGACCGCGGGCCTGCACCGCGAGCGTGGTGCACAGCCCCCGGGGCAACCTGCTGGTCACCGCGGCGCACTGCGTGCAGACCCGCCGGATCGGCCTGCTGGACGGCCTGGTGTTCACCCCCGGCTACCGCAACGGGTCCACCCCGTACGGGACTTGGCCGGTGCAGGCGATCACCGTCGACCCGCGCTGGGCGGCCGGCGACGACCCCGAGTACGACGTGGCCTTCGTCACGGTGGGCCCGGTCGACGGCCGGCAGGTCGAGGAGGCGGTCGGCGGCAACCCGGTCGGCACCGGCCAGGGCTTCGGGCTGTCCGTCTCGGTCACCGGCTACCCGAACGAGAGCGACGAGCCGATCACCTGCGCCGTCCGCACCAGCTCGCAGAGCGCCACCCAGGAGCGCTTCGACTGCGGCGGCTACACCGACGGCACCAGCGGCAGCCCGTGGGTCACCTCGAACGGCGCGGTGGTCGGCGTGATCGGCGGCTACCAGGAGGGCGGGGAGACCCCCGGCACCTCGTACAGCGTCACCTTCGACCAGCGGGTCGCCGAGCTCTACCGGAAGGCGACCGCCTGACCCGGGAGCCGCCCCCGGTGCCGGCCCTGCGGCGACCCGGGCCCGGGGGCGGTGTCGCGCACGTCACGCCGCGGAGCCAGCCGGGGACAACACGAAGGCCCCCCGGTCGACCGAGGGGCCTTCGCTCTGAGCAGTCACCGGGCAGGCCCGGTGCAGCTCCCGCAATTGGACTCGAACCAATAACCTGCCGATTAACAGTCGGCTGCTCTGCCAATTGAGCTATGCGGGATCGCGGTACCCAACTTCCGTACCACGGACGGGAACAGGACCCCGGAGGGCCTTCTCCCGAGCTCCCCCAATTGGACTCGAACCAATAACCTGCCGATTAACAGTCGGCTGCTCTGCCAATTGAGCTATGGGGGATCGACTCCCGCCTCGGCCCCCGGTCTCCCGGGCTCCTCGGCGCTCGCTGCGGGACATACATTAGCGCACTCGGGGGGGTGGTCCGCCAATCGCTTTCCCGGATCGCCCCCGGATCGCCGCCCGGCGTGCCCCGCGCGCGCCCGGCGACGGGGCCGGGGATGCTGGGGCGCGGACGGTTCGCCGTCCCGACGTACGGGTAGGGCAATGCGGCAGAGGCCGCCAGGAGAGGGTGGATCCGACCATGTGGAAGCTGTCGTTGGCCGTGGGTTTCGCGGCCGGCTACGTCCTGGGCTCGCGAGCCGGGCGCCAGCGCTACGAACAGATCGCCAAGGTCACCCGGGAGATCGCCCGGAACCCCACGGTCCAGAACGCGACCGACCGGGCCCGGCAGCAGGCCGGTGCGGTGGCCGGGAAGGCGGCCGACGCGGTCGCCGGCCGGGTCGGCGACCGGCTGCCGAACGCCGTCACCGACCGGGTGCCGTACTTCAACCGCACCAGGGCGGAGGACGACGGCTGGGGGACCTTCCGGCCGTGAGCGCCGGGCCCGGCCCGACCGCCTCACCCGGGGCGGTCGGGCCGGGTACCCGCCGTCCGTGACGGGACGGTGACAGCTGGGCGAAGCGGACCCCGACCCGGGGTCGCGAACCCGCAACAGGCCGCCCGGCCCGGACGCGTCCGGGGCCGGGCTGAGGCATGATCTCGGCATGGCCATCGTCGCGGGGATAGACAGCTCGACCAACCGCACCAGGATCGTCGCGTGCGACGCCGACACCGGCGCCGTCCTGCGCTCCGGCAAGGCGCCGCACCCCGTCCCCGAGGACCAGGACCTGCGCCCGGGCGAGGCCGACCCCCAGGTCTGGCTGCACTCGCTCGGCGACGCCGCGACCGGCGGCCTGCTGGAGAGCGTCCGGGCGATCGGGGTCAGCGCCCAGCAGCACGGGATGATCGGCCTCGACGCGGGCGGGGTGCTGGTCCGCCCGGCGATCCTCTGGAACGACCCGCGCTCCAGCGGCGCCGCCGCCAAACTGCTGGACGCCCTCGGCGGCCCGGCCGCCTGGACGGCCGCGATCGGCTCCGTGCCGGCCCCCACGTACACCGTCGCCAAGCTGCGCTGGCTGGCCGAGTTCGAGCCGGCCAACGCCCGCCGGGTCGCCGAGGTGCTGCTGCCGCACGACTGGCTGGTCTGGCAGCTGCTCGGCCACCCCAAGCGCCGCACCACCGACCGCGGCGACGCCTCCGGCACCGGCTACTGGTCGCCGATCACCGGCGAGTACCGGCAGGACCTGGTGGAGCTGGCGCTCGGCCACGAGCTCAGACTGCCCGACGTCCTGCCCCCGGCCGAGCCCGCCGGGCACACCCCCGAGGGCCTGCTGATCTCGGCCGGCACCGGGGACAACATGGCCGCCGCGCTGGGCCTGGGCCTCGGCCCGGGCGACGCGGTGGTCTCGCTCGGCAGCGCCGGGACGATCTTCGCGGTGCACGAGGAGGCCGTGGTCGACGCGTCCGGCCTGGTCTCCTCCTTCGCCGACGCCAGCGGCCGGCACCTGCCGATGGTCGCCACCCTCAACGCCGCCCAGGTGCTCCGCTCCACGGCCGCCCTGCTCGGCCGGGACCTGGAGGGCCTGAGCGACCTCGCCCTGCACTCCTCCCCCGGCGCCTACGGCCTGGTGCTGCTGCCGTACCTGGACGGCGAGCGCACCCCCGCGCTGCCGCACGCGGCCGGCACCCTGACCGGCCTGCGGGCCGAGGCGATGACCCCTCAGCACCTGGCCCGGGCCGCCGTCGAGGGCATGCTCTGCAACATCGCCGACGCCCTCGACGTGCTGCGCGCCCGGGGCGTCCCGGTGAAGCGGGTGTTCCTGCTCGGCACGGCCGGGCGGCTGCCCGCCGTCCGGCACATCGCCCCGATGCTGTTCGGCGTCCCGGTCGTGGTGCCGCCGCCCGGCGCGCACGCCGCCCGCGGGGCCGCCCGGCAGGCCGCCTGGGCACTGGCCGGCACCCCGCAGCCCCCGGAGTGGGAGCTGCCGGACGCCGAGACCGTCGAGCCCGACGGGGAGCAGGACCTGGCGATCGGCTCGGCGGTGCGTCAGCAGTACCGGGCCGCCCGCGACCAGGTCCACCCGGAGGCGGCGGCCTGACCCCGGAGCGGGGGCGGCGGACCGCGCGGATGCGTCGCCCGGCACCCGGTGGCAGCGTGGGACGGGACACGGCCACCGACCCGAAGGACGGCAGGACGCCATGGCGCTGCACAAGGGGGCCGGCGGCGACCGCCGGCTGAGCATCGGCCCGTACCCGACCATCGCCGACCCGCTGGGCGCGATGAAGCTGGCCCCGCCGCTGCACCGGCTCGGCGAGGTCCCGGTCGCGGCCGAGACCGCGTACCAGCTGATCCACGACGAGCTGATGCTGGACGGCAACGCCAAGCTCAACCTGGCGACCTTCGTCACCACCTCGATGGAGGCCCAGGCCACCCGGCTGATGACCGAGTGCCTCGACAAGAACATGATCGACAAGGACGAGTACCCGCAGACCGCCGAACTGGAGCGGCGCTGCGTGGCGATCCTCGCCGACCTCTGGCACGCCCCCGACCCGGACGGCGCGGTCGGCTGCTCCACCACCGGCTCCAGCGAGGCCTGCATGCTGGCCGGCATGGCGCTCAAGCGCCGCTGGATGCACCGCAACGCCGACCGCTACGCCGCCGGGGCCCGGCCCAACCTGGTGATGGGCGTCAACGTGCAGGTGTGCTGGGAGAAGTTCTGCAACTTCTGGGAGATCGAGGCGCGCACCGCGCCGATGGAGGGCACCCGCTTCCACCTGGACGCCGAGCGGGCGGTCGCCCTGTGCGACGAGGACACCATCGGGGTGGTCGGCGTGCTCGGCTCCACCTTCGACGGCTCGTACGAGCCGGTCGCGGAGATCTGCGCGGCCCTGGACGCCTACCAGGAGCGCACCGGCACCGACGTCCCGGTGCACGTGGACGGCGCCTCCGGCGCCATGGTGGCGCCCTTCCTCGACCCGGAGCTGCTCTGGGACTTCCGGCTGCCCCGGGTGGCCTCGATCAACACCTCCGGCCACAAGTACGGCCTGGTGTACCCCGGCGTGGGCTGGGCGCTCTGGCGCGACCGGGCGGCGCTGCCGGAGGAGCTGGTCTTCCGGGTCAACTACCTGGGCGGCGAGATGCCGACCTTCGCCCTCAACTTCTCCCGGCCCGGCGCCGAGGTGGTGGCCCAGTACTACGTCTTCCTGCGGCTCGGCCGGGAGGGCTTCCGGGCCGTCCAGGGCGCCTGCCGCGAGGTCGCCACCTACCTGGCCGGGCGGATCGGGAAGCTGGACGGCTTCCGGCTGCTGACCCGGGGCGACCAGGTCCCGGTGTTCGCCCTCACCACCGAGGGGGACGTCCCGTTCGACGTGTTCGACGTCTCACGGCGGCTGCGCGAGCGCGGCTGGCAGGTCCCCGCGTACACCTTCCCGGCGAACCGGGAGGACCTGTCGGTGCTCCGGGTGGTCTGCCGCAACGGCTTCTCCCGGGACCTCGCCGACCTGCTGCTGGCCGACCTCGACCGGCTGCTGCCGGAGCTGCGGCGCCAGCCCGTCCCGCTCCGGGAGCTCGGGGTGCCGCCCCGGCCGGGCTTCCACCACTGACCCCGTCCGCACGGCCGGGCGTGCATCCGGCCGGTCGTACGACCGGGAGAACGTCACAGCGGGGAGGGCGCAGCGAAGCGCCCTCCCCGCCGGAGCATCCCGGCGGACCCGGGGCAGCCTCCCCCCGCGAGGCTGCCCCGGACCGGTGGGGGCCGGGAGCGGGTGCGGACCGACGACGGGTGATCGATCGGGGTCCGAACGGTTCCACCGACGGGTGGACCGCACCGGCCAGAGAACTCTGCACGATGACCACATGGATGTTCGAGCGTCTCCGGGGGTTGTGAGACACTTCCGTCCGTCTCAGCGCCATGACCTGGGGTTTGGGACGCCAGGCCGATCAGGTTGGAGAAGCGGAGACGCCGAACGGCCCGGACCGGGACCCTGCCGCTCCCCCGTTCCCCGCCCCCCGTTTCTCGAGTTTGGAGCGCCGCCGTGGGTTCCGCCTGGAAGCAGCTGCCCGACGAGCTGCCCGAGCCCGCCAGACGCCTGGCGGAGGAGCTCCGGGCCGTCAAGGACGCCGCCGGACTGTCGCTGTCCGAGCTGGCCGCCCGCACCCACTACAGCCGGGCCTCCTGGGAGCGCTGGCTCAACGGCAAACGGATCGTCACCGAGCAGGCGCTGGACGCGCTGGCCGGGGCGGTCGAGTGCGACGGGGCCGCGCTGCGGGCGCTGTGGCGGCGGGCGGTGGCCGGGCCGGAGGCCGTCGCTGACGGGCCCTCGGGCGCCGAGGCTGCCGCCGTGGAGGAGGCCGCCTCCGTCACGGAGGCGCCGGTGGCCGGGCAGGAGCCCGGGCCCGCCCCCGCCGTCTGGTGGCGGCGCCCGGCGGCACTGGTCTCCGGTGCGGCCGCGCTGGCGCTGCTGCTGGTGCTGGTGGGCCTGCGGATCAGCCGGCACGACGGGCAGGCCGCGGCGGCCGACCGGCCCGCCGCGACGACCGGTGCCTCCGCCGCTCCCAAGCCCGGGCCCACCGCCCCGGCCTGTCAGGCCGTCGGCTGCGCGCACAAGGACCCGAAGACCACCGGCTGCGGCAAGGACGCCCGGACCCTGCAGACCCAGGTGGTCGGCAAGGTGGTCGTCTACCTCCGGTACAGCCAGACCTGCCGGGCCGCCTGGGCGGCCATCACCGAGGGCCAGCCGAAGGACTACGCGACGATCACCGACGGCACCGGCGAGAGCGAGACGGCGCTCATCCACTGGGGCTACGACAACTACTCGGCGATGCTGGACGCGGCGGATCCGACCGTCACCTTCCAGGTCTGCGGCTACCAGCCGGCCGGCCACGACTGCACCGCGGTCGTCTCCGACCTGGCCATGGTGGTGGCCTCCACCCCGATCCCGATCGGGCCCGCCTCTCCCCCGCCGGGCACCGGCGCGGGCGCGTCCACGACCCCGGCCCCGGCCACACCGGCCGACCCCGCTCCGGCCGACCCGTCGGCGCCGACCGCGTCGCCGAGTCCGTCCTAGGGTCCGGGCTCAGTCGAGGTACCCGCGCAGCTGCTCGGCGCAGGCGTGGTCGCGGAGCTTGACCAGGGTCTTCGACTCGATCTGGCGGATCCGCTCCCGCGTCACGCCGAACACCGCGCCGATCTCCTCCAGCGTGCGCGGGCGACCGTCGTCCAGCCCGTAGCGGAGCTGGACGACCTGGCGCTCCCGATCTCCCAGGGTGGCCAGGACGGCCTCCAGGTGCTGGCGCAGCAGCAGGAAGGTCGCGGACTCGGCGGGCGAGGCGGCGTCGGCGTCCTCGATCAGGTCCCCGAGTGCAACGTCCTCCTCCTCGCCGACCGGGGTGTGCAGCGAGATCGGCTCCTGGGCCAGCCGGAGCAGCTCGCGCACCCGTTCCTCGGTCAGCTCCAGGGCGGCGGCGATCTCGGCCGCGGTCGGTTCCAGGCCGCGCTCCTGGAGCAGGCCGCGCTTCGCCCGGACCACCCGGTTGATCAGCTCGACCACGTGCACCGGCACCCGGATCGTCCGGGCCTGGTCGGCCAGGGCCCGGCTCATCGCCTGCCGGATCCACCAGGTCGCGTACGTGGAGAACTTGAAACCGCGGGTGTAGTCGAACTTCTCCACCGCCCGGATCAGGCCCAGGTTGCCCTCCTGGACCAGGTCCAGCAGGGTCAGCCCGCGCCCGACGTAGCGCTTGGCGACGGAGACGACCAGTCGCAGGTTCGCCTCGATCAGCCGGCGCTTGGCGATCCGGCCCCGCACCACCAGGGTGTCCAGCTCGCCGCCCAGCGGGTCGGGCGGCGGCGGGTCGCCGTTCAGCCGCTCCTCGGCGAAGACGCCGGCCTCCACCCGGCGGGCCAGCTCGACCTCCTCCTCGGCGGTGAGCAGACGGATCCGGCCGATCTCGCGCAGGTACTGGCGCAGCAGGTCGGCGGACGGCCCGGTGTCGTCGCCGGGCCCGCGGCGCTCGTCCGGGTCCTCGGCGCCGGACCCGGTTTCGGGGTCCGGGCTGTCCGGATGGCCCTCCGGCAGGCCCTGGGCGGGGATCCGGGCACCGTCCGGGGGCACCGCCCCGGCCCGGCCGTGGTGGGTGTCCTGTTCCCCGTCCGGTTCGGCGGGGTTCGCTCTCGTACTGGTGGTGGTCGCTGCGACGACGCCTTGCTCCACGGGCATCCCCTCGGGGCGGGCGCGACTCTGGCGGACCCGCGCAGTACGGAGGTGGGACGCCCTCCAGTGTGCGGTACGCCACGCTCCGTGGCCGAGACTCGTGCGCCGACTTTCTGCGCGCGGGTTCGGGCGCCGGGTCCGACACCGCGTCCGGGCGGCGGGTGCCGCGGGGCGCGCTACAGCGCCGCCGCGCCCTGGCTGCGCAGCTGCTGCCCGTACTGCTGGAGCTGCCACAGCTCGGTCTGCACCGCGTGCAGCTGCTCGGCCTCGGCCCGGGGGCCGAGCCGCTGGAGGTAGCCGCGGACCTCGGTGATCCGCCGGTCCACCGCCAGCAGGCGCAGCTTGACCAGGAACTCCCCCGCGTAGATCGCGTCCGCCTTGCGGCGCGAGCGGACCGGCTCGACGGTCAGCTCGGTGACCAGCGAGCGCACCTGGTCGTCCGGGGCCGCCTCGCGCACCGCGCTGGTGAAGTCGGGCAGGGTCGCCCCGTACGCGGCGCCGCCGGCCTTGGCGACGGCCTGCCGGACGGCGGTGTACGGCGGGGTCGGGAACTCGTCCTCGCCGTAGTGGTCGAAGGCCGGGCTGACCAGGTCCGGGTGCTGGAGCGCCAGCTTGAGCAGCTCCCGCTCGACGAACTGGGCCGGGTCGCGCGGGTTGAGCCGGTAGGCGGGCTGCGCGGCGCGCTGCGGCTGGGCCGGCTCGGGGCGGCGCTGGGCGGCCGCGCCGCGCGGGTTCTGCTGGCGCTCGCGGTCCCAGCGGGCCAGCTGGGAGATCCGGCGGACGACGAACTGCTCGTCCAGGATGCCGAGCATGCCGGCCAGGCGGACGGCGTACTCGTGCTGGATCGAGCGGTCCTTGATCTTGGCGACGATCGGGGCCGCCTCCTCCAGCGCCGCCGAGCGCCCCTCCGGGGTGTCCACCCGGTGCCGGGCGACCGCCGAGGTCAGCGCGAACTCGAACAGCGGGACCGGGTTGTCGATCAGGTGCTTGACCGCCTCGTCGCCCTGGGCCAGGCGCAGGTCGCACGGGTCCATGCCGCCCGGGCTGACCGCGATGGAGGTCTTGGCGGCGAACTTCTGGTCGTCCTCGAAGGCGCGCAGGGCGGCCTTCTGCCCGGCCGCGTCGCCGTCGAAGGTGAAGACGGTCTCGCCCCGGTACTGCGAGGTGTCCATCAGCAGCCGTCGGATGATCTTGATGTGGTCCTCGGCGAAGGCGGTGCCGCAGGTGGCCACCGCCGAGGTGACCCCGGCCAGGTGGCAGGCCATCACGTCGGTGTAGCCCTCGACCACCACCGCGCGGCCCGACTTGGCGATCTCCTTCTTCGCCAGGTCGATCCCGTACAGCACGTGGGACTTCTTGTAGATCGGCGTCTCGGGGGTGTTGAGGTACTTCGGGCCGTTGTCGTCCTCGCGCAGGCGGCGGGCGCCGAAGCCGACCACCTCGCCCGCGATGTCCCGGATCGGCCAGACCAGCCGGCCCCGGAAGCGGTCGATCAGGCCGCCGCGCTGGCCCTGCGAGGCGAGGCCGCCCAGCAGGATCTCCTTGTCGGTGAAGCCCTTGCCGCGCAGGTAGCGGACCAGGTGCTCCCAGCCCGCGGGGGCGTAGCCGACGCCGAAGGTCTTGGCGGCCTCCTCGTCGAAGCCGCGCTCGGCCAGGAAGCGGCGGCCGATCTCCGCCTCCGGCGAGGCCAGCTGCTCCTGGTACCAGGCGGCGGCCACCTTGTGCGCCTCGACCAGCCGGGTGCGCTCGCCCTGCTGGTGGCGGGGGCTGTAGCCGCCCTCCTCGTAGCGCAGGGTGATGCCGGCCTGGGCGGCCATCCGCTCGACGGCCTCGGCGAAGGTGAAGTGCTCGATCTTCATCAGGAAGGCGATGGTGTCGCCGTTCTCCTGGCAGCCGAAGCAGTGGAAGACGCCCTTGGCGGGGTTCACGTAGAAGGAGGCGGACTTCTCGTCGTGGAAGGGGCAGACGCCCTTGTACTCGCCACCGCCACCGTTGGTCAGCTGTACGTAGTCGCCGACCACCGCGTCGATCGGCAGTGCGCTGCGCACCGCCTGTACGTCTTCGTCCCTGATCCGCCCGGCCACCCCGGAAGTCTACTGGGGCGGCGGGGCATTCCGGCCGCGCCGAGGGCTCGGCCCCGGTCGGGGCACGGCCGCACCGGAGCCGTCGCGGCCGCGCCCGGCGGCTACGCCCAGGCGGCGCCGACGAGTTTGGCGTGCAGGGCCAGGGCGGAGGCGTCCGTGAGGGTGGCGATCTGGTCGACGACCGTGCGCAGGGCGGCGCGGTCGTCCTCGGCCTCGTGGTACATGGCGGCGAACACCGGGTCCAGCCCGTCGGGGGCGCGCTGGGTGAGGACGTACGCCAGCTCGGCGATCACGATCCGCTGCCGGGCCCGCAGCTGGGCCTGCTCGTCGCGCTGCATCACGAAGCGGACGGCGACCGCCTTGAGCACCGCGCACTCCAGCCGGACGTCCCTCGGCACCACCAGCTCGGCGGCGTAGCGGGTGAGCCGGCCGGGGCCGTAGCGGGCGCGGGTGGCCTGCTCGGCGGCCAGGCAGAAGCGGCCGATCAGCTGGCTGGTGAGGTCCTTGAGCCCGGCCCGGGCCCGGGCGGTGCCGTCGTAGGAGCGGGGCCACCACTCCTGGGCGAGCAGCCGGTCCAGGGCGGCGGCCAGCTCCTCCGGCTCGGCGTCCGGGGCGTAGCGCTCGGCGACCTTGAAGAGTTCGGCCCGCTCGCCGGGGGCGCGCAGCACGGCCGGGTCGATGTGGCCGGCCTGGAGGCCGTCCTCGACGTCGTGGGTGGAGTAGGCCACGTCGTCGGACCAGTCCATCACGGTGGCCTCGAAGCACTTGCGCCCGGCCGGGGAGCCGGCCCGCAGCCAGCGGAAGACCGGCAGGTCGTCGGCGTAGACGCCGTACTTGGAGGAGGCCGGGTCGGTGGGGTGGGCGCCCTTGGTCCACGGGTACTTGCCGGCGGCGTCGAGCGCGGCCCGGCTCAGGTTGAGGCCGACGCTGCGGCCCGGCCAGGGGGCGAGCCGGACGGCCGGCTGCTCCCCCTCGGGCGCGAAGCGCTTGGGTTCGAGCCGGGTCAGGATGCGCAGCGACTGGGCGTTGCCCTCGAAGCCGCCGCAGGCCTCGGCGGCCTGGTCGAGGGCCTCCTCGCCGGTGTGGCCGAACGGCGGGTGGCCGATGTCGTGGGCCAGGCAGGCGGTCTCCACGAGGTCCGGGTCGCAGCCCAGGGCGGCGCCCAACTCCCGCCCGACCTGGGCGCATTCGAGGGAGTGGGTGAGGCGGGTGCGCGGGAAGTCGCTGCGCATCGGGGCGACCACCTGGGTGGTTCCGGCCAGCCGGCGCAGCGCCGCCGAGTGCAGCACCCGGGCGCGGTCCCGCTGGAAGGCCGTACGGCCCGGGCGCTTGTCGGGTTCGGGGACCCAGCGGGCCTCGGCGGCGTGGTCGTACGTGATCGGGGCGGCGAGGCGGTGCGTGGTGTCGTCCATATGTCCTTCACGGTACGCCGCGCCCCCGACACGCGGGGTGTGCCGCGCACGAAGGGGTGCGGGCCGGGGCGTGAACGGTGCGCGGCGCGCGGGTGCCCGCCCCGGTGGGTCGGCCCCACCCGGCCCGCGCACCCCTCACGCCACTCCGTCCCGCGCCCCGGCGCGGGCGTCCTCAGCCCTTGATCGCCTTCAGGACCACCCCGGACATCGCCTCCTGCCCCTTGGCGTTGGGGTGGATCGGCGCCGACCCCTGGGCCGGGAGCGGCGGCTCCACCCAGCGCTTGTCCTCCCCCGCGCACATGTCGTGCCCGGCCGAGGGCCCGGCGAGGTCGACGAACACCGCGCCGGCCGCGTCCGCGCGCTTCTTGAGCATGCCGTTGAGCTGCTGCTGCTTCTCCACCAGGAAGGCGAGGTCGGAGGCGGCCACCGCGTTGCCCAGCACCGGCAGGCAGCTCGCCGGGTCGGCCGGGAGCAGCCCCGGGTAGCCGATCACGTACACCTTGGCCTTCGGGGAGCGCTTCTTGACGTCCTGGAGCACCTGGCCGATCCGGTCGCCGGCCGCGTCCACCTTGCGCTGGACCTCGTCGGTGCCGCTGCCGGCGGCGTAGTGGTCGCGGCAGGGCGAGTCGCTGATCCGGTCCGCGCTGTCGCTGATCACGCCCTTGACGATGTCCACCAGGTTGGCCTTGGCGCACTCCGTCACGACCTCGATGAAGCCGGCGTCGTTGCCGCCGATCCCCAGGGTGACCAGCCGGGTGTCCGCGGTGAGCGCGTCCAGCTGGGCCGGGTTGGTGCCGTCGGCGACCTTCTGCGGGCCGGTCAGGTCCCCGGTGCGGGCACCGCTGCAGCTGACGTCCTTGAACTGGTCGGCGGCGAGCGAGAGGCCCTTCGCCACCAGGGACGGGTAGTTGGCCCCGGAGCGGTAGCAGGCGCCCGGCTCGCCGACCTGCGGGGCGATCTTCATCCCCGCGGTGTACGAGTCGCCGAGCGCGACGTACGGGCCGGTGGGCGGCGGGGCGGCGGTCGGCGACGCGGCCGCGCCGGCCCGCGCGCGGTCGGACGCCGTGCCCGCGGCGCCGCCGACCCCGCTGTCCGAAGCGGTGTTGTCGGTGCAGCCGGCCAGCAGCGCTGCGGCCAGTCCGACGGTCAGGGCGATGGTCGGGCGAACGGTCCTCGGCATGGTCTCCCCCCGGGGATACGGGTCACGGTCGGCTCCTTGCGGCGGCCCGTCCCCCGGGCACATCAGGGGCCAACGAACGATCGCGGCCGATGACTCCCGCCCCGGCCGAATCGCCTTACGGCGGGCCCGAACCGGCCGGAAACCGACCCCGGGGCCGTCCGGGCACCGGCTTCCGACCGCTTCCGCGCGCCCTCTCCGGCCGGCGCACCACGAAACCGCGTGCGCGTCGGCCGCTCCGCGTCGACCACTCCGCGTCGACTACTCCGCGCCGCGCTCGTGCTCGGCCAGGAACTGCTCGAAGCGCCGCCCCAGTTCGTCCGCCGAGGGCAGGTCCACCGGCTCGGCCAGCAGGCTCTCCCGGCCCTCCGCGCCCGCCACGGCGTCGTACTGGCCCTCCATGCCGCGGATCGCCGAGCGCAACTCGCCGTCCCCCTGGGCCAGCTGCTCCTCGATGTCGGCGTAGACCTCGGAGACCTGCTCGCGCAGCCGGGTGCCGGGCAGCACCAGCCCGGTGGCGGACTGCACCGCCTCCAGGACCTGCACGGCCGCCGCCGGGTAGGCGGAGCGGGCCACGTAGTGCGGGACGTGCACGGCGAAGCCCAGGACGTCGCACCCGGCCTCGGCCAGGCGGTACTCCACCAGCGCCTGGGCGCTGCCCGGCACCTGCGCCTGCTCGAACCACTGCGGGTAGCCCGGGGCGAGGTCCAGCCGGTTGCCGTGCGGCGTCATGCCGACCGGGCGGGTGTGCGGCACGCCCATCGGGATGCCGTGGAAGTCGATCGAGAGCCGGACCTCGAAGCGCTCCACCAGCTCGCGGACGGCGCGCGCGAAGCGCTCCCACTCGACGTCCGGCTCGGGGCCGCTGAGCAGCAGGAACGGCGCGCCGGCGGCGTCGTGGACGAGCTGGAGCAGGATCTCCGGGGGGTCGTAGGACGTCCAGTGGTCGTGGTCGAAGACCATCGCCGGGCGGCGGGCCCGGTAGTCCACCAGACGGTCGTGGTCGAAGCGGGCCACGACCTGCGGCGAGCCCGTCTCCAGCAGGTGAGCCACCACCTGGCCGCCGGCCTCCCCGGCGTCCATGAAGCCCTCGTAGTGCTGCAGCAGCACGAGGCCGGCACCGGTGTCGCGCAACTGCTCGTTGGCCGCGGCGACGGCGGCCACGCCCTGCTGATCCAGCTCGTACAACGCCTGGAAGTCACGCACCGCGCACCCAACCCCGTTCCCTGCTCGTTCCGGTCGACCGGCTTCTCGTCCTCTGCAGCGTGCCGGGCGCCGCCGGAATTCCCGCCCCGGCCCCGCCCCGCCCCCGCCCCGCGGACGGACACGTCCACGGGGCCGCGCCGGGGCCGTTCCGGAGCCGCTCCACGGCCGCTCCGGTACCCGTCCGACGGCTCCCCGGGGGGCGCGCCCGACGGCCTCGGCCGACCGCTCCGGACCATGATCGCACCCGACCGAAGAGCCCCTGGTCACGGCCCTGGTAGCGCCCCCGCGGGAGGCCCGTCCGCGGGGCCCCGGAACGGCCCGCGCGGCCATTCGCGTGCCGCGAAGTGACGCACCGCCTTCTGGCGGGTATCGTCCTCTCGCTGCCTCGCATCGTCGCGTCGTCGCCACGTCGTCCGTAACGCCGTCGGCCACGTCCCGGTCCGCTGCTCGGCCAGCCCCCACGACGCATCTTGCCTTCACCTGGCCGCCCGCTTCCCTTCGCGCTCTCGTCTCCTCTTCGGCCATTTCGCGGACGCACACTGTCCCCTCGCTGTTCCCGCCGGACCGGTCCGAGGACCCGTGTCCGTTCCGGCACCCCCGCGCCGCCCGCTCCGGGCCGCCGCCCCCACCCCGTTCGACCGGACCTCCGGCGTGCGCGGGTACCCGGCGGACGGACCCGGGCCCAGGCGTACCCATGTCCAGCGCACCCCGTGCCGTACCCCGGCCCGGGAGGCTCCCTCCGACCGATGAAGGACAGAAGGTTCCGTGCCCGTACCTGTCACCCTCACCGGCCGCACCGTGCGGCTGGAGCCCCTCGCCGCGCACCATGCCGAGGCCATCGCCGAGGCCGGCGCCGAGGACCGTACGACCTACGCCTTCACCCCCGTCCCGCACGGCCTGGAAGCCGCCCGCGACTACGTCGCGCGGGCGCTCGCCGACCAGGCCGCGGGACGGTCGCTGCCGTTCGCGACGGTGAACGTCGCCGACGGCCGGGTCGTCGGCTCCACCCGCTTCCTGGAACTCGACTACTGGCAGGGCCCGATGGTGTGGCCGCCCGTGCCCGGCGTCCCGTTCGGCGATCCGGCCACGGCCGTCCCGGACGCGGCCGAGATCGGCAACAGCTGGCTCTCGCCGCGCGCCCAGGGCACCGGCATCAACACCGAGGCCAAGCTGCTGATGCTGCGCCACGCCTTCGAGACCTGGGGCGTGCAGCGGATCTCGATGCGCGCGGACGCCCGCAACATGCGCTCGCGCGCCGCCATCGAGCGGCTCGGCGCGACCTCCGAGGGCGTCCGCCGGGCGCACTCGCGCGGGCTGGACGGGGTGGTGCGCTCCACCGCGTTCTACTCGATCCTCGACGACGAGTGGCCGGCCGTCCGGGACATCATCGAGCTGCGGATCGCCGCCGCCACCTCGCCGAGCGCCCCGGATCCGGCGATCAACCAGGAGTGCCTTAGACAGGGCGGCAGCGGCGCCGGGCAGCTGATGATCACGGTCTGAGGCCGGCCCGGAGCGGCTCGTAGCCGAGGCGCGCCAAGCCCAGGACGGCCGGCAGGGTCGTGCGGTCGTCCCAGGCCCGGTGGCGTCCCGGGTGCGCCTCGACCAGCGCCTCCACCGGCCGCCAGCCGCCCCGCACCCGGGCCACCCGGACCCGGTAGACCTCCGCGCCGCCCACGCCGCGGTGCAGGTGCAGCACGCCCTCGGAGACGACGGACACCCAGCGCTCGTCCAGGTCCCGGGCCCGCAGGCCGCGCCTGATCCGCTCCCAGTCGGCGTCCGACCAGAGCAGGTCCGGCACCGGGTGCGGGCGGGGCAGGCGGATCGGCGTCAGGTGCGGCTCCCCGGCCGCGCGGACGCCGCCCGGCTCCGGGAACGCCCACGCGGGCAGCGGCTCCCGGGCGGCCAGCCAGGCCCGCGGGATGCCTCCGGTGCCGGTGTGCGCCGCCACCACTCCCCCGGTGATGGCGGCGACGGTGTCCATGTCGCCGCCGGCCGCGACCGCCTCCCACACGGCGGTGCGGTAGTCGGCCAGGTTCCGGGCGGCGCACCACAGGGCGTACGGGACGGTGTCGGCCGCGGAGGTCCGGCTGCCGTTGCCGAGCACCTGCGCGGCGAGCCGGAAGTCCGGCCGGGCGAGCAGCCCGCGGGCCTCCTCCAGGCCGTCCCTGACCGCCCCGTTCGGGGTGAGGTCGGCGACCGCCGCCAGGAAGGCCTCCGGCGTCATGGCCTCCGCCCGCGCCCGCACCGCGTACGCGGCCGCCACCGCGACCGCGATCGCGCCGTCCACGGCCTGCGGGTGGGTGTGGGTGATGACGGCGGTGTCGGCGGCGGGCCGGACGACGGCGGCCGGGTCCTCGGCGTACGCGGCCCCCAGCGGGGCGACCCTCATCGCGGCGCCGTTGCCGTACGAGCCCTGGCCGTCGAAGAGTTCGGCGGCCAGCCGCCGGGCGTCGCCGCCCTCGCGGACCAGCCGGAGCAGCCGGTTGGCGGCCGGGCCGTAGCCGCGGTCGAAGTCGTGGCGGAGGGCGAAGGCGTGGGTGAGGTCGAAGGTGTCGATCGTGCCGCGCTCGGTGTGGGCGGCGTGGACCGAGCAGGCCATCTCGGTGTCGTCGGTCCAGGGCCAGGGACCGGGCGGTTCGGTGCGGGCGGCGAGGTGGGCCCGGGCGGTTTCCGGGACGAACATCTGGGCGCCGAGGGCGTCGCCCACGGAGAGGCCGTTGAGGGAGTCCAGCGCGGGGCCGGTGTGCGCGGATGGAATGGTCATATGCCCTCCAGCTCAGCGGGTTGACCGCCGTCCCGTCAACACCCGTGGCCGGCGTCCCCACCGACGGGGGATGTTTCGCATACCTCCGATTCCGGCGGGCAGGCACCGGGGCATGACCCGCGCGAACCCCCTCGACCCGGTCGCCCTGCTCGGCGCCGACCAGCAGCACATCGCCACCCGGGCGCAGCTGCGCCGGCTCGGGGTGCCCTCCGGCACCATCGCCCACCGGCTGCGGCCGGGCGGGCCCTGGCAACAGGTCCTGCCCCGGGTGATCTGCCTCCAGAGCGGCCGGTTGACGTTCCACCAGAAGCTGCGGGCCGCGCTGGCGTACGCGACGCCGAAGGGCCGCGACCCGCGGGCCGGGGAGGTGCTGCTGACCGGCTTCGCGGTGCTGGCCGAGGCCGGGCTGCCGAGCGCCGGGCACCCGTCCGACCTGAACGCGGTCGACATCCTGATCCCGACTCAACGGCGGGTCGGGGACAGGGAGTTCGTCCGGATCCACCGGGCCTCCGGGGCGATGCCGGGCGGCTTCGAGCGGGATGACGGGCTGTGGAGCACCACCGTCGCCCGGGCGCTGGCCGACCTCGCGCCGAGGGAGACCGGGCAACGCCGGTTCCGGGCGCTGTGCGCGGAGGCCGTCCAGCGGCGGCACTGCGAACTCGGCGAGCTGCTCGACCAGTTGCTGTCCCGCCCGGGTGCGCTCGGACTGCCCCAGGTGGCCCGGGTGGTGGAGGACCTGACGGTCGGGGTGCGGTCGGTGGTGGAGGGCGAGACCCGCGAACTGCTGGCGCACGCGGGGCTGCCGGAGCCGCTGTGGAACCCGGTGCTCTTCCTGGACGGCCGCTTCCTCGCCGTCCCGGACGCCTACTGGCCGCACGCCTGCGTGGCCCTGGAGATCGACTCCCGCGCCTGGCACCTGCGCCCCGCCGAGCACGAACGGGGCCTCGCCCGCGCCAACCGCCTCACCGCCGCCGGCCTCCCGGTGGTCCGCACCACCCCGGTCCAGCTCCGCCGCGACCCGGCCCCGGTGCTCCACGAGCTCACCGCCCTGGTCACCACCGGCCCGCACGCCCCCCACCCCCGCGTCACCTGGCGCCGGGCCCGGTGAGGGGCGCGGCAAGGGCTGCCGAGGCCCCGCTCAGCAGCGGGAGTCGATCTCCTGGAAGGTGGCGTAGTGGTCGGCGGACCAGTACTGCTCGCCGGAGTCGCCGGTCACCACGCGGCGGGTGCCGCGGTCGTTGGAGCCGGGGGTGACGACGGTGTACTCGTGGTAGTAGCCGCCGGACTTCTTGGGGAGGCGGCTCTCGCGGTTCTCGAAGACGATGCCGTCGCGGTTGTACGGGTAGGGGCCGCCCTTGGCGATCAGGCCGAGGGTGTCCTGGGCCTGGCTGGGGAGCTTGGTGCGGCAGACGTCGGCCATGGCCGGGTCGGTCGGGACCCAGGTGCCGGCCGCGGCGGGGGTGGTACCGGCGCCCCCGGCGGGCGGGCTCGGCTTGGGGGCCGAGGGCTTGGGCGCCGTGGACCCGGACGTCGTGGCACCGGCGGCCGCGCTCGTGGTGGCGCTCGCGGCGGCCTTGGGGTGGCCGCTCCCCTGGTTGGCGAGGAGGTACCCGGCCCCGGCCAGGACCGCCAGGATCAGCACGGCCACGGCCACGAGCGGGTTTCTGCGGTTGGTCATGCGGTCCAGCTTGGCAGGCGGCCGGGCCGGGCCGGGCCAGGTACACACGTGGCCGCCGCCACACCGGCCGGTGCGCCGGCCCGTACGCGGACGTACGGCCGGGCGGGAACGGACGCCGTTGTCCGTTCCCGCCCGGCCGTGTCACGTACGCCGGTTCTCCTGCGCCGAGCTCCGGTGTACGCCCTCCCGACGGGAGGGGAAGCGGTCAGTCGTGCCCGCGCGTGAGGTGGGGATGCCTACCCTCCTCAGCGCGAGTCGCTGCCCGCCGTCTCGATGGCGGCGCGGCCTGCCTCCAGGCGCGCCACCGGGATCCGGAAGGGGGAGCAGGAGACGTAGTCCAGCCCCACCTCGTGGAAGAAGTGGACCGAGTCCGGGTCGCCGCCGTGCTCGCCGCAGACGCCGAGCTTGAGGTCGGGGCGGGTGGCCCGGCCGGCCTCGACGGCGTGCTTGACCAGCGAGCCGACGCCGTCGCGGTCGATGGTCTCGAACGGGGAGACCCCGAAGATGCCCTTCTCCAGGTAGGCGGTGAAGAACGAGGCCTCCACGTCGTCCCGGGAGAAGCCCCAGACCGTCTGGGTCAGGTCGTTGGTGCCGAAGGAGAAGAACTCGGCGGCCTCGGCGATCTGCCCGGCGGTCACCGCGGCGCGCGGCAGCTCGATCATGGTGCCGAGCTTGATGTCCAGCTTGACGCCGGTGGTCCGGGCGACCTCGGCGAGCACGCGCTCGCACTCGTCGCGGACCAGCTCCAGCTCCTGGACGGTGCCGACCAGCGGGATCATCACCTCGGGGCGCGGGTCCCCGCCGGCCAGCCGGCGCTCGGCGGCGGCCTCGGCGATGGCCCGGACCTGCATGCCGAACAGGCCGGGGATGACCAGGCCGAGGCGGACGCCGCGCAGGCCGAGCATCGGGTTCTGCTCGTGCAGCTTGTGCACCGCCTGGAGCAGGCGCAGGTCGTTCTCGTTCGGGTCCTTGCGGGCCTCGGCGAGGGCGACGCGCACCGACAGCTCGGTGATGTCCGGCAGGAACTCGTGCAGCGGCGGGTCGAGCAGCCGGACGGTGACCGGCAGGCCGTCCATCGCCTGGAAGAGCTCCAGGAAGTCGCCCTTCTGCAGCGGCAGCAGGGTGGAGAGGGCGAGCTCGCGGTCCTTGTCGTTGTCCGCCAGGATCAGGTGCTCGACCTCCTTGCGGCGCTCCTCGCCGAGGAACATGTGCTCGGTGCGGCACAGGCCGATGCCCTGGGCGCCGTAGCGGCGGGCGCGCCCGCCGTCCTCGGCGTTGTCGGCGTTGGCGCGCACCGCGAGGCGGCGGCGGCCGTCGGCGTGCGACATCAGCCGGTGCACGGCCTGGACGAGGCCGCCCTGGACGTCGGCGCCGGCGTGCAGGGTGCCCTCGAAGTACTCCACCACCGCGGAGGGGAGCACGGGCACCTCGCCGAGGTAGACCTTGCCGGTCGCGCCGTCGATCGAGACGACGTCGCCCTCCTCCAGCACCAGGCCGTCGGCGGTGGTCATCCGGCGGCGCTTGGTGTCGACCTCCAGCTCCTCGGCGCCGCAGACGCAGGTCTTGCCCATGCCGCGGGCGACGACGGCGGCGTGCGAGGTCTTGCCGCCGCGCGAGGTGAGGATGCCCTCGGCGGCGATCATGCCGTCCAGGTCGTCCGGGTTGGTCTCGCGGCGGACCAGGATGACCTTCTCGCCGGAGCGCGACCACTTCACCGCGGTGTAGGAGTCGAAGACGATCTTGCCGATCGCGGCGCCGGGCGAGGCCGCGAGGCCCCTGGCGATCTGCTTCGACTCGGAGTCGGGGGCGAAGCGCGGGAACATCAGCTGCGAGAGCTGGCCGCCGGTGACCCGCATCAGGGCCTCGTCCAGGTCGATCAGGCCCTGGTCGACCAGCTGGACGGCGATCCGGAAGGCGGCCGCGGCGGTGCGCTTGCCGACCCGGGTCTGGAGCATCCAGAGCTTGCCGCGCTCGATGGTGAACTCGATGTCGCAGAGGTCGCGGTAGTGGTTCTCGAGCGTCTGCATGATCGCCATCAGCTCGTCGTACGACTTCTTGTCGAGCTTCTCCAGCTCGGACAGCTGCAGCGTGTTGCGGATGCCGGCGACGACGTCCTCGCCCTGGGCGTTGGACAGGTAGTCGCCGTAGACGCCCTGGGTGCCGGTGGAGGGGTCGCGGGTGAAGGCGACGCCGGTGCCGGAGTCCTCGCCGAGGTTGCCGAAGACCATGCTGCAGACGTTGACCGCGGTGCCCAGGTCGTTCGGGATGCGCTCCTGGCGGCGGTACAGCCGGGCGCGGTCGCCGTTCCAGGAGTGGAAGACGGCGTGGATCGCGAGGTCCATCTGCTCGCGCGGGTCCTGCGGGAAGGCCCGGCCGGTCTCGCGCTCGACGATGCCCTTGAACACCTCGACCAGCGTCTTGAGGTCGGCGGCGTCCAGGTCCAGGTCGTTGACGGTGCCCTTGGCGTGCTTGGCCTCGTCCAGGGCCTCCTCGAACAGCTCGCCGTCGACGCCCAGCACGGTCTTGCCGAACATCTGGACCAGGCGGCGGTAGGAGTCCCAGGCGAAGCGCTCGTTGCCGGACTGGGCGACGAGGCCGGCCACCGAGGCGTCGGAGAGACCGATGTTGAGGACGGTGTCCATCATGCCGGGCATGGAGAACTTCGCGCCGGAGCGGACCGAGACCAGGAGGGGGTTGTCGGCCTGGCCGAGCTTCTTGCCCATCTCCTGCTCGAGGGCGTCCAGGTGGGCGCTGATCTCCTCGTGCAGGGAGGACGGCTCGCTGCCGGTCTCCAGGAAGACCTTGCAGGCCTCGGTGGTGATGGTGAACCCCGGAGGGACGGGGAGGCCCAGGTTGGTCATCTCGGCCAGGTTCGCGCCCTTGCCGCCAAGAAGATCCTTGAGGTCCTTGTTTCCTTCGGTGAAGGAGTAAACAAACTTCTGCTGGGACGGCACGGGTCGGTCTCCTCGTACGCGGTTGCCCTGACGCCGGAGAACATACCCATTTCGAAGGCACTTCTCTGCCCTGAATAGGCCACCCGAGGCTGGTACCCAGCGGTAACCCGCTAGATCGAAAGCACATAAAGGCGTTCACCTCTGTTGGTGAAATCGTCCGCCTGACGCGAGCAAGCATTCAACTCTTGAAGGCATGCACCCGCGAAGATCGTGCGATCCGGACGCACCGTAGCGACCGCGGGTCCATGGCGTTGCCCCGGCTTGATTTCCTGCACCCGGATCGCCCGATCACCGGTCGACCGACTTCGGGAAGCGATTCACAGCCGACCTGTCCATTTCGTCCACTGACCGGCCGTCAGCCCCCGCCGCGTGTGGCAAGCGTCACCAGAGCGTCTCACCGGTCGAACGTAGAGCGCCTGCGCCGATCGTCGCACTGTGTCCAAAAACGTGCCCGCTCCGTGACATTCGGACGCCGAAAAGGAGCCCTCTTGTCCAGGATGGACAAGAGGGCTGGGACCAGGTGGCCATCGACCCGAACGGGTCATTTTCGCCAGGTCGTACAGATCATCCGCCGGAGGTGTCCGATTCGGCGTCAGCACCCGGGCGGGCGCAGTCGTACGGATCGTCCAACCAGCCCTCCGGCAGGACCACCCGGTTGTTGCCGCTGGTCCGCCCGCGCGGGCCGTCCGCACCGTCCGGCCAGCCCTGGGACTGCTCCACCTGGGCGAGGGTTTCGGCCAGTTCGGCCAACGAGGAGGAGCCGGCCAGCCGCACCCGCAGCTCGGAGCCGACCGAGAAGCCCTTGGTGTACCAGGCCACGTGCTTGCGGAAGTCGATCACGCCGCGCGCCTCGTCGCCCAGCCACTCGCCGAGCAGCTGCGCGTGCCGCACCATCGCCGCGGCCACGTAGCCGAAGTCGGGGCGGGCGTAGTCCACGTCGCCCTCGAAGATCGCGACCAGGTCCTTGAACAGCCACGGCCGGCCCAGGCAGCCGCGGCCCACCACCACGCCGTCGCAGCCGGTCTCGCGCATCATCCGCAGCGCGTCGTCGGCCGACCAGATGTCCCCGTTGCCCAGCACCGGGATGTGCGCCGGGACGGACTCGCGCAACCGGGCGATCGCCGACCAGTCGGCCGTGCCGCCGTAGTGCTGGGCGGCGGTGCGCCCGTGCAGGGCGATCGCGGCCACCCCCTCCTCGGCGCCGATCCGGCCGGCGTCCAGGTAGGTGAGGTGGTCGTCGTCGATGCCCTTGCGCATCTTCATGGTCACCGGCAGGTCGCCCGCGTTGGCGACGGCCTCGCGCAGGATCTCGCGCAGCAGGTTGCGCTTGTACGGCAGCGCCGAGCCGCCGCCCTTGCGGGTGACCTTGGGGACGGGGCAGCCGAAGTTGAGGTCGATGTGGTCGGCCAGGCCCTCCTCGGAGATCATCCGGGCGGCCTTGCCGACGGTCACCGGGTCCACCCCGTACAGCTGGATGGAGCGCGGCTTCTCGCTCGGGTCGAACTTGATCAGCTGCATGGTCTTGGCGTTGCGCTCGACCAGCGCCCGGGTGGTGATCATCTCCGAGACGTACAGCCCCTTGCCGCCGCTCTGCTCGCGGCACAGGGTGCGGAACGGCGCGTTGGTGATGCCGGCCATCGGCGCCAGCACGACGGGCGGCCACACCTGGATCGGGCCGATGTCGAGCGGCGCGAACTCGGTGCCGGACGCGGTGGGTGCGGGCGTGACTGTCATGCGCGGCTGACCTCGGGTGGTGGGGACGGGACTCTCCATTGTCCCCCACCCGGGTGAGCGGCCTCCGCCCGCGCCGGGGCTCCCCCGCTACGGGGCGCCTCGGCCACCGCCCGCCTCCCCTTACCGGCCGCCTCCGCCACCGGCCACCTCCTCGGCCGGACGCCTCCGGAACGGGCCGCCTCCGCTACGGGGCCGACGAGGCCGACGGAGCCGCCGGGGCGGTGGGCGCCGACGAGGCCGGCGCCGGAGCGATGGAGATCGACCCGGAGGTGACCGCGGCGTGCACCCGGTTCGGGCTCGCCGAGTCCGCCAGCCCCGGGTCGATCCGGCCGTTGCCGCTGCCGACCTCGCTGGAGACGGCGTACCGGCTGTCCTTCGGCAGGCTCATCTCCACCGAGCCGGAGGTGGCCGTGGCGTCCACCTCGCGCGGAGCCCTCGCGAAGCTCAGCTGCACGGAGCCCGAGGTGAGCTGCGCCGTCAACCGCGGGGCGCTCAGGTTGGTGCCCTGCACCAGACCGGAGGTGGCGTGCACGGTCACGTTCCCGGAGGTGTCGGACAGCAGCAGCTGGCCGGAGGTCAGGTCCAGCTTCACGTCCCCGCTCAGGCCCTCCACCTGGACGGAGCCGGAGGTCACCGAGCCGGACACCTCGGTCGCGGCCGGCACCTCCAGCTCGATCTCGGCGCCGCAGCCGAGGTCCACGAACGGCAGGACCAGCCGGCAGTGCATCCCGACCGTGAGCACGCCCTTGTCGAAGACGGCGGACACCACCGGCTTGCGCACCAGCCAGTCCAGGCTCTGCCGGACCACCACGTGGCCCTCCCGTCCGGCCCGCACCCGGACCGACGCGGGGCCGGTCTCCAGCTGGACCCGGTGGATCTCCTCGTCGTACGGCCGACTGCTGCTGGTGCGCTGCTGCACCGCCATCGACCAGGTCTGCAGTCCGGCACCGATCATGACCAGGACGATCACGAGCGTCCCGGTGGCCCGCCAGCCCTTCACCCCCTTCACCGCTACCCGACCTCCAGGAAGCGCAGCACCGCCATCACCCGGCGGTGGCTGTCCTCGGCCTGCGGCAGTTCGAGCTTGGTGAAGATCGAGTTGATGTGCTTGGCCACCGCGCTGTCGCTGACCACCAGCGAGCCGGCGATCGCCGCGTTGGAGCGGCCCTCCGCCATCAGGGCGAGCACGTCGCGCTCGCGCGGGGTCAGCTTCTCCACCGGGTCCCGGTGCCGGCGGCGCACCAGCAGCTGGGCGACCACCTCCGGGTCCAGCGCGGTGCCGCCCTCGGCGACCCGCTGGAGCGCGTCCACGAAGTCGTCGACGTTGGCGACCCGCTGCTTGAGCAGGTAGCCGACGCCGCTGGTGTTGGTCGCCAGCAGGTCCGCGGCGTAGCGCTCCTCCACGTACTGGGAGAGCAGCAGGACGGCGGTGTCCGGCCACTGCCGGCGGATCACCATCGCCGCCTTCACCCCCTCGTCGCTGAAGCCCGGGGGCATCCGGACGTCGGCCACCACCACCTTCGGGCGGTGCTCCTCGACGGCGGCCAGCAGTTCGGTGGCGTCCCCGACGGCGGCCACGACCTCGAAGCCCACCGCCTCCAGGACCTTGACCAGGCCGACCCTCAGCAGGACCGAGTCCTCGGCGATCACAGCGCGCACGGCAACTCCACGGTGATGGTGGTGGGGCCCCCGAGGGGGCTGAGAACGGACATCGTGCCGTCGACCGAGGCGGCGCGCTTGCGCAGACCGGTGAGCCCGGTGCCGCGCGAGGCGTCCGCGCCGCCCACGCCGTCGTCGCTGATGACCAGGCGCAGCCGGCCGCCGGTCGTCCGCACCGAGAGGTCGACCCGGCGGGCCCTGGCGTGCTTGGCCACGTTGGTGAGCGCCTCGGAGACGGTGAAGTAGGCGACCGCCTCGACGGTCGGGGCGATCTGCTCGGAGAGGTCGACGTCCAGGCGCACCGGCAGCGGGGCGCGGGCGGCGATGCCGGACAGCGCCGCGTCCAGGCCGCGGTCCTCCAGGACGGCGGGGTGCAGGCCGCGGACCAGGTCGCGCAGCTCGTCGATGGCCGCCTGGGCCTCCTCGTGCGCGTCGATGATCACCTGCATCACCTCGGGCGGCACGTCCTTGAGGGTGCGCCGGGCCAGGCCCAGGTTCATCGCGAGGGAGGTGAGCCGCTGCTGGGCGCCGTCGTGCAGGTCGCGCTCGATCCGGCGGCGCTCGGCGTCCACCGCGTCGACCAGGCCGGCCCGGCTCTCGGCGATCTCCTCGACCCGCCGCTCCAGCGCCTCCGCCCGGTCCGGGCCGAGCAGCCGCCGGGCCACCCACACCTCCAGCCGGGCCAGCTGGGTGCCCGACAGCGGGAGCACCGCCAGCAGCAGCACCCCGCCGAGGGTGAGCAGGACGTCCTCCCCGGCCAGGCCGGTGCGCAGCGCGGTGCCGGCGGGCAGCAGCCAGATCCAGCCGTACACGGTGGCCAGCACCACGGCGGCCGCCCAGGCGTACAGCACCACCAGGGCGCCCGCCGCCAGCAGCGGACCGGCCACCAGGTGGTGGAGGACCTGGCGCCAGGTCACCCCGAGCAGCCAGACCCGGCGCCCCGTCGGCGGGCGCAGCCGCGGCACCTCCACCCCGTACAGGGCGCGCAGCCGGCCGCGCTGGACGGCGGTCAGCGGGTGGGTGCAGAGCAGGACGGCGGCGAGCACCGGGAAGAGCAGCTTCGACTCGGTGACGGCCAGCCAGACCGGCAGCGCCACGGGTATCCCGGCGGCGGTGAAGCGGACGTCCCGCCAGACCTCGGGCGACCACGGGGGGCGCCGGAGGCTCCTGACGAACGCTCGGCGCAACGTGGTGGAGGGCATGGCCGACAGCGTAGGGCCCGGTGATCACGAGCCGCCATGAAGGGGGGTTCCCGATGGGGGTGTAGCTAGCTACACCCCCGATTCGGTGTGGAGCACCACCGACAGGAGGGGGGTCCGGGCGGAAGGCTTGAGGGCATGACGAGCACTGCATCGCACTCCGCCACTCCGCCGCACGGGCGGCCCGGCCCCGGGAGTGCCGCCGGAGCGGCGGCGGCCCAGGAGGCGCTGCCGGAGCGGGCGCTGCCGGCGGGAGCCCTGCCGGAGGAGACGCTGCAGGAAGGGGAGCTGCCGGAGGGCGCGCTGCCCGCCGGGGCCGGCCCCTGGTCGGTCCGCTGCGTCGCGTCCGGCCGCGGCCGCGCCGCACTGGAGCTGTACCAGTACGGGGAGTTGGCCGACGTCCTGGTCGCCGCCCGGCTCACCCCGCACCTGCTGCGCGGGGCCCGGCACTGCCCCTCCGCCGGGCGGAGCCGGCACGTGCTGGCCTGGGGCCGGCTGGCGGCCGACGGCACGGCGCCCGCGGTGGTGTTCACCGGGCGGCGGCCGTTCCGCCGGGTGTGCTCGACGGCCGAGGCGGTCACGGTGGCCGACCGGTTCTGGGTCGCCTGGGCCGAGGGGCCGTTCGACGCGGTGCGGGTCGAGCACATGGCGGGCGGGGCCGCCGAGCGGCTGCCGCTGGAGCGGGTCCGGGAGCGCGGCCGGGGTGCGGCGTGAGCGGCACCTTCGCCCTTGCCCTCGGCCCCGCCCGTTCGTCCGTCCTGCCCGCGCGCTTCGCCCAGGTCCCGGTCCTGGCCGCGGTCGCGCTGCTGCCCTGGCTGGCGGTCCTCGCCGTCTGCCACGAGACCCCGTGGGTCGTGCTCGACCTCACCGAGTTCGCCGCCCTGCTCTCGCTGGACACGCTGCTGCGCCGCCGCAGCCCCGCCGCGCTGTGGGCGGGCGCCGCGGTGGCCCTGCTGCTCACCGGGGACGCGCTGGCCGACATCGCCTGCGCCGGGCCGGGCCACGCGGTGCTCGCCGCGCTGGTCATGGCCTCCTGCATAGAACTGCCGCTCGCCGTGGTGTGCCTGCGGCTCGGGCGGGACGCGGCGGTGCGGGGCTGAGGCACGTCGACGCCGCCCGTCCGACGCGAGCCCGAGGAACTCCCTAGGCCCCGGTGGGCAGGCGGTCCATCAACGCGCGGGTCTCGTCGTCCAGCGGGGTGTACGTGATCATCCGTGTCCCCAGCTGCGGGCTGAGCCAGAAGTTGGTGTACTCGCAGCGCAGCAGCCCGACGTCCGGCACCTGGAAGCGCTTGATCCCGTTGCCCGGCCGCATCACGTCGTGCCGCTGCCAGACCTCCGCGAAGTCCGGCGAGGCCTTGAGCAGCCGGGCCAGCAGCGCCTTCCAGGCCGGCTCCGAGCTGTGGTCGGCCATCGCCGAACGGAACCGGGCCACCATGCCGAGGCGCTCGGTGCGGTAGTCGATCAGCACCTCGCGGAACTGCGAGGGCGTGAACGCCATCCACATCAGGTTCCGGTCCTCGGGAGCCATCCGGTCGAGGTCGCCGACGACCGCGGTGTACTGGGCGTTGTACGCCAGCACCTGGTAGCGGGAGTTGAGCACCACGGCGGGGTACGGCGCCAGCCGCTCCAGCAGCAGCCGCACGCTCGGGGTCACCGAGGGGCACTCCTTCACCGGCGCCGGGTCGTCCGTGCCGGCCAGGGTGAACAGGTGGGCGCGCTCGCTCGGGTCCAGCAGCAGCGCCCGGGCCACCGCGTCCAGCACCTGGGCCGACACCTGGATGTCCCGCGCCTGCTCCAGCCACGTGTACCAGGTCACCCCGACCGCGGCGAGCTGGGCGACCTCCTCCCGGCGCAGCCCCGGTGTCCGGCGGCGGCCGGTCATCGGCAGGCCCACCTGCTCGGGCCCGAGGCGCTCGCGGCGGCTGCGCAGGAACGCGGCCAGCTCGTGCCGACGGGCGTCGCCGGGGGCGCTCCGGCGCTGTACGGCGCTGTGCGCGGCGTCTTGCGCGGCGGGGGTCATCAGGCTCATGCTCCCCAGCATGCGCCAGCCGTAAGCCTGTTGCCAGGTACTTCTTATACCTGGATAACCACACTCTGGTACCAGGGTACGGCGCGGCGGATCGTAGGACCCGTGACCCAACCACTCACCGTCGCCCCCGCATCGAGCCGCGCCGCCACCACCCCGGGCAGCGCGGCCGCCCGTACCTCCGGCACCGGGCCGGCCGGCTCCACCGGTCCTGCCGGTCCCGCCACCGGCTCCACCGGTCCCGCCGCCACCCTCGGCACCGCCGGACTGGTCACCGTCCTGCTCGGCGCCTTCCTGCCGATGCTCGACTTCTTCATCGTCAACGTCGCCCTGCCCACCATCGACCACGACCTGGCCGCCGGACCCGCCGTCCTGGAACTGGTCGCCGCCGGCTACGGCATCGCCTTCGCCGTCCTGCTCGTCCTCGGCGGGCGCCTCGGCGACAGCTACGGCCGCCGCCGGCTCTTCGTCATCGGCGCCGTCGCCTTCGCCCTCACCTCGCTGGCCTGCGGCCTCGCCCCCGGCGCGTGGTCCCTGGTCGCCGCCCGGGCCGCCCAGGGCGCCTCGGCCGCACTGCTGATCCCGCAGGTGCTCGGCACCATCACCGCCGCCACCGAGGGCGCCCGGCGCGGCCGCGCGCTCAGCGTCTACGGCGCCGTCGGCGGGATCTCGGTGGTGATCGGGCAGGTGCTCGGCGGGATGCTGGTCGCCGCCGACCTGTTCGGCACCGGCTGGCGCTCGGTGTTCCTGCTGAACGTGCCGTTCGCGCTGCTCGCCGTGGTGCTCGCGGTCCGCTACGTCCCGGAGAGCCGGTCCACCACGGCCGCCCGGGTCGACGTCCCCGGCACCGTCCTGCTCACCGCCACGCTGCTCTCCCTGCTCGTCCCGCTGATGGAGGGCCGGGCCGCCGGCTGGCCGCTCTGGTCCTGGGTGCTGCTGGCGCTGTTCCCCGTCTTCGCCGTCGCCTTCGGTGTCGTCGAGCGGCGCGCCGAGCGGCGCGGGGACACCCCGCTGGTGCCGCCGTCCCTGCTGCGCATCCCGGAGATGCGGCGCGGCCTCGGCATCGCGCTCCCCTACTTCGCGGGCTTCGGCGGCTTCATGTTCGTCATCGCGGTCGCCCTCCAGCAGGGCCTCAGGCTCGGCCCGGTCGCGGCCGGCTGGGCGCTCGTCCCGATGGCCGTCGGCTACTTCTCCGCCTCGCTCGCCGGCCCGCGGCTGATCGGCCGCTGGGGCAGCCGGGTGCTCAGCGCGGGCGCCGTCGTCCAGGCCACCGGCCTCGCCACCCTCGCCCTGACCGTCCTGGCCGACTGGTCGCACTTCTCCCCGCTGCGGATGGCCCCGGGCGTCGCCCTCGCCGGCATCGGGCAGGGCCTGATCGGCACCCCGCTGTTCCGGGTCGTCCTCGCCAAGGTGCCCGCCGCCCGGGCCGGCGTCGGCAGCGGCGTCCTCGCCACCGGCCAGCAGTCCAGCCTCGCGCTCGGCGTCGCCACCCTCGGCACCCTCTACCTCTCCCTCTCCCCCGTCCTCGGCATGGACCGCGCGCTCGCCCTCTGCCTGGGCATCCAGCTCCTCGGGTCCTTCACCATCCTGTACCTGACCACCCGCCTGCCCCGCTCCATCGGCTGAGCCGTGGCTCCGGGGGCCGGTTCACGGGTTCCGAGCTCCGGACTCCTGCGGCGGTGGACGGCCTCGCGGCCGGTACGACCGGTCGCGGGGCCGTCGGCGTTCCCGGAGCCCGTCCTCAGCGCGGGAGCGCGTCGAGCCAGCGGCCGACCAGGGTGCGAACGGTGTCGGCGGCCTCGACCTGGGGGTTGTGGCCGACCCCGTCGAGGACGGCGGCGGCCATCCGGGGGTAGTGGTCGAGCAGGGCGAGCTGGTCACGCCAGCCGACCAGGGCGTCCTGCCGGGTGGTGACCAGCAGGTGGCGGCCGCGGTGCCGCGCGGCCCGGTGCTCGGGCCAGTGCGGCAGCAGGAAGTCGGCTTCGAGCTCGGCGGCGGCCGCCCGGTCGTGCGCCTCCCAGCCGGGCCGGACGTACTGCTGGAACAGCTCCCAACTCGGGCCGGTGTGGCGGGCCATGACGTACCGGAACAGGTCGCGGTCGGCCGCCGGGAGCCGGGCGAGGAGGTCCTCGTCGCGTTCGACCACGGACTCCTCCGGCAGGTCGCGGTCGGCACCCCAGCGCACCACCGGCACCAGCAGCGCCGAGCCCAGCACCTGCTCGCCGAAGCGCGCGGTCACCGCCCGGGCCAGCTGGCCGCCGAAGGACTGCCCGACCACGGCGAAGGGCCGCCCGCCGACCTGGGCCTCGATCCACTCGGAGAGCGCCTCGGCCAGGGCGGCCGCCGAGGTCGGGCCCGGCAGCCGGGGGCTGGCGCCGTGGCCGGGGAGGTCGAGGTAGAGGCGCCGCCAGCCGGGGCGGTCGGCGAAGGCGGGTTCGAGCGGGAGCAGGACGCGGTGGTCGACGGTGTAGCCGTGGATCAGGACGATCGGGGTGCCGTCGCCGAAGGCGGTGTGGTGGATCGCGGGGGCGGTCGCGGCGGTCGTGTCGGTCGCGGCGGCGTGGTTCAGGTCGGTCGTGTCGGTCATGACGGCAGCGTCCAACCCTGACACCCGTGGCAAGGTCAAGCCGTCGAGTTCGGGTGGTGGATCAGGAGAGGCCCTTGACCACGTCCAGGTACTCCCGGATGGCGTCCCGGTTGCGCGTCAGGCACAGGATCCGGCGGGTCATCCGGTCCGTCTCGGACTCCAGGGTGGCGAGCATCTCCGGTGTGGCGTCGGCGAAGTGGATCGTCCGCGGGGCGTCCAGGGTGTCCAGGCAGGGCAGGATCTGCTTGATGATCCGGGTCGGCAGCCCCGCGTCCAGCAGCCCGCGGATCTGCAGCACCCGGTCCACGAGGTACTCGTCGTACGCGCGGTAGCCGTTCGCCTCACGGCGCGGTGTGATCAGCCCCTGCTGCTCGTAGTAGCGCAGCAGGCGCGGAGTGGTCTCCGCCCGCCGGGCGAGCTCGCCGATGCGCATGTGTGACCACCCTCACCCCGGGCCGGCGCCATCCCGGCTGGACCTTGACACGAATGTCAACGATAGACGATCGGGCCCATGCCCACTCCCGAACTCCGCGCCCCCGCACAGCCGGTGACCCCCGCACCGAGGCTGCCCTGGCCCGCACTGCTGGCCATGAGCACCGCCGGATTCGTCACGATCATGACCGAGGCCCTGCCCGCCGGAGTACTGCCCGCGATGAGCGCCGACCTCGGCGTCGGCCAGTCCGCCGCCGGGCAGTCCGTCACCCTCTACGCCGTCGGCTCCATCGCGGCCGCCATCCCGCTGACCGCCGTCACCGGCCGCCTGCCGCGCAAGCGCCTGCTGCTGGTCGCCGTCGGCGGCTTCGCCGCGGCCAACGCCGTCACCGCCGTCTCACCCGACTACCCGCTCACCATGGCCGCCCGGTTCGCGGCCGGCCTGGTCGCGGGACTGCTCTGGGCGCTACTGGCCGGGTACGCCCGGGGCATCGTCGCGCCGGAACAGCGCGGACGGGCGATGGCCGTCGCCATGGCCGGCTCGACGGTCGCCCTGTCGGTGGGCGTACCCGCCGGCACCCTGCTCGCCGGCCTGGTGGGCTGGCGGGTCACCTTCGGGCTGATGAGCGTGATCGCCGTGGCACTGACCGGCTGGATGCTGCTCGCGCTCCCGCCACTGCCCGGCCGCGCCGACCAGGCCCGCGTCCCCGTCCGGCAGGTGCTGCGGACGCCGGGCGTGGCCACCGTCCTGGCCGTCACCGCGACCTTCGTGCTCGCCCACAACGTCCTCTACACGTACGTCGCCGCCCTGCTCGCGCCGCTGGGGCTCGACGGCCGGACGGACACCGTCCTGCTCGTCATCGGACTGTCCTCGCTGGTGAGCATCCTCGGCACCGGCGCCCTCATCGACCGGTACCTGCGCCCCCTGACCATCGCCGCCTCCGTCCTCCTCGCGGCCGCGGCCCTGCTCCTCGCCGCCGCCCTGCTCGGCTCGACCGGTCGGCCCGCCTACGCCGCCGCCGCGCTCTGGGGCCTCGGCTTCGGCGGCGCCGCCACCCTCCTCCAGACCGCCGTCGCCGACGCGGCCGGCCCGGCCGGGGACATCGCCCAGTCGCTGCTCGTCACCTGCTGGAACCTCGGCATCGCCATCGGCGGCCTGGCCGGCGGCCTCCTCCTCGACCACGCCGGGCCAGCCGCGCTGCCCTGGTCCGCCCTCGTCCTGCTGGCCGCCGCCCTCGCCACCACCATCGGCGGGCGCCGGCACGGGTTCCCGGGGCATGGCGGCACTCGTTCGTGTGAAATCGACGCACATTCCTCGTGATCGCCGCACGCTTGGCTCTACCGTGAGTCGTATGGCAGCCAGAGTCCCCATCCGACAGCTCCAGCAGCACGCCAGCGAGTTGATCGACCGGGTCGCGGCCGGCGAACGCGTGGAGATCACCCGCAACGGGCGGCTGATCGCCGTCCTCGCGCCGCCCGACCCGGAACAGCGGGTGCTGGAGGACCTCGTTCGAGACGGCACGATCGCCCCCGAGAACGCCGCGACCGCGCGTGGCCTGGCCGACTGGACGTTGCCCGAATCCGGCGCCGGGCTCGCGTCGGCCGCCGACGCCCTGCACACCATGCGGGAGGAGGAAGGCCATTGATCTACCTCGACTCACGCGCGATCCTCAAACTTCTGGTACTTGAGGACGAATCCAGCGCGCTGCGCACGTTCCTCTCCTCGCACGGCTCCGAGGGCCACGCGACCAGCGCGCTGGCCCAGGTCGAGGTGCCGCGCGCGCTGATCCGGGTCGGTGCACCAAAGGAGTTGCTGGACGCGTCGGTGGACCTGTTCGACCGGCTTCTCCGCGTCCGGCTCTCCGATCCCGTCCTCAGGGCCGCCTGCCAGTTCCCCACCCGACACCTCCGCACCCTCGACGCCATCCACCTCGCCACTGCCGAGCACCTCGAGCACGCGCTCACCGCCTTCGTCACCTACGACAAGCGCCTGGCCGACGCAGCCGAGGAGCGAGACCTGCCAGTGGTCGCGCCCGGACGGCCGACCGACTCCCGGTAAGCGGGCATCCGGGCGCCCTTGGCCACGTCGGCGCCGGACGGTGGCACCGGCGGGCGGTGACCGGCTCGCTGCCGCGCTTCCACGAAACCAGGCAGTGATACCTGTCGACGTCGTAGCCGCGGTCGGGGAACAACCGCCGCGGATGCGCGGAATCGCGTGCGGCAGCGGCGGCAGCAGCCGCCAGGTGACGTCGTGGCGGTGGCCGGCGGTGTGCCCCGGCCGGCGGTGACCACGTGATGCCTCAAGCGGCCGGGCGCGGCCGCTCCCTGGCCTGGTGCCGGTCCCCGCGGTCGGCGCCGGCAGGTCATGCCCGAGCCGAAGCCGGGCTCCCGCGGCAGCCGATCCCCTTGGATCCCGGTATGCGACACGAACAGGCTCCCCTGCGGACAGCCCCGGTCGCCCGGCGGCCGACGGCCGGGCTTGCGAAACCGCTGCGGCCGCGCCGGTAGCAGCGGCTCGGCCCGGCTTCGGAGGTCTCTTCCCCGCAGGGCTTCCTTCCCTACTCCCCCGTCGTCAGGGAGGCGACGAAGCGGTCCAGGCGGGAGGTGACCTGCCGCAGGACGTCGATCGAGCCCAGGGGGTCGTCCGGCAGCTCCAGACCGTGGTCGGCGGCGGGTACTTCGAGGACCTCGCGTCCGGTCGATTCGGCGATCCGGCGGTCCCACAGCTTGTCGGCGCCGCCGCCGACGAGGAGGGTCGGGGCTTCGGCGCGGGCGAGGGCGCGGGCGACCGGCTCGGAGGTCAGGACGGGGGTCAGCCAGGCTGCGGCGAGGCCGCGGTCGGCGGCGACGCCGCAGGCGAAGGAGGCCAGGGACTTGCCGACGAGCAGGCGGCAGGCGCCGCGCTCGGCGTCGACGGCCTCGGCGACCTGCCGCTCGACCCAGGCGGTCCGGTCCTCCGGCTCGAACGCCCGGAAATCGTCCGGGAGTTGCCACCACAGCTCCTGGACCGTCCAGCGGTGCCGGAGGAGCACCGAGCGGGCGAAGTGGAGGAGGGGCCTGGCGGGCGTGTACCCGACGCCCGGGACGACGAGCGCGACGCGGTCGGGGGCTCCGTCGAAGCGGGCGGGGACGGCGAGCGGGGAGGGATCCGGCATGGGCGCAGGGTACGTGGCCGGTCGCTGTGACGTGATGTCAACCCTGACCATCGTCAGGGGCATTGCTTGACTTTCGGGTCGGGTGCCAAGGGGGTCTCGGCCTCTACCGTCCGGACCATGACGTATACGGACAGGGATTCGAGGCAGACCGGCGCCACCAGGGCCACCGCCAGGCCCAGGGCCAAACCCGGAGTGAGGCCCAGGCCCGTCCTCGCCGTGGCCCTGCTCTGCGCGGGGGCCGGGGTGGTGGCGTGGCTGGCGCCGGAGCGGGGTGGCGGGGCGGGGCCGGTGCGGGTGTCGGCCGGGTGGTCGGCCGGCGGCTACCGGCGGGTGGCGGAGGCCGTCGGCGAGGCCCCGCACGCGGTGGCCTCGCTGCTGGAGCCGGCCACCGAGGTCGGGCTGCTGGTGCTGGGTCTCCTGCTGGCGTTCTGCTGGTGGACGGCCCGGGCCCGGCGGGCCGCCGGGGTGGTCGCGGGGGTGGCGCTGGTCGGGCCGGGCACGGTGCTGGCCTACGGGGCGAGCGAGGTGCTGAAGGTGGTCCTCGACGAGGAGCGGCCCTGCCGGGCGCTCACCGGGCTGCCGGGCACGGCGGTCGCCGCGTGTCCGCCGCCGGGCGACTGGTCCTTCCCCAGCAACCACGCCACCCTGGCGGTCGCGCTGGCCACGGGGCTGGTGCTGCTGCGCCCGCACTGGGCGGTGCTGGTCATACCCGTCGGCGGCGCCACGGCAGCGCTGCGGGTGGCGGCCGGGGTGCACTACCCGCACGACGTGATCGCCGGTGCCGCGCTCGGCGGCACGGTCACGGCGGCGGCGGTCCTCGCCCTGCGGCCAGCGGCCACCACTGCCGTGACGGCCCTGGCCGGGGTGCCGGTCCTCGGGCGGCTGCTGTCGGCACCGCCGATACCGTCGGCCCCGGGCGCGGGCGCAGGCGCGGGCTCCGGCTCCGACTCCGGCACCGCCCCGGGCGCGGCGGCCTCAGTCCCGTGGACCGCCCGCGCAGGTCGCGCCGAGGGTCAGTCCGGCCTCGTGCGCGAGGACGGCGGCGGCCGCCCGGTTGGCCACGCCCAACCGGGCCAGGATGGAGCTCACATGGGCCTTCACGGTGCCTTCCACCACCCCCAGCCGACGGGCGATCTGACCGTTGGACAGCCCGGCGGCGATCAGCGTCAGCACATCCCGTTCCCGGGCGGTCAGGGCGGCCACCTGCTCCCGGGCGCCGGCACGCCGGTCGGCGGGGCCGCCGGCCCCGGTGGCGGCCAGGTGGGCGACCACCCGGGCGGCCACTTTGGGTGACAGATAGGCCGCCCCTCCGGCCACCGCGTGCACCCCGGCGAGCAGTTCCTCGGGCTCGCCGGACTTGATCAGGAAGCCGTTCGCGCCGCCGCTGAGCGCGCGCAGGATGTAGTCGTCCTCACCGAAGGTGGTCAGCATGAGTACTCCGGTGGCCAGGCCGTTCCGGCGGATCTCGGCGGCGGCCGTGATGCCGTCCGTCCCGGGCATCCGGATGTCCAGTACGGCGACGTCCGGCCGGTGGCGCCGGACCAGTTCGACGGCCTCCCGGCCGTCCCCGGTCTCGGCGACGACCTCGATGCCCGGGTCGGTGGCGAGCACCGCGCGCAGTCCCGCGCGGATCATGGGCTCGTCGTCGGCGAGCAGCACCCGGATCGGTGCGGTGGTCATCGGTGGCTCCTGTCGGTCGCCCGGTACGGAGGTGGTGGGGAAAGGGAGTTGCGGCGGGAGCGCGGGACGTGGAAGGCCGGAAGCCAGGGCTTCAGGAGACGAGCACGTCCCGCGAGACCAGCCGGGAGTCCTGGAAGCAGAGCCGGTAGGCATCGCCGGCCCGGTCCACGAACAGCTGGGCGGTGATGGCGTAGTACACGCACGAGACCCCTTCCCCCGGCGGCGGCGCGGGCGTCGCCGGCCCGCTCGGCGGGCGGTACGGCAGCCGGTGGCCCGGCAGCAGACGCTCGACGGAGGCCTGGTCCTGCCCCATCTGGAGGGCGGCGTAGACCTCCGGGTCCAGCACCGACAGGCTGACCACGTAGAGCGTCCATACTCGCAGCGCCACGGTCAGCAGTACGGCCGTCCCCAGCGGGACGAGCACCACGGCGGCCAGCGTACGGCCCACCCTGCGCCGCGCCCGTCGCAGCTCGCGCACCGGCGACGACGGGGCGGCGGGCGGCAGCGGGACGGGCCCGGCGGCGCGGCGCGGCAGAGTGGCCGCGACCTCGAACCCGCCGTCCGGGCGGGCCCCGTGGGCGAAGGTGCCGCCCGCGAGCCGGACCCGCTCGGCCAGCCCGACCAGGCCGCGGCCACCGGTGGGCGGCACGGCAGGCGTCGACGCGGACCTTCCGGCGGGTGCGGCGGACGTGCCGACGAACGCGCCGGTGAACGTTCCGGTGGGCGTTGCGCCGCGCGGGGTTGACGCAGGTGCCGAGCCCGTCGCCCGGGCGACGGTGAGCGCGGGCGCAGATGCAGGCATGGGCGCGGGCACAGGCCCGGGGCCGTTGGCCACCCGGAGGCAGGCGCCGTCGGCCGAGTACGCCACCTCCACGGTGACGGCCGCTCGCGGTGCGTGCTTGGCGGCGTTGGTCAGCGCCTCCTGCACCACCCGGTACGCGGCGTGCTCGGTGGCGCGCGGGAGTCCGTCCGGCTCACCGGTGACCTCCGAGCGGACGTCCAGGCCGGCGGCGGCCGCCTCGGCGACCAGGTGCGGGATGTCCGAGTCGGCCGGTCCGTGGGCCGTGCGGGCGGCGCCACCGCTCTCGTCCCCGTCGCGCAGGATGCCGATCACCTCGCCGAGCCGGTCGACGGCGGCGGCCGCGCCCGCCCGGATCTCCTGGACGGCCTCCCGGTGGGGCGGGGCCAGGTCGGGGGCGAGCTTGAGGGCCCCGGCGCGCAGGGCGATCAGGCTGAGGTCGTGGCCGAGGGCGTCGTGCATGTCCTGGGCGATCCGGGCCCGTTCGCGCAGTCGGGCCTGCTCGGCGACGAGTTGCTGCTCGCGCTCCAGCCGCTCGGCCCGCTCCCACCCGGCGCGCACGAGTTCCTGCGACTGCCGCCAGAACCGGCCCAGCAGCCAGGGGCCCATCCCGGTGCTCACGGCGAGCGCGACGAACCGCAGCCCCAGGACGATCCAGGAGGGCACCGAACCGACCACCAGCACCCCAGCCGCGACCAGCACGGCGAACACCACCGCCGCCGGCCGAACTCGTTCCATCCGTAGCCCGGCCAGGAAGGAGAACCCGATCGCCGGCAGCGCCCACCAGAGGCTCGTGACACCGAGCCCGATACACACCGACGCCACCACGGGCAGCGCCGCCCCACTCATCCGCATGCCCACGACCCTACGAGGGCCGCCGCCGCACCGGATCTGTCGAAAGTCATGCCCGAGGCGCTCCGCCCGGCACCCCGAGCCCCATTCCCCGGCCCCGGCCCCGGCCCCGGCCCCGAAAAATAGTAGCCATGGACATAGTAGCTATGTACTGTATCCGCCATGAGTTCAACAGCTGAGGGCGCCACCGCAGGATTCCTGGTCTGGCGCCTGTCGATGAAGTGGCGGGTGGCGGTCGACCGGGCGGTCGCACCACTGGGTCTGACGCACGCCCAGTACGCGGTGCTGGCCTCCCTGTACGGCATGTCGCGCTCCGGGCTGCGCCCCAGCCAGCGCCGCCTCGCCGACCACACGGGCCTCGAAGCGCTCTACGTCTCCAAGCTCGCCCGCGCCCTGGAGGCCGCCGGGCTGGTGGCCCGCACCCGGGACCCGGACGACCCGCGCGCCATGCAGCTGTCGCTCACCGAGCAGGGCGGCGACGTCACCCGCCGCGCGATCACGGTGGTCCAGGGCCTCCTGGACCAGCTGCTGGCGCCACTCGGCGGCCAGGACAGCCCCCGCGCCCGGGAGTTCACCCGCGAACTGGCCGCCCTGCTCGACGCACCTCTGGATCCGCCGCACGCCGAGACCGTCGAGAACGCCGAGGAGCCGTCATGACCACCGCCGCCGCGCCCGACACCGCCACCAACACCGCCGCCACGGCCAACGCCGCACCGGCGACGGCCCCCGCCGCCCCCACGGCCCCCACGGCCCCCACCGCCGTCAACGGCCGGGTCATCGCTCTGGCCCACTACGCGGCGCGCGCCCTCCTGGAGGGCGTGCTGGACCGCCACGGAGCGACCTTCCACCAGAGCGTGACGCTCCGGGTCGTCACGGTCGCGGGCGGCTCCATCGCCCGGGACGCGCTCGTCCGCGACGTCACCGGGTCGCTGAAGGCCGAGGAGTCGGTCGTCCACGGCGTGATCGGGGAACTGACCTCCGCCGGGCTGCTCTCGCAGGACCCGGCGGAGGCGTCCCGGCTGCACCTCACGGCGGCCGGCCGCGAACTGTACGAGCGCACCACCACCGAGGCCGCCGGGATCACCGCCCGCTTGTACGCCGGCATCCCGGCCGAGGACCTCGCCGTCGCGGGCCGCGTCCTGGCGCTGGTCACGGAGCGCGCGAACGCCGAACAGGCCCTCCCCTGACGCCCCGTACGGTCGCCGGAACAGTCGGCCGTCGCGACGGTCTGCCGTCCCGACCGCCCGACTGTTCCGGCTGTTCCGGCTGTTCCGACGACTCGGGTGCGACCGCCCTACGCCCGTGAGATAAAGGTTGGACGCATTCGAACGGGGGGAAGGTGACGGCATGGTCTTCGTCACGGTGTTCCTGGTCGCGCTCGTCGGCGCCATCGTCGGTGCCACGGCCTTCCTGGTACTCCGGGAACGCGCGCGGCGGCACCAGTCCGACAACGCCGAGGGAATGCTGATCGAACAGCACCGGACGGCTCACGCCACGCGCATGCGGGCGACGTACTCCAGCGTGTCCGTCCACCACGGGAACGGTGTGATCGGCGACGAGGGGAACCACCACCGCTCCTGACCGCTCACGGCCCGGCTATCACCTCAGCGGCACAGGGCGGCGTCGACGACGCCTTCGAGGTGCCGGGTGACGGCGTAGTCGGCCGGGATGGTGGTCATCGCGATGTTCACGGCACGGCCGTCGTCGGTGGCGCCGCCCCGGGTCTCGTAGCCCGGGATGTCGCCGCCGTGCCCCCAGTAGACCCCGCCGCAGGTGAGCGTCCGGCTGAAGATGCCCAGTCCGGCGGCCATGCCGTCGCCGACCGGGACGGTGGTGCGCATCTGGGCGAGTTGGGCCGCGGGCAGCAGGCGGTCCGGGACCAGCAGTTCGGTGAAGAAGCGGTTGAGGTCCGAGTTGGTGGAGATCATCTGCCCGGCCGCCCAGGCCGCCGACGGGTCCAGCTCCGTGAAGTCGGCCAGCGGCGCGTCGGCGGAATCCCTGCGGTAGCCCTTGGGGTGGGCCTCCCGGATCGTCCGGTCGCCCACGGCCGGGAAGTAGGTGTGCCGCAGCCCGATGCGCCGGATGATCCGCCGGTCGATCTCCTCGGCGATCGGCCGGCCGGTCACCCGCTGGACGATCAGGCCGGCCAGCACGTAGTTGGTGCTGCTGTAGCCGAACTTCTCCCCGGGCGCGAAGGCGGGCTTCTGCCCGAGGGCCATGTCCAGCAGCTCCCGGGGCTCGAAGTACCGGGTCCGCAGGGCGGTTTCCTCCAGCAGCCCCTCGTAGTCGGGCAGTCCGCTGGTGTGCTGGAGCAGCTGCCGGACGGTGATGCCGTGCCCGTCGATGCCCTCGCCGCGGACCAGGCCGGGGAGGTAGGTGTCGACGGAGGCGTCGAGGTCGACCTTCCCCTCCCCGACCAGCTGGAGCACGACGACGGCGGTGAAGGTCTTGGTGTTGCTGCCGATCCGCACCTGCCCGTCGACGGGGACCTTGGCGCCGGTGGCCAGGTCCCCCACCCCCGCGGTGTAGTCGCGGGTCCGGCCGCGCCCGTCCCGGACGGTCGCGAGCGCGGCGGGTATCCCGTCCGTCCGCACCAGCGCGTTCAGTCCCTGCTGCACGGCGTCCGAGGAGGCCGCGGCCGACGTGGCCGCCATGGCGGACGGTGCCGCCGCCCCGACGGCCGCGACGGCCCCAGCGGTCGAGAGCGTGAGGGCGAGTGCCATGTGGCGGATGCGCGAACGACGCACGGGTCAACTCCTGTGGAATCGTGGGGGGTAGGAAACCCCCGGTCACGATCGCCAGTCTGTCCGCGCGACGGCCGGCCGACCTCCCCCGATCGAGGGAGCACCTTTCCCTCCCGACTCCCCTCCGACGACTCCCCTCCGACGCCCCTCCGGCATCAGGGCCGAGCGGGCCCGCGCAGCGGCAGCGTCCGGCTGTAGACGACGCTCGTCGTGGTGCTGCCGAAGCCGGCCAGCTCGTCCACCAGGGTCTCCAGGTGCTCCATGGAGGTCGCCGCCACTTTGAGGGTGTAGCAGTCGTCGCCGGTGGTCCGCAGGCACTCCAGGACCTCCCGCCGCTCGGCGAGCAGTCGCCGCAGCGGCTCGTGCCGGTTGCCCGGGTACTTCAGCCGGACGACGGCGAGCACCGGGTAGCCGACCTTCGCCAGGTCCACCGTCGCGTGGTAGCCGGTGATGACGCCCAGCGACTCCAGGTTCCGCACCCGTTCCGTGGTCGCCGACGGGCTGAGGGACACCCGCCGCCCCAGCTCGCTGAGCGAGATGCGGGCCTCCTGTTGCAGCTGCTCGATGATCGCCCAGTCGGTGTCGTCAAGATTCACGGCCATGGCGCGAATCTACCGGGAAATCCCCGGCGATCCGCCGGGCACAGAGGGAGGATTCCGTTCCGTCCGCCATGATCACGGGGATAGCCTCGATCCATGCAACTTGGCGTCAACGTACCGAACTTCGGCCCCGGGACCGACCCCGGCGTGCTGCGCGAGTGGGCCCGGACCGCAGAGGGCCTCGGCTTCGACCTCCTCATGGTGTCGGACCACGTCGCGGTGACCCCGGACGTGGCCGAGCGGTACCCGGAGCCGTTCTACGAGCCGTTCACCACGCTGTCCTGGCTCGCCGGGACCGCCCCCGGCCTGCGGCTGGGCACGACCGTCCTCGTCCTGCCCTACCGGCACCCGCTGCTGGTGGCGCGGACGGCGAGCACCCTCGACCGGCTCAGCGGCGGCCGGTTCGTCCTGGGCGTGGGGATCGGCTGGGCGCGCCGGGAGTTCGAGGCCCTCGGCGTGCCGTTCGGCGCCCGCGGCAGACTGACCGACGAGTGCCTGGCCACGCTGCGCGACACCTGGGCGAGCGATTCGGGCCACCGGCCGGTACCGGTGTGGGTCGGCGGCCACAGCGAGGCGGCGCTGCGCCGGGCAGTCCGGTTCGGCGACGCCTGGCACCCGCTGCGGCTCCCCGTCGCCCGGATGCGGTCGCTCCTGGCCGAGCACCCGCTGCCGGGGTTCGCCCCCCGCATCGCCCTGCGGCTGACCACCGCACCGGTCGACGACCCCGAACGGCCCGCCGGCGTCGGCACCCTCGACCAGGTCCTCGACGACCTGCGCCAGTTGCGCGACCTCGGGGCCGAGACCGTCGTGTTCGACCCCTACCACGGCGATCCGGAGGACACCCGTCGTCCGCAGCAGGCCTGGCGGACCCTCACCACCGTCGCCACCCACTGGAGGACCGCGTGATCACCGAAGCCGACGAGGCCCTGCTGCGCCGCGCCATCGCCCTCGCCGCCCACGCGGTCGCCCTCGGCGACGCCCCGTACGGCTCGCTGCTGGCCGGCCCGGACGGCGAGGTCCTCGCCGAGGCCCACAACACCGTCCGGCGCGACGACGACATCACGGCCCACCCCGAACTGAAGCTCGCCCGCTGGGCCGCCCGCGAACTCACCCCGGACACCGCCGCGCGCACCACGATGTACACCAGCTGCCAGCCCTGCGGCATGTGCGAAGGGGGCATCCTCCGCTCCGGCATCGGCCGGGTCGTGTACGCGCTCGCCACCGAGCAACTCGTCGAGCTCAACCCCGACTCGGGCGCCTGGCCGGCGGTGCCGACGGACGGCCCCGCCCTGCCCGAGGAGGCCCGGGCCCCGGTGGCGGCCTACTACCGGCGCACCTGACCATCGGCCCCCGCGCCGAATCCACTCCCGTCCGCCCGCACTCCGGCGAGGAATGTCAGTGGCACCGGGGACACTCGGTGGCCCGCGCCGTCGAGCAGGAGAGCCCGCACATGCCGATCCACATCGCCGGCCGTCGCCGTACGGCGGCCGCACTGACCGCCGCGTTCCCCGGCGCGGAGATCGTCGACGTCACCTCCAGGGCGCCGGACCCGTGGGTGCGGCTGAGCCCGCTCTACCCGCACGGCGGCATCCCGGTCCCCTACGGCGACGGCGCGACCAGCCAGTCCGTGGAGGGGATCTGGCAGGCCCTCAAGGTCTTCCGGGACGCCGATGTCGACCCCGCCAAGCTGCACGTCACCTCGATGAAGGGCCTCAAGCGGACGGTGCGCCGCTTCGGCCCCGTCCAGGGCCACCGGACCGGCCTGCACGGCGACCGGCTCCTGTCCTACGAGACGGCCCGCCGCCGGATCTACCTGCCGGCCTACCGATGGGTCCTCGAACACCGCGCCGCCGACCTGGTCGAGCGGCTCCGGGAAAAGGACGAGGTCGTGCTCTTGGACTACACCACCAACGGCGACGTCGCCGACCCCAGCAGCCCGCTCTCCCACGCCGCGCTCGTCCGGCTGTACGCGGAGGGTCGCTGGCCCGCCGAGGACGGCACGGACCCGCACCCCGAGCAACCCCGGGGTGGGCGGTGGGGCACCGAAGCCGTGCCGCCGAAGGGTGGGCTGATGATCATTCACTGAGTAGGGTGAATCACCGGACCGTGGGCAGCCGTTCGCACGCCGCCCTCGCGCGTCCGCAGGTGACCGCCGGCGCCTGCCACGCACGAAGCAGTCCCCGCGGCCGGCCAGTGCGCCGCAGGGGAACGGAAAGTGAGCAGTAGACAGATGCAACCCACCTTCGTCCTGGTCCACGGGGCTTTCGCGAACTCCTTCTCCTTCGCGCCGCTCCAGGCCGAACTCGGCCTCCTCGGACACCGTTCCGTCGCCGTCGACCTCCCCGGCCACGGCTTCGCCGCGACGTACCCCCGGTCCTACCAGGCGCCGCAGGACCTCGAAGGGCTCGCCATCGCCCCCGGGGCCATCAAGGGCGTCACACTCGCCGACAACGTCGCGCACCTCATCGGGATACTGGAGCGGGCCAAGCGGAACGGGCCCGTCGTCCTCGTCTCCCACAGCCGCGGCGGCCTGACGGCCACCGCCGCGGCCAACCAGCGGCCCGACCTGGTCGACCGCATCGTCTACGTCTCCGCCTGGTGCCCCGTCGACCTCGACATCAACGCCTACTACGCCGAGCCCGAGATGGCCACGGCCGACGCCGCGGGGCTGATGGCGGCGCTGGTCGGGAACCCGGCCGAACTCGGTCTGCTGCGCATCAACTTCCGCACCGCCGACCCCGGCGTCCTCGCCTCCTTCAAGGCGTCCTTCCTCGCCGACGGCACGGACGACGAGTTCATGCTCTTCCTCAACACCTTCCAGCCCGACGAGAACCTCGACACCGGCGCCCCCGACGACCGGGCCCGGCCCGACACCTGGGGACGGATCCCCAGGTCGTACGTCCGGCTGGCCGAGGACGCCGGCATCCCGCTCGCCATGCAGGACCGCATGATCCGCGAGGGCGACGCGCTGACCCCGGAGAACCCCTTCGACGTCCACACGCTCCCCGGCAGCCACCTGAAGTGGCTGGTCGACCCGGCGCCGGCGGCCCGGCTCCTGGAGGACATCGCCGCACTGCTGCCCGCCGCGTCCTGACCGGAGCCGGAGGCCGTCCGCCGCGTCGATCCCGGCGTGGGCGGACGGCCTCGCGGCCCCGACCCGCTCCGGCCCCACCCCGAGGAGGACGATGAACCCCGACGGCCCGCGGAACATCCTGGAGGTCGGCTCCCCCACCGTCGCCGCCCACCCGCCGCACGACGGGGTCCGCGCCACCGACCCGGTCCGCCTGATCCCCTACGGCTGGGTACGGCAGACCAGGCCCGGCGGCACCGTCTCGGCCGTCCTCGGCACCTGGCAGGAGGGCGCCGGCCGGGTCGAGCTCACCGTGCTCCCCGACGGCACCGCCGAGGGCCGGGTCACCGGCCGGGCCGCCGTCCCGCGCCCGTCCCGCCCGCCGTTCCTGCCCGGCTGGTCCGGCGCCGACGACACCGGGCGTCCGACCGACACCTCCCCCACCCTCCTCAACGACCCGACGCCCGCCTTCCTGGTCCAACTCGCCTTCCCCGAGGCGTGGTTCTGGGTCACGACGGGCGAGGACCTGGAGTCGGTCTACTGCCTCTCCGTCCCCGGCGCCTCCGCCCAGGTCCAGGACGACACCTACGGCTGGACGGTCCACCAGGGCGGCCGGCCCGCCCTCTGGGACGAGATCGAGCGGCTCCTCGCCGCCTGGCAGGAGGCCGGGCGCCCCGACCTCACCGCCGTCCGGCTCCGGGTCACGGCGGACACCCAGACGGCGTGGGTACCCGGACACCCCGCCCTGCGGTGGGAAAAGCGGTTGGTCTGACCGCGCCACCGGGCTGACAATCGCCGGATGACCGACGACCAGAGTGAGTTCCGCCGGCGCCGCGCGGCCCGCATGACCTGCGAGCGCTTCCTCTCCACCGACCGCGTCCTCAGCATCCGCGAACGCCTCGCCCAACTCTCCGCCCTGGACGGTCTGGACGTCCTGCCCGACTTCTACGGCAGCGACGGGCCCGTGCGGCAGCTGGAGGAACGGACCGCCGCACTGCTCGGAAAAGAGGACGCGGTCTTCTTCCCCACCGGGACGATGGCCCAGCAGGTCGCCCTCCGCCACCACGCCGAACGCACCGGCTACCCGGCCGTGGCGCTGCACCCGCTCAGCCACATCGAGCGGCACGAGCGGCACGCCTACACCCAGCTCACCGGCCTGCGCGGCCTCTGGCCCACCACCGAACAGCGCCAGCCGACCCCCGGGGAGCTCCACGCGGTCGGCGAGCCCTTCGGCACCCTGGTCGTCGAACTCCCGCTGCGCGACCCCGGCTACCTCCTCCCCACCTGGGACGAGCTGACCGCCCTCGTCGCCGCGGCCCGCGAGACCGGCGCCCGGGTGCACTTCGACGGCGCCCGGCTCTGGAACACCACGGTCCACTTCGACAAGGGGCTCGACGAGATCGCCGCCCTCGCCGACAGCGTCTACGTGTCCTACTACAAGGACCTCGGCGGCATCAGCGGCGCCGCCCTCGCCGGCGACAAGGCCCTCACCGCCTACGCCCGCACCTGGCGCCACCGCTACGGCGGCCAGCTCTCCCAGCAGTGGCCGGCCGCCCTCGCCGCCCTCCACGGCCTGGACACCGCCCTCCCCCGCATCCCCGCCCACATCCACCACGCCGCCACCGCCCTCACCCCGGCCCTGGCCGCCCTCCCCGGCGCCCGCCTGTACCCCGAGGTGCCGCCCACCCACGAGTACCAACTCTGGCTCCCCCACCCGGCCGAGGCCCTCAACGCCGCCCACCTGGCACTGGCCGAGGAGGAGGGCATCTGGTTCGTCTCCCACTGGGAGGACGCCGCCCCCGGCCTCGCCGTGGCCGAAGTCAGCCTCGGCGAACCGGCCCTGGGATGGACGGCGGACGAGGTGACGGAGGTCGGCCTGCGCTTCCTGGACATGGCCGCCAAGGCCTGACCGGGGAAGACTCGCCGGGTCACCACCCCGAGGGTGATTCACCGCGAAACGGTTCGCGGCACCCACCCCTTCATGTCAGACTGACGATATGAGCGAGATGCACGTGGGGGACCTGTCCACCGTCCGCAGCCGCGAGGAGTTGGCCGTGGCGATGGCCGACGGGGTGCGGCCGAAGTGGGTGATGTTCTGGGGGCACACCGAGCGCAAGGGCGGCGGGACCCGGCAGGAGTGCCTGAGCCAGTGGTGGCCCGGCGAGTTCACCGTCGACGGGGTCGCGTACGCCTCCGCCGAGCACTGGATGATGGCCGGCAAGGCCCGGATGTTCGGTGACGAGGAGATCGTGCGGCAGGTGCTGGCGGCCCGCACGCCCGCCGAGGCGAAGAAGCTGGGGCGGCTGGTCAAGGACTTCGACGAGAAGGCCTGGGTGGACGGCCGGTTCGAGCTGGTGGTGGCGGGCAACGTCGCAAAGTTCGGGCAGGACGAGGCGCTGCGCAGCTACCTGCTGGGCACGGGTGACCGGGTGCTGGTCGAGGCCAGCCCGGTGGACCGGATCTGGGGCATCGGGCTCGCCGCCGACGACATCCGGGCCCAACAGCCCGCCGAGTGGCGCGGGTTGAACCTGCTCGGCTTCGCCCTGATGGAGGCGCGGGCACGACTGGCCGCATGAGCGGGATCGCTCCGCTGCTGGACGGGACGGTCGTGGCCTCGGCCGCCGCCGCCCTGTTCCTGGCGCCGCGGGTGCTGCGGCGGGAGGCCGGGCCCGCGCGGCGCGGGCGCTCGTACGGGCCGGAGCCGGTACTGGCGGCCGTCGTCGCGCTGATCTACCTCAACCAGGTGCTCGTCGCGGTCTACGTGAACCGCGTCCACCACGGCGACGTCTCCTTCATCACCCGCTACCTCCAGCCCGGCTGGTTCGACGTGCCCCGCCTCGACGCCCTCGCCGCCCGCTTCCCCGCCCCGGAACTCCTCGCCCCGTCCGTCCTGCGGGTCCAGGCGTTCCTCGAACTGCCGCTGGTACTGCTGGCGTTCGTCGCCGTCGTCCGCCGGCTGGACCGCGCGCTGTACGTCCGGCTGGCCCGCTCGCCGCTGGTCCCACTGGCCGCCGCCTCGTACACGGTGGCGTTCTGCGCGGTGGAGTGGGACCTGCGGAACCCGTACACCGTGGACGACCTCGTCCTGCGTACGCTCGCGGCCTGCCTCACCCCTCCCCTGATCGCCTGGCTGGCCCGACGCGAAGCCGGAGCCGAACCCGGAGCCGGAGCCGAGCCCGGCGCCGAGGCCAAGCCCGTACCCGAACCCGAACCCGCCCGCGGCCTGTTCCGCTTCGCCCTCGACCTGTGGGCGTACGGCCAGCTGATGCTGGTGCTGTACGACACCGCGCTGCTCTACAACCTCGCCCGGCTCGGCGACCATCTCCCCTCCGCCGCGGCCGCGTTGGCGGTGCTCGTCGCCACCCGCACCGTCCCGCCCCGAGGCCCGCACCCGCGCCCGCAACCCGGCCCGTACACCGCCACCCTCGCGGGGACGATCGGTCGGGCGCTCGCGCTGTTCCTCGTCCCCGCCCTGTCGATCCGCTACGCGGAGTCCTTCGGCACTCCCGAACTCGCCGCCCTGGCAGGGCTCCTGGTGATCGGCGCGGCGGCCCGCCGGGACGCGCCGCGGCTCCTGCTGCCCGCCCTGGCGGGCGCGGTGGTCGGATACGCCGTCGCGGCCCTCGCGCCCGGCCCGTACTACGAGGCGACCCTCCTGCGGAGCGCGACCGGCGCACTTCTCGCAACGACCGCCCTCTGCGCGCTCCTTGACACCACTCGGGCACGACTGGTCGTGCGCTCGTAACTCCCCAGCCACATACTGTCGCCAAGATGTCACGCAGTCAGGGTCCGGATGGACAGGTTGGGGCGATCATGCGCATGCGGCCGACGGAACAACCCGCGGGCGGGCAGCCGGAGGGCGAGCTGCAGGCCGCCGAACTCCGCGCGGAGCTGGACGAATTACTCCGCGCGAGCCGCTACGCGAGCCAACGCGAACGGCGCCTGAACGAGGCGATCCGGGCCACCCCGGGCCGCCAGCGGCCGGACGGGGAGCTGCTGCGCCAGCTCGCCCAGGCCCGGACCCTGCGCGAGGGCCTGGGCGCCCGCTGCCTCCAACTCAGCGACCAGCTGGAGGCGTTGGAGAGCCGGATCCGCCACCAGCACCAGCCGCCACCGCCACAGCAGCACCACCAGCACCCCCAGCAGCAACAGCAACAACAGCCGGCCCCGCAGGCCCCGCAACCGCCGCGACAGCACCACCAGCCACCCCGGCACCAGGCCCCGCCACCGCCCGTCCGCCCCGACCTCGGCGCCCTCACCGAGCGGATCACCGCCCTCCACCGGGCCGGCTCCCTCGCCGAGGCCACCGAGGTGATCGACACGGCCGCCGCCCGCCTCACCTCCGCCGACGCCGCGCTGCTGGTCGGCATGCTGGCCCGGTACGGCCCGACCGGCGGCTCGCTCCACCTCGCCCGCAGCATCGCCCGGACCGCGCCCGACCACTCCGTCGCCGTGCTCGCCGAGCTGCGCGAACTGGGCCTGGCCGAGGAGGCGGCCGAGGTGTTCCACGCCTTCTGGGGCTACCCGGCCGCCTCCGTGCCCGGCCTGCTCTCCGCGCTGGACCAGGCCGGACTGGCCGCCGACAGCGCGACCCTGCTCTGGGAGTGGGGGTCGGCGCCGATGCCCGAGCTGACCTCCCTGGCCGCCTGCCTCCAGCAGCACGGCCGCGCCGACGACGTCCGGACGCTGCTGCGCCAGGCCGCCGGCCGCTCCACCGCCGACCTCGCCGCCCTCGCGACCGGACTGCCGCCCGCACTCGCCACCCTCCTGCTGGGCGAACTGGCCGTCCTGCGCCCGCCCGCCGAGGTGGTCGGGCTGGCCACCGCCCTGGACGGCGCGGGCAACTCCGAGCTGTACGCGCAGCTGCTGGCCGCGCTGCTCGCCGACGAGGCCCGCCACCGCACCACCCTCGCCGCCCTGCGCACCGCCGGCCTGCCGACCCGCCCGCCCGCGGCCCCACGCTCCCGCTGGGGACGCCGGTAGCGGCAGCACCGGCAGGCGGCCCGAGGGCAGGGCCGCGGGCAGGACCGAGGACAGGGCCGAGGGCAAGCACAGGAGGCACACCAAGGGTCCCGAAGCCCCCCGAACAGCAAGGAGCCCCCGCCCGCCCCACCAGGGCGGACGAGGGCTCCCCGAGCAAAAGCTCGGCCACCCGCTGCTAGCAGCCGATCAGCCGCGCGCCCAGGTACGCCTTGACCTGGTCCAGCGACACGCGCTCCTGCGACATGGTGTCGCGGTCGCGGACGGTCACCGCGTTGTCCTCGAGAGTGTCGAAGTCGACCGTGACGCAGAACGGCGTGCCGATCTCGTCCTGGCGGCGGTAGCGCTTGCCGATGGCGCCGGCGTCGTCGAACTCGACGTTCCACGCGGTGCGCAGGTCGGCGGCGAGGCCGCGGGCCTTCGGGGACAGGTCGGCGTTGCGCGACAGCGGCAGGACGGCGACCTTGACCGGGGCCAGGCGCGGGTCGAGCCGCATGCCGACGCGCTTCTCCATGACGCCCTTGGCGTTCGGCGCCTCGTCCTCGAAGTAGGCGTCGATCAGGAAGGCCAGCATGGCGCGGTTGAGGCCCGCCGCCGGCTCGATGACGTACGGGAAGTACCGCTCGCCGGACTCCTGGTCGAAGTACTTCAGGTCCTGGCCGGAGGCCTCGCTGTGCACCCGGAGGTCGTAGTCGGTGCGGTTGGCGACGCCCTCCAGCTCGGAGAACTCGCTACCGCCGAAGTTGAAGCGGTACTCGATGTCCACCGTGCGCTTGGCGTAGTGGGAGAGCTTCTCCTTCGGGTGCTCGAAGAAGCGCATGTTCTCGGTGCGCAGGCCGAGGCCGACGTACCAGTCCCAGCGCTGCTGGAGCCAGTACTCGTGCCACTGCTCGTCCTCGCCCGGCTTGACGAAGAACTCCATCTCCATCTGCTCGAACTCGCGGGTCCGGAAGATGAAGTTGCCGGGGGTGATCTCGTTGCGGAAGCTCTTGCCGGTCTGGGCGATGCCGAACGGCGGCTTCTTGCGCGAAGTGGTCTGGACGGCCTTGAAGTTGGTGAAGATGCCCTGGGCGGTCTCGGGGCGCAGGAACGCCAGGCCGCTCGCCTCCTCGGTGACGCCGAGGTGGGTCTTCAGCATGCCCGAGAAGTCCTTGGGCTCGGTGAACTGGCCCTTGGTGCCGCAGTCGGGGCAGTTGACGTCCTTGAGGCCGTTCGGCGGCGGGAAGCCGTGCTTGGCCTCGTACTTCTCCTCCAGGTGGTCGGCCCGGTGGCGCTTGTGGCAGGAGAGGCACTCGGTCAGCGGGTCGTTGAAGGTGGCGACGTGGCCGGAGGCCTCCCAGACCTCGCGGGCGAGGATCACCGACGAGTCGAGTCCGACGACGTCCTCGCGGGCCTGCACCATCGCGCGCCACCACTGGCGCTTGATGTTCTCCTTGAGCTCGACGCCCAGCGGCCCGTAGTCCCAGGCGGCACGCGTGCCGCCGTAGATCTCGCTGCAGGGGTAGACGAAGCCACGGCGCTTGCTCAGGCTGACGATCGTGTCGATCTTGTCGGCGGCCACAGTGCTCTCTTCAGTACGTACGGCACGGTCAGGGCACGGCTGGTTGCGCGTACCCGAATACCTCAGGTTACCGGCCATACGGGTACGTGATTCAAATCGGTATCGTCCGGCCGCTCCCACCCTCCGTCACCTCTCGTTCACCCGTCCGAGTGATTTGACAATCATTTCCATGTGAGATGAGAATGATTGTCATGATGATCGGACTGCCTCGACTCGGACTCTCCCGCCGCACCCGCCGCTCCATAGCCCTCGGCACCACCGCGCTCGCCGCCTCCCTCGCCCTCACCGCCTGCGGAGGCAGCAGCAGCGCCGACAGCGGCGGCGGCCGGCTGAAGGTCGTCGCGTCCTTCTACCCGATGGAGTTCCTGGCCCAGCAGATCGGCAAGGAGCACGTCGCGGTCACCGACCTGACCGCCGCCGGCGTCGAGCCGCACGACCTGGAGCTCACCGCCAAGCAGGTCGGCACGGTCCAGAAGGCCGACGCGATCATCTACCTCAAGGGCCTCCAGCCCACCGTCGACCAGGCCGTCGCGCAGTCGTCCAGCAAGCACAAGATCGACGCCACCGCCGCCAGCCCGCTGGTCGACCACCACCTCGACGAGGGCACCGAGGCCGGGGGCGCGGCCGACGGGGCCCACGGGGCCGACGGCCACAAGCACGAGGACGCGGCCGGCGACCCGCACATCTGGCTCGACCCGACCCGCTACGCGGCGATCGCCAAGAGCGTCGGCGACGAGTTCGCCAAGGCCGACCCGGCGCACGCCGAGGACTACCGGAAGAACACCGACGAACTGGTCGGCAAGCTCACCGCGCTCGACCAGGAGTTCCGGGACGGGCTGAAGGACGCCGGGACCCGGACCTTCGTCACCAGCCACGCCGCCTTCGGCTACCTCGCCGAGCACTACGGCCTCACCCAGGTCGCCATCAACGGCGTCGACCCGGAGTCCGAGCCCACCCCGGCCCGCCTCGCCGCGGTGCAGAAGGCCGCCAAGGACAACGGCGTCACCACCGTCTTCTTCGAGACCCTGGTCAGCCCCAAGCTCGCCGACACCGTCGCCAAGGACCTCGGCCTCAAGACCGCCGTCCTGGACCCGCTGGAGGGCGTCAAGGACCCCGCCAAGGACGACTACCTGACCGTCATGAAGCAGAACCTGGCCAACCTCCAGGCCGCCCTCGGCGCCCCGGCCGGAACCGCCGGAGCTGCCGGCACCGCCGGCACCACCGGCACCGCCCCGACCGCGCCCGCCACGGCCGACGCCACCACCCCCGCCCCCGCGAACTGACGGGACGAGCACCATGACCGACCCGATACCCCCGGCCGTCCGCCTCCGTGACGCCGTCGCCTCGCGCGGCGGCCGGCCGGTGCTGCGCGGCGTCGACCTCACCGTCCGCCCCGGCGAGGTCGTCGCCCTGCTGGGCGCCAACGGCTCCGGCAAGTCGACCACCGTCAAGGCCGTGATCGGCTCCGTCCCGCTGGAGCGGGGCACCCTGGAGCTGTTCGGCACCCCGTACGGCTCCTTCCGCGCCTGGCACCGGATCGGGTACGTCCCGCAGCGCACCACCGCCGCCTCCGGCGTCCCCGCCACCGTCCGCGAGGTGGTCTCCACCGGACGGCTGCCGCAGCACCGGCTGCTGCCCTTCCGCCGCCGGGACCGCGAGGCGGTGGACCGCGCGCTGGCCGCCGTCGGCATGCTGGAGCGCGCCGGGGACGGCGTGGCCGACCTGTCCGGCGGCCAGCAGCAGCGGGTGCTGATCGCCCGCGCCCTGGTCGGCACCCCCGACCTGCTGATCATGGACGAGCCGATGGCCGGCGTGGACGCCGCCAGCCAGCAGGTGCTCGCGGACACCCTGCGCGCCGAGGTCGGCCGCGGCGCCTCCGTCCTCCTCGTGCTGCACGAACTCGGGCCGCTGGAGCCGCTGATCGACCGCGCCGTGGTGCTGCGGGACGGCTGCGTCGCCCACGACGGCCCGCCCGTGCCCAACACCGGGCTGCACGCGCTGCCCGGCCACGACCACGTCCACCCGCACGCCGACCTGACCCCGCCGAGGCTGCTGGCATGACCGAGATGCTCTCCTACGACTTCATGCAGCGGGCCCTGCTCGCCGCCGTCCTGGTCGGGATCACCGCCCCGGCCGTCGGCATCTACCTGGTGCAGCGCCGCCAGGCGCTGATGGGCGACGGCATGGGCCACGTCGCGATGACCGGCGTCGGCCTCGGCTTCATCTTCCAGACCAGCCCGGTCTGGATGGCCGTGCTGGTCTGCGTGCTCGGCGCCGTCACCATGGAGCTGGTCCGCTCACGCGGCAACCAGCGCGGCGACATCGCCCTCGCGATGCTCTTCTACGGCGGCATGGCCTGCGGCAAGCTGCTGGTCTCGATGTCCGCCCAGGCCGGGGCCGGCTCGCTGGAGAGCTACCTGTGGGGCTCGATCCTCACCGTCGCCCCCGCCGACCTGGCCACCATCGCGGTGCTCGGCGCGGTGGTCGTCGCGGTCACCGTGGGCCTGCGCCGCCAGCTCTTCGCGATCTGCCAGGACGAGGACTTCGCCCGGGTCACCGGTGTGCCGGTGCGCACCCTCAACCTGCTGCTCGCGGTGATGGCCGCGGTCACCGTCACGGTCGCCATGCGCGTCGTCGGGCTGCTGCTGGTCAGCGCGCTGATGGTGGTCCCGGTGGTCGCCGCCCAGCAGCTCACCCGGTCCTTCGCCGCCACCCAGGCCGCCTCGATCGCGCTCGGCGTGGTCGTCTCGCTGGCCGGCGTCACCGGCTCCTACCACCTGGACGTGCCCTCCGGCCCGGCCATCGTGCTGCTCGCCATCGCGGTCTTCGCGGTGTTCAGCCTGCTCGCCGCGCCGCTCGCCCGGCGGCGCCACCGCGGCACCGGCGAACACGGGCCGAAGGTGTGCGACGTCGAACTGCCGGAACAGGCCTCCGGCGAACCGTCCGGCACGACCACACCTGAGGGGCGGGCGGGGCTGGCACAATGATGTGCGAGACGCCCACGACCCCAGGAGGACCCACGGTGACCACCGCAGGCCCGTCGCCGCGCGCCCGCTCGACCCGGCAGCGAGCCGCCGTCTCGGCGGCCCTGGACGAGATCGCGGACTTCCGCAGCGCGCAGGAGCTCCACGACCTGCTCAAGCACCGCGGGGACTCCGTCGGTCTGACCACGGTCTACCGCACGCTCCAGTCGCTCGCGGACGCCGGCGAGGTGGACGTGCTGCGCACCGCCGACGGCGAGGCGGTCTACCGCCGCTGCAGCAGCGGGCACCACCACCACCTGGTCTGCCGGCACTGCGGCGCGACCGTCGAGGTGGAGGGTCCCGCGGTGGAGCGCTGGGCCAACTCGGTCGCCGCCGAGCACGGCTTCAGCGACATCGCGCACACCCTGGAGATCTTCGGGACCTGCGCGGAGTGCGCCAAGAAGGTCTGAGGCTCGTCCGCGCGCGCGTACGGCGGAGGGGACCCACCGGGCAGATCCCGGTAGGTCCCCTCCGTCGTATGAGCCCGTCAGCGCGGGGACGGCACCGGCGCGCCGACCTCGTTCGGGATCGCCCCGCCGAAGCGCCGGTCGCGCATCGCGTACTGCTCGCAGGCGCGCCACAGGTCGCGGCGGTCGAAGTCCGGCCAGAGCACGTCCTGGAACACGAACTCGGCGTAAGCCGACTGCCAGAGCAGGAAGTTGGAGGTGCGCTGCTCCCCGCTGGGGCGCAGGAACAGGTCCACGTCCGGCATGTCCGGGTGGTACATGTACTTGGCGAGGGTCTTCTCGCTGACCTTCTTCGGGTCGAGCTTCCCGGCCGCGACGTCCAGGGCGAGCGCCTGCGCCGCGTCGGCGAGTTCGGCCCGGCCGCCGTAGTTGACGCACATGTAGAGCGTGACGGCGTCGTTGTCCTTGGTCTGCTCCTCGGCGACCTGGAGCTCCTGGACGACGCTCTTCCACAGCTTGGGCATCCGGCCGGCCCAGCGGATCCGCACGCCCATCGCGTCCATCTCGTCGCGGCGGCGGCGGATGACGTCCCGGTTGAAGTTCATCAGGAACTTCACCTCGTCGGGCGAGCGCTTCCAGTTCTCGGTGGAGAACGCGTACAGCGAGATGTTCCTGACCCCGAGCTCGATCGCGCCCTTGAGGACGTCCAGCACCACGGACTCGCCGACCTTGTGGCCCTCGGTGCGGGGCAGTCCGCGCTCCTTGGCCCAACGGCCGTTGCCGTCCATCACGATGGCGACGTGGTCGGGGACCAGCTCGCCGGGGATCTTCGGGGGCTGTGCGCCGCTGGGGTGGGGGGTCGGGGGGACGTACGTCCTCTGCTTGCCGCCGCCGAAGAGCCGTCGCGCTGCCATGTGCTCACTTCTCCACGTATCTCATCGAGCGGATGCCCCGCTCCAGGTGCCACTGCAGATAGGCCGCGACCAGGCCGCTGCCCTCCCGCCAGTACCGCGGCTCGCAGGCGTCGGCCGTCTGCCAGTCCCCTGACAGCAGCGCCCCGAGCAGTACCAGTGTCTCAGGGGAGGGTACGGCACATCCGGGCACTCGGCAGTCGCCGCAGAGCACCCCGCCCGCGGGGAGGGAGAAGAAACGGTTCGGCCCCTCCAGGCCGCATTTGGCGCAGTCGGTGAAGCTCGCGCCGTACCCGTTCACCGCGAGCGAGCGCAGCAGGAAGGCGTCCAGCACCAGGTGCGACTCGTGCACCCCGGCCGCCAGCGTGCGCAGCCCGCCGACCAGCAACAGGTACTGCTGGACGGCCGGTTCGCCCTCGTTCTCGGCGAACCGCTCGGCCGTCTCCAGCATCGCGGTGCCGGCCGTGTAGCGGCCGTAGTCGGTGACGATCGAGCCGCCGTACGGGGCGATCGTCTCCACCTGGGTGCAGAGCGGCAATCCGCGGCCGAACAGCTCACTCCCCCGGCTGAAGAACTGCACGTCCACGTGCGAGAACGGCTCCAGCCGGGCGCCGAACTTGGACTTGGTCTTCCGCACCCCGCGCGCGACCGCCCGCACCTTGCCGTGCTGGCGGGTCAGCAGGGTGATGATCCGATCGGCCTCGCCGAGCTTCTGCGCCCGCAGCACGACGCCGTCGTCCCGGAAAAGACTCATGGGGACCATTCTCCCCCACCCGCCCCCGGCTCCGGACGGCCCCGCCCGCCCGCACCGGGCTCCGGACAGCCGTGTTGCCCGCACCGGCGGTCGTGGGGGAGACCACGGCGGTGCGGGTCACGGCGGGCCCGGGGTGGGGAGGCCAGGCCCGTTGTGGGGGATTCCGAGGTGGTCTGAGGTGGTCCGCGGATCTTCGGAGGTGGACGGTACGGAAGGGCGGTCGCTACTGGTACGGCGTCCGGGTCGCCGCCTCCAGCAGCGCCCCGACCCGGGACCGCGGCAGGTCCAGGCAGCGCCCGACCGCGGCCAGCGCCTCGCGCTCCTGCGGCAGGTAGCGGCCGTCCGCCAGCGCGATCGCCGCGCCCTGCAGCAGCAGCCGCTCGCGGCCGGAGTGGGCCAGGTGCGGGGTGAGCGGTTCGACCACGGCGTGCAGTTCGACGGCCAGGCCGCCGGCCTCCGCCAGCCCCCGGCCGGGGGGCGCCTCCAGGTCGTGGGCGTGGCAGAGCTCGCCGCCGAGCCCGGAGAGCGCGGCGAGCGCGGCCAGCACCTGGGCCTCGCCGCAGTCCTCGAACCCGGCCTCGCGGACCGCCGCGCAGGCCGCCTCGCGGGCCGCCCGGTGGGCGGTGCCGCCGGCCGCGAGCATGGCCAGCGCGATGGTGTACTGGGCGTCCCGCAGCATCGCGCCGAGGCGCACGCAGGTGGGCTGCTCCAGGCTCTCGACGCCGTACCGGCCGTGGCAGCTGGTGCACTGCACGCTGCCGAGCACCGGCCCGAGCGGGACCACCGGGGTCCCCAGCAACCGCAGCCACCGCCGGCCGTGCTGCCGGCGGTAGTTGCGGTCCCCGCCGCAGCCCGGGCAGAAGAAGTCACCGAGAACGTCAGTCCGCCACCGCGGGCGAACACCCCACAACCTGGTCACGGCGCCACTCCCCAGACATGGCAGGCGGCCTGCTCGACTATGGGCAGGTCACGCGACCGGACACCGAGGCCGTCCCACCGACCCGGCTTTCCGGTGGATCGATGTTGCCACGGTTACCGGCACGTGTCAGTACCTCGAACGGCTTCCGATTCGAAAAAATGTGGCGCAGGCCACAATCCGGGGCGGGGACGACGAAGGGCCGCCCCATGGGACGGCCCTTCGCATACCACCCGTTCGAATTAGCCGCGCTGGGAGCGGTTGACGGCGCTGATCATGGCCTTCAGCGAGGCCAGCACGGTGTTGCCGTCGATGCCCACGCCCCACAGCACCTTGCCGTCCACCGCGCACTCCACGTACGCGGCGGCCTGGGCGTCGCCGCCCTCGCTCAGCGCGTGCTCGGCGTAGTCCAGGACGCGCACGTCCACGCCGATCCGGGCCAGCGCGTCGGCGAAGGCCGAGACCGGGCCGTTGCCGGTACCGGTCAGGGTCACCGGGACGCCGTCCACCCGGGCCTCGGCGGTCAGCGCGTCCCGGCCGTCCTCGGTGGTCAGGGTGCGCGAACCGCTCAGCGAGATCCGGCCCCACGGGTTGCCGGTGGTCGGCAGGTACTCGTCCTCGAAGACCCGCCAGATCTCGGCCGGGCTGACCTCGCCGCCCTCGGCGTCGGTCTTGGCCTGGATGATCCGGGAGAACTCGATCTGCATCCGGCGCGGCAGGTCCAGCTTGTGGTCGTTCTTCAGCACGTACGCCACGCCGCCCTTGCCGGACTGGCTGTTGACCCGGATGACCGCCTCGTAGGTGCGGCCGACGTCCTTCGGGTCGATCGGCAGGTACGGCACGCCCCAGGTGTGCTCCTCCAGCGGCACCCCGGCCGCCTTCGCGTCCGCCTCCAGGGCGTCGAAGCCCTTCTTGATGGCGTCCTGGTGCGAGCCCGAGAAGGAGGTGTACACCAGGTCGCCGGCGTACGGGTGGCGCGGGTGCACCTCCATCTGGTTGCAGTACTCGGCGGTGCGGCGCACCTCGTCGATGTCGGAGAAGTCGATCTGCGGGTCGATGCCCTGCGAGAACAGGTTCATCCCCAGCGTCACCAGGTCGACGTTGCCGGTCCGCTCGCCCTGCCCGAACAGGCAGCCCTCGATCCGGTCCGCGCCCGCCATGTAGGCCAGCTCGGCGGAGGCGACGGCGGTGCCGCGGTCGTTGTGCGGGTGCACCGACAGGCAGACGAACTCGCGGCGGGACAGGTGGCGCGACATCCACTCGAACTGGTCGGCCTGGACGTTCGGGGTGGCCCGCTCGACGGTGGCGGGCAGGTTCAGGATGATCTCGCGGCCCTCGCCCGGCTGCCAGACGTCCATGACGCCCTCGCAGACCTCCAGCGCGAAGTCCAGCTCGGTGTCGACGAAGATCTCCGGCGAGTACTGGTAGCCGAAGACGGTGTCGTCGCCCAGCAGCTTCTCCGCGTACTCCATCACCAGCCGGGTGCCCTCGGTGGCGATCGCCTTGGTGGCCGCCCGGTCGTTGCGGAACACCACCCGGCGGAACAGCGGCGCGGTCGCGGCGTACAGGTGGACGGTCGCCCGCGGGGCGCCGACCAGCGCCTCCACCGTCTTCTCGATCAGGTCCTCGCGGGCCTGGGTCAGCACCGAGACGGTGACGTCCTCGGGGATCGCCCCCTCCTCGATCAGCGACCGTACGAAGGCGTGGTCGGTGGCCCCGGAGGCGGGGAAGCCGACCTCGATCTCCTTGTAGCCCATGGCCACCAGCAGGTCGAACATCTTGCGCTTGCGGGCCGGCGACATCGGGTCGATCAGCGCCTGGTTGCCGTCCCGCAGGTCGGTGGACAGCCAGCGCGGCGCCTTGGTGATCACCTTCTCCGGCCAGGTGCGGTCCGGCAGGTCGACGGTGCCGAACGGCAGGTAGCGCCCGTGCCGCATGCCCGAGGGCTGCTGGCGCACCGAGGCGGCGGTGATCGGGGTGGGGCGGTCGACGAAGGGGCGGCCGGCGGGGACGGACGCGGCGGAGTTCTGCTCGGTCATGGAGGTGACTCGGCTTCCTGTGATGCGTGGTGCGGGCGGGTCGGGGGTGGTCAACACCTGGTCAACACCGACTGGCCGGCCTCTGCTGCCGCTCGCGATACACCCTTGGATCGCCGATTGCGCGCACAGCACGTTCCCCGCGGCGAGGGTGCCGGCCCCAGTGGACTACAGGCCCTCGACGCGGCAGCTAAGAAGAAGCAGCCCGTTGCGCATGATGGGCCCAGCGTAACCCAGCACCGCGCGCCCCCGAAGTGATCCGGGCCACCGTTCCACTCCTTGAGACGCCGACCGGTCGTGCCGGGGGTGGTGACAACCGGTCATCGAGGCCTCACCCTGGGCAACATGACCGCAGCAGCACCGTTCTGCACGATCGTCCCGCCGTTCGTCCTGGACCGCCTCGCCGAGGCCGGCCACGAACCCGCCGTCCACTCCCTGGCCCTCGACGCGGCGCACCGCGCGGCCCGCCTCTCCCCGGCCCCGCCCGTCGCCGCCCCCGGTCTCAACCGGGTCGTCTACGACGCCGGCCACGGCCAGCGGCTGCCCGGCCGCTCCGTGCGCACCGAGGGCCGCGCGGCCTCCTCCGACAGCTCCGTCAACCACGCCTACGACGGCCTCGGCGCCACCTTCGCGCTCTACGCCGACGTCTTCGGCCGGCACTCGATCGACGACCGCGACCTGCGGCTGGACGCCAGCGTCCACTACGGCCGCGACTACGACAACGCCTTCTGGAACGGCCACCAGATGGTGTTCGGCGACGGCGACAACGTGGTGTTCGGCGACTTCACCGCCTGCGTCGACGTCATCGGCCACGAACTCACCCACGGCGTCACCCAGTTCACCGCCGGACTGGACTACCAGGACCAGCCCGGCGCGCTCAACGAGTCGGTCTCCGACGTCTTCGGCTCGCTGGTCAAGCAGTACGCGCTGCGCCAGGCCGCCGCCGACGCCGACTGGCTGATCGGCGCCGGGCTGCTCGCCCCGGGCGTCCAGGGCGTGGCGCTGCGCTCGATGAAGGCGCCCGGCACCGCCTACGACGACCCGCGGCTCGGCAAGGACCCGCAGCCCGCGCACATGCGGGACTACGTGGACACCTCCCAGGACAACGGCGGGGTGCACATCAACTCCGGCATCCCCAACCACGCGTTCTACCTGCTGGCCACCGCGCTCGGCGGCTCGGCCTGGGAGCGCGCGGGGCGGATCTGGTACGACGCGCTGACCGGGCGCACGCTGCCCGCCGACGCCGACTTCACCGCCTTCGCCCGGGCCACCGTGGCCGCCGCCAGGGCCCGCTACCCCGACGACCGGTCGGTCGTGGACACCGTCACGGCCTCCTGGGCGCAGGTCGGGGTCAGCCCGGGGTGAGCGGGGCCGCGGACGGGCCCCGGGAGTACGCCTGAAGGGTGGTTGAGACCGGGTTGAGGCGGGCTTAAGGTCACGGTCCGGGAAAAGCCCGGCAAACCCCCTCCCCGGGTAGCACCATGGACACCATGCGTATCCAGGTGACCCGGACCGGCGGCTTCGCGGGGATCGTCCGCCAGGCGGAGATCGACACCGCCGACCGCACGGACGCCCCGCACGTGCACGCACTCGCCCGCGAGGCCGTCGCGGGCGGGCTGCGCGCGCCCTCGTACGGGGTGCCGGACGGCTTCCACTACGAGATCACCGTCGACGGCCGGTCGGTGTACTGCGCCGACCCGAAGCTCACCGACTCGCAGCGCGAGCTGGTCTCCCTGGTGCTGCGCGAGGGCGCGTAGCACCAGGGAGCCCACGGTCAGAGCCAGCCGTCGAGCGCCGCCAGGAAGCCCGCCGGGTCGTCCCGGTGGACGGTGTGGCCCGTGCCGGGGACGGTGCGCACCTCGAAGCCGCGGGCAGTGAGCTCCTCGGCGCTCGCCGCGTCCACCAGCATGCTGCCGTCGGCCAGGACCACCAGCGAGGGCACCGCCGGCCCGGCCGGCAGGTCCGAGCGCTGGTCGGCCAGGGCCAGCGCCGAGTCCTCGTCCCAGGCGGCCGCGGCGGCGATCTCGTCGTCCACGTCGGCCGGTTCCCAGGTCGGGCTGAGCGCCACGACCTGCTCCCGGGTGAGGTGCCGCAGCTGCGCCATCACCCGCGGGTCCATCCCGGTCTGGACGAACCGCCAGGCCGGGTCGACGTACACCGCGCGGGCCGGCTTCAGCCGCTCGACCGCGTCCGCCAGGACGATCCCGCCCAGCGAGTGGCCGATCGCGAGCTCGACGCCGGCCGGCAGGCTCTCCAGCAGGTCCTCGGCGTACGCCGCCAGGGGGTAGCGCTCCAGCGCGGTGGCGCCGGTGCCGCGCGGGCTGGCGCCGTGCCCGCGCAGGTCCACGGCGAGCACCCGGTAGCCCCTCCCCGCCAGGGCCGGGCCGACCAGCCGCCAGGTGCGGTGGTCGGACATGATGCCGTGCACCAGCACGGCCAGCCGGTCCCCGCTGCCCCACTCCCGGGTGTGCAACTCCATCGCGGTGTAACCCTTCTGACGTCGCGTACGGCCGGACCACGGCGAAGGCCCGCCCGGACGCACAACGTCCGAACGGGCCCCAGGCCTCCCGGCGGCCCGAACTCCCTCGTCGGGAGCCCGGGTTCAGAAGCCGAGCTTGCGCAGCTGCTTGGGGTCGCGCTGCCAGTCCTTGGCGACCTTGACGTGCAGGTCCAGGTAGACCGGCGTGCCGAGCAGCGCCTCGATGTGCTTGCGGGCGGTGGTGCCGACGTGCTTGAGCCGCGCGCCCTTGGCGCCGATCACGATCGCCTTCTGGCTCTGCCGCTCGATGTAGACGTTGGCGTGGATGTCCAGCAGCGGGCGGTCCGCCGGGCGGCCCTCGCGCGGGAGCATCTCCTCGACCACCACGGCCAGCGAGTGCGGCAGTTCGTCGCGCACGCCCTCCAGCGCGGCCTCGCGGATCAGCTCGGCGACCATGATCTGCTCGGGCTCGTCGGTGAGGTCGCCCGCCGGGTAGAGCTGGTCGCCCTCCGGCAGCAGCTTGGTGAGCAGGTCGGCGACCAGCTCGACCTGCTTGTCGCCGACGGCGGAGACCGGGATGATCTCGGCCCACTCGAAGCCCAGCTCGATGCCGAGCTGGTGGATGGCGATGAGCTGCTCGGCCAGGCGCTTGGAGTCGACCAGGTCGGTCTTGGTGACGATGGCGACCTTCGGGGTCTTCTTGATCCCGGCGATCTCCTTGGCGATGAACTTGTCGCCGGGGCCGATCTTCTGGTCGGCGGGCAGGCAGAAGCCGATCACGTCGACCTCGGCCCAGGTGGTGCGGACCAGGTCGTTGAGGCGCTCGCCGAGCAGGGTGCGCGGCTTGTGCAGACCGGGGGTGTCGACCAGCACGAGCTGGGCGTCCGGGCGGTGCACGATGCCGCGCACGGTGTGCCGGGTGGTCTGCGGGCGATCGGAGGTGATCGCGACCTTCGTCCCCACCAGGGCGTTGGTCAGGGTCGACTTGCCCGCGTTGGGCCGGCCGACGAAGCACGCGAACCCGGAGCGGTACGAGGAGGAAGGGGCATTCATGGGCTCCATTCTCCCTGATCACCGGAGCCCCGCCGTCCGGGCCCACCCCGCGGGGGTGTCCGGGGCGCGCTCAGCCCTTCTTCCCGGCCTTCCCGCCCTTGCCGGAGGTGGGGATCAGCGAGACCACCACCAGCACCAGCAGGAAGCCCAGCGAGCCGTACAGCCAGAGCTCGGACCCGGTCTCCTGCCACTTGCCCAGCCCCATCACGAACAGCACCAGCCCGGCGAAGAACGCCACCGCCCCCATGCCCCAGTCCCCTCACCGAGTCCACTCCCCCGGTGAGATTATCTGCAAGGCCTGGGCTCCAGGGCCATGCCGTCCGACAGCGCCGGACGGGGCACGCGGCGGGGCCGCCGAAGGCCCGCCAACGGCCCCCGGCGGCCCCGTACGGGCCCCTCGACGGGCCTCAGCGCGCCTCGGCGGACACCCGCAGCGTCCCGTCCGGCCCGGCCAGCAGCACGGGCGTCCCGGCCCCGCCCAGGTCCCGTACGGCCGCCAGGTCCGTCTCGGCCGGCTGCTCCGCCTCGCTCACCACGGCCGCCGCCTCCAGCGACCGGGCGCCGCTGGCCACCGCCATCGCCACCGCCGTCTGCAGGGCGCTCAGCCGCAGCGACTCCAGCGCGACCGTCCCGGCCACGTAGGTGCGCCCGGTCTCGTCACGCACCGCGGCCCCCTCGGCCACGCCGTTGCGGGCGCGGACCGAGCGGGCCAGGGTGATGATCTTCTTGTCTTCGGGGTCGAGCTCGACGATGTCACTCATGCCGCCGAGCATAGGCACCCGGCGCCGTTCAGTGGCCGACCGGGTGGGTGGGCCCCGGGTTCGGCTTGAGGACCTTGACGAAGGTCTTCGCGGCGCCGCTCGGCCGAGCCTCCTCGCGCTCGATCCGCTGCCGCCAGTACGGGTTGTCGTGCGGCAGGTGGCCGCTCACCCGGCCGTACATGCCGAAGGTCGTCAGGACGATGCCGAAGATGAACGCGAACAGCACGTTCGACATCCGGAAGTTGAGGATGTTGGCGTCCGGCCGCCCGAGCACCGTCAGGCCGTAGAAGCCCGACAGGACGAACAGCACGCCCACCGCCATGTTGAGGTTGGACGCGAAGTTCCCGCCGACCACCGCCCCCAGCACCAGGACCGCGCCCGCCACGATGGACAGGATGCTCAGCGCCCCGTTGGTCGACAGCCCGGCGATCCGGTCGCCGTGGGTGGCCAGGAAGCCGGGCTCGCCGGCCAGCCCCAGACACCCGAACACGATCAGGAAGACCCCCCCGAGCCCCGCCCCGACCCGCCACACCATGGCGAGCCGACGGTCGACGGTGGGCAGTTCGTCTTGCAGCTTCATGGCGACCTCCAGAGCTCGGCCATGGTCCAGCCGGGTGCCTAGCTGTAGGGATGGCTCCCCTGCATGTGCGGCACCTCGTGCATGTAGAGCGAGCCGCACTGCTGGCAGCAGCGCAACCCGGTGCCCCACTCCTCCTCGGGCCGCGTCTCGGCGTCGTCGGACATGGTCCGGCCGCAGAGCGCCACCGACAGGTCCTCGTCCCGCACCACGTGCCAGGACTTGACTCCGCCGGCCGCCCCCTGCGGGCCGTACTCCGCGCGAAGTTTGTGCGTCATGCCCTCCATGGTCGCTCGGCGACCGCCCACCCGCTACTCGCCCGCCGGCTCCTCGGCGTCCTCGGTGCGGCGGACGGGGGCGGCGACCATCGAGCCGATCCGGTTGCGGCGGCCCGCCGAGGACTCGGCGGTCAGCAGGATGCCGGACAGGCCGCCCTCCACCGGGTCGGGCAGCGGGATCTCGCAGGAGGAGCCGGGGATCGGCACCCGGCCCAGGTGCTTGGCCAGCAGGCCGCCGACGGTCTCGACGTCCTCGTCCTCCAGCTCGATGCCGAACAGCTCGCCCAGGTCCTCCACCAGCAGCCGGGCGGTGATCCGGTACGAGCCGTCCCCGAGGTCCTCCACCGGGGCGATCTCCCGGTCGTACTCGTCGGTGATCTCGCCGACGATCTCCTCCAGGACGTCCTCGATGGTGACCAGGCCGGCCGTGCCGCCGTACTCGTCGATCACGATCGCCACGTGCGAACGGCGCTGCTGCATCTCGCGCAGCAGGTCGCCGGCCGGCTTGGAGTCCGGGACGAAGACGGCCGGCCGTATCACCGCGCCGACCTCCTCGGACTCCGCCTCCCGGTTGATGTGGGTGCGCCGCACCAGGTCCTTGAGGTAGACGATGCCGACCACGTCGTCCTCGTTGTCGCCGACCACCGGGATCCGCGAGAAGCCCGAGCGCAGCGCCAGGGTCAGCGCCTGCCGGACGGTCTTGTGCCGCTCGATCATCACCAGGTCGGTGCGCGGCACCATCACCTCGCGCACGATGGTGTCGCCCAGCTCGAAGACCGAGTGCACCATCCGGCGCTCCTCGTCCTCGATCAGGTCGTCCTTCTCGGCGAGGTCCACCAGGGCCCGCAGCTCCGCCTCCGAGGCGAACGGACCCTCCCGGTAGCCCTTGCCCGGGGTCAGCGCGTTGCCGAGCAGGATCAGCAGCCGCGGGATCGGACCCAGCACCGCGGCCAGCGGCAGCAGCACGAAGGAGGCCGCCGTCGCGGTGGTGAGCGGGTGCTGGCGCCCGATCGTGCGCGGCGAGACCCCCACCGCGACGAAGGACACCAGCACCATCACGCCGAACGCCAGCAGGACGGCCTGCCAGGTGGGCGTCACGTTGCGCACGCACACCACGGTGACCAGGACGGCCGCCGCCATCTCGCTGGCCACCCGGATCAGGGTGGCCAGGTTGAGGTAGCGGATCGGGTCGGAGGCGACGGTCAGCAGCCGCGCGGAGCCGCGCCGACCGCTGCGCACCGCCTCCTCCGCCCGGAACCGGGAGACCCGGGAGATGCCCGCCTCGGCGCACGCGGCCAGCCAGCCGAGCACGACCAGCAGCACGGCACCGAGGATGAAGCTCGTACTCTCACCACTCACAGGGGTTCGGGCTCCGCGCTCAGTGGGTGGTGGGGGCCGGGGAGATGCCGCCGAGGCCCCGGCCCGTCCGCCAGTCGTCCAGGATGCGCTTCTGGAGGGCGAACATCTCCTCCTCTTCCTCCGGCTCCTCGTGGTCGTAGCCGAGGACGTGCAGCACGCCGTGCACGGTGAGCAGTTGCAGCTCCTCGTCCATCGAGTGCTTGGAGGGGGCCGCCAGGCCCTGCTGCTCGGCGACCTCGGGGCAGAGCACGATGTCGCCGAGCAGGCCCTGCGGCAGCTCGTCGCCCTCCTTGCCGGGACGCAGCTCGTCCATCGGGAACGACATCACGTCGGTCGGGCCGGGCAGGTCCATCCACTGGATGTGCAGCTCCTCCATCGCCGCACTGTCCACCAGGATCACGGACAGTTCGGACTGCGGGTGGATCCGCATCTTGTCCAGTGCGAAGCGGGCGACGTCGAGGATGGCTTCCTCGTCGGCCTCCCAACCGGACTCGTTGGCGATGTCGATCGACATGACGGGCTGTGTGCTCAGCTTTCGGTGCGATGGGACTGGCGGGGTGCGCGGGGTGCGCGGGGCGCCGTGGCCTTGCCGGGGCGCCGCTGGGCGGGCTTGCGGGCCGCCGGGGCGGCCTCCTCCGCCTCCTGGCGGGCGTCCCAGCGCTCGTAGGCGTCCACGATCCGGCCGACCAGCTTGTGGCGGACCACGTCGGTGCTGGTGAGGACGGAGAAGTGGATGTCGGGCACGTCGGCCAGGATGTCCTGGACGACCTTGAGACCGCTGCGGGTGCCGCCCGGGAGGTCGATCTGGCTGGTGTCGCCGGTGACCACCACCCGGGAGTTGAACCCGAGGCGGGTGAGGAACATCTTCATCTGCTCGGGCGAGGTGTTCTGGGCCTCGTCGAGGATGATGAAGGCGTCGTTGAGGGTGCGGCCGCGCATGTACGCGAGCGGGGCGACCTCGATGGTGCCGGCCGCCATCAGGCGCGGGATGGAGTCCGGGTCCATCATGTCGTGCAGCGCGTCGTACAGCGGGCGCAGGTACGGGTCGATCTTCTCGTAGAGGGTGCCGGGCAGGAAGCCCAGCCGCTCCCCCGCCTCGACCGCCGGGCGGGTCAGGATGATCCGGTTGACCTCCTTGGCCTGGAGGGCCTGGACGGCCTTGGCCATCGCCAGGTAGGTCTTGCCGGTGCCCGCCGGGCCGAGGCCGAAGACGATCGTGTGCTTGTCGATCGCGTCGACGTAGCGCTGCTGGTTGAGGGTCTTCGGGCGGATCGTCCGGCCCCGGTTGGACAGGATGTTCGCGGTGAACACCTGCGACGGCGCCGGGCTGTCCGGGTCCTGGCTGCGGATCATGGCGATGGAGCGCTCCACGGAGTCCTCCGTCAGCGGCTGGCCGGTGCGCAGCACCAGCATCATCTCGGTGAAGAGCCGCTGCACGAGGGCGACCTCGGCCCGGTCCCCGGTGGCGGTCACCTCGTTGCCGCGGACGTGGATGTCCGCGGCGGGGAAGCCCTGCTCGATCACGCGCAGCAGCGAGTCCGCGGTGCCGAGCAGGGTGACCATCGGGTGCTTCTCGGGGATCACGATCCGGGCGCTCACACGGCCGTCGTCGGTCGTTTCGGGGCGCGACTGTCCGTTGGTACGGGTCTGCGATGTGTCACTCATAGGTCGGCGCTGGGGCCTGCCTCATCCCATCCGTGGTCTCGGGTGCCGCTGGGTGTCTCCGGGGCACCAGGGTACGCCGCGAGCGTGATCGCCGTGGCGGGCGGCGGGGCCGCACCCGACGATGCTCCGGCAGATCGCAGGCCGGCGCGAGCCCATTTTTTTCACCGGGGACACTGCCGGGACTCTCCCGTGCCGCTCCGGTTCCCCGGGCCGGTCACGACGGGCGGCGGGCCGGCACCGGCACCCGGTCGAGGTCGGCGGCCAGCACCAGCTCCCCGTCGAAGTGCTTGCGGGCGTCGGCCAGGTGCTGGCCGAGGTCCGGGTAGCGCTGCGAGAAGTGGGTCAGCACCAGGGTGCGCACCCCGGCCTCGGCGGCGGCCTTGGCGGCCTGCCCGGCGGTGAGGTGGCCGTGCTCCTCGGCGAGCCCGGCGTCGGCGTCGGTGAAGGTCGCCTCGACGACCAGCAGGTCGGCGCCCTCAGCCAGCGCGTACACGCCGTCGCACAGCCGGGTGTCCATCACGAAGGCGAACTTCTGGCCCGGCCGCGGCTCGCTGACCTCGGCCAGGGTGACGGTACGGCCGTCCGCCTCGATCGCGCCCTCGTGCTGGAGCCGACCCACCGCCGGGCCGCGCACGCCGAGGGCGGCCAGCCGCTCCGGCACCAGCCGCCGGCCGTCCGGCTCGGACAGCCGGTAGCCGAAGGACTCCACCGGGTGGTCCAGCCGGACGGCGTCCAGCGCGAAGCGGGCGCCGGGCGCGGGCAGCGGCCCGGGTTCGTCGATCGGCCGGGGCCGCAGCACGGCCGTCTCGTGGTAGGCGGTGGAGTGCCGCAGCCGCTCGAAGTAGACCTCGCCGGAGGCCGGGAAGTAGACGTCGACCGGGTGCGGGACCCGGTCGAGGTTGATCCGCTGGATCACCCCGGCGAGGCCCAGGCAGTGGTCCCCGTGGAAGTGGGTGACCGCGATCCTGGTGATCTGGGTGGCCGTCACCCCGGCGTGCAGCATCTGGCGCTGGGTGCCCTCACCAGGGTCGAACAGCAGGCCCTCGCCGTCCCAGCGCAGCAGGTAGCCGTTGTGGTTGCGGTGCCGGGTGGGCACCTGGCTGGCGGTGCCGAGGACGACGAGTTCGCGCTGGGACACCTGCGGTCAGACCATGCGCTCGGTCATCGACATGCCGCCGAGCACGTGGACGTGCGCGTGGAAGACGGTCTGCCCCGCGCCGGCACCGGTGTTGAAGATCAGCCGGTAGTCCTCGATGCCCTCGTCCGCGGCCACCGCGCCCGCCTCGGCGAGCAGTTCGCCGGCGGTCTCCGGCTCGGCGGCGGCCAGCGCGGCCGCGTTCGGGTAGTGCGCGTGCGGGATCACCAGCACGTGCACGGGAGCCTTGGGGGCGATGTCGCGGAAGGCGAGGGTGCGCTCGGTCTTGCGCACCACGGTCGCCGGGATCTCGCCCGCCACGATCTTGCAGAACAGGCAGTCGGGCTGCGGCTCGCCGGCCATGGCTCTCTCCTCGGGATCGGTGTGTCGGGTGGTGGGGCCGTACGGGCGCAGCCTAGCCGAGCCGGGCGACGGCCTGCTGGCGCTTCCGGCGCCCCGGGGCCGCACCCGCGGGGCGGGACGCCGGACCGGCCGGCGTCCCGCCCCGGAGCCGCTACGCCCAGGGCAGCGGCGGCGCGGTACGGGCCGGGGCCCCGGCGAGCTTCGCCAGGGCGAGCCGGACCCCCTCGGACAGCTGCGGGTCCTCGCCGGCCGCCCAGTGGTGCGGGGCGAACGGCACCGCGACGTCCGGGTCGACGCCGTGGTTCTCCAGGCCCCAGCCGTACTTCTCCAGCCACAGCGCGTACTTGGGCTGGGTGACGAGGGTGCCGTCGACCAGCCGGTAGCGGCTGTCGATGCCGATCACCCCGCCCCAGGTGCGGGTGCCGACCACCGGGCCGATGCCGAGCACCTGGATGGCGGCGCTGACCACGTCGCCGTCCGAGCCGGTGAACTCGTCGGCGAGCGCGACCACCGGGCCGCGCGGGGCGTCCGCCGGGTAGGGCACCGGGTGGTCGGTGTCCCGGATGACGTCCCAGCCGATGATCCGGCGGGCCAGCTTCTCGATCACCAGCTGCGAGGTGTGGCCGCCCCGGTTCCCCCGGACGTCGACGACCAGGCCCTCCCGGGCCATCTCGGTGCTCAGGTCGCGGTGCAGCTGGGCCCAGCCGGCCGTCTGCATGTCGGGGATGTGCAGGTAGCCCAGCCGCCCGCCGGACAGCTCGCGCACCGCGGCCCGCCGCCCGGCCACCCAGTCGTGGTAGCGCAGCGCCTCCTCGTCGGCGAGCGGGACGACCACCGGGTGGCGCCGGTCGGTGCCGTCCTTCCCGGCCACCGTCAGCTCGACCGGCTGCCCGGCGGTGCCGGCCAGCAGCGGGGCCGGGCCGGTCACCGGGTCCACCGGGCGGCCGTTGACGGCGAGCACCGCGTCGCCCGGGCGGATCGCCGCGCCGGGCGCGGCCAGCGGCGAGCGGGCCCTGGGGTCGGAGGACTCCCCGGGCAGGATCCGGCCGATCCGCCAGTGCCCGCCGTCCCGGACGAGGTCGGCGCCGAGCAGGCCCTGGCGCCGGGCGGGCTCGGTGTACCGGCCGTACGGCATCACGTAGGCGTGCGAGGTGCCGAGTTCGCCGTGCACCTCCCAGAGCAGGTCGACCAGTTCGTCGTGCGAGCCGACCCGCTCGACCAGCGGCCGGTAGCGCTCCAGCACCCCGTCCCAGTCGACGCCGGAGAGGTCGGGGCGCCAGAAGTTGTCCCGCATCAGCCGGCCGTTCTCGGCGTACATCTGCCGCCACTCGGCGGCCGGGTCGACGGTGATCCGCAGCCGGGCGAGGTCGACGGCGGCCTCCTCGTCGTCGCCGCCCTTGTGGTCCGCCGGGACGACCCTCAGCTCGCCCTGGTCCAGCACGGCGACCCGGGTGCCGTCCGCGCTGACCGAGAAGTCGTCCACGCCGTGCACCAGCTGCTCGACCCGGCGCTTGCGCAGGTCGAAGCGCTCCAGCACCGGACGGGGCCGGTCGTCGTCCAACGAGGCGGCCTCGTCGCCGAGTTCGCCCGTCAGCGGGGCCCTGGTCCAGAGCACGCCGTCCTTCGCGGCGGCCAGCTCCTCGAAGCGGCCGCCCTCGACCGGGAAGGGGATGATCCGGTCGGCGATGCCGTCCAGGTCCACCCTGGTCACCGGCGCGGCGTCGGCGGCCGCCTCGCCGTCCGCCTTCCGGGCCTTCGGCTCGTCCTCCTCCCCGCCGAGCGGGCGCCCGGCCCGCTGCGGCCCGAACGGGGAGGGCGTGTCGGCGGCCAGCGTGACCAGGTGGGGGCGGCAGCCGTTCGGGAAGGACAGGTCGAAGACGTGCGCGTCGTAGACCGGGTCGAAGTTGCGCACCGACAGGAAGGCCAGGTAGCGGCCGTCCGCGGTGAAGGAGGGCGAGGTGTCCACGAAACGCGGCTGGGTGACCTCGCCGACCGTCCGGGTCGCCAGGTCGGCCAGCACGATCTGGCGCAGCGAGTGCGGGCCCATCCCGCGCACCGGGCGCGACCAGGCCAGCCAGGCCGAGTCCGGGCTGAAGGCCGGGGTGCCGGGCTCGCCGTCGGCGCTGCGGTCCAGCTCGTGCACGGCGCCGTCGGCGAGCGTCACCAGCAGCACCCGGCCGTCGTGCGCGCCGAGCGCGGCCTGCTTGCCGTCCGGGGAGACCGTCAGCGCGTTGACCCGGCCGAGCCGCCCCGCGGCCAGCCGGCGGCGCTCGGCGCCGTGCAGGTCGGGGGCGAACTCCAGGGCGTCCCCGCCCTCGGCGTCGGACACCCAGAGCACCCCCTGGGCGCCGTCCTCGCCGGGCACCACCCGGGCCAGCCGCCCGCGCACGCCCGGGGTCTCGTCCAGCACCCGGGCCGGGCCCTCGCGGTGGGTCAGCCAGTGCACACCGCCGCGCACCACCACGGCGCTGCCCCGGCCGGTGCGGTCGGGGGCGACGGAGTCCAGCCAGTGCGCGGCGGGCACCGGGCGGGGGCGGCGCCCGGCCCGCGGGCCGGCCAGCCGGACGTCCAGCCGGCGCGGCTCGGCACCCGCCAGGTCGTCCAGCAGCCAGAGGTCCCCGGCCCGGTGGAAGACCACCCGGGTGCCGTCGGTGCCGGCGCCCCGGGCGTAGAAGCCGTCCGGGTCGGCGGTGTGGCGGCGCAGGTCGGTGCCGTCCGGGCGGCTGGACCACAGCTCGCCGACGCCCTCGTGGTCGGACAGGAAGGCGATCCGGTCCCCGACCCACAGCGGGGAGTCCAGCTGCCCGTCCAGCTCCGCGTGGACCCGGGCGAACTCCTCCCGGCCGAGCCACAGCTTTCCGGCCCGCCCGCCCCGGTACCGCTTCCACCAGGCCGGATCGCGGCCGTTGACGCTGCTCAGCAGCACCCGGTCGCCGCCCGGCTCGAAGGCGAGCCCGCCGACCGGCCCGTACGGCAGCCGCTGCGGCTCGCCGCCGTCCAGCGGCACGGCGTGCGCCCAGGTGCGGCGCAAGCTGGCCTCGCCGGCCCCGGTGGCGGCGATCGGACGGCCGTCGGCGGTCCAGCCCAGCACCCGGGTCTGGTGGCTGCCCCAGTGGGTGAGCCGGCGCGAGGGGCCGCCGTCCACCGGCACCACGTGCACCTCGGGGGCGCCGTCCCGGGTGGAGGTGAAGGCGAGGTGCCGCCCGTCCGGGGAGAACCTCGGGTGGTGGACCGGCAGGTGGTCCGCCGTCAGCCGCCAGGCCCGGCCGCCGTCCAGCGGGGCGAGCCAGAGGTCGTCCTCGGCGACGAAGGCGAGCAGGTCGCCGTGCAGGTGGGGATGGCGAAGGTAGGCGCCCGCCGAGGAGTTCGGGGAGGTGCTCTGGGAGTCCGTCACCCGGCCAGCCTAGGCAGGTACACGGACCGTCCGCGCCGTTTTTCCCAGACTCCCGGCACCGTCCGCGGGCGGCCGTGCCGCGGTCGCCGCCGGGGTGTACGGGGGCGCGCCGAGGGGCGCGCCGACGGCCTGCCGGGGGTGCGCCCGGGGTGCTACGACCAGCGGCCGGTGCGCCCGAGCAACAGCGCGCCGGCGGCCACCCCGGCGGTGGAGGTGCGCAGCACCGAGGGGCCCAGCCGGTACGGCCCGGCGCCCGCCCCGGCGAAGGCCGCCAGCTCCTCCGGGGAGACCCCGCCCTCCGGGCCGACCACCAGGACGATGTCCCCGCCCTCCGGCAGCACGGCGTGCGCCAGCGGTTCGGCGCCCTCCTCGTGCAGCACGGCGGCGAACGCGGCCCCCGCCAGGACGGGCGCCAGCTGCCTGGTGGTCATCGGCTCGCGGACCTCGGGGAAGCGCAGCCGGCGAGACTGCTTGCCCGCCTCCCGGGCGGTGGCCCGCCACTTGGCGAGCGCCTTGGCGCCGCGCTCGCCCTTCCACTGGGTGATGCAGCGCGAGGCGGCCCACGGGATCACCACGTCCACGCCGACCTCGGTCATGGTCTCCACGGCCAGCTCGCCGCGGTCGCCCTTGGGCAGCGCCTGGACGACGACGATCCGCGGCGCGGGCTCCGGCTCGCGGCGCACGGCGGCGACCCGCACGTCGATCGCGTCCTTGCCGAGCACCTCGGCGACCGTGCCGTCCACGCCGAGCCCCAGCCCGTCGGCCAGGGTCACCGCCTCGCCCGGCTCCAGCCGCTTCACCGCGGCCGCGTGCCGCCCCTCCGGGCCGTCCAGACGCACCACGGCCCCGGGCGCGGCGGCGGCGATCCGCTCGGTCTCGACGACGAAGACGGGCGCGGTCATGACGGGGAACCTCTTTCGTGCGGAAGTGGGACGGACACGCGAAAGGGGTGCCGGGGTCGTTGGCCCCCGGCACCCCTCCGCGGACGGCTACCGGCCGTTGAAGGCGTCCTTCAGCCGGGAGAAGAGGCCCTGCTGGCCCGGCGCGAACTGGCCGGACGGCCGCTCCTCGCCGCGCAGCACCGCGAGGCGGCGCAGCAGCTCCTCCTGCTCGGGGTCGAGCTTGCTGGGCGTCTTCACCTCGACGTGCACTATCAGGTCGCCCCGGCCGCCGCCGCGCAGGTGGGTGATGCCCCGGCCGTGCAGCGGGATCGACTGGCCGGACTGGGTGCCGGGCCGGATGTCGACCTCCTCCAGGCCGTCCAGGGTCTGCAGCGGCACCTGGGTGCCGAGCGCGGCCGCCGTCATCGGGATGGTGACGGTGCAGTGCAGGTCGTCCCCGCGCCGCTGGAAGATCGTGTGGGTGGTCTCGGCGATCTCGACGTACAGGTCGCCGGCCGGGCCGCCGCCGGGGCCGACCTCGCCCTCGCCGGCCAGCTGGATCCGGGTGCCGTTGTCGACACCGGCCGGGATCTTGACGGTCAGCGTGCGGCGGGCGCGCACCCGGCCGTCGCCGGCGCACTCCGGGCACGGGGTCGGCACGACGGTGCCGAAGCCCTGGCACTGCGGGCAGGGGCGGGAGGTCATGACCTGGCCCAGGAAGGACCGGGTGACCTGGGAGACCTCGCCCTTGCCGCGGCACATGTCACAGGTCTGCGCCGAGGTGCCGGGGGCCGCGCCCTCGCCGCTGCACGTGGTGCAGGTGACGGCGGTGTCGACCTGGAGCTCCTTGGTGGTGCCGAAAGCGGCCTCCTCCAGGGTGATCTCCAGCCGGATCATGGCGTCCTGGCCCCGGCGGGTGCGCGAGCGCGGGCCGCGCTGGCCGGCCGCGGCGCCGAAGAAGGCGTCCATGATGTCGGAGAAGCCGAAGCCCGCCGCGCCGGCGCCGAAGCCGCCCGCGCCGCCGCCCGGGGACAGCGGGTCCCCGCCGAGGTCGTAGACCTGGCGCTTCTGCGGATCGGAGAGCACCTCGTAAGCGGCGTTGATCTCCTTGAACCGCTCCTGCGTCTTCGGGTCCGGGTTGACGTCCGGGTGCAGTTCGCGCGCCAGGCGCCGGAACGCCTTCTTGATCTCGTCCTGCCCCGCATCCCGTCGGACGCCGAGTACCGCGTAGTAGTCCGTGGCCACCAAATGCTCCGCTTGTTCCGCCTGTAGTAGTGCTGCGACTGGTCACCGCCGTCGGATTTCCGACGGCGGCCTTTGCTAGGACTCGGCCAGGATCTGGCCCACGTACCGCGCCACCGCTCGCACCGCCCCCATTGTGCCCGGGTAGTCCATCCGGGTCGGACCGATCACACCCAGTTTCGCCACGCTCTCGTCGCCCGAACCGTAGCCGACCGAGACGATGGACGTGGAAGTCAGCCCCTCGTAGGTGTTCTCCCGCCCGATCCGGACCGTCATCGCGGCGTCCGCGGTCTCACCCAGGAGGCGGAGCAGGACGACCTGCTCCTCCAGGGCCTCCAGCACCGGCTGGATGCTGAGCGGGAAGTCGTGCCCGAAGCGGGTCAGGTTGGCCGTGCCGGCCAGCATGATCCGCTCCTCGTTCTGCTCGGCGAGCGTCTCGAACAGGGTCGCCAGGACCGTGCTGACGGTCGGCCGCTCGGCCGGTTCGAACTGCGCCGGCAGCTCCTCCAGCAGCCCCGGGACCTCCGGGAGGCGCCGACCGGCGGCCCTCGCGTTGATCCGGGCCCGCAGGTCCGCCAGCACCGTCTCGCCGACCGGGCCCGGGCAGTCGACCATCCGCTGCTCGACCCGGCCGGTGTTGGTGATCAGCACCAGCATCACCTTGGCCGGGGCCAGCGCCACCAGCTCGATGTGCCGGACGGTGGAGCGCGTCAGCGAGGGGTACTGCACCACCGCGACCTGCCGGGTCAGCTGGGCGAGCAGCCGCACGGTGCGCGCGACCACGTCGTCCAGGTCGACCGCGCCGTCCAGGAAGTGCCGGATGGCCCGGCGCTCGGGGGCGCTCATCGGCTTGATCTCGGCGAGCTTGTCGACGAAGAGGCGGTACCCCTTGTCGGTCGGGATGCGGCCGGCGCTGGTGTGCGGCTGGTGGATGTAGCCCTCCTCCTCCAGCGCCGCCATGTCGTTGCGGACGGTCGCCGGCGAGACCCCGAGGTTGTGCCGTTCCACCAGGGCCTTGGAGCCGACCGGCTCCTCGGTGCCCACGTAGTCCTGCACGATCGCGCGGAGCACGGCGAGCTTGCGTTCGTCGAGCTGGCGGACCTCACCGGCCATGGGGCACGCACCTCCGTCTTCGCACGTTGTCCGACTGTGTCCCTTGCTGCTGCGGGCCGCTCCGAAGACCCTTGCCCTGGCACTCTGAACACGCGAGTGCCAAAACCGTACCTGCCAGTGTAAGGCCCGGGTCCTACGGCAGGAACGGCCGGACCGGGGTGATCCTCCCCGCAGTTCCGCTCACGGCCCGCGGGGCCCCGGCGGTTCGATCCTCCCGGCGCCGGGGTGGTGCCGGGAGGCCGTCCGGGTGGCAGCATCGAAAGCGACGGCGAATGGAGGAGCAAGCGATGTCGAGCTCGGGCCAGCACACCCGTTTCGCGCCGGACCGCGGCCTGACCGGCCGCATGGTCGCGACGATGTTCGTGATCGGGCTGCTGTACGTCGGTTTCACCGGCCTGCTGATCGCGCTGCTGCGCGGCGCCTGGCCACTGATCGTCCTGATCTCCGGCGGGCTGTTCGTGGCCCAGTTCTGGTTCAGCGACAAGATCACCGAACGGGCGATGGGCGCCCGCCAGGTGTCCCCGGAGCAGTTCCCCCAGCTGCACGGCACCATCGACCGGCTCTGCGCCCTGGCCGACATGCCCAAACCCCGCGTGGCGGTCGCCGACAACGACATGCCGAACGCCTTCGCCACCGGCCGCAACCCGCAGAACGCGGTGGTCTGCGTGACCACCGGGCTGCTGCGCCGACTGGAGCCCGAGGAACTGGAGGGCGTCCTCGCCCACGAGCTGTCGCACGTCGCCCACCGGGACGTCGCGGTGATGACGATCGCCGGCTTCCTCGGCGTCCTCGCCGGGGCGATGACCCGGATCGCGATGTACGGCGGGTTCATGGGCGGCGGGCGCAACAACAACGACCAGAACGCGGCCGTCCTGGCGCTGATCATCCCGCTGGTGTCGGTCGTCGTCTACGCGATCAGCTTCCTGCTCACCCGGCTGCTGTCCCGCTACCGCGAACTCGCCGCCGACCGGGCCGCCGCCCAGCTCACCGGACACCCCAGCGCCCTCGCCTCGGCGCTCACCAAGGTGACCGGGCAGATCGCGGCCATCCCCAGCAAGGACCTGCGCCAGGCCCAGCCGTACAACGCCTTCTACTTCGCCCCCGCGCTGAGCGCCCGGGAGGCCGCCTCGCAGCTGTTCTCCACCCACCCGAGCCTGGAGAAGCGGCTGGAGCAGCTGGCGAAGATCTCCGAGCAGCTCGGCCGCTGAGCCTCAGTTTTCGACCCGAGAGGACCGCCGTGGGAATCCTGGACGCCCTGTTCGGCCGCACCAAGCCCGTCAAGCCCGACCTCGACCAGCTGTTCGGCGTGCCGTCCGCCGCGCTCACCCTGGAGGCCGGGGCCGGGTTCACCCCCACCGGGCTCGGCTCGGTCTGCTTCGCGGCCGTCGAGGGCGCGGCCTTCGTCCAGGTCCAGCAGCAGGTCCGGGCGCTGCTGGACGCCGACACCGAGCGCGGCGGCGTCCCCGTGGAGGCCTCCAAGGACGGCTACGGCTACTCCTGGCTGCTCGCCCGGCACCGCCCCGAGGAACTGCCCGAACTGGTCAACGACCTGCACGCGGTCAACAGCGAACTGGAGGCGAACGGCTTCGGGCCGCAGCTGCTCTGCTCGCTCGTCGGCTTCCGCGATCCGCAGGGGCGGTCGCTGGCCCTCGTCTACCTCTACAAGCGGGGGACGTTCTACCCCTTCGCCCCGATGCCCGGCGGCGGGGAGCGGCGCGACAGCCCGCTGGAACTGCAGGTCAACGCGATGCTGGGGAACGACCTGCGGCTGGAGAAGGACCTGAGCCGCTGGTTCCCGGTCTGGGGCGCGCCGGGCCTCTGACGCGCCGTCCGCCCTCCCTATGATCACCCGTATGCGCAGCCGCCAGTACGGACCCGACCTGACCCCGCCGTGGAAGAAGCAGCAGCCCGCCCCGGAGGTGCCCGCCGAGCGGGACCTGGTGGTCGAGGAGGCGGCGACCGGCTACTGCGGGGCCGTGGTGCGCTGCGAGAAGACCGCCGAAGGCTTCACCGTCACCCTGGAGGACCGGTTCGGCAAGCACCGGGTGTTCCCCCTGGTACCGCGCGGCTTCCTGCTGGAGGGCCGGGTCGTCACCCTGGTCCGCCCGGCCGGCCCGGCCCCCGCCCGCACCCCGGGCCGCACCGCCTCCGGCTCCGTCGCCGTCCCCGGCGCCCGCGCCCGGGTCGCCCGCGAGTCCCGCATCTACGTCGAGGGCCGGCACGACGCGGAGCTGGTCGAACGGGTCTGGGGCGACGACCTGCGGATCGAGGGCGTGGTCGTCGAGTACCTGCGCGGCATCGACGACCTGCCCGCGATCGTCGCCGACTTCGCCCCCGGCCCCGGCCGCCGCCTCGGCGTCCTGGTCGACCACCTGCTCCCGGGCACGAAGGAGCACCGCATCGCCGCCCGGGTCACCGGCGACTCGGTGCTGGTCGTCGGCCACCCCTACATCGACATCTGGCAGGCCGTGAAGCCCTCCTCCGTCGGCATCCCCGCCTGGCCCGCCGTCCCTCGGGGCGAGGACTGGAAGGAGGGCACCTGCCGCCGCCTCGGCTGGCCGGTGGACACCCCCGCGGCCTGGAAGCACATCCTCTCGAAGGTCGACTCCTACAAGGACCTGGAGCCCGAACTCCTGGGCCGGGTCGAGGAACTGATCGACTTCACGGCCCTGCCGGAGTGATCCCGCAAACGCGGATATCCTCTTCAGGAGTTCACCCCACCCCGGAGGTCGCCATGTCCCGGCCGCCGTACGAGCACTGCGACACGGCGATGCGGAACCGCCGCACCGCTGCTCTGGCCCGCATGCGCACGATGGTCACCGAAGGCAGGATCGACTTTGCCGCTATCGGTTACCCGGAGCCGGCCGAGCAGCCGGCTCCGGGAGGTCAGGCCGACCGTCAGGAGTAGGTCTGGAACTCCGTGGTGTCCAGTGTGATGCCGAGCAGGTCCACCGGGATGGGCTCGCCGAACTTGGCGGTTCGCTCGACCCTGTAGTCCGGCAGTCCCGAGGCACTCGCCCGGGTCGGCTCGGCCAGGAGCACGCAGACCGCCTTGATCGGGTCGACGACCAGGTACACGGGAATCCCGCCCTCGGCGTACAGCTCCCGCTTGGTCCGGTAGTCACGGAGAACACTGGTCTTGGAGACGACCTCGACCACCAACGTGAGGACGGGCGCGGGGACCAGGCGGCCGGGGCCCTCGAAGGCGTCCCGCTCGAAGACGACGAGATCCGGTTGGGGCTCGCTCGTCAGCCCGGGAAGATCGATGTCCTGCGTGGTCAAGCGGTACCACCGAGCCCGCGGGATCTGGTCCCGGATGGATTCGACAATGATGTTGTGGACCAGGTCCGGCCCGGCCATCATCACGATTTCCCCCCTGATGAGCTCGGCTTTGAAGCCTTCCGGGACCTCCAGGTTCTCGAAGATCCCCGTCATCCGGTCATCGATGGCGGTCACTGCGCGCTCCCTCCGACGGCTGACACCCACGTTAACGACACTCAGTCCACCAGGTCACGTACGACGGCGTCGGCCAGGAGGCGGCCCTGGAGGGTGAGGGTGGCGCGGCCCCGGGCGTAGGGGCCGGGGGCGAGGAGGCCGTCGGCGAGGTGGCGGTCGGCGGCCTCGCGGCCGGTGTCGGTGAGGAGGTCGAGGGGGATGCCGTCGACCAGGCGGAGCTCCAGCAGGATGCGTTCGACGCGGCGGTCCTCGTCGGCCAGCACCTCGCGGGCCAGGGCCGGGGTGCGGTGCTCGGCGAGGGCTTGGGCGTAGGCGGCGGGGTGCTTGGCGTTCCACCAGCGGACGCCGCCGACGTGGCTGTGGGCGCCGGGGCCGGCGCCCCACCAGTCGCCGCCGGTCCAGTAGAGCTCGTTGTGGCGGCAGCGGCCCTCGGGGGTGGTGGCCCAGTTGGAGACCTCGTACCAGGAGTAGCCGGCGGCGGCGAGCGCCTCCTCGGCGATCAGGTAGCGGTCGGCGTGCACGTCGTCGTCGATCATCGGCAGTTCGCCGCGCTTGACGCGGGCGGCGAGCCGGGTGCCCTCCTCGACGATCAGCGAGTACGCGGAGACGTGGTCGGGCCCGGCGCCGATGGCGGCGTCCAGGGAGGCCCGCCAGTCGTCGTCGGACTCGCCCGGGGTGCCGTAGATGAGGTCGAGGTTGACGTGTTCGAAGCCGGCCGCCCGGGCCTCGGCCACGCAGGCCTCGGGGCGGCCCGGGGTGTGGTGGCGGTCGAGCAGCTTCAGGACGTGCGGGCGGGCGCTCTGCATGCCGAAGGAGAGCCGGTTGTAGCCGCCCTCGCGCAGTTCGGCCAGGTACGCCGGGTCGACGGACTCCGGGTTGGCCTCGGTGGTGATCTCGGCGCCGTCGGCGAGCCCGAACTCCTCGCGGATCGCGGAGAGCATCTTGACCAGGTCGCGGGCGGGCAGCAGGGTCGGGGTGCCGCCGCCGAGGAAGACGGTGTGCACCGGCAGGTCGGCGGAGCCCAGCACCTTCCGGGCGTGGCGGATCTCGGCGACCACGTTGTCCGCGTAGGTCTCCTGGGAGGCGACGGCCCCGGAGGAGCGCAGCTCGGTGGCGGTGTAGGTGTTGAAGTCGCAGTAGCCGCAGCGGCTGGCGCAGTACGGCACGTGCAGGTAGAAGCCGAACGGCCGGTCGCCCAGCCCGTCGAGGGCGTGTGCGGGCAGGGAACCGTCGGACGGCACCGGATCGCCGTCGGGGAGTGCGGAGGGCATGACCCCATTGTCCCGTACGGCCCGACCGAACCCGGCGGGCCGTACGGGGGCGGGGCCGGTCAGGCCTCGTTGGCGCCCGCGTACATGGCGGTGACCGCGTCGGCGTAGGTCCGCTCGACCACCGGGCGCTTGATCTTCAGGCTCGGGGTGAGCTCGCCGTGCTCGATGTCGAGGTCGCGCGGCAGCAGGTGGAACTTCTTGATCGTCTGCCAGCGCTGGAGGTCGCCGTTGACCCGCTTGACGAAGCCCTCGATCAGCTCGTGGACGGCCGGCTCGACGGCCAGCTCGGCGTAGGACTTCCCGGCCAGGCCGTGCTCGGCGGCCCACGGCAGCAGGACGGCCTCGTCCAGGCCGATCAGCGCGGTGCAGTAGTTGCGGCCGTTGCCGATCACCAGGATGTTGCTGACGAACGGGCAGACCGCCTTGAACTTGCCCTCGACCTCGCTGGGCGCCACGTACTTGCCGCCGGAGGTCTTGAACAGGTCCTTCTTGCGGTCGGTGATCCGCAGGAAGCCGTCCGGGCTGAGCTCGCCGATGTCCTCGGTGTGGAACCAGCCGTCCGGCTCCAGCACCTCGGCGGTCTTCTCCGGCAGGTTGTGGTAGCCGCGCATGACGCCGGGGCCGCGCAGCAGGATCTCGCCGTCCTCGGCGATCCGCACCTCGGTGCCGGGCAGCGGGCGGCCCACGGTGCCGATCCGCACGTCCTCGGCCCGGTTGACGCAGGAGCCGGCGCTGGTCTCGCTCAGGCCGTAGCCCTCCAGGATCGGCACCCCGGCGCCGATGAAGAAGTAGCCGATCTCCGGGGCGAGCGCGGCGCTGCCGGAGACCGCGCCGCGCAGCCGGCCGCCGAAGGCCGCCCGGATCTTCGCGTACACCAGCTTGTCGGCCAGCGCGTGCTGCACCCGCAGGCCCAGCGGGGCGCTCTCGGTGCCGGTGGCGATGCGGCTCTGCTGGACCGCCCGGGCGTGCTCGCGGGCGACCTTGGCCGCCCACAGGAAGATCTTGTACTTGGCGCCGCCCTCGGCCCGGGCCCGGCCCGCGATGCCGTTGTAGACCTTCTCGAAGATGCGCGGCGCGGAGGCCATGATGGTCGGCCGGATCGCGGGCAGGTTGTGGATGATCCGGTCCACCCGGCCGTCCACCGCCATCACGTGCCCGGTGGCGATCTGCCCGGAGATCAGCGTCTTGCCGAACACGTGGGACAGCGGCAGCCACATGAACTGCACGTCGTCGGGGCCCAGCAGGCCGCTGGCCTCCTGCGCCCGGCCCTCGTACGCCCAGCAGTCGTGCACCAGGCGCACGCCCTTGGGGCGGCCGGTGGTGCCGGAGGTGTAGATGAGGGTGGCCAGCTGCTCCTTGCCGAGCCCGTCGACGGCCTTCTCCACCGCGTCCGGGTGCTCCGCCAGGTACCGGGTGCCGCGCTCCTCCAGCTCGGCGAGGGTGAGCAGGTCCAGGCCGCCGGTCTCGGGGGCCTCGGCGGGCGCGTCGAAGAGGATCACGGTGCGCAGTTCGGGCAGCTGGTCGAGCTGCCCGACGGCCTTCGCCAGTTGGGCCTCGTTCTCGGCGAACAGCGCCCGGGAGCCGGAGTCGGAGAGGATGAACGCGGTCTCGTCCGCGTTGGTGCTGGGGTAGACGGTGGTGATCGCGGCGCCCGCGCACATGGCGCCGAGGTCGGCGACGATCCACTCCAGGCGGGTCGAGGAGGCCAGGGCCACCCGGTCCTCGGGCCGGATGCCGAGTGCCATCAGGCCTGCGGCCACCGCCTTGACCCGGACCGCGGTCTGCGCCCAGGTGAGCGAGCGCCACTGCTCGGCGCCGGGCGCGCCGTCGGCGGCCTGCTCGTCCACCGGCGAGGGGTAGCGGTAGGCCTCGGCGTTCGGGGTCAGGGCGACCCGCTCCAGGAACAGGTGGGCGACGGAGGCGGGGCGCCCGGCGACGAGGTCGGGCCTGCCGGAGTCGATCAGGGACTGCGCGGAACTCAACGAGGACCTCCGGTGGCGGGTGGCCGTCTGAGGGATTGTCGCGGCGTCCGTGGGGGCGGTCGCCGGGCCCCCGGTTCACCTGAGCGGTACCGGTCAGTAACAAAGGGGCAATCAGCAGCCTAGGGGGAAACCGGTCATTCCGTAAGGGGGCGGCGCCCGACGGCACGACCCCGCGCGACCGGTGCCGCACCCCGCCGTTCGGCAAAGGCCCGGCAAACCTCCGGCTCCCGGACGCCGAATGACCTGTACGACGCTACAGAACACCGAGAATTGGGGTGCGAACCCGACCGGCGACGACAAGAGTGTGCTAGTGCTGATCAGACTGCTGAGGGCGTACCTGCGCCCGTACTCCCGACCGATCACCCTGCTGGTGCTGCTCCAGCTGGTGTCCACCCTCGCGGCGCTCTACCTGCCGACGCTCAACGCCGACATCATCGACGACGGCGTGGTCAAGGGCGACACCGGCTACATCCTGCGCGTCGGCGGGGTGATGATCGCGGTCACCGTCCTCCAGGCCCTCTGCTCCATCGGCGCGGTCTACTACGGCGCCCGCACCGCGATGGCCTTCGGCCGGGACGTCCGCGCCGCCGTCTTCGACCGGGTGCAGAGCTTCTCCGCCCGCGAGGTCGGCCAGTTCGGCGCCCCCTCGCTGATCACCCGCACCACCAACGACGTCCAGCAGGTCCAGATGCTCGCCCTGATGAGCTTCACGCTCATGGTCGCCGCGCCGATCATGTGCGTCGGCGGCATCATCATGGCGCTCAACCAGGACGTCCCGCTGTCCGGCCTGCTGCTCGCCGTCATCCCCGTGCTCGGCGTCGTCGTGGTCCTGCTGGTCCGCGCGCTGCGCCCCAGGTTCCGCAGCATGCAGGTACGGATCGACACCGTGAACCGGGTCCTGCGCGAGCAGATCACCGGCATCCGGGTCATTCGCGCCTTCGTCAAGGACGACCAGGAGCAGGCCCGCTTCGCCGACGCCAACGAGGACCTCACCCAGGTCTCCCGCCAGGTCGGCCGGCTGATGTCCATCATGTTCCCCGCCGTCATGCTGGTGGTGAACGTCTCCAGCGTCGCCGTGCTCTGGTTCGGCGCCCACCGCATCGACAGCGGCGCCATGCAGATCGGCGCGCTCACCGCGTTCCTCTCCTACCTGATGCAGATCCTGATGAGCGTCATGATGGCCACCTTCATGTTCATGATGGTGCCGCGCGCCGAGGTCTGCGCCGAGCGCATCCAGGAGGTCCTCGGCACCGACAGCAGCGTCGTCCCGCCCGCCGCCCCCGTCACCGAGGTCCCGCACCGCGGCACCCTGGAACTGCGCGGCGTCGACTTCCGCTACCCCGGCGCCGAGGCCTCGGTGCTGCGCGGCATCGACCTCACCGCCGGCCCCGGCCAGACCACCGCCATCATCGGCTCCACCGGCAGCGGCAAGTCCACCCTGCTCGGCCTCGTCCCCCGGCTCTTCGACGTCACCTCCGGCCGGGTCCTGCTCGACGGCGTGGACGTCCGCGAACTCGCCCCCGCCGCGATCGCCGAGAGCGTCGGCATCGTCCCGCAGAAGCCCTACCTCTTCTCCGGCACCGTCGCCAGCAACCTCCGCTACGGCCGGCCCGACGCCACCGACGAGGAGCTCTGGCACGCCCTGGAGATCGCCCAGGCCAAGGAGTTCGTCGAGAAGCTGCCCGAAGGCCTGGACGCCCCCATCGCCCAGGGCGGCGGCAACGTCTCCGGCGGCCAGCGCCAACGCCTGGCCATCGCCCGGACCCTGGTCCGCCGGCCCTCCGTCTACCTCTTCGACGACTCCTTCTCCGCGCTCGACTACGCCACCGACGCCCGGCTCCGCAAGGCCCTCGCCCGCGAGACCTCCGACGCCACCGTCCTGATCGTCGCCCAGCGGGTGTCCACCATCCGCGACGCCGACCGGATCATCGTCCTCGACGAGGGCGCCGTCGTCGGCAGTGGGACCCACCACGAGCTGATGGCCGACAACCCGACGTACCGGGAGATCGTGCTCTCCCAGCTCACCGAGCAGGAGGCGGCGTGACCACGCCCGGCAACAAGCCCGACCTGACCAAGGGGCCCGCCCCGAGAGGCGCCGCTCCCGAGGACGCCCCGGTGGACGGCGCCCCGGCGAACGGCGCCCCGAAGGACGCCGCCAAGGACGCCGAACTGCCCAGCGACTCCCAGGCCGCCGCCGCCCGCCGCGGCCCGGCCGGCCCCGGCCGCTTCATGGGCGGCCAGGGCACCGAGAAGTCCATGGACTTCAAGGGCTCCGGCAAGCGCGTCCTCGGCCTGCTGCGCCCCGAACGCAACACCCTGATCGGCGTCCTGGTCCTCGGCGTACTCGGCATCGGCTGCGCCGTCATCGGCCCCAAGATCCTCGGCGACGCCACCGACCTGATCTTCGCCGGTGTCGTCGGCGCCCGCTTCCAGGCCGGCATGTCCAAGGACCAGGTCATCGACGGGCTGCGCGCCCACGGCGAGGGCGGCGTCGCCGACCTGCTCTCCGCCGTCCACTTCACCCCCGGCCAGGGCATGGACTTCGGCGCCATCGGCACCGTCCTGCTCTGGGTGCTCGGCATCTACCTCGCCTCCGCCGTCTTCGGCATCTTCCAGGGCCGGCTCGCCACCCGGGCCATCCAGGCCGCGAGCTACCGGCTGCGCCAGGACGTCGAGGCCAAGCTCGCCCGGCTGCCGCTCAGCTACTTCGACAAGCAGCCGCGCGGCGAGGTGCTCAGCCGGGTCACCAACGACATCGACAACATCGGCCAGTCCATGCAGCAGACCATGGGACAGGTCGTCAACTCGCTGCTCACCGTGGTCGGCGTGCTCGCGATGATGTTCTGGATCTCCCCGCTGCTCGCCGTGATCGCCCTGGTCTCGGTGCCCGTCTCGGTCGTCGTCGCCACCAGGGTCGGCAAGCGGGCCCAGCCGCAGTTCGTCCAGCAGTGGAAGTCCACCGGCCAACTGAACGCCCACATCGAGGAGATGTACACCGGCCACACCCTGGTCAAGGTGTTCGGGCGCCAGCACGAGTCCGCGGAGACCTTCCGGGAGCACAACGAGGCGCTCTACCACGCCAGCTTCAAGGCCCAGTTCATCTCCGGCATCATCCAGCCCGCGATGATGCTGATCGGCAACCTCCAGTACGTGCTGGTCGCCGTCGTCGGCGGTCTGCGGGTCGCCAGCGGCGCGCTGTCCATCGGTGACGTCCAGGCGTTCATCCAGTACTCGCGGCAGTTCAGCCAGCCGCTCACCCAGGTCGCCAGCATGGCCAACCTGGTGCAGTCCGGCGTCGCCTCCGCCGAGCGCGTCTTCGAGCTGCTGGACGCCCCCGAGCAGAGCGCCGAACCGGCCATGCCGGAACGGCCCGACGTGGTGCGCGGCCGGGTCGCCTTCCAGGACGTGTCCTTCCGCTACGACCCCGAGAAGCCGCTCATCGACGACCTCTCGCTCAAGGTCGAGCCCGGCCAGACCGTCGCCATCGTCGGCCCCACCGGCGCCGGCAAGACCACCCTGGTCAACCTGCTGATGCGGTTCTACGAGGTCAGCTCCGGACGGATCACCCTCGACGGCGTGGACATCGCCGCGATGTCCCGCGAGGAACTGCGCTCCGGCATCGGCATGGTGCTCCAGGACACCTGGCTGTTCGGCGGCAGCATCGCCGACAACATCGCCTACGGCGCCGAGTCGGCCACCCGCGACCAGGTCGTCGAGGCCGCCAGGGCCGCCCACGTCGACCGCTTCGTGCGCACCCTGCCGGACGGCTACGACACCGTCATCGACGACGAGGGCACCAACGTCAGCGCCGGCGAGAAGCAGCTGATCACCATCGCCCGGGCGTTCCTCGCCCAGCCGTCCATCCTGGTCCTGGACGAGGCGACCAGCTCCGTCGACACCCGCACCGAGGTGCTGATCCAGCGGGCCATGGCCCGGCTGCGCACCGGCCGCACCAGCTTCGTCATCGCCCACCGGCTCTCCACCATCCGGGACGCCGACGTGATCCTGGTGATGGAGAACGGCTCGATCGTCGAACAGGGCTCGCACGACCACCTGATCGCCGCCGACGGCGCCTACGCCCGGCTCTACCAGGCGCAGTTCGCCGAGGCCGTGGCCGAGGTGGACTGACACTCCCCCGAAGACCGTCGGAGAACGCGGGAAGGGCCCGGGCTGATGCCCGGGCCCTTCCCGCGTTCTCCGAACGCCTGCCGCCGTTACTTCTTCTCCTTCGGCGCCTCGGCGTCGGTGGACAGCGCGGCGATGAAGGCCTCCTGCGGGACCTCCACGCGGCCGACCATCTTCATCCGCTTCTTGCCTTCCTTCTGCTTCTCCAGCAGCTTCCGCTTACGGGAGATGTCACCGCCGTAGCACTTGGCGAGGACGTCCTTGCGGATCGCGCGGACCGTCTCGCGGGCGATCACCCGGGAGCCGATGGCCGCCTGGATCGGCACCTCGAACTGCTGGCGGGGGATGAGCTTCTGGAGCTTGCCCGCCATCATCACGCCGTAGCCGTAGGCCTTGTCCTTGTGGACGATCGCGGAGAAGGCGTCCACCGCGTCGCCGTGCAGCAGGATGTCGACCTTCACCAGCTGGGCGGACTGCTCGCCGATGGGCTCGTAGTCCAGCGAGGCGTAGCCGCGGGTCTTGGACTTCAGCTGGTCGAAGAAGTCGAAGACGATCTCCGCGAGCGGCAGGGTGTAGCGCAGCTCGACCCGGTCCTCGGACAGGTAGTCCATGCCCTGGAGGTTGCCGCGGCGGGACTGGCAGAGCTCCATGATCGCGCCGACGAACTCGTTGGGCGCGAGGATGGTGCCGCGCACCACCGGCTCGAACACCTCGGCGATCTTGCCGGTGGGGAACTCGCTCGGGTTGGTGACGGTGTGCTCGGTGCCGTCCTCCATGACCACCCGGTAGACCACGTTCGGGGCGGTGGAGATCAGGTCGAGGTTGAACTCGCGCTCCAGGCGCTCCCGGATGATCTCCAGGTGCAGCAGGCCGAGGAAGCCGCAGCGGTAGCCGAAGCCGAGCGCGACCGAGGTCTCCGGCTCGTACACCAGCGCGGCGTCGTTGAGCCGCAGCTTGTCGAGGGCGTCGCGCAGCAGCGGGTAGTCCGAGCCGTCCAGCGGGTAGAGGCCGGAGAACACCATCGGGCGCGGGTCCTTGTAGCCGCCGAGCGCCTCGGTGGCGCCCTTGTGCATCGAGGTGATCGTGTCACCGACCTTGGACTGCCGGACGTCCTTCACACCGGTGATGATGTAGCCCACCTCGCCGACGCCGAGGCCGTCGGCGACCTTCGGCTCGGGCGAGATGACGCCGATCTCCAGCAGCTCGTGGGTCGCGCCGGTGGACATCATCGAGATCCGCTCGCGCTTGGTGAGCTGCCCGTCCACCACACGGACGTAGGTGACCACGCCGCGGTAGGAGTCGTACACCGAGTCGAAGATCATCGCGCGGGCCGGGGCGTCCTTGACGCCGACCGGGGCCGGGACGGTGTTGACGATGTGGTCCAGCAGGTCCTCGACGCCCAGGCCGGTCTTGGCGCTGACCTGGAGCACGTCGGAGGGGTCGCAGCCGATGATGTGGGCGATCTCGGCCGCGTACTTCTCCGGCTGGGCGGCCGGCAGGTCGATCTTGTTGAGGACCGGGACGATCGTGAGGTCGTTCTCCAGCGCCAGGTACAGGTTGGCGAGGGTCTGCGCCTCGATGCCCTGGGCCGCGTCGACCACCAGGATGGTGCCCTCGCACGCGGCGAGGGAGCGGGACACCTCGTACGTGAAGTCCACGTGGCCGGGGGTGTCGATCATGTTGAGGATGTGCGTCGTCCCGGCGTTCGGACCGGTCTTCGGCGCCCACGGAAGGCGGACCGCCTGCGACTTGATGGTGATGCCGCGCTCACGCTCGATGTCCATGCGGTCGAGGTACTGGGCACGCATCTGCCGGGGGTCGACGACGCCGGTGATCTGCAGCATCCGGTCTGCGAGCGTCGACTTGCCGTGGTCGATGTGGGCGATGATGCAGAAGTTGCGGATCAGCGCCGGGTCGGTACGGCTGGGCTCTGGCACATTGCTGGGGGTCGCGGGCACCTTGGTCCGATTCTCCGTTGGTCCGGGGCCGGGGGTGTCCGGGTCATCGCTGACCGGTTTCCCGGGGACCGGACGGGCTCGTCCGATCGAAATAGTCCCTGCCATCTTCCCACGACCGCGGGGCGGGCCGCCGGTCGGGCACCCGGGGCCGTCCGGGGCCGCCCTCGCGAGCGGTCGCGAGCGGTCGGGGGCGGCCCTCGCGGGCGCCCGGGTTTGGGGCGGGCAGCGGGCCCCTGGTAGCGTGGGCTGCTGCACCCGGCCTCGGCATGCCCTCTCAGCTGGTCCGACGGCCACCGGGTGCGAACCCGTTCAAATCCTTAGACAAGACTGAGGCTCCTTCGTGGCGAACATCAAGTCCCAGATCAAGCGCAACAAGACCAACGAGAAGGCGCGCCTGCGCAACAAGGCCGTCAAGTCCTCGCTGAAGACCGCTCTGCGCAAGGCCCGTGAGGCCGCTGCCGCCGGCGAGACCGAGAAGGCCACCGAGCTGGCCCGCGCCGCCTCCAAGGCGCTGGACAAGGCCGTGAGCAAGGGCGTCATCCACGCCAACCAGGCCGCCAACAAGAAGTCGGCCATCACCAAGCGCGTCAACACCGCCGTCCAGGCCTGACGCCCCGGGGTCTTCGACCCCCACCGCTTCGGAGCGACCCGGCCCTCTACCCGGCCCCCCGAGGCGCGCAAGACTCGCACCGCACGCGGCCTGCGTTCGCCACGCGGGTGCGGTGCACAGAAGCAGTGCGACAGGCGTCGCAGCCGGCCTCTCCCCGAGGCCGCTGCGGCGCCTGTCGCGTTCCGCGGCCCGGCGGCTATCGTCGGTCGGGTCCGACCGGGGTGCGGGGAGCACCTCGGCGCCAGGTCCAGGGGGGAACTTCCATGACGACGCCACCGCCGCCGCAGCCACCGAACGGACCGGGATACGGCTTCCCGCAGTCACCGAACGGACCAGGGTACGGCTTCCCGCAGCAGCCGCGCGGGGGCGCGCAGCCCGTACCGGGCGCTCCCGGCCCCGCGGGCGCCGGCGGCTTCGGACCGCCGCCGGGGCTGCCCACCGCGCCCGGCCTGCCCGCCGCCCCCGCCCCCGGGCGGAGCGGGAACCTGCGGCGCAACGCCGTCTGGGCGTTCGTCGGCGCGGTGACCGTCTCGATCGGCTGGGCCGCGGCCGTGACGGCCGTCCCCGGCCTGGTCAGCAGCGACTCCTCGCCGCGCGACCTGCGCGGCTACCACCTCTCCGACGACTTCTGCGCCACCGGGAAGCCCACGAAGCTCCTGCAGACCTACTCCGTCTCGGACACCTCCAAGCCGACCCACCACACCGACCGGCACCCGGCGCTGGACAGCATGAACTGCTCGATGTCGCTCAAGCGCACCGGCGGCACCAGCGACAGCGAGTCCGCCACCCTCTACATGCGCGTCGACCTGCACAAGGCGGTCAACCCGGCGCCCGAGCTGGAGGCCAACAAGGAGCTCTACCGGGCCCGCGGCTACCAGGTCACCGACATCGCGGGGCTCGGCGAGGAGGCGTACTTCCTGTACAAGGACGACGGCTCGGACCAGTACCACAGCGTCTACGCCGAACTGGACATCCGCGACGGCGGGATGACGTACTACGTCACCTACTCGGCCGGCTACACCGAGGGCAAGGGCAAGCCGCCGACCAAGGAGGAGCTGCGCACCGCCCTCCAGTCCGACGGGCAGGACACCGTGCGGGCCATGAAGAAGTAGCGCCAGGCCGCGGCGCCGGGCCGTCAGTAGGCGGGCCGGGAGCCGGCCCGGGAGGCCCGGGCGACGGCGACCACCGCGCGCTCCAGGGCGTACGCCGGGTCGTCCGAGCCGCCCTTGACGGCGGCGTCGGCCTGGGCGATCGCGGTCAGCGCGGTGGCCACCCCGTCGCCCGTCCAGCCGCGCATCTGCTGGCGGACCCGGTCGACCTTCCACGGCGGCATGCCCAGCTCGCGGGCCAGGTCGCCCGGGCGCATGTTCCGCCCGGCGCTCGCCAGCCGGCCGATGCTGCGCACGCCGGAGGCCAGCGCGTAGGTGATGCCGGTCGGCGGCTGGCCGACGGCCAGCGCCCAGCGCAGCCGCTCCAGCGCCTCCGCGGCCCGGCCGGTGACCGCCAGGTCGGCGACCTCGAAGCCGGTCGCCTCGGCCCGGCCGCTGTAGTAGCGGGCCACCACCGTCTCGTCGATCGTGCCCTCGACGTCGGAGGTCAGCTGGTTGCAGGCGGCCGCCAGCTCGCGCAGGTCGCTGCCGAGCGCGTCCAGCAGCGCCTGGCAGGCCTCCGGGGTCGCGGAGCGGCCCAGGGTGCGGAACTCGCCCTTGACGAAGGCCAGCCGCTCGCTCGCCTTGGCCAGCTTGGGGCAGGCCACCTCGCGCCCGCCGGCCTTGCGCCCGGCGTCCAGCAGGCCCTTGCCCTTGGCTCCGCCGGCGTGCACCAGCACCACGATCACTTCTTCGGCCGGGGCCTCGATGTACGCCTTGACCTCCTTCACGGAGTCGGCGGAGAGGTCCTGCGCGGCCCGGACCACGATCACCTTGCGCTCGGCGAACAGCGACGGCGTGGTCAGCTCGGCCAGGCTGCCGGGCTGCAGGCCGCCGGGCGGCAGGTCCCGTACGTCGGTGTCCGGGTCCGCCGCCTTCGCCGCCGCCACCACCTGGGCGACCGCGCGGTCCAGCAGCAGCTCCTCCTGGCCGACCGCGAGGGTCAGCGGGGCGAGCAGGTCGTCGGGTGCACTCTTCCTGGCCATCGCCTACCAGCATCCCACGGGCCGCGGACACTCCCGCCCGACGGAGCGGGCGGCCCGACCTGGACAATGTCCGGGTGAGCGAGAACCACACCACCGACCTCCCGGCCGTCGACGACCCGTACGCCCGGCAGCTGCTCGTCCTGCCCGACCGCGACACCGCCGAGGAGGCCGCCGAGGAGCTCGGCGCCGCCCAGCCCGACCTCGGCGAGCTCGAAGTCGTCCGCGACGCGCTCGCGGGCGAGGACGACGCCGAGGACGCCCAGTGGCTGGTCGTGGCCGAGGCCCCGGAGAGCGGCTGGACCCCGGCGCTGCTGCACGCCCTCGACCGCCTCGCGGCCGGCTACGAGGGCTGGCGCGAGGAGGCGTGACGGCCTGAGGGCCCCTGATCAGAGGTGCGGGGACTCGGGCGCGCCCCCGAGCCGCAGCTCGCCGACACCGTCCAGGACCTTCTCCGCCGAGGCGACGTGGCGGCCCGCCGTGACGATGTCGCGCAGGCAGCGGTCGAGCGGGGTGCGCTCGGTGTAGACCGCGGCCGATCCCACGGCGTCGTACAGGAGTTGGACCGCCTCCCGGCAGGCCCGGTGGGCGAACCGGCGGGCCAGCGCCGCCGTGCCGCGCTCCGGCGCCAGGCCCGCCGCCTGGGCCGCCCAGGCCTGCTCCAGCGTGCGGTACACGTAGGCGTCCGCCGCGCCGATCAGCGACTCGGCGTGCGCGAGGTCGGCCCGGACCCCCGGGTAGGGCAGCGCGGTGCGCCGGGCGGAGAGCAGCTCCCGGGCGCCGGCCAGCGCGGCCCGGCCGATCCCCAGCGGCACGCCCGCCATCTTGAGGGCGAGGTTGTCGGCGCGCAGGTGGAGCGGCTCCGCCCGGGTGCCGGACGGCGCCAGGGCGAAGGTGTGCCGCTCCGGGACGAACAGGTCGGCGACCTCGATGTCGTGCGAGCCGGTGCCGCGCAGCCCGGTGGTGTGCCAGGTGTCCAGCACCCGGACCTGCGCGGCGTCCAGGACGGCGACCCTCGGGGTGCCCTCCGGGGTCAGGAACCCGGCCAGCACCCGGTCGGCGTGGGTGATCCCGCTGGCGTGGGTCCAGCGGCCGGTCAGCAGGTGGCCGCCGCCGTGCCGGACCGACCGCCCGGCCGGCGGCAGCACCGTCGCGGTGATCAGGTCCGGGTCCGGGAACAGCTCGGCGAAGACGTCCTCGGGCAGCGAGACCACGGCCAGCGAGGCGTTCAGCGCGACGGACGCGCACCAGGCGACCGAGGCGTCGCCCTCGGCCAGCAGGTCGATCGCCCGGGTGGTCTCCGGCACGGTCAGCTCGACCCCGCCCAGCCGCGGCGGCAGGGCGGCCCGCAGCAGCCCGGTGGCCTTCAGGCCCGCCAGGACGTCACCGGGGATCCGGCCCAGCCGTTCGGTCTCCGGCGCGGTGGCCGGCAGGCCGGCGGCGTAGCTCCGTACCCGGTCCAGGACCGAGGCGGCGGTGCGGGCCGTCCCGGTGCGGGCCGTCCCGGTGCGGGGCGTACCGGTGCGGGGCGGCAGTTCGAGGGTGGTCATCCGGTCCTCCTGGTTCGGCGGGTGCGGTGGGGTTCTCCGGGGCGGCGGGTCACAGGTCGTTCAACGCCTTGTCGAGCTCGGCCGCCAGGGTCGGGAGGTACGGGGCGCGCATGACGCTGTAGTGGTCGCCGGGCACGTCGACGCTCTCCGCCCGGTCGCCGAGCAGCTCCAGCCACCGCCTGGTGGTGGCCGTGGTGGCCCCGTCCATCGCCCGCAGCAGCCGGACCCGACCCCGGTACGGGACGGGCCGGTGCTCGGCCAGCGCCCGGCTGAGGCGCAGGAACCGGCCCGCGAGCCGCTCCAGGGTGGCGCCGTCGATCTCCTCCGGCAGGACGCCGGCCCGCCGGGCCCGGGTCAGCAGCTCCTCGACCGGGGAGCCGCCGTCGACCGGCTCGAACTCCTCCGGCCCGGGGTTCCAGTCGTGGCCGGCCAGCCCGGCCAGGTCGCGGGCGAACCGGGCCAGCAGCGCCGGCTCGGCGGCGGGCTCGGTGCGGCCGGGCGGTTCGAGCAGGTCCACGGCCGCGACCAGCTCGACCGCCGCGCCCCGGTCGGTGAGCAGCCGGGCGGTCTCCAGGGCGATCACCCCGCCCATCGACCAGCCGCCGAGCCGGTACGGGCCGTCCGGGAACCGCGCGGTGATCGCGTCGGCGTAGTGCGCGGCCAGCTCGGCCACGGTCCGCGGGGCGGGCTGCGCCCCGGGGGCCGCCCCGGGGTCCGCTTCGGCGTCCGCTTCGGGGTACTGGAGGGCGTGGACCGGCTGGTCCTCGTCCAGCAGGGCGGCGAGCCCGGCGTAGCAGAGCACGTCGCCGCCGACCGGGTGGACCAGGAACAGCGGCGGCCGGGCCCCGGTGCCCCGGACGGTGACCAGGGCCGCCCGGCCCTCGTCCTCGGCCCGCTCGCGCAGCACCCCGGCGAGCGCCTCGACGGTCGGCCGGGCGAGCAGCGTGGCCACCGGCAGCGAGCGGCCGGTGCACTGCCTGATCCGGGCCATCATCCGCACCGCGAGCATGGAGTCGCCGCCGAGGTCGAAGAAGTTCGCCGTGACGTCGAAACCGGAAGGGTCCGGGGCGGCGTCGGCGGGGTCCGGGGCGGCGTCGGCGGCCGCCGCGGGAGTGCCGAAGAACTCGGCCCAGATCCCGGCGAGCAGCCGCTCGGCCGCGTCGCGCGGGGCGACCGCCCCGCCGGGGCGCGGGGCCGCGAGCCCGGGCGAGGGAAGCCGGCGGCGGTCCACCTTGCCGTTGTCGGTCAGCGGCAGCTCCGGCAGCAGGACGATCCGGGCGGGCACCAGGTACCCCGGCAGTTCCCGGCCGAGCGCCGCGCGCAGCTCCTCCTCGGAGGCGTCCGCCACCGCGTAGCCGACGAGCCGTCGCGGGCCGCCGCGCTCGCCCTCGGCCACCACGGCCGCCGCCCGGACGTCCGGGCGGCGCAGCAGCGCCGCCTCGACCTCGCCGAGCTCGATCCGGTGGCCCTGGATCTTCACCTGGAAGTCCGCGCGCCCGAGGAACTCGATGTCGCCGTCCGGCAGGTAGCAGCCGAGGTCGCCGGTGCGGTAGAGCCGCTCCCCCGTCACCGGGTGGCGCGGGAAGGCCGCGCGGGTCTTCTCCTCGTCGCCGAGGTAGCCGCGGGCCAGGCCGGTGCCCGCGATGTACAGGTCGCCGGGGACCCAGGCCGGGCGCGGCCGCAGCGCCTCGTCCAGCACATGGAAGCGCTGGTTCCGCATCGGCCGGCCGTACGGGATGCTCGTCCGCTCCGGGTCCACGTCGGTGATCGGGTGCAGGATCGACCAGATCGAGGCCTCGGTCGCACCGCCCAGGCCGACGACCCGCGCGTCCGGCAGGACCGCGGCGACGGCGCCGGGGAGGGTGACGGGGATCCAGTCGCCGCTCATCATCACCAGCCGCAGCGGGAACGGGCCGCCGAGTGCCCGCACGTGCTCGACGAACATCTCCATCAGCGCGGGGACGCTGTTCCAGACCGTCACCCGGTGCCGGGTCACCAGGTCCAGCCAGGCGGCCGGCTCGCGCTGCGCCGGGGCGTCGGGCAGGACCACGGCGCCGCCGACCGCGAGCAGGCCGAACACGTCGTAGACCGAGAGGTCGAAGTTGAACGCGGACAGCGCCAGCACCCGGTCGTCCCCGGTCACGCCGAACCGGTCGTTGACGTCCCGGATCGTGTTGACCGCGCCGGTGTGCTCGATCATCACGCCCTTCGGCACCCCGGTGGAGCCCGAGGTGAAGATGACGTACGCGAGGTCCTCGGGCCGGGCCGGGGAGGGCGGCAGCGGGCCGTCCGCGCCGGTGTCCTCCGGCTCGGTGTCGACGTGCAGCGCGCGGGTGCCGTCCGGCAGGTCGAGCCCGGCCGCGACCGCCGAGCGGGTCAGCACCAGGCCGATCCCGGCGGCCTCCACGATCATCCGCAGGCGGGGGCCGGGCACGGCGGCGTCGACCGGCACGTAGGCGGCCCCGGTCTTGAGGACGGCCAGCGCCGCGACGACCTGCTCCCAGCCCTTGTCCAGCACGATGCCGACCAGCGCGCCCGGGCCGGCGCCGTCCTCGATCAGCCGACGGGCGATCCGGTCGGACCGGCGGTCCACCTCGCGGTAGCTGAGGGTCCGGGCGGCGGTGATGACGGCGGGCGCGTCCGGCCGGGCCGCGGCCTGCCGCAGGAACGCGTCGTGCAGCAGCTCGGCGGGGACGGGGCCGTCCGTGGCGTTGACGGCCCGGCGGACCGCCAGGTCGGCCTCCGGCGCGAGCACGGCCGGCGGGCGGCGCCACGCGCCCTCCTCGCACAGGCCGCGCACCAGGTCCCGGTAGGCCTCCCACATCCCGTCGACGACGCCCTCGGGGAACACCTCCTCCACCACGTCCCAGTTCAGGACCAGCTCCCCGGCCTCCTCCAGGGCCTGGTGGTCGAGCCACACCTGCGGGGTGCGCACCGAGCTGGAGGCCAGCTCGCCGGCGGTGCCGAGCGCGGTCAGCGCGGTGAGCGCCCCGCGCTGCTCCGGGCCGCCGTCGGCGGTGTTGTCGGTGTTGTCGCCGTCGGCGGTGTTGTCGGCGGCGTCGCTCCGGGCGGAGAAGCCGATCGTGCTGGTGAAGACCACCGGCATGCCCGCCAGGCCCGTCCCACCGCGGGTGCGGTTGAGTTCGCGCAGCACCTCGACGCCGCTGACGTGGCCGTGTTCGAGGTCGGCCAGCAGCTGCTCCTGGAGGCGCGCGGCGCCCGCGGCGAAGGCCTCGCCGGGGGCGGCGTCGACCTCCAGCAGGGTGGTGGCGCTGAGGTTGCCGACCACCCGGCCGGCGTCCTCGTGCAGCGGCCGCCGGTGGAACGCCAGCAGGTTGAGCGTGAAGCGCGGCGAGGCGCTCCAGGCACCCAGCACCTGCGCGTACGCGGCGCACAGCGCGGCCGAGGGCGAGAGGCCCGCCGCCGCGGCGTGCTCCTTGAAGCGTCGCCACGCCCCGGCCCCGACCCGGGCCGTGCGGTGGACGAACTCCGGCCGCCGGGGCGCCGGGCCCGGACGCAGCGGCAGGGCGGGCGCGGGCGGCAGCGAGTCGACGCGGGCCCGCCAGTAGGCGAGCGACCGCTCGCGCCCCTCGGCGTCCGCCCCGGCGGCGGCGAGCACGTAGTCGCGGTAGGTGACGGCCGGGGCGGGGGTCGCGGGCGCCCCGTGGCGGTAGGCCTGCGCCCACTCCCGGAACAGCAGCCCGGAGCTGCGGCCGTCGATGATCAGCGCGTCGAAGTTGAGGTGCAGCCGGGTGGTGCGGGCGTCGAGCAGGGTGGCCCGGACGTCGAACAGCGGCCAGGCCTCGGTGTCGAAGACCTGGTCCCGCATCTCCCGGTGGATCGCGGCCAGCCGGCGCTCCCGTTCGACCGGGTCGCAGGCCCGCAGGTCGACGGTGGCGATCCGGTACTCGGGGACCTCGGCGAGCACCCGCTGGTGCCCGTCCCGGGAGACGACCGCGCGGAGCATGTCGTGCCGGTCGACGAGCTGCCGGAAGGAGGCGGCCAGCCGGTCCGGGTCGGTGTCGGTCAGGTCCACCTCGACCAGGAAGGAGGTGGAGACGTTGCCGAGTTCGAAGGCGTCGGTCCGGCCGACCAGGTAGGCCTGCTGGAGGTCGGTGAGCGGGAACGGCTCGTGGCGGGCCGCCGGGTCGGCGACCAGCGCCGTCCCGGGTCGTCGGGCTTCAGCGCCGCTACCGCTGCCGTCGGTGTCGCCGCGTGCGGCCCGGACGGCGTCGGCGATCGCGGTGACGCTACGGCCGTCCAGCAGGTCGCGCAGCGGCAGGTCCACGCCGAGCCGCCGGGCGAGGGTCTGCCGGATGTCCATCGCGATCAGCGAGTCGACGGCCAGGCGCCGCAGCGGCAGCTCCCGGTCGTCGCCGGTGACGGCCGCGCCGCGCGCCCGGCCGACGATGCCGGCCACCAGCTCGACGACGTCCTCGACGGGTCCCTGCCTCGCGGGCGGCTCCGTCGCGGGCGCGGTGGGCGGCAGGGCGTCCGGCACCGCCTCCAGGCGCACGCCGTCGGCGAGCGCCACCGGCGTACCGTCGGGGCCGACCAGCCGTACCTGCGCGACCAGCGACCCCTCCGGTGCCGGCGCCCCGGCGCGGCGCGGGGCGCCGGTCCAGAGCCAGTAGCGCTCGCGCTGGAACGGGTACCCGGGCAGACGCACCGGCGGCCCGGCGGGCTCGCCGTGCACGCGCGCCCAGTCGATCCGCGCGCCCCTGGTGTAGAGCGCGCCGAGGCTGTCGAGGAGGGTGCGCCGGGCGTCCTCCCCCGGGCGCAGCGACGGCAGGACCACGGCATGCCCGGCCGCCCGGACCTCGTCGAGCAGCGGCGAGGCGGGCCCGAGCTCGACGAAGGTGCGGTGGCCGTCCCGCAGCAGCGCGGCGAGGCCGGCGGCGAACCGCTCCGACCCGGCGGCGTCCGGCCCGGCCGTCTCCGGCGCAGCCGCGTTCCGGACCGTACGGGCCGCCACCAGCGCGTCCTCCGGGCTCATCGTGCCCGTCACGCACGCGGCCACCAGCTCGCCGGTGCCGTGGCCGAGGACGGCGGCGGGCCGCACACCCCACGAGCGCCACAGCTCGGCGAGCGCGTAGCCGACCGCGAACGGCGAGAGCCGGCCGCCCGGCGCCTCGGCGCACTGGTCCAGGGCGCGGCGGAAGACCGGCTCGGCCTCGGCCAGGACGGCGACCGCCTCGGCGTCCGGCCCGGCCAGGGGGCCGGTGGCGCCGGTGAGGAGGAACACCGGGCCCCGGCCGCCCTCCGGGGCCCGGGTGCCGACCCGGACGCCGGGCGGCGGCTCCTCCTCCCGGCGGGTCCGCAGGAGGAGGTCCCGCAGCTCGGCGGCCGAGGAGGCGACGGCCGTCAGCCGGTGCGGGAAGTGCGCCCGGCCGAGGCCGGTGGCCCGGCAGACCGCCGCCAAGCCGGACCCACCGGTCGCACCCCGCCCGTTGTCCGCGCCCGGCCCGCCGTCCGCGAGCAACTCGGTGTAGCGGTCGGCGAGTTCGGCGAGCGCGGCCGGCGACTTGGCGGACAGGGTCAGCAGCCGCGGCCCGCCCGGACCGGCCTCCCCGTCCCCGGTCTCCCCCGCCTCCAAGGCGGCCGGGGCCTCCTCGATGATCACGTGGGCGTTGGTGCCGCTGATGCCCTGCGAGGACACCCCGGCCCGCCTGGGCCCGGCCGTCCCCGGCCAGGCGGCCCGCTCGGCGACCAGCTCGACCGCGCCCGCCGACCAGTCGACGTGCGGGGTGGGCTCGTCCGCGTACAGGGTGGCGGGGAGCGTGCCGTGACGCATCGACAGCACCGTCTTGATCACCCCGGCGACGCCCGCCGCCGCCTGGGAGTGCCCGATGTTGGGCTTCAGCGAGCCCAGCCGCAGCGGCCGGTCCCGGTCCTGCCCGTAGGCGGCCAGCAGGGCGCGCGCCTCGATCGGGTCGCCGAGCTCCGTGCCGGTGCTGCTCGCCTCCACCACCTGGACGTCGCCGGGCGACAGCCGCGCGTCCGCCAGCGCCTGCCGGATGACCCGCTGCTGCGCGGACCCGCTCGGCGCGGTGAAGCCGTTGCTGGCGCCGTCCTGGTTCACCGCGCTGCCGCGCACCACGGCCAGCACCGGGTGGCCGCGCCGCCGCGCGTCCGACAGCCGTTCCAGCAGCAGCACGCCCACGCCCTCGGAGAGCCCGCTGCCGCCGGCCCCGGCCGAGAACGGGCGGCACCGGCCGTCCGGCGCCACGCCCTGCATCCTGGTGAACTCGGTGAACAGCTGCGGGGTGGACATGACCGTCGCCCCGCCCGCCAGCGCCATCGCGCACTCGCCGCCGCGCAGCGACCGGACCGCCAGGTGCAGCGCGACCAGCGAGGACGAACAGGCCGTCTCCACGGTGATCGCCGGACCGCGCAGGCCGAGCGTGTACGAGATCCGGCCGGACGCCGCGCCGCCCACCGCCCCGGTGGTCAGGAAGCCCTCGGCCTCCTCGGGCACCTCGCCGCGCCCCAGCCCGTAGTCGAGGTTCGACAGGCCCGCGAACACCCCGGTCTCGGTGTCGCGCACCGACTCCGGGTCGATCCCGGCGTCCTCGAAGGCCCGCCAGGCGGTCTCCAGCAGCAGCCTCTGCTGCGGGTCCATGGCCAGCGCCTCGCGCGGGCTGATCCCGAAGAAGCCGGCGTCGAACTCGGCCGCGTCGTACAGGAATCCGCCGGAACCGGTCAGGCTCCGGCCGCCGCCCTCGGGGTCGTACAGCCCCTCCTCCCAGCCCCGGTCACGGGGGAACGCGCCGACGCTCTCCCCGCCCTCGGCCAGCAGCCGCCACAGCGCGTCGGGCGAGTCGACCCCGCCCGGGTACCGGCACGCCATGCCGACGATCGCGATCGGCTCCCGCTCCCCCTCCTCCAGCTCGCGCAGGCGCCCGCGCGCCTCGTGCAGGTCGAGGGTGAGGCGCTTGAGGTATCCGAGCAGCTTCTCGTCCGATGCTGATGCCATGACGGATCGGTCCTCCGTGGGGATCTGGTGGGCTCGTGGTCGTAGGGGGTGGGGGTGGGGCGGCGGACCGGGGTCAGATGAGCTCGCGGTCGATGAAGTCGAGGAGCTCCTCGGCGGTCGCGGCCTCGACGAGGGCCGCCACGTCCTCGTCGAGGGCCGTCGCGTCCGGGTCGCACTCCCCGGCGGCCGGCTCGGGCCCGGTTCCCTGAGCCGGCCCGGTCTCGTGGACGGGCGGGGCGATCCCGGCGTCCAGGACGGCGACCAGCTCGGGCAGCGTCGGCGCCTCGAACAGCAGGGTGAGCGGGAGCTTCAGCCCCGTCGCCGTGCCGAGGCGGTTGCGGAACTCGACCGAGGTGAGCGAGTCGAAGCCGAGCTCGCCGAACGGCCGGTCGTCCGGGATCGCCTCGGGCCGGGAGCCGAGGACGGCGGCCATGTGGGTCCGGACCAGGTCGGCCAGGGCGTCGGCGCGTTCACCGGCGGTCAGGCCGCCCAGCTCCTCGCGCAGCGGGCGGTGCCGCCGTGGCGTCGGGCCGTTCCCGCCCCGCCCCGCCCCGGCGGCCGCCACGACCTCGCGCAGCACCGGCGGGAGGTCCGGTCCGAGGTCGCGCAGGACCTCGCGGTCGAGCCGGGCGGGCACCAGGACGGCGTGCGGTGACGGCAGCGCCGCGTCCAGCAGGGCCAGGCCGTGCCCGGGGTCGATCTCCACCAGCCCGGCCCGGGCGAAGCGGGCGCGGTCGGCGTCGCCGAGGGCGCCCAGCATGCCGTCCGGGTCGCCCCACAGGCCCCAGGCCAGCGCGAGGGCGGGCAGGCCCTGGGCGCGGCGGTGCCGGGCGAGCCCGTCGAGGAAGGCGTTGGCGGCGGTGTAGCCGCCCTGGCCGGCGCCGCCGAGCGTCCCCATCACCGAGGAGACCAGGACGAAGGCGGTGAGCGGGTGACCGGCGGTCAGCTCGTGCAGGTGCCAGGCGCCGTCGGCCTTGACCCGCATCACCCGGTCGATCCGCGCGGGGGTGAGCGAGGCGACGGGCGCGTCGTCCACCACGCCGGCGGCATGGATCACGGCGGTCAGCGGGTGCCGGGCGGGGACCGCCGCGATCATCGCGGCGACGGCGGCCCGGTCGGCGACGTCCACGGCCGCGAACGCCACCTCGGCGCCGAGCGCGGTCAGTTCGGCCGCCAGCTCGGCGGCTCCCGGCGCATCGCCTCCCCGGCGGCCGGCCAGCAGGAGCCGCCGGGCGCCGTGCCCGGTGACCAGGTGCCGCGCCACGGCCCGGCCGATGGCGCCCGTCCCGCCGGTGATCAGGACGGTTCCGTCCGGGTCGAGGACCGGCGGGACGGTGAGCACGACCTTGCCGACGTGGGTGCCCTGGCGCAGCAGCCCGAAGGCCTCGGGCGCCCGCCGGACGTCCAGGTCGGTGACGGCGGGCCAGCCGAACGCGCCCCGGGCGAACAGCTCGACCGTCCGCTCCAGCAGGCGGGCGAGGTGCTCGGGCGGCAGCTGGAGCAGGTTGAACGCCCGGTAGCGCACGCCGGGGTGCGCGGCGGCCACCTCGGCGGGGTCGCGCTGTTCGGTCCGGCCGAGCTCGACCAGGAGCCCGCCGGGACGCAGCAGCCGCAGCGACTCGTCGACGAGCTCGCCGGTCAGCGAGTTCAGGACGAGCGCCATCCCCCGGTCGCCCGCGTCGGGGCCGGCGCCCGGGCCCGCACCCGGGCCGGCACTCGGGCCGGCACCGAAGCGGGCGCCGAAGCCGGGCTCGCGGGAGGAGGCGAGGTGGTCGTCGTCGAGGCCGAGGGCGCGCAGCGCGGGCCACTTGGCGGGGCTCGCGGTCGCGAAGACCTCCGCGCCCAGGTGCCGGGCCAGCTGGACGGCGGCCAGGCCGACGCCACCCGCCCCGGCGTGGACCAGCACCCGGTCCCCCTCACCCACGCCGCCCAGTTCGACCAGGGCGTGCAGGGCGGTCAGGTAGGCGACCGGCACGGCGGCGGCCCGGGTGAAGGACCAGTCGTCCGGGATCCTGACCAGGGTGCGCTGGTCGGCCTGGGCCACCGTGCCGAACGCCGCCGGGAACAGGCCCGTCACCCGGTCGCCGACGGCCAGGTCGGTGGCCCCGGGGCCGGTCGCGGTGACCACGCCCGCGCCCTCCAGGCCGAGCGGGCCCGGATCACCGGGGTGCATGTCGAGCGCGCCCAGGACGTCGTGGAAGTTCAGCCCGGCGGCGCGGACCGCGACCCGGACCCGGCCGGGGCCGGGCTCGGCGGCGGCCTCGGGGCAGGGGCGCAACTCCAGGCCGGTGAGGGTGCCGCGCTCGGGGATGTCCAGGTGCCAGGCCGCCGCGTCCTCGGGGGGCCGCAGCGCGGGATCGCCCACGGCGGACACCAGCCGGGGCACCAGGACGGCGCCGTCGCGGACGGCCAGCTGGTTCTCCTCCGGGGTCAGTACGGCGGCCGGGACCTCGGGGGCGCCTTCGATCGTGGGAGTGCCTTCGGGCACGGTGGTGCCGGGGGCCAGGTCGACCAGGGTGAACCGGCCCGGGTGCTCGACCTGGGCGGTGCGCACCAGGCCCCAGACCGCCGCCTGGGCGAGGTCCCGGACGGTCTCGCCGGGCCGCACGGCGACCGCGCCCCGGGTGACCAGCACCAGGCGGGACCCGGCGAGTCGGTCCTCGGCGAGCCACCGGGCGAGCAGGTCCCGGGTGCGGTGGACGGCGGTCCTGGCCGCCGTCGCCGGGTCGGTGGCGTCCTGCTGTCCGTGCGGTCCGTGCGCTCCGGTCGGGCAGTCCACCACGGTGGGCGTGTCCGGGTCGGCCGCCGCGAGCAGTGCGTCCGGGTCGAGGCCGTCCCACGGGACGACCGGCAACGGGCCGGCCGGCAACGACACCGGCTCCGGCACCGACTCCCGCAGCGGTTCCCAGCCGAGGGCGAACAGCGAGTCGCGCGCGGCGGCGTCCGGGTCGGCGGGGCGTCCCGCCGCGACCGGGCGCAGCTCCACCGCCTCGACCAGCCCCACCGGCTCCCCCGAGGCATCGAGCAGGGCCAGCGGGAGGCCGCCGTCCGAGGCGGGCCCGGCCTGCACCCGCAGGGACGTCCGGCCGCCGGCCGGAGCGGCCGTCAGGGACACTCCGCGCCAGCGCACCGGCTGCACGGGCCGCCCCTCGTGGCCCGGGGCGGCGGCGATCAGACCGTGCAGGGAGGCGTCGAGCAGGGCGGGGTGCAGCCGGTAGGACCCGGCGTCGGCCTCCGCCGGCTCGGGCAGGACGGCCTCGGCGTACTGCCCGCCGTCGGCACCCCGCCAGGCGGCCCGCAGGCCCTGGAAGGCCGGCCCTGGCTGGTGGCCGCGCAGGGCGAGGTCCTCGTACATCCGGGTCGACGGCACCGGCGTCGCGCCGGTCGGCGGCCAATCGGTGGCGGCCCGGTTCCGGAGCGGGGCCGGGGCCTGGGCAGGGATGTGGTCGGCGCTCAGGGTGCCGGTGGCGTGCTCGATCCACTCGCCGCCGCCGGTCGCCCGGCCCGAGATTCGGCAGGTCCGCAGCCCGTCGCCGTCCGCGCCGGACACCCGTACGCGCAGGTCGACGGCGCCGTCCGCGGGCAGTTCCATCGGGGTGGCGACGGTCAGTTCCTCGATCCGCGCCGTCCCGGCCTTCGCTCCCGCGTGCAGGGCCAGCTCCAGGAACGCGGTGCCCGGCACGACGACCGTCCCGGCCAGGACGTGGTCGGCCAGCCAGGGGTGGCTGCGGGCCGACAGCCGTCCGGTGAACACCGTCTCGCCGTCGCCGAGTTCGACGGCCGCGCCGAGCAGGGGGTGCTCGGCCGGCGCCTGGCCGAGGTCGGCCGTGCCGGTCGGCCCGGCCGCTCCGGTGAGCCAGTAGCGGCGGCCCTGGAAGGGGTAGGTGGGCAGGTCGACGTGGCCGGCCGCCGCACCGGTGAGGCGCTCCCAGGCGACGGGCAGACCGCGGACGTGGGCCTCGGCGGCGGAGGTGAGGAAGCGGCGCAGGCCGCCGTCGTCGCGGCGCAGCGAGCCGGTGACGATCCCGTCGACACCGGCCTCCTCCAGGATCTGGCCGATGCTGCCGCCCAGCACCGGGTGCGGGCCGACCTCGACGAAGGTGGTGTGGCCGGAGGCGACGAGCGCCTCGACGGCCTCCTGGAAGCGCACGGTGTGCCGCAGGTTCCGGTACCAGTAGGCCGCGTCCAGCCCGGCGCCGTCCTGCCAGTCGGCGGTGACCGAGGACATCAGCGCGATCCCGCCGCCGCGCGGCGTCAGCGGCGCCAGCCCGGCCAGGAGCTCCGCCCGGATCGGTTCGACCGCCGGGCAGTGCGAGGCGAAGGCCGCCGGGATCACCCGGGCGTTGACGCCCTCGGCCCGGTACCCGTCGACCAGGGCGGCGATCGCGTCCGGGGCGCCGGCCACGGCGGTGACGGCCGGTCCGTTGACCGCGGCGATGCTCAGCGCGCCGAGGCGCTCCCGCACCCGCGCGGCGGGCAGCGGGACGACGGCCATCGCCCCCCGGCCCATCAGGTCGACGGCCAGGCGGCTGCGCAGCGCGATGGCGCGGGCGCCGTCCTCCAGGGAGAGCGCCCCGGCCACGACGGCGGCGGCGAGCTCGCCCTGGGAGTGGCCGACCACGGCGTCCGGGACGACCCCGGCCTCCCGCCACAGCTCGGCCAGCGACACCATCACCGCCCACAGCGCGGGCTGCACGACGTCGATCCGGTCGAGCGGGGACGCGCCGGTCGGCGCGCCGGTCCGGGCGTCGGACGCGGCGTCCGTCCGGGCGTCGGACGCGGCGTCCGTCCGGGCCTCGGCCGGGGCGTCCGTCCGGGTTTCGGCCCGGCCATCGGCCAGGACGTCGGCCAACGACCAGTCGACGTACGGCGCGAGCGCCCGCTCGCACTCGGCCAGGCGGGCCGCGAACACCGGGCTGTCGGCGGCGAGTCGCGCCGCCATCCCGCGCCACTGGCCGCCCTGGCCGGGGAAGACCAGGACGGTCCGGCCGGGCTCGCCGGCCCGGCCGGTGACCAGGCCGGGGGCCTCCTCGGCGCGGGCCAGCGCCGCCAGCGCCCGCTCGGCCTCCGGCCGGTCGGCCGCGACCACCACGGCACGCTCGTCCCAGGAGGTCCGGGCGGTCAGGGCCGGCGCGGCGGCGACCGGATCGAGCGGCCCGTCGGCCAGCCCGCGGGCCCGCTCCCGCAGCGCCTCCGGGGTGCGGGCCGACAGCACGACCGGCACCACGGGCGGTGCCGCCGGTTCTCCCGCCGCCCCGGGCCCGGTCGGCTGCCCGGCCTGCTGCCCGGCCGACGGCTCGGTCAGGATCACGTGCGCGTTGGTGCCGCTGATCCCGAACGAGGAGACGCCGCCGCGCCGGGGCTCCCCGGTCTCCGGCCAGGGCCGGGCCCGGTCGAGCAGGGCCACCGAGCCGGCCGTCCAGTCGACGTGCGGGGACGGCTCGTCGGCGTGCAGCGTGGCGGGCAGCACGCCCCGCCGGATCGCCTGGACCATCTTGATCACGCCGCCGACGCCCGCCGCGGCCTGGGCGTGCCCGATGTTGGACTTGAGGGACCCGAGCCACAGCGGCCGCTCCCGGCCCTGCCCGTACGCGGCCAGCAGGGCGTTGGCCTCGATCGGGTCGCCCAGGGCGGTGCCGGTCCCGTGCGCCTCCACGGCGTCGACCTGCCGCGGCGCGAGCCCGGCGTCGGCGAGCGCGTCCTCGATCACGCGCTGCTGGGCGACCCCGCTGGGCGCGGACAGCCCGTTGGAGGCGCCGTCCGAGTTGACGGCGCTGCCGGCCACGACCGCCAGCACCGGGTGGCCGTGGCGGCGGGCGTCCGAGAGCCGCTCGACCACGACCATGCCCGCGCCCTCGCCCCAGCCGGTGCCGTCCGCCCCGGCGGAGAACGCCTTGCAGCGGCCGTCGGCGGCCAGCACCCGCTGGCGGGACAGCTCCACGAACATGCCGGGCGTCGCCATGACGGTGACCCCGCCGGCCAGGGCGAGCGAGCACTCCCCGGCCCGGACCGACCGCACCGCCTGGTGCAGCGCGACCAGCGACGCCGAGCACGCGGTGTCCACCGTCAGCGCGGGCCCGTTCAGGCCGAGGACGTACGCGATCCGCCCGGAGACCACGCTCACGCTGGTGCCGGTCAGCAGGTGCCCCGCGACGCCGGGCCCGGCCGTCTCCATGCTCGGCCCGTAGCCGGAGTGCATCGCCCCGGCGAACACGCCGGTCCGGCTGCCCTTCAGCGCGGTGGGGTCGATCCCGGCCCGCTCCAGCGCCTCCCAGGCGACCTCCAGCAGGAGCCGCTGCTGCGGGTCCATGGCGAGGGCCTCGCGCGGGCTGATCCCGAAGAACTCCGCGTCGAAGTCCGGGACGTCCCGGACGAAGCCGCCCCGGCGGACGTAGGAGGTGCCGGCCCGGTCCGGGTCCGGGTGGTGGAGCGCCGCCAGGTCCCAGCCCCGGTCGTCGGGGAAGTCGCCGATGGCGTCGGTGCCGGCGGCGACCAGGTCCCACAGGTCCTCGGGCGAGCGCACCCCGCCGGGGAAGCGGCAGGCCATGCCGACGATGACCACGGGGTCGTCGGCCTCGTCGTCGTTTCCGGCCTTGCCGTCGTTGCCGTCGTTGCCGGCCTCCGGCTCGGCCTCGTTGTCCTTGTCGGCCTCGTCGTTCGCCTTCAGCGCGCCGATCGCGGCGGCGAGGGCGGCCGGGCTCGGGTGGTCGTACAGGACGGTGCTCTCCAGGTTCAGCCCCGTCGCGGCCGCCAGCCGGTCGCGCAGTTCGAGCGTCATGGCCGAGTCCAGGCCCATCTCGCGGAACGTCCGCCCGGGCCGGACGTCGGCGGCCGAGCCCGTGCCCAGCACGACGGCGGTCAGGCTCCGGACCAGCTCCAGGACCGACCGCCCGTCCAGGGTCGGAACCGGCGCCGGGGTCGACGCCGGCGTCTGCGTCCCCTCGTCCGCCCGCTCGCTCCCGGTGGCCCCCGGCATCCCGGACGGCCAGTAGGAGCGGCGCTGGAACGGGTAGGTCGGCAGGTCAGCGAGCGGCACCGAGGCGGGCAGCAGCGCGGACCAGTCGACCGGGACGCCCCGGACGAAGGCCTCGGCCGCCGCCGTGAGGAACCGCCGGCGGCCGCCGTGGCCGCGCCGGAGCGTGCTCAGCGCGGCGCCGTCCCCGCCGTGCAGGTCGATCGCCTGCCGGACGCCCATCGCCAGCACCGGATGGGGGCTGATCTCCAGGAAGGTCGAGTGGCCCGCGTCCAGCAGGCGTTCGACGACCGGCCCGAACCGGACCGGCTCGCGCAGGTTGCGGAACCAGTACCCGGGGCCCAGCTCGGCGGTGTCGACCGGTCCGGCGGTGACGGTCGAGTGGAACGGCACGCCGGTGGAGCGCGGGGCGATCCCGGCGAACGCGGCGAGCAGGCCGTCCCGAAGCTCCTCGACGGCCGCGCTGTGCGAGGCGTAGTCGATCGGGATCCGCCGGGTGCGCACCCGCTGCCCGTAGTGGGCGGCCAGCGCGTCGAGCGCGGCCGCCGGCCCCGCCACCACCGTGTGCGCCGGGCCGTTGACCGCCGCGACCGACAGCCCGGGGCCGCCGGCCGCCGCGCGGTCGACTCCCGCGGGCTCGAGCGCCACGAGGTCCCGCTCCACCCGCTCGGCCGGGAGGTCCACCGACAACAGGCCGCCACCGCCCGCGATCCGGTTCAGCACCCGGCTGCGCAGGGCCACGATCCGCGCACCGTCCCGGAGCGACAGCGCGCCCACGGCGGTGGCGGCGGCGATCTCGCCCTGCGAGTGCCCCACCACGGCGGCCGGCTCCACCCCGGCCGAACGCCACAGCGCGGCCAGCGACACCATCACCGCCCACAGCGCGGGCTGGACCACCTCGTCGCCCTCCAGCGGCGGCGCGCCGGGGACCCCGCGCAGGACATCGGCCAACGACCAGTCCACGTAAGGGCGGAGGGCCTCGGCGCACTCGTCGATCCGCTCGGCGAAGAACGGGGAGGTCTCGATCAGCTCCGCCGCCATGCCCGTCCACTGCGAGCCCTGGCCGGGGAAGACGAAGACCGGCCGCACGGGCGGCCCCTCGTGCCGGCCCTCCACCACGGCCGCCGACGGCCGCCCGGCCGCCCGGTCCGCGAGTTCGGCTAGGAAGCCGTCCCGGTCGTCCGCGACGACCACGCAGCGGTGCTCGAACGCGGTGCGCGTGACGGCCAGCGACCGGCCCACCGAGGCCGCCCCGAGCGCCGGACGCGCCGCCACATGGGCGCGCAGCCGTTCGGCCTGCTCGCGCAGTGCGGGCTCGTCCCGCCCGGACAGGACCCAGGGCAGCGCCCCGGCCTCCTCCTTCTCCTCGGATGCTGCTTCCACACCCGGCCAATCCGACAGGATCACATGGCAGTTGGTGCCGCCGATCCCGAACGAGCTGACTCCGGCGACTAGTTGACCGTGCGGCGAGGGCCAGGCCCCGGCCTCGGTGTTCACCCGCAGCCGCAGCTCGTCGAGCGGAACCCGCTCGCCGGGCCCGACGTGGTTCAGGCTGGGCACGAGCTCGCGCTCGGCGAGGCACAGGACGGTCTTGATGAAGCCGGCGATCCCCGCCGCGCCCTCCAGATGGCCGATGTTCGTCTTCACCGACCCGACCAGCAGCGGATCGCCCTCGCCGCGCACCGAGCCCAGCGCCGCACCGAGCGCCGCGGCCTCGACCGGGTCGCCGGCCCGCGTCCCCGAACCGTGCAGCTCGACGTACTGGACCTCGCCCGGCTCGACGCCCGCGTCGACGCAGGCCTCCAGGAGCACCCGCTCCTGCGACGCCCGGCCCGGGGTCGGCAGCGTCTGCGTCGCGCCGTCGTTGTTCAGCGCGCTGCCGCGGATGACGGCGTGGATGCGGTCGCCGTCCCGGACGGCGGCCTCCAGCAGCTTGAGCACCACCACCCCGCCGCCCTCGCCCCGGACGTAGCCGTTGGCGCGGGCGTCGAAGGTGAAGCAGCGCCCGTCCGGCGACAGCGTTCCGGCCCGCTCCAGCGCCCGGGTGCTCTCCGGCGCGAGGACCAGGCTCACCCCGCCGGCCAACGCCAGCTCGGACTCGCCGCTGCGCAGGCTCGCGCACGCCAGGTGCACGGCGGCCAGCGAGGACGACTGGCCGGTGTCCACCACCAGGCTCGGACCGTGCAGGCCCAGCGTGTACGAGATCCGGTTGGCGGTCACCCCGCGCTGCAGCCCGGTCAGGGTGTGCCCGGTCACCGCGTCGGGGCCCAGCCCGCGCAGCAGCGTCGCGTAGTCGTCCGCGATCACCCCCAGGAACACGCCCGTCCGGCTGCCCTCCACGGCGCCCGGCAGGGTCCTGGCGTCCTCCAGCGCCTCCCACGCCAGTTCGAGGGCCAGTCGCTGCTGCGGGTCCATCGCCACGGCCTCACGCCGTGAGATGCCGAAGAACTCGGGGTCGAACCCGTCCACCCCGTCCAGGAACCCCCCGCGCGCCGGCCCCCGGCCGCCCCGCCGCCCGACCACCGCGTCACCACCGCCGCGCAGCAGCCGCCAGAACGCCTCCGGCCCGTCCGCCTGCGGAAAGCGGCAGCCGACCCCGACCACCGCGACCGCACGCGCCGGGAGCTCACGCCCGCCACGACAACCAGCACTGTCCATCATCGATGCCCCCCGCAGTGAGAATCAGACGGCCGACCACCGGAAGGCCCCGACGGACCACCGGGTCGTCGCCCCGGGTCCGCCCTTGAACCGGCGAGTTCGGTCGCGGGAGATCCCGGCCGCCACCTCGACGCCGATGCCCGCCCCACGAGGATGCGCCCGCCCGCACACCACCGGAACCCGTCCCGGGGGTTCATGATCGTGCGTTGCTGAACCCCGAAGGGGCCCGCACATACCCGACATATCAGGCACCTTGCGGCGGGCCGCCCGGAGGACCGCCCGAAGCCTCCGGGCCGCGACCTTCCACGGGCGGACACCCGCGGACCACCACTCCGGCACGCTCCGGGTCAGGTCCGGAGCGTGCCGCAACAGCGCCGGGGGCGGCGGCCCGACGACCGCGCAGGACCGGGTCACGGCCTCGGAAGAGGCCACAACGGCCAAGTACTGCACAGGGGTTGAGGAACATCCAGGCCGGATCGCGACTGGTGCGCGGCTGACAGGCCGTCGCCGAGGTGACCGGCCCGCTCGCGCCGGGGGGCCGGCCGGCACACCCGGCGGTTCAGTCCTGGAGGGAGGCGAGCCAGGCGGTCAGCAGACGGTTGACCTCCGCGGGGCGCTCCTGCTGGATCCAGTGCCCGCAGCCCTCCAGGATGTGGGCGGAGGCCAGGCCGGGGAGGGTGGTCGGGTAGGCCTCGATCGCGTCGGCCATCCAGGTCGTGGAAGCGTCCAGGGCGCCGCCGATGAACAGGGACGGCTGCCTGATCGGGGCTCCGGCGTACTGGGCGAGGTCCTCCCAGTCGCGGTCCATGGTGCGGTAGCGGTTGAGGGCCCCGGTCATGCCGGTGCGCTCGAACTCCCCGGCGTACACGTCGAGGTCGTCCTCGGTCAGCCAGGCGGGCAGCCTGCCGCCGGGGAAGCGGTCGCGCAGCCGGCCGCCGGCGCGGGCCACGAAGTGCGGGTCGGGCTCGCCCCGGGCGGGCATGGTGTCGGCGGACATGGCCGCGTAGAAGCCCGCGAGCCAGCCCCGGAGGTCGGGCTCCATCTCCGCTTCGGCCCGGCCGGGCTCCTGGAAGTACGAGACGTAGAACTCCTGGTCGCCGCCCATCCGCGCGAAGACGTCGGTGGGGCGGGGGCCGCCGGGCGGCGCGTAGGGGACGCTCAGCAGTGCGACGGCGCGGAAGACCTCGGGGTGGAGCAGGGCGGAGGCCGCCGCGATGTTGGAGCCCCAGTCGTGCCCGACGACCACCGCCCTCTCCTCGCCCAGGGCGCGCACCAGGACGACGTTGTCCTCCACCAGGTCGAGCATCCGGTAGGCGTCCGTCGCGGCCGGCTTGGAGGAGCGGCCGTAGCCGCGCACGTCGAGCGCCACAGCCCGGTACCCCGCCGCCGCGAGGGCCGGGAGTTGGCGGCGCCAGGAGTACCAGGACTCGGGGAAGCCGTGGACGAGCAGGACCAGTGGTCCGGTGCCCTGCTCGACCAGGTGCAGGCGCCCGGCGGGTGCCTCGATGGTGCGGTGGCGCAGGTCGGTGGACGGCGCGGGCTGGTGCATAGCTTCTCCTCGGTTCACGGGCGGCCGCGGGTACCCGCCGATCATGCGGCGCGGCGGCCGCGCTACGCGAACACCCTTGCCATCGTGGCAAACTGGCAGGACAAGGGCGGTGAAGGCGGCACGGCCGCAGGGAGCGGGGCGACGGTGACGGACGACGGCACAGCCGACACGCTGGCGGCCATGGGCCCCCGGCTGCGGACCGCGCGCGAGCGGCACGGCACCACACTCACCGGCGTCAGCCGCGCGACCGGCATCTCGCTGAGCACGCTGTCGCGGATCGAGACCGGCCGGCGCAAGCCGACCCTGGAGGTGCTGCTGCAACTCGCTAAGGCGTACGGCGTCTCCCTGGACGAGCTGGCCGGCACCGCACCCGCCGCGGCGGCCGGACCGCGCGCCCCGGTGCCGCCTCGCTCCGGCAACGACAAGGCGGTGCTACCGCTGACCCGCTACGTCGGGGGCCTGCACGCCCACAAGCACGTCCTCCCCGCCGTCGACGCACCCCCGGCGCGGCCGCGGCAGGTCTCCCACGACGGGTACGAATGGCTGTGCGTCCTGTACGGACGGCTGTGGCTGGCGCTCGGCGAGCAGGACCTCGTCCTGAGCGCCGGGGACGTGGCCGAGTTCGACACCCGCACCGCCCACGGAGTCGCGAACGCCGGCCCCGGCGGACCGGTCGAATACCTGATCATGTTCGGACCGCAGGGAGAGCGCCTACGACCGCGCACCCCAACCCCCGACCGCGGCGCCCGGTAATCCGGAGCACAGCATCCGGGCCCCGCAACGGCGCCTGCGGCTTCACGCCCCAACGGCGTCCGGACCACGCAGTGGCCGCACAGGGAGCCGAAAGGAGCACCAACCGAGCAGGTTGATGCGGTTCCGCACGAACGGTGAAAGGCGAGCCACGTCCTCGTCACGGACGTCGAAAGCAGTCCAATCCGTCATGGCGCTCGTCCGCGAGACCATCGCCCCACTGACCGACACTCAGGAGAAAAGCCCGTGAAGTACACCGAAGTCGAACAGAAGTTCAAGCTCCTCAGCGACCCCCAGGAGCTGAAGGACCAGCTCACCGCCCGGGGCGGCAAAGCCGGCCGACCGACTCGCCAGGTCGACCACTACTACAACGCCCTCCACAAGGACTTCCTCTCCGGAGACGTGATCTCCGAGTGGCTCCGGATCCGTATCGAGGACGGCATCTCCTCCCTGAACTTCAAGCGGTGGTACCCGCTGGAGGAGGAGATCAAGACCCACTGCGACGAGTTCGAGAGCACCGTCTCCGACGCCACGGCCGTCCAGCACATCCTGGACTCCCTCGACTTCACCGAGCTCACCACGGTCGACAAGACTCGCGAAGAGTGGTTCATCGACAGCATCGCCGTCGCCTTTGACAGTGTGGGCGACCTCGGAGACTTCATCGAGTTCGAGTACAAGGGTGAGGCCGAAACCGTTGAGGAGGCCACCGAGAAGATCGAATCCTTCATCGCTGGCCTCGACATCAAGCTCGGCGACCGCATCCACGCCGGCTACCCCCATCTCACCCTCGGGCTGGCCTGACGAACGGGCGCACGACCGTACCGATATACCTGCACCGGACCCTTTGGCGCCGTGCGGATGTTGCGGTGTTCTGCTCTTTACCTCCGAGTGGTGAGGCTTTTTTCGCGGCGTGCTCCAGGCCTGCCTGGAGCACGCCGCAACCGCATTTCCAGGCCTTTGCACGCTCCTGCGAAACCTCTCTGCGGGCCACGTTGCCTCCGTGCTTGCGGCATTTCTCCGGCGCGGGGCCGGGGGGGGCCCGCGGGCGGCGGGAGCTTTATTGTGGGGTTGGGCCGCGGCACCTACCCCCACCCCCGGGGAATTTTCAAGGCCCCCCCGTGGTTT
>NZ_JBHVRS010000001.1:752512-887389 GCF_042885595.1 Kitasatospora sp. NPDC058046
CCACAACCCATTTGCCCGCCTTTTCCCCCCCCCCCCAACACCTCTCGGGGGCCCTTGTGCCCGCGGTGGTGGGGTATTTGCCCGGGGGCGCGGGGGGGGGGGCCCGGAGCGCGCCGGAACGTTTCTGCTGGCTTTGCGCCGCTCCTCCTCCCACCACCCCCTTCTACTTTCCATGCCCCCACGTTGATTGGTGGAAGGAGGAGAGCGCGGGGGTCAGGTGGGCGGAGCCCGCGGGGCGCCCGGGGTCCGCTCGGGGTGGGCGTGGGGTGCGGGGCCGTGCCCGTCGGCCCCACCGGTTCCGCCGGCGCCGCCGGGCCTGGCGTTGCCGCTGGAGTGGCGGGCCGCGTGGGCGGGTTGGGGGTGGACGGCCGCGCCGAGGGCGGCCGGGGAGTCCCCCGTCACCGCGATGTCCCCCTCCCGGTCGGTGCGCAGAACGGTGGCGCCGAGTCCGCGCAGGTGGTCGACCGTCTTCGGGGACGGGTGACCGTACGGGTTGCCCTCGCCGCAGGAGACGAGGGCCAGCCGGGGCCGCAGCGCACCGGCCAAGTCCCAGTCCTGGTGGGCCGATCCGTGGTGCGCCACCTTCACGACGTCGACCTTCCCCAGCCGGCCCAGCAGGGCCGACTGGGCCTGCGGTTCGAGATCTCCGAGCAGTGCCATCCGTAGTCCTCCTGTCAGTGACACCATCAATGCGACGCTTGCGTTGTTCGGTCCGGGCGCCTCGGCAGCCGCACCGGGGACGGGCCACACCACGTCCCAGGCCAGCTCCGCTCCGACGGAGCGCCGTTCACCACGACCCGCTCTCAGCAACGGGAGGCCGGCCCCTGCGGCCCAGCCCGTCACCCGGGCCGCCTCGCCCGGCGGATCGTCCAGCGTGGTGCCCTCGACGGCGCCGACCCGGCGGCCCCGCAACACCCCCGGCACGCCCTCGACGTGGTCGGCATGGAAATGCGTCAGCAGGAGTAAGGGGACGGTCGTCACGCCGAGGTCGCGCAGGCATCTGTCGGCGGCGTTCGGGTCCGGCCCGGCGTCGATCACCACCGCGCTGTCCGGCTCCCCCGTCGCCAGGGCCAGCATGTCCCCCTGCCCGATGTCGCACATCACCAGTCGCCACCCCGGCGGCGGCCAGCCGGTGGCGATCCGGATGAGCTGTGGCGGGCGGAGCAGCACGGCCAGCAGGACCATCATCAGCACTGCCGTCACCAGCGCCCGTGCCCAGCGCCGCCGGGCGGGCACCGGCACTGGACTGCCCGGCTCCCGCCGTCGGGGCAGCAGGAGCGGCGCCGCCCAGCAGGCCGCCAAGACGGCCAGCGCGACCGTCGCCGTACCGAACCACCCGCCGGGCCAGGTCAGTTGGCCACCCGGCACCTCGGCGCCGCGCCGTGCGACCAGGGCCAGCCAGCCAGCCGGCAGCCCGGCCGGTTCCGCGAGCAGGCGGGCCAGGGCCGGAAGGAGCGGCTGAAGGGCGAGCACCCCGAAGCCGAGCAGCGTCGCCGGGGCCACCGCCAGCTCGGCCAGCAGGTTGCAGGGGATGCCGACCAGGCTGATGTGCCCGGACAGCACCACCGTCACCGGCGCGCACAGCGCCTGGGCGGCCGCCGTCGCCGCGAACGCGCCTGCCAGGTGGTGCGGCCAGTGGCGGGCCCGCAGGGCTTCGGCCCAGTGCGGCCCGAGGACGAGCAGCCCGGCGGTGGCGAGCACAGAGAGCAGGAAGCCGAACGAGCGCGCCAGGAACGGGTCCAGCAGGACCAGCACCAGGACGGCCCCGGCGAGCGCGGGCACGGCCTTGCGGGGACGGCCGGTGGCCAGGGCCAGCATGCCGATCAGTCCCGTCCCGGCCGCCCGAAGCACGCTGGGCTCGGGCCGGCAGACGGTGACGAAGGCCAGCGTCAGAGCCGTGCCGAGCAGCGCGCCGGTGCGCAGTGACAGCCCCAGCACCGCGGCCAGCCCGCGCCGTTCCGGGGTGCCGGCCTGCCCGGGCGCTCCCAGCAGCGCACCGAGGACGATCGCCAGGTTGGCCCCGCTGACCGCCACCAGGTGAACCAGGTCGGTGGCCCGGAAGGCGTCGTCGAGGTCGTCGGGCAGTCGCGAGGTGTCGCCGACGACCAGCCCCGGGAGCAGCCCGCGCGCGTCCGCGGGCAGTCCGTCGGTGGCCGTGCGGAGGCCCTCACGGAGCCGCCCGGCGATCCGCTGCGGCAGGCTCGGCGGCGCCAGCTGCCGGGGCGCCCCGTGGACCACCAGCAGCGCGGCGGACTCGGTGTCGTGCCCCTCCCCCGCCGGCCGTACCTCGGCCTCCACGGCCAGCCGCTGGGACGGGAGCAGCCGCTGCCAGGGCTCGCCCTCCGCCCCTCGGGCCATGACGGTCACCGGCGTACGCGTGCGGGTGCTCCGCCCGTCCGGGAGCGGGGTGACACGGTCGGCCACCGCGTCCACGGTCAGGAGCGTCTGCCCGCCGACGGTGCCGCCCCGGGAGGTGTGGACCTTCGGGTCCCCCGCGACGGTCAGCTCCACCTCCACCACCGGGGCGGGCTCGCCCGGCGCTCGCGGACCGGCGGCTGCGGACGCACGGGCGAGCTCCGGCAGCGGCCCCCGGTGCAGGTCGGCGGTGTGCAGCGGGGTGGCGATCGCGGCCGCCGCACCGGTGAGCAGGACGGCGGCCAGCGTCGCCGAGGCCCCGCGCCGGCGCAGGCCCCCCGGCCGGGTGAGCAGCAGGACGGCCGCGAGCGCGGCGACGCCCGCCGCGGTGAGGATGAGGGCCGCGTACCCCGGCTCCAGACGCAGGAGTGCCGCAGTGACCGCCCAGGCCGAGACGGCGGGCAGCAGCAGCCGGAAGTCGGCGCCCGGAGAACGGGACGCAACGGCCGGACCGACCGGCGTGGTGGCGACGGACATGGTGGTACCTCCCTTCGAAGGCCGGGCATGCGGCGGGGCAAGTGGACAAGGGGGACGGGCAGGGACAGCGGCAGGACAGGGCGTCAGAGGGTGAGCAGCGGGCGGAGCTCCGCGTACGTACGGGCGCCGATGCCGCTGACCTGCCGGAGTTGGTCGAGGGAGCGGAAGGAGCCGTGCGAGGTGCGGTAGGCGAGGATGCGCTGGGCGAGGGTGGGGCCGACACCGGGAAGGCTGTCGAGCTGTTCGAGCGTCGCGCGGTTGAGGCTGACGGGCGGCCGGGGCACGACGGCGCCCGGAGGGCCGCTCCCGCTTCCGACCACCGGGCCGGGAGCGGGCGCCTGCTCGCCGACCAGGATCTGCTCACCGTCCGTCAGGATGCGGGCCAGGTTGAGGTTCCTGGTGTCCGTCTCCGGCAACGGACCGCCCGCCGCCCGCAGGGCGTCGGCTACCCGGGAGCCGCCGGGCAGGGTGTGCAGGCCCGGGAGGTGGACCCGGCCGCCGATGTCCACCACGACAGCCGGCCCGGTGCCGGGCACGGCCTCGGCACCGGCGCCGGGCCCGGCCCTGGAAGGAGCGGAGCCGTCGGGGACGGACGGCTCCGCCCCCGACGGCGCCGCGACCGCCGCGAGCGCGGGTACGGCGACCGCCTCCGGCCGGGCCAGCCAGAAGTGCTGCACGGCGTAACCGACCGCGAACAGCAGCAGGATGGCCAATCCGGCCACCGCGCGCCGATCGAGTGCCAGCACCGAGGCGAACGAGGGGATTGAGGAGGATGCGGAGAACTGCGAACGCGCCCCGGCCTCCGGCGGACCCATGTCGGCGTCGCCCGGATCCGACGCAACACCCGCATCCGGCAAGACCGGCGCCGCATCCGACAGCACCGACACCGGCATCGCAACCGGCGACGGCGGCGGGGCCGGCCTCGAAGAGCCTCCTCCCGCACCGCCCTCCGGCTCGTCATCCATCGGCAGCAGCGCGGCCATCCGCAGCCGCACCGTCTCGTTGATCGCATGGCGCTTCGCCGCGCCCAGGCCCATGGTCGTCATGCCGAGGACGGTAGGAGTCCTCCGGCGAGCGTGCGGAAATTAACGAAACCCTGTGGATAACCCGGGGGTTGTGGATAAAAAGCGTCACTCACAAGAGTGGGTAGGACCGCCTGAGGTTGACCGAGCGACCAGCGAACCACCCACCGGACCGCCCACCCAGCGAACCACCCAACGGATCACCCACCGGACCGTCACCCCCTCAGCGCGGCGCGACCACCACCGCCAGCAGCCCCGGCCCGACGTGCGCCCCGATCACCGCCCCCACCTCGCCCACGTACAGCTCCCGCAGCCCCGGCACCCGGGCCCGCAGCCGCTCCGCGAGCGGTTCGGCCCGCTCCTCGGCCGCCAGGTGGTGCACGGTGATGTCGACGTCCTGCTCCCCCGACCGCTCGACCGCGATCTCCTCCAGCCGCGCGATCGCCCGCGACGCCGTCCGCACCTTCTCCAGCGGCTCGATCCGCCCGCCGTCCAGGTGCAGCAGCGGCTTGACCGCCAGGGCCGAACCGAGCAGCGCCCGCGCCGCCCCGATCCGTCCGCCCCGGCGCAGGTGTTCCAGGGTGTCGACGTAGAAGAACCCGCTGGTCCCGGCCGCCCGCCGGCCGGCCGCCTCGGCCGCCTCGGCCAGGCCCTGCCCGGCCACGATCGCCTCGGCCGCCGCCAGCACCCCGTACCCGAGCGCCATCCCGACCAGTCGGCTGTCCACCACCCGCACCGGTACGGGCGCCTCGGCGGCGGCCAGCCGGGCGGCCTCGACGGTGCCGGACAGTTCGCCGGAGATGTGCACCGAGACGATGCCCTTCGCCCCGGACTCGGCAGCCGCCCGGTAGGCGGCGGCGAAGGTCTCCGGGTTCGGCCGGGAGGTGGTCACCCGCTGCTTGCCGCGCAGCGCCTCGGCGACGTCCTTAGGGGAGATCTCGACGCCCTCGCTCAGCACCGAGTCGCCGACCGCGACGCTCAGCGGGACCACCGTGATCCCGTACCGGTCGAGGGCGTCCTGCGGCAGATAGGCCGTGGAATCGGTGACAAGTGCGAGGTCGGAGGGCATGAGCCGGAGGTTACCCCCCGTCGCTCCGGGAGGACAGCGCCCGGTCCGGGCCCCCTCGGGAGGCCCCCTGACGCGCGACCGGCTCAGCCCGCCGAGGGCCCCGTCGAGGGCTTGCGCAGCCGCTGCGCCAGCTTGGCCAGCGGATCGGCGAGCCCGAGCAGCTCCTCCGCGCTCGGCCGCCCCTTCCCGTCGGTCAGCCCGGCCCGAGCCGCACCCCCAGACCGCGCCGCACCCCCGGTCGCCCCCGCGGACCCACCAGACCCCGCAGCAGCACCACCGACCCCCGCGGAACCACCGGACCCCGAAGCTCCACCCGCCCCCGCAGAACCGGCAGCCCCCGAAGCACCCCCCGCGACATCCCAGTGCCGCAGCGCCCCCGCCTCGCTCTCGCACTCCTGGCTCAGCCGGCTCAGCTCGTCGTCCGCGAACCGGTGCATCCGGTCCTGCGCCGCCCAGCGCATGGTCTCCGCCGAGTGCGTGATCCGCTCCGCCCGCTCGCGCAGCTCCGGCAGCTTGGCGGCGATCCGCGCGGTGTCCGGCTCGCGCTCCAGCATCCGCAGCTCGCCGTCGAGTTCGGCGGCGTGCGTGTCGAGCCGGTCGAGCAGGGCGAGCGACTCCCCGAGCTGGGAGTCCTGCGCGAGGCCGCCCTCCAGTACCTGCCGGGTGCCGTCGAGCGAGGTCCGCAGGCCCAGCCGGACGGTGGCGATCTGCGCGGGCGGGCCGACCCTGGTGTACGTCTTCGCCTTGAGGGTGGCGGTCTCCACGGCGCGCCGGGCGTTGGCCTCGTGCTTCTCGATCTTCGCGCCGACGGCCTTGGCGGCCTTGACCGTGCCGATCACGGCCAGGACCATCGCCGCGACCCCGAAGAGCAGGACCAGCCCGATCATCACGCCGAACACGTCCATCGCGCGCCACCTTCCGCCGTCGTTCCGGCCCCCACCGGGCCCAACGCGGGCCGCATTGCCGAGGGTTCCACGGTAGCCGCCGGAACCCGCCCGGGGGCAGCCGAGAGGGCCCTGGCGGACGGAGATCAGGGTCAGATCCGGGATCTCCCCGAGGGCCCCCGACCACCCTGGAAGCCCCCCGCAAGCGCCCCGCAAGACGCCCAGCCAGCACCGAACCCGAAAGCACCGGCCCCCGAGACGCCCCGAAAGCACCGACTCCCCGAGACGCCCCGAAAACGCCGGACGGGCGCCCCGAAGGACGCCCGCCCGACCGCTCCCGCGATCACCCCGCGGTCACTTCCGCACCAAGAACACTCAGCCGGTGACGATGTTCACCAGCTTCGGCGCCCGCGCGATCACCTTCCGCACCTCGGCCCCGCCGATCGCCGCGATGACCGCCGGCTCCGCCAGCGCCAGCGCCTCCAGCTCGGCGTCCGAGATGCCCGGCGCGACCTCCAGCCGCGCCTTGACCTTGCCCTTGATCTGGACCACGCAGGTCACCGTCTCGTCCACCACGTACGCCGGGTCGGCGACCGGGTAGTCGGTGTGCGCCAGCGACTCGCCGTGGCCCAGTCGGCGCCACAGCTCCTCGGCGACGTGCGGGGCCAGCGGCGCGACCATCAGCACCAGCTGCTCGGCCACCGCCCGCGGCGTGGAGCCGCGCTTGACCAGGTAGTTGTTCAGCTCGATGGCCTTGGCGACGGCCGTGTTGAAGCGCAGCCCGGCCATGTCCCCGCGGATGCCGTCGATGGCCTTGTGCAGGGCGCGCAGCGTCGCCTCGTCCGGCTCCTCCTCGGTGACGACCAGTTCGCCGGTGGTCTCCGAGACGACGTTGCGCCACAGGCGCTGCAGGAAGCGGTACGAGCCGACGACGGCGCGGGTGTCCCACGGGCGGGAGACGTCCAGCGGGCCCATCGACATCTCGTACAGGCGCAGCGTGTCGGCGCCGTACTCGTCGGCGATGTCGTCCGGCGCGACGGCGTTCTTCAGGGACTTGCCCATCTTCCCGGCCTCGCGCTTGACCGGCTCGCCGTCCCAGAAGTACTGGCCGTCGCGCTCCTCGACCTCGGCGGCGGGCACCGGGAAGCCGCGCTCGTCGCGGTAGACGTCGGCGGTGATCATGCCCTGGTTGAACAGCTTGTGGAACGGCTCGACGGACGAGACGTGGCCCAGGTCGTGCAGCACCTTGTGCCAGAAGCGCGCGTACAGCAGGTGCAGCACGGCGTGCTCGGCGCCGCCGACGTACAGGTCGGCGCCGCCGGCGGGCTTGGTCTCCGTCGGGCCCAGCCAGTACTTCTCGTTGGCCGGGTCGACGACGGCCTCGGAGTTGGACGGGTCGACGTAGCGCAGCTCGTACCAGCAGGAGCCGGCCCAGTTGGGCATGGTGTTGGTCTCGCGGCGGTACTTCCTGACGCCGTCGCCCAGGTCCAGTTCGACGTTGACCCAGGCCTCGTTGCGCGACAGCGGGGTCTCCGGCGAGGAGGCGGCGTCGTACGCGTCGTAGGTGCGCGGCGAGTAGTCGTCGACCTCGGGGACCTCGACCGGCAGCATCGACTCGGGCAGCGCGTGCATCACGCCGTCCTCGTCGTAGACGATCGGGAAGGGCTCGCCCCAGTACCGCTGGCGGCTGAACAGCCAGTCGCGCAGGCGGTAGTTGACGGTGCCCTCGCCGATGCCGCGCTCGGCCAGCCAGGCGGTGACGGCGGCCTTGGCCTCGACGACGCTCAGCCCGTCCAGGGACAGCGACACGTCGCCCTCGGTGCGGGCCGAGTTGACGATGACGGAGTCGTAGGTGTCGAACGCGTCGTCCCACTCGGCCGGGTCCTGGCCCCGCCCGTCGGTGGGCTCGACGACGCAGCGCATCGGCAGCGCGAAGGCGCGGGCGAAGGCGAAGTCGCGGTGGTCGTGGGCGGGGACGGCCATGATGGCGCCGGTGCCGTAGCCCATCAGCACGTAGTCGGCGATGAACACCGGGACGGACTCGCCGCTGACCGGGTTGACGGCGTGGGCGCCGGTGAAGACACCGGTCTTGACCTTGGCCTCGACCTGCCGCTCGACGTCCGACTTGGCGGCGGCCGTGGCGCGGTAGGCGGCGACGGCCTCGGCGGGGGTCGCGGCGCCGCCGGTCCACTCGGCGGGCACGCCCTCGGGCCAGGCGGCGGGGACGATCGAGTCGACCAGGGCGTGCTCGGGGGCCAGCACCATGTAGGTGGCGCCGAACAGGGTGTCGGGCCGGGTGGTGAAGACGGTGATCTTCTGGTCGCCGGGGGCCGCGAAGTCGACCCGGGCGCCTTCGGAGCGCCCGATCCAGTTGCGCTGCTGCAGCTTGATGGCCTCGGGCCAGTCCAGCAGGTCCAGGTCCTCGATCAGCCGGTCCGAGTACGCGGTGATGCGCATCATCCACTGGCGCAGGTTGGACTTGAACACCGGGAAGTTGCCGCGCTCGGAGCGGCCGTCCGCGGTGACCTCCTCGTTGGCCAGGACGGTGCCCAGGCCCGGGCACCAGTTGACCGGCACCTCCTTGGCGTAGGCCAGGCGGTACTCGCCCAGCACCTCGTCGCGCTCGGCGACGGTCAGCCCGGCCCAGGCGCGCCCGTCCGGCAGCTCACGCGCGCCGGACTCGAAGTCGGCGACCAGCTCGGCGATCGGGCGGGCCCTGCGGGCGTCCGCGTCGTACCAGGAGTTGAAGATCTGCAGGAAGATCCACTGGGTCCAGCGGTAGTAGTCCGGGTCGATCGTGGAGATCGAGCGGCGCGGGTCGTGGCCCAGGCCCAGCCGGCGCAGCTGCTGGCGCATGTTGGCGATGTTGGCCTCGGTGGAGACCCGCGGGTGGGTGCCGGTCTGCACCGCGTACTGCTCGGCGGGCAGGCCGAAGGCGTCGTAGCCCAGTGTGTGCAGCACGTTGTGGCCGGTCATCCGCTGGTAGCGGGCGAAGACGTCGGTGGCGATGTAGCCCAGCGGGTGGCCGACGTGCAGGCCCGCGCCCGAGGGGTACGGGAACATGTCCATGATGAAGCTGTGCGGCTTCGCGGCGACGTCGCCGGCCGCCGGGTCGGCCAGCGCACCGGTGGGGTTGGGGGCGTGGAAGGTGCCCTCCTTCTCCCAGATGTCCTGCCAGCGGGACTCGATCTCGGCCGCCAGCGCAGCGCTGTACCGGAACGGCTCGGTCGCGGTCTCGGCCGCGCCGGACGCAGGGGTCGTCTCGCTCATGGTCCTTCAAGCTCCATCGGTGTCGGTTGGCGAACCGCGCGGGCGGCCGGCCCGTGGACCCGGCCCGGGACGGGATCGGGGGGCGGAAAACAAAAAATCCCCTCGCAGGAGGGGACGCCACGCCGACTCCGGCACCGCCCGAAGGCTCAGCCGGTCCTGGTCAGCGCGGCCGGCTAAGGAGCAGGCGCACGGTTCGCATGGGCTCAGGGTACCGCAAGCGGGTCGACGGGCTGCGGGGTATACCGCCGGGACGGCGGCACGGAGCCGCCCAGGGCCGCACGGAGCCGCATGAGGCCCCGCGGAGCCACCCGGAGCCGCAGCGAGCCACGCAGGACCGCACGAGGCCGCACGGAGCCGCGCGGGGTCGAGCCGCAACCCGCCCTACCGCGCCGCCACCCGCCCCGCCGCGTCGAACTCCCGCAGCGCCTTCGCCACCCGCTCGGACTGCATCCCCGCCGCGAGCGAGCGCGCCAGCGAGGCGGTGCGGGCCGCCTCCCGCTGGTCGCCGAGCCGGCGGTGGGCCTCGGCGAGGCGCACCATCAGCAGCGTCTTGGTGCGGGCCCGTCCCGGTCCGAGACCGGCCACCGCCTCGGCGAGCAGCACCTTGGCCAGCCGGTGCTGGCCGAGCGCCAACCGCCCCTCCCCCACCATCCCGGAGAGGGCGGCCCGGACCTCCTCGGTGCCGGGCAGGCCGTCCAGTTCGGCGAAGGCCCGGGCGGCGGCTGCCTCGGCCCGTTCGGCCTCGCCCCGGCGGCCGTACGCGCCGGCGAGCCGGCCGTACTGGCGGGCCCGGGCGACGGGGCTGAGCGCGGCGCCGTGGGTGTCCAGGGCGGTCACCAGCGCGGAGACGGCGTCCAGCCCGCGCCCGCCGGTGCCCTGGGTGGCGAGCACGACCAGCGCGCCGAGCACCGCGACGCCGAGCCGGGGGTCGCCGCTGACGTGGGCGGCGCGCAGCGCGGCGACGAAGGCGCGCTGGGCGGCGGCGTCGTGGCCGAGGTCGTACGCGGCCCAGCCGGCCAGCCGGGCGAGTCTGCTGGCCGTGCCGTAGAGCTCGCGGCCGAGCCGTTCGTCGTACGCGCCGAGTTCCAGCAGCTTGGCCAGCATGGCGAGTTCGGCCCGGACGGGGCCGAGGACGAGGCCGCCGCCGCAGGCCCGTTCGAGCTTCTGCTTGCTGCGGTAGGACAGGCCGAGTTCGCCGGCCAGTCCGGGTTCGACGCGCAGCGCGCCCTCGCCGCCGCCGACGGGGGGCGGCGGGGAGTCCAGGCGGGCGGCGGCCTGGTCGAGGTCGGCGCCGCGGAACAGGTCGGTGAGGCGCACCGGGCCGGCGTCGGTGGCGGCCTCGCGCAGCGCGGTCTGGGCGGTGTCGGCGGTCCACGGGTCGGTGAGCAGCCGGGGCGAGAGGATCTTGGCGCCGCGGTGGCCGCCCATCCGGCCCCAGAGCTGTTCGTAGGTGACGGCGATGCCGAGGGTGCGGCTGAGCACCTCGCAGACCGCCTGGTCGTGCGGGCTGCGCGGGACCATGCCGCGGTCGCGCCACTTGTACGGGGCGGTGGAGCTGATGGCGAGGCCCGGCGGCAGGGCGAGGCTCACCTCGCGGGCGAGCCGTTCCGGACTCCATCCGAGCTGGTGGAGTATCCGGGCCAGTTCCTCGTTCCGCCTTCGCTCCAGATCGGCCATGGCACGACGGTAGCGGGATTCCGGCCGCCGGGACCGGCGGCGCGGGCAGAACGGCGAAGAGCCGCCCCCCGTTTCCGGGAGGCGGCTCTCGACTGCTGTGGAGCTATGGGGAATTGAACCCCAGACCTCTTGCATGCCATGCAAGCGCTCTACCAACTGAGCTATAGCCCCTTGACCTGCGTTGTCACCGTGGTTCCCGGTTGTTTCCGGCCGTTTCCCTCGGCGACATCGACTACTTTACACGCTCCGGGGCGTGCTCCTGAAATCCGTTTCCCGAGGTCCGCACCACGCGCCCCGGGAGCCCGCCTCCCGCACTCCGGGCGTACGGCGCCCACCCCCGGCGCCCACCCCCGGCGCCCGCACCTGACGCACACTCCCAGCGCGCACTCCCGACGCACGCGCCCCGCCAACGCCCCGCCACCGCACCACCCGCCGACCGCGCGCCCGCCAGGAGAACCGCGAGGCCGGGCCCGAAACGCCGGAAGGCCGCCACCCCTTGGGTGACGGCCTTCCGAACTACTGTGGAGCTATGGGGAATTGAACCCCAGACCTCTTGCATGCCATGCAAGCGCTCTACCAACTGAGCTATAGCCCCGCGACACGGGCGACCCTGGCTGACCACGACCGCCGATGCGGAGTGGAGCTATGGGGAATTGAACCCCAGACCTCTTGCATGCCATGCAAGCGCTCTACCAACTGAGCTATAGCCCCGCACTCACCGGATCTCCCGCTTCCCTTCCGGGCCGCGTTCCTTCCCTGCGAACGAGGAAGACTCTAGCTGGTCAGGGCCGGAACTGCGAAATCCGCTCCCTCCGGACCCCCGCCGAGGGCCCCGTGAGGGCCCCCGGCACCCGGTGCCGCCCGAGCCGGTACGGCTCGGCTCAGGTGTCGTCGCCGATGACCGGCTGCGGGAGGGTGCCCGCGTTGTGCTCCAGCAGGCGCCAGCCGCGCGTGCCCTGGCCGAGCACCGACCAGCAGCAGTTGGACAGTCCGCCGAAGCGCTCCCACTGGTCCGGCTCCATGTCGAGCAGCCGCCCGAGCATGGTGCGGATCGTCCCGCCGTGGCTGACCACCACCAGCGTGCCGTCCTCGGGGAGCTTGCCGACGGCGTCCAGGACCACCGGCACCGAGCGGTCGGCGACCTCGGTGGCCAGCTCGCCGTCACCGCCCCGCCGCACCGGCTCACCGGCCGCCCAGGCCTCGTACTCCTCCGGGAAGCGCTCGCGGATCTCGGCGTTGGTCAGGCCCTGCCAGGAGCCCGCGAAGGTCTCCCGCAGGCCCTCGTGGTGCCGCACGTCGAGCCCGGTGACCTCGGCCAGCTCCGCGGCGGTGCGCCGGGCCCGCTGGAGGTCCGAGGAGATCAGCAGGTCGGGACGGAGCCCGGAGAGCAGCCGGGCCGCCCGCTGGGCCTGCTGGACGCCCTGGCCGGTCAGCTCGATGTCCGTGGTGCCCTGGAAGCGCGATTCGAGGTTCCAGGAGGTCTGGCCGTGCCGCCAGAAGACGATGCGCGGGCCGCGCGGGCCCCGGCTCAGTGCAGGTCCTCGGGCTTGCCGAAGTCGTCGGCGGGGGCGACGACGTTGCCGGCCTCGTCGGTGAACGCGTCCGGACGGTTGCGCGAGGCCAGGGCGTCCTCGGGCAGCGGGAGCTCGGGGCAGTCCTTCCAGAGCCGGTCCAGCGAGTAGAAGGAGCGCTCCTCGGCGTGCTGGACGTGCACGACGATGTCCAGGTAGTCGAGCAGGATCCAGCGGCCGTCGCGCTCGCCCTCGCGGCGCACCGGCTTGATGTCCAGCTGCTCGCGCAGCTGGTCCTCGATCTCCTCGGCGATCGAGCGGACCTGGCGGTCGTTGTTCGCGGAGGCGATCAGGAAGGCGTCGGTGATCGACAGCACCTCGCTGACGTCGAAGGCGATGATGTTGTGCGCGAGCTTGTCGGCCGCCGCCTGCGCGGCGACGGTGATGAGCTGCTGGCTGTGGTCGGTAACGGTCACGGTGTTCTTCCGGCTCGGCGGCTTGGGGGGCGCCCCGGCGCTCGGCCGGGGTCGCCTTCCAGGATCTCACGCCGCCCGGGCGGGCCCGGAACCGTTTTTCCAGGCCCCCGAGACGCCGGCCCCCAGGCCAATACCGGGCCACCGCCCCCGCCCCCACCAGGCCCGGACCCCCGCCGGGCCCGGGCCACCGCCCTACTGGGTCTTCGGCGGCTGGTAGTCCTTGCCGAGCACCACCAGCAGGTCCGCGTTCTGGGTGTCGCCGGTCACCTTCTTCACCACCGTGTCCGGCAGCCCGAGGCTGGTCGCCAGCGACTTCGCCGCGCCCTGCCGGGCGTCGTCGGTGTAGCGGATCTCACTGGTGGCCTGCGGGGCGCCCTTGGCCCCACCCGGGATGAAGGTCAGACCGGAGTTGACGATCTGGACCTGTACGGCGGCCGCCGCCGCGTCGTTGCCGCTGGAGTCCTGGACCGCGACCCGGACCGGGGCGTCGCCGGCGGCCGCGGACTTCACGGTGCCGCCCAGCACGTCCTTGACCTGCTTGCCCGCGGTCGCCTCGTCCAGGCTGCCGTCCGGCTTGACGGTCAGCGCGGTGGTGCCGAAGTGGCCGTCCTTCGCCTGCTGGGAGAGCTGGACGAGCACGCCGGCGAGGGCGTCCTCGGGCAGCGAGGGGTCGAGCACCGCGTTCATCCGGTGCACGTCGTCCTTGGCGTCCTTGAACTCGGTCGGCATGGCGCGCACCAGCGCGTCCATGACCTGCCCGAACCGGGCCAGCTGGGCGTCCCGGTTCTCGCCGGGGTTCTGCAGGGTGGCGTAGGCGACCGCGGCCTTCCCGCTGAGCATGGTGTTCTTGCCCGCCGCGGACAGCGGCTTGCCGTCCGGCTTGCCGCCCTCGTGGGTCTCGGCGTTGGTGTCCACCCGGACGCCGCCGAGCTGGGAGACCAGCAGTTCCAGGTACGGGGTGTCCAGCCGCCAGGTGCCGGCCACCGGGGCGCCGAGCACGGTGGACAGGCCGTCGCGGGTCGCCGAGGCGCCGATGCCGTCCATGGACTGGCCGACCGTGGTGACCGGCGGGTCCCCCGGGCCGGGCAGCCGCAGGGTGTCGGGCAGCAGCAGCACCGTGCCCTTCTTCCCGGAGGCGTCGTTGACCAGCAGCGCGCTGGACACCTTGCCCTGGAGGTCGCGCAGGTGGACGACGTTGACCTGGCGCCCGCCGGCGGCGGCGGCCGCGGTCGGCTTGCCGCCGGTGAGGAAGAGGTACCCGCCGACGCCGGCGGCGGCCAGCGCCACCACCGCACCGAGGCCGATCAGCCGGTTGCGCAGCTTGCGGCGGCGCTCGGCGCGCACCTCGCTGCGGGACTCGGCGAACTTCAGCCAGTCGATGACGTCCTCGGTCTCCTCCGCCTCCTCGTCGACGAAGGTGAACTCCCCCGTGGTGTAGCTGTCGTCGGGCGCCTTGCCGCCGCCCTTCCCGCCCTTCCCGGCCTTCCCCGCCTTCCCGGCCCGCGCCCCGGCGACCTGCTCGGACGGCGGCTCGGCCTTGGCCGGCACCGGCTCGGCGGCCGGCCGGGGCACCCGCGGACGCGCCGGTGCGACCGCCGCGGCCGCGGCCGGCTCGGCCTGCACCGGTTCCTGCGCCTGCGACGGCGCCTGCGGTTCGGTCACGACCGGGGCGGCCGCCTGGTACGGCTGCTCCTGGTACCCCTGGTAGCCCTGCTGCTGGTAGACGTACGTGCCCTGCCCGTACACCGGCTGCCCGTACTGGTCGTACTGCTGGTCGTACTGCTGGTCGTACTGCTGCTGCTCGTACGGCTGTTGCTGCGGGAACTGCCCGCCCTGCTGGTACCCGTCGTACCCCTGGTAGCCCTGCTGCTGGTAGCCGTACGCGCCCTGCCCGTACACCGGCTGCCCGTACTGGTCGTACTGCTGCTCGTACGACTGCGCCTGCGGCTGCTGTTGCGGCTGCTGCGGGTCCTGCGGCTGCTGGTAGCCCTGGTACGGCTGCTGGTACTGCCCGGTGGACCAGTCCTCCGGCCGCCGGCCGTCGCTGCGATCAGTCATGCACCGCTCCCGGATCAGTCCCCGCGCGGCGCGTACAGCGCCCGCTTGTCGATGTAGCGGACCACGCCGTCCGGGACGAGGTACCAGACCGGTTCGCCCTTGGCGACCCGGTTGCGGCAGTCCGTGGAGGAGATGGCCAGCGCCGGGACCTCCACCAGGGAGACCCCGCCCACCGGAAGCCCGGCGTCCGACAGAGTGTGCCCCGGGCGGGTGCATCCGATGAAGTGGGCCAGCGAGAAGAGCTCGTCGGAGTCGCGCCAGGACAGGATCTGGGCGAGCGCGTCGGCGCCGGTGATGAAGAAGAGGTCGGCGTCCGGGTGCAGGGCGTGCAGGTCGCGCAGGGTGTCGACGGTGTACGTCGGGCCCTCGCGGTCGATGTCGATCCGGCTGACCGAGAACTGCGGGTTCTCGGCGGTGGCGATGACCGTCATCAGGTAGCGGTCCTCGGCCGGGGTGACGTGCCGGTCGCTCTTCTGCCACGGCTGCCCGGTCGGCACGAAGATCACTTCGTCCAGGTGGAACGCGCTCGCGACCTCACTGGCGGCGACGAGGTGGCCGTGGTGGATCGGGTCGAAGGTGCCGCCCATCACGCCGAGGCGCTTCTTCACCGGTTCCGGTCCGCCGGGATTCCCGGCCTGCTCTCCCATGCCGCCACACCTTACGCGACACGCGTTACGGTGCGGGAACGGCCGGGTGGGGGTTCTCCGCAGACGCGTGAGGGAGCGTCCGGCCGGTGGCCGGACGCTCCCCGAGCGGCCCCAGGCCCCGGCTCAGCGGTCCCGGTTGAAGCGGGTGGTGATGAAGAGCAGGACCAGCAGGATGACCAGTGCGGCGCCACCGGTCAGGGCCGGGTTCAGACTGTCGTGGTTGCCCCCCTCGCCCTCGGCGAGCAGGTTCAGAACGGGGAGTGCGGCAGCAGTGCTCATGGTCGGCGGGACCTTCTCGGCTCGGTGAACGGACCTGGGGGTTGTTCCGGGCCGGGTGAGGGCCCACCCGTCATCGTACGGGGGGTTACACGGCAACCGCTCGGCGGCCCACCGCCGCTGACCGGGCGTGAGCGCGGGCCAAGGGAGCGACCGGCGAACGGGCCCGGGCCCCGGCGAACGGACCGGAACGGCCCCGGCGAACGGACCTGGGACGGCCCCCGGGGACGGCCCCGGGGAACGACCGGCCCTAGTTGTTCTTGAAGGCGCGGGCCATGATCCAGATCAGCAGGCCGATGCCCACGAAGGACGCGACCACGATGATCCGCAGGAACAGGCCGGGGCCGGACTCGTCGGAGATGGGCGCGGCCAGGCTGACAAGCGTGTCGGTGGACATCTGCGGGGGCTCCTCGTACTGCTCGGTACCGCGGCCGGGTCCGGTCTCGGTCGTCCAGGCCTCAGGGTAAACCGGCCTCACACCGGCGGTGCCCCCCGGCCCCGCGGACGCGCCCCGCAGACGCGCGCCACCGGCCCCGCGGGCGCGCCCCGGCGGCCCGCCGAGCCGCCCACGGCCCCGGCGCCCACCGCGCGGACCGCGCGTACGCTGACCCCGGGGACGAGTACGCAACCGCGCACGTTGCACAGACAGTCGTTGCAGGCGAAGACCAGCGGGGGGCGGGCCAGCGGGCCGCGGCCGCCGTCGACCAGGAGGTACTCACACCATGACCGACACGACCTCGAAGACGCCGAGCCGCCGCCGCGAGCGCTTCCCCGGGATCTCCACCCGGGCCTGGGAGCACCCGGCGGACCGCTCGGCCCTGGTCGCACTGCGCAGGCTGACCGGCTTCGACGACATCCTGAAGAAGCTCGCCGGACTGGTCTCCGAGCGGGCGATCCGGCTGATGTTCCTGGCCACCGCGGTGAAGACCTCCGAGCGCCAGTTCCCGGAGCTGCACGACATGGTGCGCGACGCCGCCTACGTGCTCGACCTGGAGCAGGTCCCCGACCTGTACGTCTCCCAGGACCCGACGGTCAACGCGTACTGCATCGGCATCGACACCCCGGTCATCGTGATCACCAGCGGCCTGGTCGAGCTGCTGGACGAGGAGGAGCTGCGCTCCGTCATCGGTCACGAGGTCGGCCACGCGATGTCCGGCCACGCCGTCTACCGGACGATGCTGATGATCCTCACCAACATCGCCACCCGGATCGCCTGGGTGCCGCTCGGCAACCTGGCGATCACCGCGATCATCACCGCGCTCAAGGAGTGGTTCCGCAAGGCGGAGCTGTCCAGCGACCGGGCCGGCCTGCTCGCCGGGCAGGACCTCCAGGCGTCCATGCGGGCCCTGATGAAGCTGGCCGGCGGCCACAACCTGGCCGAGATGAACGTCGACGCCTTCCTGGAGCAGGCCGAGGAGTACGAGAAGGCCGGCGACCTGCGCGACGGCGTGCTCAAGGTGCTCCAGCTGCTGCCGCAGACCCACCCCTTCGCGGTGGTCCGGGTCGCCCAGCTGAAGAAGTGGGCGGAGAGCGACGACTACCGCTCGATCATGGCCGGCGCCTACCCGCGCCGCTCGGACGACCCGGACACCTCGGTCACCGAGCAGTGGAAGGCCGCCGCCGAGCACTACACGACCTCGGTCAAGGAGAGCAAGGACCCGCTGATGGGCCTGCTCCGGGACGTGGCCGGCGGCGCCGCGACGGTCGGCGGCAAGCTCCGCGACACCTTCACCGGAGGCGGCGGCAGCAGCAACGGCAGCCGCGACGGCTCCGCGGACCGCGACGGCAGCTGACCCACCGCGACCGACCACGACCGCGAGCCGCGACGGCGGCCGGCGTCCCGCCCGGGGCACCGGCCGCCGTCGCGTTCCACGGCCCGGGCGCCTCAGCCGCCCGCCAGCACCTCGCACACCTGCCAGCCCGGCCGGGCGTGGTTGCCGGGGTCGACCGGCGCCGGCGGGGTGACCGCCGTGCCCTGCGCGGTGGCCAGCACCGGCTGCAGGAATCCCGCCATCGAGGCGCCGCAGGGCTCCGGCCCGGCCTGCACCACCGAGTCCACCAGCCGCAGCTGCCCCGAGGCCAGGTCCACCCGGTCGAACTCGAAGGTCAGCTGCCGCCGCACGGTCTCCAGGGTGACCGGCGCCCCGGCCGGGGCGCCGGCCGGCTTGAGCGCGTAGACGAAGGTGTGGTCGGTGGTGATCTGCAGCGTCCCGCTGTCCGCCTCGTCGATCCGCATCGCGCCGACCACCTTCACGGTGTTCGAGGCCAGCGCGACCTGTGCCGGGTCGAAGCGGACCATCCAGCCGGTCACCGCGTGGTGGCGGTCGTCCACCGGCTGCGCCACGCTCGCGTCGAACTCCGCCTGCTCACCGGGCGTGACGAAGACCCGTACGTCGGCGGTGGCGCCCTGGACCAGCGTCGCCGGGGAGAGCGAGGAGGCGACCAGGTAGCGCTGGACGGTGTCGAGCGCCTTGGCCACCTCGACCCGGCCGAAGTTCCCGGTGGCGGCGCCGGTCGGGGTGTTCAGCCCGATCGTGCCGTCCCCGTACCCGAGCGGCAGCGCGGCGAACGGGTCCGCCGGGTCGGCGACCGGGTGGACGGCCGACGCCGGGCTCAACGCGACCAGGCTGACGGTCAGTTGGCTGCCCTCGGGCCGCACCGCGGTGCCCTTCGGCGAGCTCACCCCGAAGTACACCGCGGCCCCGAAGGCGAGCAGGATGAGCAGCAGCAGGATGAGCGCCTGGCGCGGGACGGTGCCCAGCGGGCCGAACCGCACCCGCGACCGGGTGGCCTTGCCGAAGGAGCCCGCCAGCCGCTCCCGGGCGGAGAGTTCCTGGATGCGGGCAGCCCGCACGAACGATTCGTCGAACACGACGGACCGGAATTCGTCCTCGTTGCCGGAACCGCCCTCGGGCGTCCCCTCAGGAGGCTCTCGCGGGTCACCCACACCACCAGGGTAGGCGGACACCAGCGCCGCCACGAGGGTCCGGGCGCACATTCCCGGGAACGCTCCGTGACCACTGCCCCGGGGCGTGCGCCCCCGGGCGCTCGGACTAGCCCGCGGGCGCCGTGACCACCAGCGGGGGCTCCGCCGGGGCCTGCCCGGGGGCCACCCCGGTGCTGCTGCTGCCGGACTGGGGGCGCCGGGGCGTGACCGAGGGGCCGCCCACCCCCTGGTAGATCGCCGCGACGGCGACCGCCACCAGGCTCACCCCCATGATCACGGCGAGCACCCAGGCCACCGGCCGGTGCCACCGCTGCTGGGCCACGTACCGCCCGGGGACGCGCACCGGGTCGTCACCGCGCCGCCACCGCCGGACCCGGCGGTCGGCCGCCCGGCCCGGCCCCGACCAGGGGTCGGGGTAGAGGTGGTCCGCGTCGAGTCCGCTCGGGTACGGGCGCAGCTCCAGCGGCAGCCCGTCCCCGGCCGGAACGTCACGGCCCCAGCCCGGCCCCGCGGCGTCCGGCTCGAACCGGGCCTCGGCGGCGGCGAGTTGCCGCTCCTTGGCGGTCGGCTCGTGCACGGCGGCGGACCGGACGAAGGCCTCGTCGAAGACCACGGTGGCGAACTCGTCGTCCGCACCACCGTGGTCGGAGCCGTCGGGGTACGGGAAGCCCCCCACATCCTCAGCCACGGATTCAGCGTATTACCGGCCGGACGATTTGTCTGTGGCTCCCGGCAGTTGGTCCGTCGCACGTGTGACGGACGCCCCGCGCGCGCCGCCCGGCGGCCGTCCGCGCCCCCGCCCGCGGCCTGCGGCCTGCGCGCCTACTCGGCCCCGCCGCCCACGGTCTGCGCGGCCTCGCCCCGCACGTGCCCGTCACCAGTGACGATGTACTTGGTGCTGGTCAGCTCGGGCAGGCCCATCGGGCCGCGGGCGTGCAGCTTCTGGGTGGAGATGCCGATCTCCGCGCCGAAGCCGAACTCGCCGCCGTCGGTGAAGCGGGTGGAGGCGTTGACGGCCACCGTGGTGGAGTCCACCAACCGGGTGAAGCGGCGGGCGGCGGCCTGCGAGGTGGTGACGATCGCCTCGGTGTGGCCGGAGGACCAGCGGCGGATGTGCTCGACGGCGGCGTCCAGTGAGGGCACCACGGCGGCGGCCAGGTCCAGCGAGAGGTACTCGGCGCCCCAGTCCTCGTCGGTGGCCGGCACCACGGTGGCCGGTCCCCCCTCGGCGGCCTTCAGCACCGCCTCGTCGCCGTGCACGGTGACCCCGGCCCCGGCGAGCGCCGCCAGCGCGAGCGGCAGGAAGGCGTCCGCGACGTCCTGGTGGACCAGCAGCGTCTCGGCGGAGTTGCAGACGCTGACCCGCTGCGCCTTGGAGTTCAGCAGGATGCCGACGGCCATCGCCAGGTCGGTCTCGGCGTCCACGTAGACGTGGCAGTTGCCGGTGCCGGTCTCGATCACCGGGACGGTGGAGCCCTCGACCACGGTGCGGATCAGCGAGGCGCCGCCGCGCGGGATCAGCACGTCCACGTAGCCGCGGGCGCGCATCAGCTCCCGCACCGACTCCCGGCTCTCCCCCGGCACCAGCTGGACCGCGTCGGCGGGCAGCCCGGCCGCGGCGACGGCGTCGCGCACCACGGCGACCAGCGCGCTGTTGGAGCGGTAGGCCGAGGCGGAGCCGCGCAGCAGCACCGCGTTGCCGGACTTGAGGCAGAGCGCGGCGGCGTCCGCGGTGACGTTCGGGCGGGCCTCGTAGATGATGCCGACCACGCCGAGCGGCACCCGGACCTGCCGCACGTCCAGGCCGTTGGGCAGGGTGTAGCCGCGCACCACCTCGCCGACCGGGTCGGGCAGGCCGGCCACGTCGCGCACGTCCGAGGCGATCGCGGCGATCCGCTCGTCGGTCAGGGTCAGCCGGTCGATCACCGACTCGGCCGTGCCGGCCGCCCGGGCCCGCTCCACGTCCTCGGCGTTGGCCGCGACGATCTCCGCGCTGCGGGCCACCAGCGCGTCCGCGACCGCCAGCAGCGCGGCGTCCTTCGCGCCGCGCGGCAGCGGGGCGAGCGCGGCGGCGGCCTCCCGGGCTCGGCGCGCTACGGCGAGGACGGGGCTGTCGGCGGTGGCGAGGTCGCTGGTCATGCCGCCAAGGGTAGCGACTGCGCCCGCCCCGCCCGGGCGGCATTTCGCCCGGTGAGACAGCTCGGTACGGCGTTCGGTCCGGCGTTCGGTCCGGGCGCTCAGTACGGGTGCACGCCGCCCAGGTGCGGCGGCGGCTCGCCGAAGCCCTCCGCCACCCGCTTGTGGTACGTCGTCCGGTCGACCACCTCCAGCCCGACGATCTCCCAGGGCGGCAGGTTCGAGGTGACCTTGTGCTCGCCCCACAGCCGCAGCGCGATGGCCGCCGCGTCGTGCAGGTCCCGGGCCTGCTCCCAGTAGCGGATCTCGGCGTGGTCGGCCGCGTAGCGGGCGGTCAGGAAGAACGAGTGGTCGTGCGCCAGCTGCTCCAGCGAGGCGCGCAGCGCGGACAGCGGGGTGACCTGCCCGGCCACGCTCAGCACCACGTGCCACAGCCGCGCCTGCTCGGGCACGGTGGGCGGCTGGGCCGCCCGGTCGAGTTCGGGCCGCATCCCGCGCATCCCGCCGGGCCGCTGCGTCGGCGGACCGGCCGGCTCGGCGGGGCCGTCCCCGCGTCCGCCGTCGATGCTGGTCAGCCGCCGGCCCGCGGTCCCTGCGGTCAGCGCTGCCTCGCGCCTGCGTTCCACCGGCGGCCTCCTGTTCGGCGATGTCGTGTCGTCCCCACCGGCCCCGTCGGCCCTCGGCCGACCGGTACGGCTGCGCCCCTCCTCGCCCGCGGCCGGGCCGCTCCCGGTACGGAGCGGCCCGCCGTCCGCGCGGCGCCGATCGGCCGGGCGGCCGGTGCCGGGGCAGGCCCCGGCACGGTCGACCGGGCCGGTCAGCCGCGCAGAACGACCAGGTCGTCGCGGTGGACGACCTCGCGCTCGTACGCGGCGCCGAACTCCTGGGCCAGGTCGCGGGTGGACCGGCCGAGCAGGCGGGGCAACTCCCTCGCATCAAAGTTGACCAGTCCGCGAGCCACGATGTGGCCGTTTTCGGCAAGAAGGTCCACCGGATCACCCGCGGCGAACTCCCCGTCGACCTTGGTGACCCCGGCGGGCAGCAGCGAGGCGCCGCCGGAGACGACCGCCCGGACGGCGCCCTCGTCCAGGTGCAGCGCCCCGCGCGGGCTGCTCGCGTGGGCCAGCCAGAGCATCCGGTCGGAGGTGCGGCTGCCGGTGCGCAGGAAGAGCGTGCCGGTGGGCCGGCCGGCCAGCGCGTCGGCGGCCTGGCTGGCGGCGGTGAGCACGACCGGGATGCCGGCGCCGGTGGCGATCCGGGCCGCCTCGACCTTGGTGACCATGCCGCCGGTACCGACGCCGGCCTTGCCGGCGCTGCCGATCTCGATGCCGTCGAGGTCCTGCGGGCCGCGCACCTCGGCGATCCGGCTGGTGCCGGGGCGGGACGGGTCGCCGTCGTACAGGCCGTCCACGTCGGAGAGCAGTACGAGCAGGTCGGCGCGGACCAGGTGGGCGACCAGGGCGGCCAGCCGGTCGTTGTCGCCGAACTTGATTTCGGCGGTGGCGACGGTGTCGTTCTCGTTGACGATCGGCATCGCGCCCATCGCCAACAGCTGGTCCAGGGTGCGGTACGCGTTGCGGTAGTGGGCACGCCGGCTGGCGTCCTCGGCGGTGAGCAGCACCTGGCCGACCCGGATGCCGTACCGGGCGAAGGAGGCGGTGTAGCGGGCGACCAGCAAGCCCTGGCCGACGCTGGCGGCGGCCTGCTGGCGGGCCAGGTCCTTGGGCCGGCGGTCCAGGCCGAGCGGGGCGAGCCCGGCGGCGATCGCACCGGAGGAGACCAGCACCACCTCCGGGGCCTCGGGGCGGCCGCGCAGCTTGGCGAGCGCGTCCACCAGGGCGTCGACGCGGTCGGCGTCCAGGCCGCCGGTCGCCGTGGTCAGGGACGAGGAGCCGACCTTGACGACGATCCGTCGCGCGGTCAGCACCTCCTCCCGCAGAGGGTCCTCGCTCATCTCGCTGTACGCCCTTCCGGTGTGGTGCGGGTACGGCGGGGCCCGGGCCCGGCCGTCACCCCCGAAATCTACGCGATCCCCGCAGGTCACCGGCGGGGTGTTTCACCGGATGGACCGGATCCGGTACGGGCCGCCGCGGGCCGCCCGCCAAGCCGGATGGCTGGTATGGTCCCTGACCGCAAGCCAGATCGGGGGACGGCTTCTTGCCCGCTGTACCCATGTCGTCATCGACCCTTCCTGTCACGACGGGCGGCGCCGCACTGGGCAAAGGCCGGCAACGGTCGCGGCCGTGCGCCCAGGAGAAATGCGCACCATGCGTTCGTACACCACCAAGCTGACCGTCGCCGCGCTCGCGGCGGCCACCGCCCTCTCGCTCGCGGCCTGCGGGCCGGACAACCCGGACACCCCGGCCGGTACCGGCGGCGCCACCGGCGCGGCCCCGGCCCAGACCGGCGCGCCCCAGACCGGCGCGACCCCGGGTGCCACCGCCGGGGGCGCGGCCGGCGGTTCGGCCGCGGCCCCCTCGGGCGCGGCCCCCTCCGGCGCGGCGGGCGGGGCCGGCACGGCCGGTGCGGCGGGCGGCGGGGCGGGCGCCGGAGCCGTCCCGGCGGCCGCCACCAGCGTGAAGGTCGGCCAGAGCGCCACCGTGGACTTCGCCGACAAGACCTCCAAGGTCGCCACCAAGCTGGAGGTCACCATCACCGGCGTCGAGGCCGGTTCGGCGCAGGACTTCACCGCCGCCAAGATCAGCATCGTCGGCCTGGAAGGCCGCACCCCGATGTACGTCAGCTACACCATCAAGAACCTCGGGGACGCCAGCCTCTCCTTCACCGCCCCGGACTCGAAGCTCGTGCTCTTCGACACCACGGGCAAGAAGGGCGTCAACGTCCTGACCGCCGCGACCCCGCTGCCCAAGTGCACCGGCGCGAAGTTCCAGGGCGTGGCCAAGGGCGCCGAGGTCAAGGGCTGCACCATCATCTCCACCCCCGGCAACACCCCGGCCGCCGTCGGCTACACCGACCTGGCCGACCCGCTGAAGCTCCAGGCCTCCTGGACCAAGTGACGCCCCGTCACCGCCGGACACGCGGACGGCCCCCGCCACCTCGACAGGTGGCGGGGGCCGTCCGGACCGGACCGGTCAGCGGTCCTCAGTCCTCAGTCCTCGTCGTCGTCGCCCTCGATGGCGGCCTGGCGGCCGCTGGAGAGCGCCTCGAAGGCGAGGAACTCGGACTCGGCCGCGTCCCGGCCCTTCTGCTTCTCGCGACGGCGGTCGACCGCCGGGCGCGGGGTCTCGAAGCGGTGGTCCTCACCACGGCGGCCGAGCATCTCGGCACCGGCGGCCATGGTCGGCTCCCAGTCGAAGACGACGGCGTTCTCCTCGGGGCCGATGATGACGGTGTCGCCCTCGTGCGCCCCGATCTTCCACAGCTCCTGCTCGATCCCGAGGCGGGCCAGCCGGTCGGCGAGGTAGCCGACGGCCTCGTCGTTGCTGAAGTCGGTCTGGCGGACCCAGCGCTCCGGCTTGATGCCGCGGATGCGGTACGCGCCGTCCTCCTCGGTGATGGTAAAGCCGGCGTCGTCGACGGCCTTGGGCCGCAGCACGATCCGGGTCGACTCCTCGGCCGGCTTGGCGGCGCGCGCCTCGGCGACGATCCCGGCCACGGCGAAGCTCAGCTCGCGCAGGCCCTTGCGGGAGGCGGCGGAGACCTCGAACACCCGGTAGCCGCGCTCCTCCAGGGAGGCGCGGGTCAGGTCGGCGATGTCCTGGCCGTCCGGGACGTCCACCTTGTTGAGCGCGACCAGGCGCGGACGGTCTTCCAGACCGCCGTACTCGGCGAGCTCGGCCTCGATGGTCTCCAGGTCGGTCAGCGGGTCGCGGCCGGGCTCCAGGGTGGCGCAGTCCAGCACGTGCACCAGCACCGAACAGCGCTCGACGTGGCGCAGGAACTCCAGGCCCAGGCCGCGGCCCTGGCTGGCGCCCGGGATCAGGCCGGGCACGTCGGCGATGGTGTAGACGGTGTCGCCCGCGGTGACCACGCCCAGGTTGGGGATCAGGGTGGTGAACGGGTAGTCCGCGATCTTCGGCTTGGCGGCCGAGAGCACCGAGATCAGCGAGGACTTGCCGGCGCTCGGGTAGCCGACCAGGGCCACGTCGGCGACGGACTTGAGCTCCATGACGATGTCACGGGCCTCGCCGGGCTCGCCGAGCAGCGCGAAGCCGGGCGCCTTGCGGCGGGCCGAGGCCAGCGCGGCGTTGCCGAGGCCGCCGCGGCCGCCCTGGGCCGCGACGAAGCTGGTGCCGTGCCCGACCAGGTCGGCCAGCACGTTGCCCTTGCGGTCCAGCACCACGGTGCCGTCCGGCACCAGCAGGACGAGGTCCTCGCCGTCCGCGCCGGTGCGGTGGCCGCCCGCGCCGGGCTTGCCGTTGGTGGCCTTGCGCTTGGGCGAGTGGTGGTACTCCAGCAGGGTGGTGACCTGCGAGTCCACGGTGAGGATGACGCTGCCGCCCTCCCCGCCGTTGCCGCCGTCCGGGCCGCCGAGCGGCTTGAACTTCTCGCGGTGCACGGAGGCGCAGCCGTGGCCCCCGTTACCCGCGGCGACGTGAAGTTCGACGCGGTCCACGAAGGTGGTCATGGGTGTGCCTCCAGTGCGCGAGAGTCTGCTTGCTACCTGCGTAAAGCGTGAAGGGTGGACCGGAGAATTCCGGCCCACCCTTCACTGTGAGTCTTGTCCCGACCCGGTGGGTCTTCTCAGACTCGGGAGTCCGCGGGGACTCAGGCCTCGACGGCCACGATGTTGACGACCTTGCGGCCACGACGGGTGCCGAACTGCACCGCACCGGCGGTCAGCGCGAACAGGGTGTCGTCGCCACCGCGGCCGACACCGGCACCCGGGTGGAAGTGGGTGCCGCGCTGGCGGACGAGGATCTCGCCGGCGGAGACGACCTGGCCACCGAAGCGCTTCACGCCGAGGCGCTGGGCGTTCGAGTCACGGCCGTTACGAGTAGAGCTTGCGCCCTTCTTGTGTGCCATTTTTCGCTATCCCCTTACTTGCTGACCGAGTCGATGCTGGTGATGCGCACCGCGGTGTGCTGCTGACGGTGACCCTGACGGCGGCGGTAGCCGGTCTTGTTCTTGTAACGCAGGATGACGATCTTGTCACCCTTGGTCTGGTCGACCACCTCGGCGTGAGCCTTCACGCCGGCCAGGACCCACGGGTCGGAGGTGACAGCGTCACCGTCGACGACGAGGATGGTCGAGAGCTCGACCGAGTCACCCGGCTTGGCCTCGATACGGTCGATCTCCAGCACGTCGCCGACGGCGACCTTGTGCTGGCGGCCGCCTGCGCGAACGATCGCGTACATGCGGTACCTGCTTTCCTTGCTCGGTCGGAACCCCCGACGCCAGCCACCTGGGTACGGACACAGGAGCCTCTCCCCGGCCCTCCGCGCGAACGCGGTGACCTCGGGAAGGTGATGTGCTCGGGAGCAATGGCGTAGACACGCCGATGGTCAAGAATACGGACCGGCCGCCCGGGGGGCAAACCGGCCCGTACGGCCCGGGGCGGGATCACTCCCGCCCCGGGGCGTGGGCACTACTCGGACGCCGTATCACCCTCGGCGGCCGCGGCCTTCTTGGCCGCCGCGCTCGTCCGCTTGGTGGCGGTCTTGCGGGCGGTGGTCTTCTTGGCCGCCGTGGTGGTCTTCTTGGCGGCGGTCTTCTTCGCGGCGGTCTTGCGGGCGGCCCGCTTCTTCGGCGCCGGCGCCTCCTCGGCGGCGGCCTCGACGGCCTCGGCGGTCTCCGGTGCCTCGACGGCCTCCGGAGCCTCGGCGACGACCGCGGCCTCCGCGGCCACGACCGGCTCACCCGGCGCCTCGGTGACGGCCTCGGCCGCGGCTTCCGCGACCGCCGGGGCGGCGGCCTCCAGGGCCGCCTCCAGCGCCGCCTCGGCCTTGGCCTGGAGCACCACGATCTCGGCGGTGCCCGGGGAGCCCGCCGGAGCGGTCGCCTTGCGCACCGCGCGGCGGCGCGGACGGCCCGCCGGAGCGGCGGCCGGGGCCTCCGCCACGGGAGCCTCAACGACCGGGGCCGGGATGGCGGGAGCCGCCTCGGCCGGGGCCTCGACGCCCGGGACCTCCAGGGCCAGCTGGCCCTCGATCTCCTCGCGCACCGGCTCGGCCGGCTCGGCGAAGGCCTCCACCGCGACCGGCTCGGCCGCCACGGCCACCGCGGCCTCGACGGCCTGCGGCTCCTCGTGGCCCGCGCCGCCCTTGCCCCGGCGACGGCGCTTGCCGCTGCCCGCACCGGCCTCGCCCGCCACCACGGGGGTGTGGACGTGGGCGCTCGGCTGCTCCATGTGGACGATCACGCCGCGGCCGTTGCAGTGCACGCACGGCTCGGAGAAGGACTCCAGCAGGCCCTGGCCGACCCGCTTGCGGGTCATCTGGACCAGGCCCAGCGAGGTGACCTCGGCCACCTGGTGCTTGGTCCGGTCCCGGCCCAGGCACTCCAGCAGGCGGCGCAGCACCAGGTCGCGGTTGGACTCCAGCACCATGTCGATGAAGTCGATCACGATGATGCCGCCGAGGTCGCGCAGCCGCAGCTGGCGCACGATCTCCTCGGCCGCCTCGATGTTGTTCCGGGTGACCGTCTCCTCCAGGTTGCCGCCTTGGCCGACGAACTTCCCGGTGTTGACGTCGATGACGACCATCGCCTCGGTGCGGTCGATCACCAGCGAACCGCCGCTGGGCAGCCAGACCTTGCGGTCCAGCGCCTTCATCAGCTGCTCGTCGATCCGGTAGGTGGCGAACACGTCCACCTCGGAGGTCCACCGCTGGAGCCGCTCGGCGAGGTCCGGGGCCACGTTGGAGACGTACTCGTGGATGGTCTTCCACGCCTCGTCGCCGGAGACGATGACCTTGGTGAAGTCCTCGTTGAAGATGTCGCGGACGACCCGGACGGTCATGTCCGGCTCGCCGTACAGCAGCGCCGGGGCGTTGCCGGTCGCGGCCTTCTTCTGGATGTCCTCCCACTGCTGCTGGAGGCGCTGGACGTCGCGGGTCAGCTCCTCCTCGGAGGCGCCCTCGGCGGCGGTGCGCACGATGACGCCCGCGTCGTCCGGGACGATCTTCTTGAGGATCTGCTTCAGCCGGGCGCGCTCGTTCTCCGGGAGCTTGCGCGAGATGCCGGTCATCGAGCCCTCGGGCACGTACACCAGGTAGCGGCCGGGCAGCGAGATCTGGCTGGTCAGGCGGGCGCCCTTGTGGCCGATCGGGTCCTTGGAGACCTGCACCAGCACGGACTGGCCGGACTTCAGCACCGACTCGATCCGGCGCGGGCCGCCGTGGCCCAGCGCGCCGAAGTTGACCTCGCCGGCGTACAGCACCGCGTTGCGGCCCTTGCCGATGTCGACGAAGGCGGCCTCCATCGACGGCAGCACGTTCTGGACCTTGCCCAGGTAGACGTTGCCGACGTACGAGGTGGCCTGCTCCTTGTTGACGTAGTGCTCGACCAGCACGCCGTCCTCGAGGACGCCGATCTGGGTCCGCTGGCCGCTCTGGCGCACCACCATGACGCGCTCGACCGACTCGCGGCGGGCCAGGAACTCGGCCTCGGTGATGATCGGCACCCGGCGGCGGCCCAGCTCGCGGCCCTCGCGGCGGCGCTGCTTCTTGGCCTCCAGACGGGTCGAGCCCTTGATGGACTGCACCTCGTCCGGGTCGAACGACGGCTCGGTGGAGCGGCGGCGCGGCTCGCGCACCTTCACCACCGTACGGACGCCGTCCTCGGTGGTCTCGGCGGTCTCGACGGCGCCGGCCTCACCGCTGCGGCGGCGACGGCGACGGCGACGGCGCGACGAGGACAGGCCGGCGGCCAGGTCGTCGTCCTCCTCGCCCTCCTCCTCGGCGACGGCCTCGGCCGACTCCTCGACGGACTGCTCGGTCTCGACGGCCTCGGCGGCCTCGAACTCCTCGGCCTCACCGCGGCGACGGCGGCGACCGCCCCGGCGGCGACGGCGCGACGGACGGCCGTCCTCCCACTCGTCCTCGGTCTCCGGACCGGCGGCGGGGGCCTCGACGGCGGGCGCCTCGACGACCGGGACCTCGACGACGGGCGCCGCGACCGGCGCCTTCGCCGCGGCCTTGGCGGCCTTCGCGGCGGCCTTCACCGGAGCCTGGGCACCCGACTTGCGACGGGTCGGCTCGACCCGGGTGCGGACCCGGCGGCGACGGCCGACACCGCTGTACTCGAACTCGTCGTCCTCCTCCTCGCGCCCGGCCTGCACCGGGGCCGCGGCCGGAGCCTCGGCCTTCGCCGGGGCGGCGGCGGGCTGCTGCGGAGCGGCCTGCGCCACCGGAGCGGACGGCGCGGCCGGTGCCGCCTGAGCGGACGGCGCGACGAAGGCGGCGGGCTCCTGGAACACCGGCGCCTGGAAGACGGCGGTGGCCGGGCGGACCGCACGGCGGCGCACCCGGTGGGGCGGCTCGACCTCGGCGGCCGGGGCGGCAGCGGCGGGCCGGGCGGCCGGCGCGGCGGCGGGGGCCTCGACGGCCTCCTCCTCGGGCTCCTCCGCGACGGCGGGCTCCTCGGCCTGCGGCTCCTCGGCGGCGGGCTCCGCCACCGGGGCCTCGACGACCGGCGCGGCCTCGACCACGCGACGGCGGCGGGGGCGGCGGGCCGGAGCGGCCGGGGCCTCCTCGGCCACCGGCTCGGCGGCGGGGGCCTCCACGGCGGGGGTCTCGACGGCCGGCGCCTCGACGACGGGGGCCGCGGCCTCGGCCACGGGGGCACCGGCGGGCGCCTCGGCGCGCTTGCGGGTACGACGGGCCCGGACGGGCTTCTCGGCGGCCGGCTCGGCCGTCGGCTCGGCGGTCTCCGCCTTCGCGGCCTTGGCGGCCCTGGTGGTCTTCGAGGCCTTCGCGGCCTTCACGGGGACCTCGGCCACCGGGGACTCGACGGCCTCCGGCGCGGTCACCACGATCGGGGTGGCCTCCGGCGCCCCGGCCGGGGCCTCGGCGCGCTTACGGGTACGGCGGGCCCGGACGGGCTTCTCGGCGGCCGGCTCGGCCGTCGGCTCCACGGCCGGAGCCGGGGCGGCCGCGGGGGCCTCGGCCGGCACCACCGTCTCGGCCGCGTCGGCGGCCGCACCCTGCGGGGTACCCGCCGGGCGGGACACCGCGCGGCGGCGACGGCGCGGCGGTGCGGCGGACGCGCCCTCACCACCGGTCGCGGCGGTTTCGTTCTGTTCCGTGGCCGCAGTCTGCTGCGGATCGGTGTTATCGAGCATGCGGGTGGATCTCCCGTCAGGCCCCCGGGCTCCGCATCCGGGCACGGCACGGCACCGCTGGGCGGCCGGCATCACGACGATGCCTGGACCGGACCCTTGGAACGGTGCCGCCGCGCGGACGCGAGGCCGCACAGGGGCTCGTAGTCTCGCTCGGCGCCCCGCACACGGCGGGGTGTCGAAAGTCTTCTGGTCTGACCAGTCTTCTGAGGTTTTCCCAAGCTGCGCCGTCCCCCAACCCCGGGTGGCTCCCGGACGGGGTCCCGGACCGGCCGACCTTCCTGGTCGGCAGGCCCCGGTTGGCAGGCCTGCGCTGCGACGACGCTCGCTCCCCTGGGGAGCCGCGGGAACCCTGGAGGACCGTCGGGCCCAGTGAGGCACTGGGCCCGGCCTCCCCCCGCTAGGCGGACGCGGTAGCGTGCGGCCCTGCTGCCGGCTCCGAGCCGACCGGGGCCGCTGCGCGGTCGAGCGCCAGCGGGTCGGTCACCGTGCCGGACTCCTCGTCGAGCGGCCCCTGCGCCAGCCTGGTCACCTCTGCGGGGACCGGCGGCGCCAGGTCGGCCGTCACACGGAGACCGGACAATACGTCGTCGGGTCGTACGGCTGGTGTGGCGTGTCGTACTACCAGGCGCAGTATCGCACAGGGACGGCCGGTCCGAACATCGCGGTCGGTTCCGGCCCCGGCGTCCGCACCGGCCTCGACCTGGGCCGGGACGGCTTCCAGCGCCGCCACCGCGCCCCGCGCGTCGAAGACCCGCAGGCCGTTCTTGGTGCGGCGCTCGACCTCGACCCGCTCGGCGGCGAGGAAGCGCGCGACCGCGTCGGCGGCCGCGTCGGGCTCGACACCGTCCAGCCGGAGCAGCCACTCGGAGGCCTCCAGGCGCTCCACGAAGTTCGGCGTCCGCACCTCGACCGCGTCGATCACGTCCAGGCCCGTCGGCAGCGACTCGTCCAGCTGCGCCCGCAGCTGCTCGGGGTCACGGACAGCGGCCAGGCCGATCTCCAGGTACTCCGCCTCGCTCGCCACCCCGGTCGGGGCCGCGTTCGCGTAGGAGACCTTCGGGTGCGGGGTGAAGCCGGCCGAATAGGCCATCGGAACGGCGGACCGGCGCAGGGCGCGCTCGAAAGCGCGCTGGAAGTCGCGGTGGCTGGTGAAGCGGAGCCGGCCGCGCTTGGTGTAGCGGAGACGAATCCGCTGCACCGTCGGCGCGGGCGGCGGACCGTCGGGCGTACGGCGTGCCAGGGTCGCTCAGTCCTTAGTCAGTTGTCCCCGTCCGGCGTGGCGTCTTCCCGCCACTGTCCGGACTCTGTCACCTCAAAGGGTACGCGCCCCGCCACCCCCCTCGCTCCGCCCCTGGTCAGCCACCGGTCCCCGGCACGCCGCGACCCCCGGCCGAATCAGTCCGGCCGGGGGTCGCGGGTGTGACGTGCGCTACTTGTTGACGACCGTCAGGGGGAGCATCTTCTTGCCGGTGGGGCCGATCTGGATCTGGGTGTCCATCTGGGGCTAGATAGAGGCAGTCCCAAAACCGTCGAAGGGGTCACCGGCATGGCGAAGCGCACCCGTACGACACGCGCCGCGCAGCAGAAGGCGTACACGGTCGAGGCCGAGTGGACCGCCGCAGATCTGGCACTGCTGGCGGACCTGATGAGAGCCGAGGCCGCCCTTCCGGCGGACGCGCCCCGGGCCCTGCTCTCGGTCCGGCTGTCCGTACTGACGGAGGACACCACCTCCCCCGTCCGCCAGGAGCTCGACCTCCGCCGCGAGGCCCTGAACCGGGGGTGCCGCGTGGTCGGCGTCGCCAGCGACCTGAACGTGTCCGCCACCAAAGTGCCCCCGTGGAAGCGGAAGCAGCTGGGCGACTGGCTGAACAACCGGGCGCCGAAGTTCGACGTGCTGCTGTTCTGGAAGCTCGACCGGTTCATCCGACGGCTGTCCGACCTGCACACGATGATCGACTGGGCGTTGAAGTACGGGAAGAACCTGGTCTCCAAGCACGACTCGATCGACCTGACCACGGTCGTCGGCAAGATCCTGGTGACGCTGATCGGCGGCATCGCGGAGATCGAGGCCACCAACACGAGCACCCGGGTCGCGAGCCTCTGGGACTACGCCAAGACCCAGTCCGCCTGGCTGGTCGGCAAGCCGGCCTTCGGCTACACAACCGCCGAGGACGAGAACGGGAACGTCATCCTCGCCATCGATGCCGACGCCCACAAGGCCCTGCACTGGTGCCGACGCTTGGCCCGCCGGGACGTCTCCGCCACCCGCATGGTCAAGCTGCTCAAGCGCGCGGGTCTCGCCAGCGACGGCCTCACGGCCACGACCCTCCTCCGCCAGCTCCGCAACCCCGCCTTGATGGGCTACCGAGTAGAAGAGGAGAAGAAGGGCGGCGCCCGCCGGTCCAAGCTCGTCCTGGACAAGGCCGGGAAGCCCATCAGGGTCGCGGAGGCCGTCTTCGCCGACGAGGAGTTCAACGAGCTCCAAGCGGATCTCGACAAACGCAGCAAGAACCAGCCCCAGCGCCGGCCCGGTGGAGCCACGCGGTTCCTCGGGGTCTTCATCTGCGTCGACTGCAAGACGAACATGTTGGAGCAGCGGAACCGCGTCAAGGACCGGGTGTACGAGTACCTGCGGTGCCAGGGCTGCAAGGGCGGTGGCCTGGGCGCCACCAACCCCGACGCGATCAACGCCAAGCTCGTCCTCGACGTGCTGTCGGTCCTCGGCGACGAGCCCGTGCAGGTGCGCGAGTACGCACGAGGCGCAGAAGCACGCGCCCATGTGGCGCAGCTTGAGGAGTCCGTCTCCTACTACATGAAGGAACTGGAACCCGGCGGCCGGTACGCCAAGACCAGGTTCACGCGCGAGCAGGCGGAGCAGACGCTGGACAAGCTGATCACCGAACTCGGGGAGATCGACCCCGAGACCACCGAGGATCGGTGGGTGAACGTGACCAACGGGAAGACGTTCCGGCAGCAGTGGGAGGACGGCGGTACCGAGGCCATGGCGGCGGACCTCCTGAGGGTGGGCGTCCGCTGCGAGGTCACCCGGACCAAGGTCCAGGGTCAGCGGGCTCCCGCGATCAAACTGCGGCTCCTGATCCCTAAGGACTACCGCGACCGGCTGATCGTGAAGGAGGACGACTTCGCGAGCAAGCTCTGACGGCGGCAGCCCCCGTCATCACGGCGGGGGCTGCTAACCGTCAGTGCTTGGCCGAGTCGTACGGCTCCTCGTGCCCGTCGGCGTCCACGATGACGATCTCGCTCTCGATGACCAGGGCCCGGAGCACCATCGGGCGCAACGGTGCCGGTGCTGCCTCGCACGGACTCGCCGCTGCTCCGGCCCCCGCCTGCTTGGTCGTCACGGTCTCTCCCCTGCCTGCTCCGCGCGGACGATCTCCCGGTTGGTGGCGAGGTCTTCGGCGATGCCGGCAGCGATGAGCGCTTCGGCCGGGGTGTGCCCGGTTCCGACGAAGCGCCAGGCACCTTCGGCCACGGTCCCGTCGTCCCAGTCCGCGTACAGGCCGCAGGCGTGTTCGGCGCGGGCGGCTCTGAGCTGCCCATATGTAGTGGAGTAGGCCCGCGTCTTGGTCAGGCAGTGCCCCCGGTACCCGAGCATGTGGGCCCAGGCCCGAAGCCGCAGGTGCTGAAGTTCGGGCAGGCCGCCGAGGCGCCAGGCAGTGGCGATGAGGGCGCGGACGTGCGGGCTGACCCGCAGGGCCTGTATCTCCGCCAGAGACTCGATGCGACGGTCGACAGCGCCGGCGGCCTCCACACTCTTGCTCGTGTACTTGGCGACGTAGGCCGCCACGGCATCGTCCGAGATGTGCCCGCCACCTCCCTTTATAAGGGGGTGCACATCCAGCTGAGCGCCGAAGCCGAGCCGTCCACCGCCGGAGGCCATCAAGTCGGGACCCGGGAGCGCCACGGCAGCGGCCGCCGAGCGGACGGCCTCCAGCAGGAGGTCTTCTGCTGCCCACGGCGGAGGCGGAGTAGTGGGACCGTCCGGGCCGTCGAGTCTGATGACGGCGTGGAAGTGGACGGCGCCACGCTTCTGGTACTCGGCGACCTTGGCGGTGGAGACCCTGACCAGGGTGCGCACCTCTGAGCGGCCGACGCCCGCCCCGGTGGCGAGGTGGTGGTACAGGTTGTCGCGGAAGGCCTTCCACAGGGCCGGGGCCATGGCGTTCCACAGGACGTGCCCAGGGTAGTCGTAGCAGTCCGCGCAGAGCGGTTGCCCGACGAGCGGGTCAGCCTCCAGGTGGGTTCGACCGCAGCCTTGGCGGCCGTTGTGCTCACACCGTCGACGCCGAGCCGGGTGGCAGTCGCCCGCCCGGTGCACCGGCCCGAACGATGGCGCGGTCAGGGTGACGAACAACCGCGGGTGCGTCCGTACCGTTTCCGGGACACCCTTGCCGCCGACCAGGCCGGAGCGGACCAGGTGGAAGGTGTCGCCGCTGTGCTCCCAGGAGCAGGGCGCGCAGCGGGAGGCCCGCCGGTTGCGGCAGCGGACGGCAAGCCGGCCACCGGGTTCGGTGGCGGTCGAGTAGTGGCGCAGGACTTCGCCGGTGTCGGGGTCGACCATGGTGGTGTGCCCCGCGAGGTAGACCGGTTCGGCACAGCCACCGGTGGTACGGATCTGCTCCAGCCAGCGGCTCAGGTCCGGCATCTCACCGAGGCGGACGAAGTCACGTTCTGTCGGCGGCAGTTGGCACAGCCGCGCCTCCCGGTCGAGGAGGGCGCGGCGTGCGGTGGGGTCGGTGTACGGGTTGGTACTGGCGGTCATGGTGGATGTCTCCAGGGCCAGGGTCTGCCGGGCCCCGGCCGGGCCAGGCATGCGGTGGCGCGGCCGGGGGCGGCGGTGGGACGGGCGGGCTGGGTGGCTGGTCGGGTTGGCACGTGATCACGCCTCTCAGGTGGTGTGGGTGAGTCCCTGGACGAGCCAGGTCACCGCGTAGACGACGGGGTCGGCCCAGCCGATGCGGTCGAGGTAGATCCCGAGGACGCCGACGAGGACGACGTGCCAGATCTTGAGTTCGCCGGAGCGGACCAGGAGGTAGGTGACGAGGGCCAGGACGGCGGTCAGGATGAGAGCGGCGGCCATCAGATGTAGACCCCTTCGTTCGGCTCGTCCGCCGTGTGGAGGCCGGGCCAGGACGGAGCCAGCCGGGCGTGCTTCCTTGCCGCTCGGCGTGCCTGTTCGGGGGTGACGTGGACGGACCGGGCGCGGGTCCACCGGCCGTCGGCGCCAACCGTGATGGCGACGCCCTGCTCAGCGGCGGTGATCTGCTGAGCAGCGGCCAGGGCATCCTTGTCGAGATCGCCGAGCACCATCTCCGCCGTCCCCGCATCGTTCACCCGGTGGCAGACCCGGCCGGCCAACTGGGCCCGCAAGGCGGTCACCCCGGGCCCGAGGTCGGAGCCGACCCGTTGTCCCGCGACCACCAGGTGGACGCCCAGAGCGGCACCGAGCTGGGCGAGCCGGAGCAGGTTGGTGGAGATCTCTCCCACCTCCGCCTTGTCGTCCCTGGTCGCCACCAGGTACAGCTCCGCTACCTCGTCCACGATGACGACGACCGGCATCTTGCGAAGCTTCGGCGGCAGGTCCCAGACGGACCGGGCCCCGACCGAGCGGCACAGCTGCATCCGGGCTTCGGTCTCCGCGACCAGCTCCGCGAGCAGGTGGGCGGCTTCCGCCCGGGTGGCCGCCAGAGCCGACAGCCGGTCCTCGAACAGGGACAGCTCCATGCCGCCCTTGAGGTCGATGCCGAACAGGGCGACGCGTTGCGGGGCGAGTTCCTTCACCAGCGCGGCGATGAGGGTGGACTTCCCGGAGCGGGTCGCGCCGACGATCAGCCAGTGCGGCGCTCGCCGCAGGTCGATCGTCCAGGCCCGGCCGTCCTCCAACAGCCCGACCACCGCCCGCAGCAGCCTCTGCTTCAACCGGTACGGCGCCACCGGCGTGATCAGCGGGTCCCAGGCGAGCGCCGAGAGGGTGACGAACCCGCGCTCGTCCGCGACCAGCCGTACCGCGTGCACCCGCCAGGCATGGGTGAGCGCGTCGAGGGCCTCGGCGAAGTGCTCGGGCACCTGCCCGGGGTGAAGCCGCACCCGCACGTCGACGCCGCCCCGCCGGCAGTTCGCCACGCCCAGACGGGGCGGAGTCGGCCGCAGCGGATCCCCGCGGACCATCAAGTCCCCGACTCGGGCCCGTCCAGGACGCTTGGCCACGGCGAGGCCGAGGTTCGTGGTCAGACGCCGCCACGTCACCCGGACTCGGATCACGGTCGCCGGGTAGCCGAACAGGTGCCACCAGAGGTAGGGGTGGCTGCGCCTCAGCACCGGGGCCATGCTGAGCGCGATGAGCACCGTTGCCAGCATCGCCACCCAGAGCAGTTGAAGGACGATCACAGCCGTCCCCCGTTCTCCACCGCCGTGTTGTGGGCCACGGTCTCCAGGTCACGGGCCTGACCGGCAACCTTGGTAGCGATGCCGGCGATGTGGTCGAAAAGCTGAGCCCCCTCGTCGTCCCGCCCGAACGGGTCGACCTCTTCGGCCAGGTCGCCGAGTTCACGCAGCAGGCCGCGCAGCTTCACGCGGGTCGCGCCGCTCATCAGGCGTCGCCGCCCTTGCGGGAGGCCGCCGGAGCCGGGACGGCAACCGGAACCGGGGTGATGGCGTCGGCCCGGAAGGACAGGCCGTGCCGGTCCCCCATCGCCCAGGAGAAGGCCGTCAGGCCGGTGACGTGCACCCGCACGCCCTCCACGACGCCGACCGGTTCGCCGGACACGCTGATCTCGATGATCGAGGCCCGCCGGCCGTCCTGCCGGACCGCGACCCCGACCGTGTAGACGGTCTGGCCCTCCCGGTCCTTCCTGATCTCCCCGGTCTCGCGGTTCGCGATCCGCGCTTCGGGGGCAACGATGCAGGTCATCGCGCCGAGCCGGGTTCCGTCCACGGGAATGGACTGCATGAGCGCACACTCCTCTGGCACCAAGGGCCGCATGACATCAGTCGTCAAACGTACTTACCTTTGGCGCCTCGATGATGCTCCTCCTTGACGCCCCGACGCAAGCAATTCATGCTTACGTTTAACGGCTAGCAACTGATGACAGACCTAGAGATGCCGCCCGACCAGGGCAAACGACCACAGACGAACCCTCGAAAACGACACGGCACACGCGAAGCGGGCCCGTTCCCCGGCGTCCGCACCAAGGGGTCAACACCATGGCGATCATTCGGAACGAGGCACTGCACAAGCAGGTGGCGGCGGCGATGCGACAGTCGATCGCCACCGGCGAATGGCCCCCCGGCACCCAGCTGCCCACCGAAACCGATCTCGCCGAGACCTACGGCGTCTCCCGCCCCACCGTCAGGCTCGCCGTCGCCGCCCTCCGCAGCGAGGGCCAGTTGGACGTGAAGCAAGGCCGCGGCACCTTCGTCCGCGCCGCCGTCCACGGCCCGAGCAGCAGCCTGAACCGGACCATCACCGCCCAGGGCGACACCTTCTCAACGCCCGTCGACGCCTGGTTCGACCACGCCGAGAAACCCACGGTCTACCGCACCCGCACCGACGCCGTCACCGCACCGCTGCTGGAGATGGACCAGGACGAACTGATGCTCGGCTGCGACCGCCTCCTCGCCGACCCCACCGGCAACGGCCGCGCCCTCCACCGCCTCCTGCTCCCCATGGAGCGCATCGAGGCCACCCCGCTCGCCCAACAGCCCACCGCCACCCCGACCGAGGCCTACGCGGCGCTCGCCGCCGCCGGCCGCGACCTCACCTGGCGCGAGCGGGTCAGCGCCCGGGTCCCCCAGCCCGACGAGCGCGAAGCCCTCCAACTCTCTGAAGCTGCCGTCCTCCTGATCGCGTACCGCATCACCTGCGACCAGGCCACCGGCCTCCCCCTCATCCTCGAAGAGACCCGCCTCGGCGCCGAAACCACCGCCCTCACCTACGCCATCGACGCCCACAAACCCAAGCGCGCCAAGGCCTCCCGCTAACCACCCCGAACACACCGAAGCCCCCATGTCCACATCGGGCACGGGGGCTGTCGCAACTCTTCTTCACTTACTCAAGGGCGCGCACAGCGCGCCAGCGCGCGGCCCTGCCGCTCGCCGTCGCTCCTGTCTTGCGCCCCGCTCCGGCGGCGGCCGGCCGCGCACGTTGGGCGTGCGGCCGGGAGGGATGCCGAGGTTAGAGCCCGCCGGGGCTGGGGGCGGGCAGCTCCGCGGTTTTACCCACCTCCCAGGCTCGGGACCCGAGTCGAGCAAGAACGGGGGGCCACTCGGCCAAATTGCGGTCAGGCCCAGAAGCCCTGACCGAGTCGCAACAGCTTACGGCCCCCCGATCACGCTCGACCCCAAACCAGGCAGGACACCGGCCAAAACCGCTCCGCCACCCTGGCGCTCACTTCACCCCGGCCCACGAGGAAAGAATTGACGCAGGGTTTGCGTTTCCGATAGAGAGGGCCGACTGCAAGATCGGAGAGAATGTCGAGATTGCAATCTCAGTAATTACATCCTCGATGCCGCCTCTAAGTTGACCAAGACCCTCAATGAACTTCATCTCGCCAGGATTCACAGATTCGCCGATTGCGGAATACCTGTTGCGCCTGGTGCTCATTGCTGAACGAACGAAGTGCTCGCGGGCATCGTTGCCAACCTTCTCAGTTGTTACGATAACCGGAAGTTCTGGCTGAAAAATGCCCACCTTGGCCCCGAAGGAGTAGGCGTTGCCTAGGTTGAACTCCTTGTCCTTGAGTTCGAAGAGTACGAGGCGCCCGTAGATCTCTGCCATGCAGTCGACTTCTTCACCAGAATATTCCTGCTCCATCCTGATATGCGTAATCGGGATACCGAAATCAATAAGTTGCTGCAGCACGAGAATCGAGAGCCAGGTACTACTGTCGAGCACTGATCGCCCGAAACCTGTGACACTGAGTGCCTTTTCTTGCTTCTCGGTCGACAAGGGCCTGCCGCAAGCACAGCGAATGCCGATCCTGTCTAGCTCTGCCAGGGAATCGGCAGAACTGATTCGGCTCACTTGGGCTGAGGTCTTGCTGCAGATGACCACGACCTCGGTCTCGACTATCTCATTGTCGATCAAGAGTTGCACAATTTCATCGATCCTTCCCCTCTCCTTAGGGGGGATCTGCTTGGCGGCGTCACCCAACAGAAGCCCACTTGATGACTTTATGGCAATGGCGAGCATGCGCGTGGACTTATCCGAAAGGATGTTCGCTGCATTCAGCTCTTGCGGGGTTGGGGGCTTCGTTCCATTGGGGGATCCTTGCGCAATCTCCCTAATTCGTCGAGATGGCTGCGGGGCCTCCTTTAGGTCAACTCCCCAGAGTTTCTTGATAAGGTTTTCAAATTCACCCAGGTCGGGGTCTTCGACCGATGGCATTCCATAGGTTACTCGAATTCCAAGATCTTTCTCTTCCGTTACGGTAATGCCTCCCCCATCTTCGTTTCGACGCTGTCGTCGGCGCACGTTTTCCAGCATTTGGATAACGATCAGAACGCTGCCGAATGTGTAAACCTCGGCATCGATGGTGCCATCGTCAATTACGTATCGACCTCGCGAATTCGAGAATCGCTCTGACGTTCGTATCGATGACTCCGGAATCCCGAAAAGCTTCGCTTGCTGCGCCACCAGTGGCGTGACAATGGGCTGATAGGTTGCAGGAAGCTTGGTCGTCAGTTCAGAAATTCCCCCGACTGGGTGCGAGGCCACAGCAGCGGACTTGGAGATCATGCGCAACATGTTCACACTTTGACAGGTGGATGTGGCGGCCGCTAGTGACTTGACAAATTCCGGTGGGGGATGTCATGCCGCACTGCGGGGGCAGCCCCTGCGTGCCTTGTCAGCGGGCTCTCGCTGCAAGCACGGCACACTGATAAGGATGAAGACGTTCGCCCTAGGTCAGCAGTCGCAGGGTGGTCTTGTTGGACGCCTGCCCGCGCTCGGTCTGTTGTTCGCGGGACGGTCGACCCACGCCACTCGCGCGCCAGATTCGGCAGTACATTTGCGGTCAATCGCGGGCACTGGCGGCGAGATGGGCCGGAAACCGGCAGGGTGGCTGATCCGCAGGTCACGCCCGGTCTCGAAACGCCTGTGCTTGTGAAGAGGGGGTGAACAATCCACCTCCCACCCCTCAGCACCAGACCCCGGTCGGGAGTGAATGACGAGTGCAGGTGGGGTGCCTGTACTGGCCCTTGTCACGTCAGTTCGCCACGGACGTTGGCCGCCAAGCAAAGCAGTTCCTTGAGGCTCATCCAGCCCTCCAGGATGCCCTCAAGGCGGACCAGCGCCCCACCCTGAGCATCGGTGTCGGCGATCGCCCGCAAGTGCGATCGATCCACGCCGCATGCTGCCAACAGGGTGTTCACCTCATCCGCCGTCTGCCGCGCGGCCCTCCAGCCGGCGGCGTAGTCCACTCCCGACAGCCACACCCACGAGTCAGGGTCGAGGCTCGCCGCCAACTCCGCACCGAAGTCGTCGTCCCCGTCCAACTGTGCTTCAACTCCCCTGGTCAAGAACTGAACCGGCCGTCCACGCACTGGCATGCCGAGGAGCCCGATACCATCGGCATCGGGTTCCGACCCACCGGACCACCCCTCTCCCGCCAAGGTTCCGGGGTGGTCCGGCACGTCTTCAGTTGTCCCTGATCAGGTCAGGTGCGGTCCCGCGTCGGCTGCTCGCAGTCGAAGATCCGCCGGAACAGCTCCGCCTCGGTCAGGTCGAGCAGCGGATCGTCAACACCGGTCTTCTCCCGCCAGATCCGCCGCATGAGCTGCAACCGCTGGTCTTCGGAGAAGTCGGGCTCCGCGTACCACGCCAACGCGTCGCGGTGCGCGGCCCGCCGGCTCGGCGAGACGGCCCGCACCGGCCAGGTGAACTGGCCGTCCAGCAGCCACCAGGTCGAGAGCCGGTCCCATCGGGCCCGCAGATGCCGGATCACTGGGCTGTCCCGGGGTCGGTGGGGTACAGGCGGACCACGGTCGGGGTCAGGTCGAGGAAGGCCAGGGCCCGCACCTCTCCGTGCGTCGCGAGTCGTCGCCCGATCGCCTGCTCCTCCGACGGCCCGAACAGCTCGACGAAGTAGTCCTGCTGGTCCGGGCTGAGCGGAAGCGTGCCGACCACCGTCAGGAGCGCCGCCATCGCCTCCGGCAGCTTGCCGAAGTGCTCGGGCTCCATGAGGCCTTGGACTTCCAGGACCACCGGGAAGGGGTACGGGGCGGCCAGCTCCGGTGTATCAGGGACTCCAATCGGCGTCACTTCCCCGACACCTCCCCCGCCCGACGCGGGTGCCACCTGTGGACACCAACCGTCTGCCCGTTCACCACGATGCTTCGGGTCAGCGCCTTCCTCAGCCCCGCGCCGCAGTAGAAGCACCGCGTCGCCGTCCCGGAGGGCCGCCTGCTCATTCCACACCGCCTTCCGGGCCCACCAGGGCCCAAACGATCTTTCCGACACCTTCAGGGCGGGGCTCGAAGCCCCACTCCAGGGACAGGGCTTCCACCAGGTGCAGCCCACGCCCCGAGACGTCGCCCGGGTCGGCGGCACACCGGATCGCGGGCTTCTCGCTGCTCGCGTCGTGCACCTCGATCCGCAACTGGTCGCACGCCATCTCGAACCGGACAGCGATCTCGCGCCCGGGCGAAACTCGCGCGTGCACCACCGCGTTGGCCACCAGTTCACCGAGCACCAGTTGGCCGTCGCCCATGAGGGCCGTGCCGCCCGGGATGCTCTGGAGGAAGTCACGCAGGTGGCTCCTGGCCACCGTCGCGGACCGCCTGTGCCGCGCGAGTCGCACCTCGAACGCTGGTATCCCGTTGCCCGGCTTGTAGGGTTCGGAGCCGTCGCGGGGGTCTCCCGAGCTGGTCACGTGCACCGCCTCCCGATGCCCAATGGGCGGCCCGAACCCGAACGTCCCGGCCCTTGGTGCCAGGTTGCCGAGAGGGAATGCGGACTTCGTACCCAAGCTGGTTGCCCACTGTGGGTAAACTCACAGGTAATCAACTTGCTTGCAGCGGCTGCTGATCGACAGCGGGGGCAAAGGTGACCGAGGCTCGCGTACCGGACCGGCTCCCCGCGAGCCTGCTGTCCAACCCGGAGATGATCACTGCGTGTCGAAGACGAGACTTCGCCGCCGTGTTCCGGTTGCTCAAACTGGCGGGGATCTACCCATCGCTCATCGCTCGCGCCTGTGACATGACACCAAGCCGGGTCGGTGAGGTCCTGTCCGGCAAGCGCAGGATCGAGAAGATCGATCTGATTGAGCGGATCGCCGACGGCCTTCACATTCCGGGCCGCCTGCTCGGCTTGGCTTCTCGGTCATGGGAGCTGGAGGCCCCGGTCCAGCATCCCCGCCGCCGCCCGCCTGAGCCTGCCGACAGCGGACAAGGCCTCAGCGCCCCGATCGACCCCGAGTTCTTCGTCAGCCACCTGCGCGGTGTGATGCCCGGCCACTACAAGGCCGCGAACCTGCTCGGCTCCCGCCACGCGCTCGACGCCGTGACACGACACCTCCAACTGCTCGACCGTCTCCAGCAGGCCATCGGGGGCCGCGACCGCGAGGAACTCCTCACCATCGGCACTCGTACCGCGGAGTTCCTGGGCTGGTTGAACCAGGACCTCGGGGACTTCGACCGAGCCCTGTTCTGGTCGGACCGCGCAATGGAATGGGCGCAGGAGGCCGGCGACGACGTGATGGCCGCCTACGTACTCTTCCGGAAGAGCAACCAGGCCACCGCCCAGCGCAACGCCCAGAAGGCCGTCAGCCTTGCCCGCGCGGCCCAGCGGTCGGTCGGGGCCACCCACCGGATCCGGGCGCTGGCGGCGCAGCAGGAAGCACAGGGTCACGCGCTGATGGGCAACCCGCGCTTTGCGCAGGCGAAGTTCGACGAGGCTCACGAGATCGCCGCCGCGCCGGATGACTCACACGCCGACGATGCCCTTGATCTGGCGTACTGCACACCGACCTACATCGAGATGCAGCGTGCGAACTGCCTGATCGAACTCGGCGACCCGCACACAGCGGTGGGCATGTTGGAGGCGGAACTCCAGGTCCTGCCGCCGGTCTACCGCAACGACCAGGGTGTCTACCTCTCCCGACTTGCCCGCGCCTATGCCGTGTCCGGCGAGCCGGAGCAGGCGGCCACCGCGGCCGACCGAGCACTGTCCATCGCCGTCGACACCGAGTCGGCGCGCGCGATGTCCGAGCTGACCGCCGCGGGTAAGGCCCTCCAGCGGTGGAGTGCCGTGCCCGAAGTGGCCACGTTCACCCGCCGCCTGGCGCTGATGGGCAGTGGGAGCCCTCTCGACCACTGACGGTCCGATGGGAGAGGCTGGGCCCATGGACGCACTGATCACGGCCGCCACCTCCGCAGACGAACGCCGGCGCGGCGCCAAGATCGCCGTGCTGCCGGTCGGCAGCTTCGAGCAGCACGGCGATCACCTGCCCCTGATCACCGACACCGTCGTCGCCAGCCTGATCGCCCACCGGATCGCCACCGACTACGACCTGTTCCTCCTGCCGCCCGTCACCCTGTCCTGCTCGCACGAGCACGCCCACATGGCGGGCACCGTGAGCATCAGCGCCGCCACGCTCTACGCCGTGATCAACGACACATGGAGGTCACTCCAGGCGTCCGGCGTCCCCGGCCTGCTGATCGTGAACGGGCACGGCGGGAACTACGTCCTCTCCAACGTGGTCCAGGAGGCCAACACCGAGGGCCCACGCGTCGCCCTCTTCCCGGTCCGCGAGGACTGGCACCAGGCCCGCGAGGCCGCAGCCCTGGAGAGCAGCGGCGGCGAGGACATGCACGGCGGCGAGTTGGAGGTCTCGCTCCTCCTCCACGGCGCCCCCCACCTCGTCCGCGAGGGCATCGAGGGCGACGACCACGACGCCCCGGAACGCCCCCACCTCCTCACGCTGGGCATGGCCGGCTACACCGACAACGGCATCATCGGCCGCCCGTCCCTCGGTACCGCCGAAAAGGGCGGGGCCATCCTGGAGAGCCTGTCCAAGTCGGCCGCCGGGCACCTGTCACTCATCAGAGGTAGCTGACAGCCACCGGCCATCACTCGAAGGCGTTCAGCACTCCATCGAACGCAGGAGCCCTCCCCGACAGGATCGGGGAGGGCTCTGGGCGTGGCCTCAGCGGGTCAGACCCACTCGATGGAGGACTCGATGTCCGGGGCGCTCCGGGCGGCGGGCAGGGGGGTCTTCCGGCCCCTCTGCCGGGCCTCCCGTGGGGCCGGGGCGGGCCCGCCCGGGGCGCGCGTCACACCGAGCGCGCCCAGGACGAGCTGTCGTTCACCCTCCGAGAGGCTGTGAAATACGTCACACAGCTCGCCGAGCGTGTCCCCCATGCCTCTGGTTAACCCTGCTGGCCAGTGGCGTTGACGACCGTCAGCGGCAGCATCTTCTTGCCCGTCGGGCCGATTTGTATGGCCGTGTCCATCTGGGGGCACACGCCGCAGTCGAAGCACGGGGTCCAGCGGCAGTCGTCGACCTCGACCTCCTCCAGGGCGTCCTGCCAGTCCTCCCAGAGCCAGTCCTTGTCGAGGCCGCTGTCCAGGTGGTCCCAGGGCAGCACCTCCTCGTAGGTGCGCTCGCGGGTGGTGTACCAGTCGACGTCGACGCCGGTGCCGGCCAGGCCCTTCTCGGCGCAGGCCATCCAGCGGTCGTAGGAGAAGTACTCGCGCCAGCCGTCGAAGCGGCCGCCGTCCTCGTAGACCTCGCGGATGATCGCGCCGACCCGGCGGTCGCCGCGGGAGAGCAGGCCCTCGACGATGCCCGGCTTGCCGTCGTGGTAGCGGTAGCCGATGTTCTTGCCGTACTTGCGGTCGCCGCGGATGGAGTCGCGCAGCTTGGCCAGGCGGGCGTCGGTGGCCTCGGCGGACAGCTGCGGGGCCCACTGGAACGGGGTGTGCGGCTTGGGCACGAACCCGCCGATGGAGACGGTGCAGCGGATGTCGTTCTGGCCGGTGACCTCGCGGCCCTTCTGGATGACGTTCTTCGCCATCTCGCCGATCTGGAGCACGTCCTCGTCGGTCTCGGTGGGCAGGCCGCACATGAAGTACAGCTTCACCTGGCGCCAGCCGTTGCCGTACGCGGTGGCGACGGTGCGGATCAGGTCCTCCTCCGACACCATCTTGTTGATGACCTTGCGCATGCGCTCGCTGCCGCCCTCGGGGGCGAAGGTGAGGCCCGAGCGGCGCCCGTTGCGGGACAGCTCGTTGGCGAGGTCGATGTTGAAGGCGTCGACGCGGGTGGACGGCAGCGACAGGCCGATCTTGTCCTCGGTGTAGCGGTCCGCCAGGCCCTTGGCGATGTCGCCGATCTCGGTGTGGTCGGCGCTGGACAGCGACAGCAGGCCGACCTCCTCGAAGCCGGTCGCCTTCAGCCCGCGCTCCACCATCTCGCCGATGCCGGTGATGCTTCGCTCCCGCACGGGGCGCGTGATCATGCCGGCCTGGCAGAAGCGGCAGCCGCGGGTGCAGCCGCGGAAGATCTCCACGGACATCCGCTCGTGCACGGTCTCGGCGAGCGGGACCAGCGGCTGCTTCGGGTACGGCCACTCGTCGAGGTCCATCACGGTGTGCTTGGACACCCGCCACGGCACGCCGGGGGCGTTCGGCACGACGCGGCCGATCCGGCCGTCGGCCAGGTACTCCACGTCGTAGAACTTGGGGACGTAGACCCCGCCGGTGCGGGCCAGGCGCAGCAGCAGCTCGTCCCGGCCGCCCGGGCGGCCCTCGGCCTTCCAGCCGCGGATGATCTCCGTGATGTCGAGGACGGCCTGCTCGCCGTCGCCGACCACGGCGCAGTCGATGAAGTCCGCGATCGGCTCCGGGTTGAAGGCCGCGTGGCCGCCGGCCAGGACGATCGGGTCGTCGATGGTGCGGTCCTTGGCCTCCAGCGGGATGCCGGCCAGGTCGAGCGCGGTCAGCATGTTCGTGTAGCCGAGCTCGGTGGAGAACGACAGGCCGAACACGTCGAAGGCCTTCACCGGGCGGTGGGCGTCCACGGTGAACTGCGGGACGTGGTGCTCGCGCATCAGCGCCTCGAGGTCCGGCCAGACGCTGTAGGTGCGCTCGGCGAGCACACCCTCACGCTCGTTCAGCACCTCGTAGAGGATCATGACGCCCTGGTTGGGCAGCCCGACCTCGTAGGCGTCGGGGTACATCAGCGCCCAGCGGACGTCGCAGGCGTCCCAGTCCTTGACGGTCGAGTTCAGCTCGCCGCCGACGTACTGGATCGGCTTCTGGACGTGCGGGAGGAGGGCCTCCAGGCGTGGGAAGACCGATTCGACAGTCATGTACTAGGAACCCTTACGACGTGATTCGGTGCCGCGAGTCGGCACGGGAGGGGTGACCCTCAAGGGTAGCCCAATCCGGGGAACGGGCCGTCTGCCCCGGATCACGGGTCCTCCGCGCTCCGGCGCGACCCCGGACGGGCCGGTCTCCGCCCGCACCCGCCGGTGTCCACCGGTGCCCACCGGTGGCCTCCCGAGCCCGCTGGTGCCCGCCCCGGCACGCGCGGTGGGCGCCCGCCGGCCGGTCCCGTCCGCCGTTGACACGCCCGGACGGCCCGTGCGGTACTGACAGGGCTCCGCCAAAGACATCTGCACCCCTTCCGGACAAGGAAGTTGAGTCGTACGCTCGGCCCTCGTCGGTTTTCCGGCCGGCACGCCTCTCCCTCCCCACGGGCCGCCCACGGACGGCCCCGTCCGTCCCCGCACGGCCGCCGTTCCCGGCCCGCGGTGCCACGCCCAGCCCCGTCCCCCTCCCCCGCCCGCACGCCGTGCCCGGCGGCGCACCCGCACGCCCGCGCCCCGGCGGCCGTACGACCGGCGCAAGGAGAACCATGACCGACACCGGTCGGCGGATCCGCCCGCTCCGGACCCTCGACACCCGGCCGGCCCGCTACCCGACGCCGGCCCAGGCCGAGTCCGCCGCACGGCGGCTCGCCCTGCGGCACCCGGACCGCTGCCGGCTGCGCGAGGTGGGCCGCTCCCGGGCCGGCCGCCCGCTGCTGCTGCTCTCCGTGGACCGCGGCCCGCGGGCCGTCCTGGTGGTCGGCGGCCCGCACCCCAACGAACCGATCGGCACCGCCGGGACCGTCCGGCTCGCCGAGGTGCTGCTCGACCGCCCCGCCCGCCCCGGACTCTCCTGGCACCTGCTGCTCTGCCTCGACCCCGACGGCGCCGCGCTCAACGCCGGCTGGCTGGACGGCCCGCTCACCATGCGGCGCCACTACGAGCACTTCTTCCGCCCCTCCTTCGAGGAGCAGCCCGAGCTGCTGCCCGCCCCCGGCTCCGGCCGCCCGCCGATGCCGGAGAGCCTGGCGCTGACCGGACTGATCGACGAACTGCGCCCGTTCCTCCAGTGCTCGCTGCACGGGGTGGACTTCGGCGGCGCGTTCGCCCAGCTCACCCGCCCCGTCCCGGGCCTGGCCGGGCGCTTCGCCCGCTCCGCGCAACGGGCCGGCGTGCCGCTCGACGTGGACTCCTACGACGCGATCGGCTGGCCCAGCCCGGACCCGGGCACCTACCTGATGCCGTCTCCGGGCGCCGGCGGCTCCCGGGCCCTGCCGGACGAGCCCGAGCTGTCCACCTGGTCGTACGCGGCCCGGTACGGCGCGGTCTCCGCGGTGCTGGAGGTCCCGATGTGGGCCGTCGACGCGGTCGGCGACGCCCACCGCCACCCGGCCGGCCCGCAGGCCCTCGCGGCCGCCGCCCGCGACCTCACCACACGCGCCGCGGACCTCACCGCCCTGCTCCCGACCGTCCGCGCGCACCGGCCCGGGGCGCCCGGCCACGAGGCGTACGGCCCGCTGCTGCGCACCGCCGAGTCCAGCCTGGCGGTCGCCCCGCGGGTGGCCGAGGAGTGGCTGGAGCGCTGGGGCGCCGAACCGCTCACCGCCTCCCGGGTGACCACCGCCGGACTGGTCGCCGCCCGCGTACCGCTGCGGGTCGCGTCGATCCTGCTGCGGCTGCTCGCCGACACCCGCGGCCCCGGCGTCGAGGCCGCCCGCGACCGCGCCCGCACCGTCGTCGCCGACAGCCTCGACCGGCTGCGCCACCGCTTCGGCACCCGCTGGGTGCCCGTCCAGGAGCAACTCGCCCACCAGACCCGCGCCGTCCTCACCACCGCCGACTGCCTGCTCTGAAACCCGCCCCGGCCCCGGACACGACAACGCCCCTCGGACACGACAACGCCCCTCGGACACGACAACGGGGCCGGCCCGGGAAGTCCCGGACCGGTCCCGCCGCCGCACGGCGCGGCGCGCTCAGGCCGCTATCGGCCGCTGGCTCCGCACCGCCTGGAGCAGCCCGATGGCGATCCAGTTGGCGAACATCGACGAGCCGCCGTACGAGACGAACGGCAGCGGGATGCCCGCGACCGGCATGATGCCCAGGCACATCCCTATGTTCTCGAAGGCCTGGAAGGCCATCCAGGCGATGACCCCGGCCGCCACGATCGTCCCGTACAGGTCGGTCGCCTGCCGGGCGATCCGGCAGGCCCGCCAGAGGATCACGCCGACCAGCGCGATGATCGCCAGCGCCCCGACGAAGCCCAGCTCCTCGCCGGCCACGGTGAACACGAAGTCGGTCTGCTGCTCCGGCACGAACTGCCCGACGGTCTGGGTGCCGTGGAACAGCCCCTTGCCGGTCAGTCCGCCCGAGCCGATCGCGATCCGGGCCTGCGCGGTGTTGTAGCCGACGCCGTTCGGGTCCAGCTGCGGGTTGGCGAAGGCGGCGAAGCGGTCGATCTGGTACTGGCTCAGCAGCCCGAACTTCCAGATCGCCACGCATCCGGCGGTGCCCGCCACCAGCAGGCCGAGCACCCAGCGGTTCGCCGCGCCGGAGCCGAGCAGGATGCCCAGCACGATGGCGGCCATCACCATCACCGAGCCGGCGTCCGGCATCAACAGCACTATGCACATCGGCACCCCGGCCCAGAGCAGGCCCCGGAACACCGCCCGGTGCGAGGGGAACTCCCGCTCCCCCGCGTCCACCTGGTCCGACAGCACGACGGCCATCGCCAGCACGATCGCGAGCTTCGCGAACTCGGCCGGCTGGATCGAGAAGCCGCCGCCGAGCTGGATCCACGAGTGCGCGCCGTTGATGGTCGAGCCGAGCGGGCTGAGCGTCGCCAGCAGCAGGACGAGCACGCCGACGTACAGGAACGGCACGATCGTGCGGAAGCGCCGGCTCCCTATCGCTATCACCACGGAGCACAGCACCAGCCCGACCACGAAGTTGGTCAGGTGCCGGTACAGGAAGTACTGCGGGTCCCCGTGGGTCAGCGAGTCGCGCCCGCGGGTGGCCGACCAGACCAGCAGCGAGCTGCCGGCCGAGAGGGCGAGGGCGGCCACCAGCAGTATCCAGTCGAGCCGCCAGAGCGGGGAGTCCTTGGACAGCGCCTTGGAGACCCCGCGGCGCTGCGGGGCCAGCCGCAGCTGCCGGTACGAGCCGTAGGAGGTCATGCCCGTCCCCTTCCCGGTCCGCGCGTGGGTTCGAGCGCGGCGTCGGCCGCGGTGTACGACGCCGGACGGTCGGCCGGCGGCGTCCGGTCGAGGAAGGCCGTCGCCGGGGCCGGCTGCGCCGTGGCCGTGTCGAGCAGCGCCGGAGCGGCGGCGACGGCCTGGGCCTGGAGGCCCGGGGCCTGGGCGCCCTGCGCCGCGTCGGCGCCGTACGAGACCGGCTTGATGATCGCGGTGCCGTCCGGGTTGAACTTCGGCAGCTCGGCCTGCGGCGCGGGCAGCAGCGCCTTGCCGCTGTCGATGCCGCCCTTGTCGTCCACGCCGTACAGCGCCTGGTAGATCCGGCGGATGGCGTCGCCGGAGCCGCCGGAGCCGGTGCCGCCCTGGCTTATCGTCATGACGACCGCGTAGTCCTTGCTGTACGTGGTCAGCCAGGAGGTGGTCTGCTTGCCCTCGACCTCGGCGGTACCGGTCTTGGCGTGCAGCGTGATCTTGTCCTGCGGCCAGCCGTTGAACTTCCAGGCGGCGGTACCGCTCTTGATGACGCTCTCGGTGGCCTGGTTGATGTAGCTGAGCAGCTTCTCGTCGCCGGGGAACTTGGCGTCCTCGTGCGGGGCGATCTCGCGGACGAGGTCCCCGCCCGGGCTTATCACGGCCTTGGCGATGGTCGGCCGGTAGAAGGTGCCGCCGTTGGCGAGCGCCGAGTAGATCCGGGCCATCTGGACCGGGGTGACGAGGGTGTCGCCCTGGCCGATCGCGAAGTTGACGGCGTCACCGGCGCGCATCTGGTAGCCGTCGACGCAGTTCTCCCGGGCGATCTGGTCGGAGTAGCTGTTGCCGCCCTTCTGCCCCTGGGCGCACCAGGCGTCCTTGTTGTTGTCGTAGAAGGACTGCTTCCACTGCCGGTCCGGCACCCGGCCGGTGACCTCGGACGGCAGGTCGATGCCGGTCTTGGCACCGAGGCCGAACTCGTGGGCGGTCTTGAAGAACCAGTCGCCCGGGTCCTTCTTCGGCTTGATGCCGCCGTCCTTCATCCACTGGTCGTACGCCAGGCCGTAGAAGACGGTGTCGCAGGAGACCTCCAGCGCCTTCTCCAGGGAGATCTGGCCGAAGTTCTCGCTCTCGAAGTTCTTGAACTCGCGGCCGCCGATGGTCATGCTCTTCGGGCAGTCGTAGCGGCCGTCCAGCGAGTAGCCGGCCTGCACGGCGGCGGTGGTGGAGATGACCTTGAAGGTCGAGCCGGGGGCGGACTGACCCTGTATGGCCCGGTTCAGCAGCGGGAAGTTGGAGTCCTTGCTGGTCAGCGACTGGTAGTCCTTGCCGCTGATGCCGCCCACCCAGAGGTTCGGGTCGTAGGTCGGGGCGCTCGCCATCGCGACGATCCGCCCGGTGTGCACGTCCATCACCACGGCGGCGCCGGAGTCGGCCTCGTAGTTGCGGTTGGTGATCTTGTCGAAGGTGTTCCGGGCGTCGTTCATGGCCTGCGCCAGGTTGTCCTCGACCACCTTCTGCACCCGGGCGTCGATGCTGGTGACCAGGTTGTCGCCGGTCTGCGGGGCGACGGTGCCGGCGTTGCCGATCACCCGGCCGAGGTTGTCGACCTCCAGCTTGGTGATGCCCGCGGTGCCGCGCAGGTCGCGGTCGTACACCGACTCCAGGCCGGCCCGCCCGATCTGGTCGGCCGGCAGGTAGCGGTCCAGGCCGCTCTTGCCGGCGGTCTTGCTGACCTCCTCGTCGGTGACCGGCGAGAGGTAGCCGAGCACCTGGGCCATGTTGGCGCCCTCGGCGCCGGTGTAGCGGCGTACGGCGGTGGGCTGCGCGGTGATCCCGGGGAAGTCCTCGCGGCGCTCCATTATCTGCATCGCCTGCTGGGTGGTCGCCTCCTTGGTGACCGGGATCGGCTGGTACGGCGAACCGTTCCAGCAGGGCTGCGGGGTCTTGGCGTCGCAGAGCCGGACCTTCTCCTGCACGTCCTTGGCCGGCATCCCCAGTACTTCGGCCAGCCGGGACAGCACCGCCTTGCCGCCGTCCTTCTGCTGGAGCAGCGAGGTGCGGCTGACCGAGACCACCAGCCGGGTCTCGTTGCCGGCCAGCACCCGCCCGGAGGCGTCCAGGATCTCGCCGCGGACGGCCGGCTCGACCACCTCGCGGATGTGGTTGCCGGTCGCCTTGGCGGTGTACTCCTTGGCGTTGCGGATCTGCAGGTACCACAGCCGTCCACCGAGGGTGGCGAGCAGCGACAGCACCAGGATCTGCAGCACCACCAGACGGATCGTCACCCGTCGGGTGCGGCCGGTCTCGGGGATGTTGCTCACGTCTCGTGCGCTCCAGGATGCGGGGAGGTCGGGTGGTCGGGGCCGGAGGGCCGGGCGGCCGGGGCCGGGGCCGGGAGGCCGGTCCGGTTACGGGCGGCGGGCGAAGCCCGGCACGCGCCGCTTCTTGTACGACGGGCCCGTCGAGGTGTCGCGGGTGGTGCGGTAGCGGGCCAGCGTGCCCAGGCCGGAGCCGCCCTCGTCGTCGTCCGCGGCGGCCACCGGGTCGCGGCCGAAGCGGCGGCCGAGGTACATCACCAGCGGCACCACGAAGGGGGCCAGCAGCAGGTCGTAGAGCAGGGCGCTGATGACCAGTCCGCCGAGGCCGACGTGCCGGGCCGCGGTGTCGCCGACCAGGGCGCCGACCATCGCGTAGAGCAGGGTGGAGGCGACCGCCGCGGCGCCGACCACGACCAGCGAGCCGGCCACGGACCGCTGGCGGCCGTGGTCCGGGCGCAGCAGCCCGGCGGCGTAGCCCATCAGGCAGAGCACCAGCGCGTAGCGGCCGATGGCGTGGTCGGAGGGCGGCGCGAGGTCGGCCAGCAGGCCCCCCGCGAAGCCGACCAGGCAGCCGCCGGTGGGCCCGTAGACCATGGCCAGGCCGACCACGACGAGCAGCAGTATGTCCGGGGTGGCTCCCGGGAGCTGGAGCCGGCCGAACACGCTGACCTGGAGGATCAGGCCGAACAGGACGAGGCCGGCGGAGACGGGGATGCGGGCGAGGCGCATGGCTCAGTTCCCCCCAGTGGGCTTGGCGGGCGGGGCGGCGGGCGCGGAGGCCGGGACCTGGCCGGGCACGGAGGCCGGGACCTGGCCCGGCGCGGCGGCCGGCTGGCCCGCGGCGGGCGCCGGCGGCAGGACGGCGTCGCGCGGGTCGGCGCGCGGCGGCACGACCACCACGCCGACCAGGTCCAGCCGGGTGAACTGGACGAAGGGCTCGACCAGGACGGTCTTGGTCAGCTGGCCGGCGTTGGCCTGGACCTCGACGACCTTGCCGACCGGGACGCCGGGGACGAACGGGCGGCCGCTCTGCGAGCCGAAGGTGACCAGCCGGTCGCCGGCCTTGACCTGGGCCTTGCCGTTGAGCAGGGAGACCTTCATCGGGCTGTCGCCGCCGCCGGAGGCGAAGCCGATCTCGCCGGTGCCCTCCAGCCGGGTGCCGGCCGAGAAGCCGGGGTCGGAGGCGAGCAGCACGGTGGCGGTGGTGGGCGCGACGGTGGTGATCCGGCCGACCAGGCCCTGACCGTTGATCACCGTCATGTCGCGGGTGAGGCCGTCGTCGCTGCCGGCGTCGATGGTGATGGTCCAGGAGAAGCCCTGGGCCGGGCCGATCGCGATGACCTGGGCGGCCTTGACGGTGTAGCCGCCGGCGCCGGCGGTGCGCAGCAGGTCGTCCAGCTGCTTGGTGCGCCCGGTGGCCATGTCGGAGGAGGCGAGCTTCTGCCGGAGTTCGGTGTTCTCGCGGGCGAGCTGGTCGGTGCGGCCGCTGTCGGTGGCCGCGTCGCGGAAGGCGCGGACGGTGTCGGCGACCGGGTCGACGACGGTGGCGGCTCCGCGCTCGACCGGTCCGAGGACGCTGGCGGCGGCGTGCCGGGCGGGCCCGAGCGGGGAGTCCTCACCGCCCTTGATGTCCACGGTGATCAGCGCGAAGGCGACGGCCACCAGCAGGATCAGCAGCAGCCGGCTCTCTCGTGTGTCCCTCACGGTGCTGGTACTGCCCCTTCGTACCTGGCCGCCGCCCGGGGCTGTGGGGCCCGGGCGGCGGCCCGTTCAGTCGAGTGTCTGATGTGACGCGTGGTGCCGGTGGTGCGGCGACCTGTCAACGACGCGGCGAAGCGTCGAGTACCTGCTGGAGCGCCTCGAACTCCTCGACGCACTTGCCGGAGCCGAGCGCGACGGAGTCGAGCGGGTTCTCCGCGATGTGGATCGGCATGCCGGTCTCGCGGCGCAGCCGCTCGTCCAGGCCGCGCAGCAGGGCGCCGCCGCCGGTGAGCACGATGCCCCGGTCCATGACGTCGCCGGCCAGCTCGGGCGGGCACTGGTCGAGGGTGGTCTTGACCGCGTCGATGATCGCGTTGACGGGCTCGTCGATGGCCTCGCGGACCTCGGCGGCGGAGATGACCACGGTCTTGGGCAGACCGCTGACCAGGTCGCGGCCGCGGATCTCGGCGTGCTCGTCCTTCTCGCCCTCCAGGCCGAAGGCGCTGCCGATGCTCATCTTGATCTGCTCGGCACTGCGCTCGCCGAGGAGCAGCGAGTACTCCTTCTTGATGTGCTGGACGATCGCGTTGTCCAGCTCGTCGCCGGCGACCCGGATGGACTGGGCGGTGACGATGCCGCCGAGGGAGATCACGGCGACCTCGGTGGTGCCGCCGCCGATGTCGACGACCATGTTGCCGGTGGCCTCGTGGACGGGCAGGCCGGCGCCGATCGCGGCGGCCATCGGCTCCTCGATGATGTGCACCTGGCGGGCGCCGGCCTGCGAGGAGGCCTCGATGACGGCGCGGCGCTCGACGCCGGTGATGCCGGAGGGCACGCAGACCACGACGCGGGGGCGGGCGAGGTAGCGGCGGCGGTGGATCTTGAGGATGAAGTACCGCAGCATCCGCTCGGTGATCTCGAAGTCGGCGATCACGCCGTCCTTGAGCGGGCGGATGGCGACGATGTTGCCCGGGGTGCGGCCGATCATCTTCTTGGCCTCGGCGCCGACGGCGAGGATGCCACCGGTGTTGGTGTTCACCGCGACGACGGACGGCTCGTTCAGAACGATGCCCTTGCCCCTGACGTACACCAGCGTATTGGCTGTTCCGAGGTCGATCGCCAAGTCGCGGCCGATGAACGACAGGTTGCTCGCCATGGGGTGTGGGTGCCTTCCCGGGCTCGGAGTTCATGGGGGGGTGGACGAATGCGCGCGTCCACGCGTGGGCGGAGAACAGCTGAGCTGTCTTACCGGGCCCTTGAGTCGCGTCCATCGTAGCCACGCCACTCGGTACGGACGTCGGCGTGGGGCATACCGTCCATTGTCCGGGGCGTGATCGCATCTCCGAGGATTGGGACGCCGTGTCGGCGCCGCCAGTTCCCTATTTCACGATAAGAATGCCCCGGCCGGGCCAATGGTCCCGACCGGGGCGGTACGAACGTCCCCCCGGGCGTGTCGCCCGGGTCCCGCTCGCCGGATCAGGCGTGCGCGGGGAAGAAGATCTTGATCTCGCGCTCGGCGGACTCCGGGGAGTCGGAGGCGTGGATCAGGTTCTCGCGGGTGATCGTCGCGTAGTCGCCGCGGATGGTGCCGGCCCCGGCCTCCAGCGGGTTGGTGGCGCCGGCCAGCATGCGGATGCCCTTGACGACCTCCTCGCCCTCGACGATCAGCGCGATCGACGGGCCGGTGGTCATGAACTCCAGCAGCGGCTCGTAGAACGGGCGGCCCACGTGCTCCGCGTAGTGCTGCTCCAGCGTCGCCCGGTCGAAGGTGCGCAGCTCGATGGCGGCGAACCGCCAGCCGGCCTTGCGCTCGATGCGGCTGATGATCTCGCCGGCCAGGCCGCGGCGGACGGCGTCGGGCTTGAGCAGGACGAGAGTGCGCTGGGACACGGTGCGTCTCCTGGGGATTCGGTTCGGCAGACAGTCGGGTCGACAGGCGGCGCCGACAGGGCAGAGATTACCTTGCGTACACGGCGTGTCGGTCCGCTGGTCCGGGCCTCAGGCCTGTACGGCGGCGGCCTCCGCGGCGGCCCGGGCGGCCTTGAACGCGTCCACCTTGCGGCCGTAGTGCACCGAGCACCACCACAGGCCGGCGAAGACCACGCCGAGCCCGAACATGGTCGGCAGCACGAAGCCGCTGGCGATCAGCCCGATCTGCAGCGCCCAGCCGATCTGCACCGCGCCGGGGCGGTCGATCATGCCGCAGAGCAGGACGCATAGTGCCATCGCGATGCCGCTGACCGTCCAGATCTCCGCGTTGGAGACGTCGGTGAGCCGCATCGCGACCAGCGCCGCGAACAGGACCAGCAGCACTTCGCCGATCAGAGTCGAGGAGCAGAGCGTCCTCATGTCACTTCCTCCCGAGCAGCAGGCGGGCCTCGCCCACCGTGATGACCGAACCGGTGACCAGCACCCCGGCGCCGCCGAGGTCGCCCTCCTCCTCGGCGAGGCTGACGGCGGCGGCGATGGCGTCGTCGAGCCGGGGCTCGACCTGCACGCGGTCCTCGCCGAAGATCTCGACGGCGAGGGCGGCGAGCGCGTCGACGTCCATCGCGCGGTGGGTGGAGTTCTGGGTGATGACGACCTCGGCCAGGATCGGCTCGAAGGCCTCCAGCACGCCGGCCACGTCCTTGTCCCCGGAGGTGCCGATCACGCCGACGAGCCGGGTGAAGCCGAAGGACTCGGTGAGCGCGGCCACGGTGGCGCGGGCGCCGTGCGGGTTGTGCGCGGCGTCCAGGACGATCGTGGGGCTGCGGCGGACGACCTCCAGGCGGCCCGGCGAGGAGACGCCGGAGAAGCCCTGGCGGACCTTGTCCACGTCCAGCTGCCCGCCGCGCGCGCCGCCGACGCCGAAGAAGGCCTCGACCGCGGCCAGGGCGAGGGCCGCGTTGTGCGCCTGGTACTCGCCGTGCAGCGGGATGAAGACGTCCTCGTACTCCTCGCCGCCGAGTCCGCGCAGCGTCACCAGCTGGCCGCCGACGGCGAGTTCGCGGCGGATCACGCCGAACTCCATGCCCTCGCGGGCGACCGTGGCGTCCACCTCGACGGCGCGGCGCAGGATGTTCTGGGCGGCGTCCAGCTGCTGCTGGGCGACGACGGCGACGGCGCCGGACTTGATGATCCCGGACTTCTCGACCGCGATCTCGCCGGTGGTCTCACCGAGCTTGTCGGTGTGGTCCAGCCCGATCGGGGTGATCACGGCGACGGCGGAGTCGATGACGTTGGTGGCGTCCCAGGAGCCGCCCATGCCGACCTCGACCACGCCGACGTCCACCGGGGCGTCGGCGAAGGCCGCGTAGGCCATGCCGGTCAGCACCTCGAAGAAGGACATCGGCACCGGCTGCGCCGCGTCGACCATCTGCACGTAGGGCTCGATGTCGCGGTAGACCTCGACGAAGCGCTCGGGGGTGATCGGGGCGCCGTCCAGGGTGATCCGCTCGGTGACGGACTCCACGTGCGGGCTGGTGTAGCGGCCGGTGCGCAGCTCGAAGGTGTTGAGCAGCTGCTCGATCATCCGGGCGGTGGAGGTCTTGCCGTTGGTGCCGGTGATGTGGATGGAGGGGAAGGACCGCTGGGGCTGGCCCAGGATGTCCATCAGCGCCTCGATCCGGTCGAGCGAGGGCTCCAGTTTGTTCTCCGGCCAGCGCTTGGAGAGCTCCACCTCGACGTCGCGCAGGGCGTCGCCGGTGCCGCCGTCGGCGGGGCGGATGGTGTACGGGTTCGGGTCGGCCTTGTCGCTCACGTCCACAGTCTACGGAGCGCTGGCGGGTCCTCCTCACGGGGTGAGAACGACCACTTTGCCCGTTCTTTCCCATGATCAGCTAGTTTCCTCCCTTTACTATTGATTTAGCGATTTGAACCGCAATGAAGCATCGATTCGCAACCGATAGGAGCCTTCAGCCTTTGATCACTGGGAGCGCTGCGCCATGCCCGACGCCCTGCACGAGTGGATCGTGCTTCGCCAGGACGCCGTCGTCTGGGTCGCCGGACTGATCTCCCTGGCGCTCGTCGGCTACATGGCCCTCGTCTTCGGACGCTTCCTCGTGTACTGGGCGGGCTCCCGCCACGCCTTCCGGCACGGCCGCCCCGCCGAGCCCGGCGACCCCGCCGCCTTCCGGTGGCACCTGGTGATCCCCTGCCGCGACGAGGAGGCCGTGGTCACCCAGACCCTGGACGGCCTGCGGACCAGCGCGCCCGAGGCCCACCTGTGGGTGATCGACGACGACAGCGAGGACGCCACCCGCGAGCTGGTCCTCGCCGCCGCGGCCCGCGACCCGCGGATCCACCTGGTCCAGCGCCGCCGCCCGCACGCCCGGATCGGCAAGGGCGCCGCCCTCAACGCCGCCTACCGGGAGATCTCCGCCCGGCTGCCCGAGGGCACCGACCGCTCCCGGGTGGTGATCGGCGTGGTCGACGCCGACGGGCAGCTCGACCCCGGCACCCTCGCCCGGGTCTGCAACCCCAAGGCCCTCGGCCGGCCCGACACCGGCGCCGTCCAGATCGGCGTCCGGATGCGCAACGCCGACGACGAGCTCCCGCTGCCCGGCCGCGGCCGGCTCGCCAACGCCCTGGCCCGCGCGCTGGTGCGGATGCAGGACGTCGAGTTCCAGGCCACCAACACCGGCATGCAGTTGCTGCGCCGCCGCACCGGCAGCGTCGGCCTCGGCGGCAACGGCCAGTTCGTCCGGCTCACCGCCCTCGACTCGCTCACCGCCGAGGAGGGCCGGGCCGGCCGCCCCTGGCCGGAGCGCGCCCTGCTGGAGGACTACGAGTCCGGCCTCGACCTGCGCCTGGCCGGCTGGCGGCTCACCCACGTCACCGAGGCCCAGGTCTCCCAGGAGGGCCTGATCTCGCCGCGCCGCTTCCTCACCCAGCGCACCCGCTGGGCCCAGGGCAACATGCAGTGCCTGCGCTACACCGGCCGGGTGCTGCGCTCGCCGCACTACACGGCGACCGGCAAGGCCGAGGTGCTGTACACCTTCCTCCAGCCGGTGGTCTGCGTGCTGCTGGTGCTGCTCTTCCCCGTGTCGCTCGGGATCACCGGCGCCGGGCTGGTGCTCTTCCCGGAGGAGACCGCCGAGTTCCAGCTCCGGTTCGGCCCGTGGATGCTGCTCGCCTTCGTGCTCGCCACACTGCCGATGGTGTTCTGGGGCTTCGCCTACCGCCGGGCCGTCCACCCCGACCGCGGCCGGCTCACCGGGCTGCTCTGGGGCGTCCTGGTCTGGCTCTACGCCTACCACCTGTTCGTGGTCGCCACCCGGGCCGCGGTCCGGATGCTGCTCGGCCGCAACGGCTGGGCCAAGACCCGCCGCAACGCCGAGAAGACCGCCCTCGGCGCCCCCACCGCGCTCGAATCCTGAGCCCGCCCCTCTCCCTTCGCGCCGCCCCTCCCCCACGCCACCGGAGCCCCGCATGAGCATGTGCCTGCCCCCGTCCAGCGTCGCCGTCGTCCTCGGCACCCGCCCCGAGCTGGTCAAGCTCGCCCCGCTGATCCACGAACTCGGCGACGCCACCCGGCTGGTGCACACCGGCCAGCACTGGGACGAGGCGATGTCCGGCCGCTTCCTGCGCGACCTGGACCTGCCCCGGCCGGAGCTGCTCACCGGGGTCGGCGGCCGCCCCCGGGCCGGTCAGATCGCCCAGTCCCTCGGCCAGTTGGACGCCGCCTTCGCCGAGGACCGCCCCGCCGCCGTGGTCGTCCAGGGCGACACCAACGCCACCCTGGCCGGGGCGCTGGCCGCCAACGCCCGGGAGATCCCGCTGGTCCACGTCGAGGCCGGGCTGCGCAGCTTCGACCGGGCGATGCCCGAGGAGCACAACCGGGTGATGGTCGACCACGTCTCCGACCTGCTCTGCGCCGCCACCGGGGAGAACGTCGCCAACCTGCGCGCCGAGTCGCTGGCCGAGGACCGGATCGAGCTCACCGGCAACACCGTCGTCGAGGTGGTCCGCCGTCAGCTGCCGGACGGGGCCGCCCGCGCCGCGCTGCTCGCCGCGCACGGCCTGCGCCCGGACGCGTATGTGCTGGCCACCGTGCACCGCCCGGAGAACACCGACACCGCCGAGGCGCTCGGCGCGGTGCTCGCCGAGCTGGACCGGATCGCCCGGGCCGGCACCCCCGTGCTGTTCCCGATGCACCCGCGCACCCGGGCCGCCGTCGAACGCTTCGGCCTGGACGGCCTGCTGGAGCGCCTCGCCGTCACCGGCCCGGTCGGCTACGGCGACTTCCTGGGCCTGGCGTGCCACGCGGCGCTGCTGGTCTCCGACTCCGGCGGCGTGCAGGAGGAGTGCACCGTGCTCGGCCGCCCGCTGCTGGTGGTGCGCCGCTCCACCGAGCGTCCGGAGGCGGTGGCGGCCGGCTTCGCCGCGCTGGTGCGGCCCGGCGAGGAGCTGGGCACCCTGGCCCGCGCCTGGCTCGCCGACACCCCCGAGCGGCTCGCCCGGCTGGCGGCCACCCCGAGCCCGTACGGCGACGGCCTGGCCTCGGCCCGGATCGCCGCGCTGACCGCGGCACTCGCCGGCCCGGCCGGCCGGCAGGCGTTGCCGTCAGCGGCCTAGGTCCTCTTGACAGCAGAATTGGTCTACTCCACCTTGTGAGGCAAGTCTCCGTTCCCGACCGGGACTTGAGTTGTCGGTAGCTCCCGCACGCGCACCATCGACACCCCGGACGGCGCTCCTCCCCCACGAGGCGCCCGCCGGGCCTCCCCCACTGGAGACGGAGTCATGCCACCTGCCCGACACCGGCGCCCGCGCGCCGTCCACTCCCTGCTCGCCGGAGCGAGCGCCCTGGTCATCGGCCTGGGCGGACTCGTCCTGGCCGGCGGCACCGGCGCCCACGCCGCCGACACCGACCTGATCGTCAACGGCGGCTTCGAGACCGGGAACCTGTCCGGCTGGACCTGTTCGAGCGGTACGGTCCAGCGCACCACCGTCCACTCCGGCACGTACGCCCTGCAGTCCACCCCGGCCGGGAGCGACACCGGCGAGTGCACCCAGACCGTCCAGGTGAAGCCCTCCTCCGCGTACACCCTGAGCTCCTGGGTGCAGGGCTCGTACGTCTACCTGGGCGCCCGCGGCACCGGCGGCACCGATCCGAGCACCTGGACCCCCGGCGCCGGCGGCTGGACCCAGCTGACCACGAGCTTCACCACCGGCCCCAACACCACCAGCGTCACCGTCTACCTGCACGGCTGGTACGGGCAGCCGGCCTTCGCCGCCGACGACGTCTCGCTGCTCGGCCCCGGCGGACCGCAGCCGTCACCGAGCCCGACGGCCACCGCCACCTCCACCGCCTCGCCGAGCCCGACGGCCACCCCCACGGACAGCGGCACGCCCACCCCCACCTCCACCGGCAAGCCGCCGGACCTGCCCAAGCACATCCTCACCGGCTACTGGCAGAACTTCGACAACGGCGCCACCGTCCAGCGGATCAGCGACGTCCCGGCCGCCTACGACATCATCGCGGTCTCCTTCGCGGACGCCACCGCCACCCGCGGCGGCCTGAGCTTCACCCTCGACCCGGCGCTCTCCTCCCGCCTCGGCGGCTACACCGACGCCCAGTTCAAGGCCGACATCGCGGCCAAACGGGCGGCCGGGAAGCGGGTGGTGCTCTCCATCGGCGGCCAGAACGGCACGGTCTGGGTGGGCGATTCCGCCTCCGCCGCGACCTTCACCAGCACCGCCTGGGCGCTGATGCAGAGCTACGGCTTCGACGGGATCGACATCGACCTGGAGAACGGCATCAGTTCCACCTACATGGGCCAGGCGCTGCACGCCCTGGCGGCGAAGGCGGGGAGCGGATTCATCCTCACCATGGCGCCGCAGACGATCGACATGCAGTCGACCGGCATGGAGTACTTCAAGCTGGCGCTGAACGTGAAGGACATCCTCACCATCGTCAACATGCAGTACTACAACTCCGGCGCGATGAACGGCTGCGACGGGAACGTCTACTCCCAGGGCACCGAGAACTTCCTCACCGCGCTGGCCTGCATCCAGCTCAAGGGCGGGCTGCGGCCCGACCAGGTGGGCCTCGGGGTGCCGGCCTCCACCAGCGCCGCGGGCGGCGGGTACCTCGCCGCCGGCACCGTCAACAACGCGCTGGACTGCCTGGCCTCCGGCACCAACTGCGGCAGCTACAAGCCGGACACCACCTGGCCGGGCATCGGCGGCGCGATGACCTGGTCGACCAACTGGGACGCCAAGGCGGGCAACCCGGTGGCCGGCACCATCGGCTCGCACCTGCACGCCATGCCGTAACCGGCCCGGCCGGTCTGCCGGAGGCCCGGGTTCAGACCCCGGCCCGGGCCTCCGGGACGTGCGCGGCGCCGCCGTGCCGACGGCGCAACTCGGCCGTGATCTCGGCCAGTTCACCGTCGGGCAGCAGCGGCAGCATCATCGCGACGCCCTGCAGCAGGCCGCCGAGCAGGAAGGTGGTGTCGGGCGTCGCGGCCACCAGGCCGCGGACCTCGGCCACCTCGCCGGCCGCCACCGCCTCGATCAGCTGGGCCGCGCTCGCGGTCTCCTCGTCCACCGCGACCCCGCCGGTGTCCTCCGGGGCGCGCCGGGCCATCGCCCGCAGCACCCGGTCGCCGACCTCGGGGGCGTACGCCTTGCGGACGGCCTCGGCGGCGATCCAGGCGAGCAGGGTGGTCACCTCGCGCTCGGCGTGCTCGGCGAACAGCAGGTCCAGCTCGTGGTCGAACGCGATCTGGTTGCCGTGCCGGAACGCGAGCAGCAGGGTCGCCGCCCTGGCCTTGGCCTCCTCGACCGCCTCCAGAGGCAGTTCGTCGGCCAACTCCTCGGTCACCACCACGCCATGCCCTCCCGTCCGTCGCTCAGCAGGAACGCTCAGCGGAAACGCCCATTCGGAAACTCCGTGCACACGGTACACAGCGGACCTGCAAACTTCCGCGAACCCGCGCGGGCAAGACCGGAATCAATTCGCTCGGAATAGGACCTCACCCGGTCGCAGGATGATAATTCGCCGGAAGGGAGCAATGTTCCTGGGCTATTTGGTGTAAGGAAAGCGGCCGGGGAAGCCGAACCGGAACCGGAACCCGGAAAACGCCGAGGGGCCGCACCCCGCGCGTCGCGGAGTACGGCCCCTTCGGCGGGGACGGGCGGTCAGCCCTGCGGCAGCGCCGCGAGCTGGGCGGTGATCCGGGCGATGTCGGCCTCGGCGGCCTCCTGGCGGCCCCGGATCTTGGCGACCACCTCGTCCGGCGCCTTGGCGAGGAACGCCTCGTTGCCGAGCTTGGCGGTGGTCTGGGCCTTCTCCTTCTCGGCGGCCGCGAGGTCCTTGGCCAGGCGCTTGCGCTCGGCCGCGACGTCGATGGTGCCGGAGAGGTCCAGCGACACGGTGGCACCGGCCACCGGCAGCGAGGCGGTGGCCGCGAAGCCCTCCTCGGGCGCGGTCAGCCGCAGCAGCGAGCGGATCGCGTCCTCGTGGACGGCCAGCACGGTGCCGGCCAGCTCCAGCCGGGCCGGGACGCGCTGCGCGGGCTGCAGGCCCTGGTCCGAACGGAACCGGCGGACCTCGGTGACCACCTGCTGCAGCGTGGCGATCTCCGACTCGGCGGCCGCGTCACGGTAGCCGCTGTCCTTCGGCCACTCGGTCACGACCAGCGACTCGGCGCCGGTGAGCGCCGTCCACAGCGCCTCGGTGACGAACGGGACGACCGGGTGCAGCAGCCGCAGGGTGACGTCCAGGACCTCGCCCAGCACCCGGCGCGAGGCGTCCGCCTGCGGACCGCCCTTGGCCAGGGTGGTCTTGGAGAGCTCGACGTACCAGTCGAAGACCTCGTCCCAGGCGAAGTGGTACAGCGCGTCCGTGGCCTTGGCGAACTGGTAGTCCTCGTACAGCCCGTCCACCTCGGCGACGGTGGCGTTCAGCCGCGACAGGATCCAGCGGTCGACCGCGGTCAGCTCCTTCGGCGCGGGCAGCGGGCCCTCGACGGTGGCGCCGTTCATCAGCGCGAAGCGGGTCGCGTTCCAGATCTTGTTGCAGAAGTTGCGCGAGCCCTTGACCCAGTCCTCGCCGATCGGCACGTCGGCGCCCGGGTTGGCGCCGCGGGCCAGGGTGAAGCGGACGGCGTCGGCGCCGTAGGCGTCCATCCAGTCCAGCGGGTCGACCGCGGTGCCGGAGGACTTCGACATCTTCTTGCCGAACTCGTCGCGCACCAGACCGGTCAGGGCGACGGTCTTGAACGGCGCCTCGCCGTCCATCGCGTACAGGCCGAACATCATCATCCGGGCGACCCAGAAGAAGATGATGTCGTGGCCCGTCACCAGGACGTCGGTCGGGTAGAACTTCTCCAGGTCGGCGGTCTTCTCCGGCCAGCCGAGCGTGGAGAACGGCCACAGGCCGGAGGAGAACCAGGTGTCCAGGACGTCCGGGTCCTGGTGCCAGCCCTCGCCGGTCGGCGGCTGCTCGTCCGGTCCGACGCAGACGACCTCGCCGTCCGGGCCGTACCAGACCGGGATCCGGTGGCCCCACCACAGCTGGCGCGAGATGCACCAGTCGTACATGTTGTCGACCCAGTCGAAGTAGCGGCGCTCCAGCTCCTTCGGGTGGATCTCCACCTTGCCGTCGCGGACGGCGTCGCCGGCGGCCTTGGCCAGCGGCTCGACCTTGACCCACCACTGCAGCGACAGCCGCGGCTCGACCACGGTGTGGCAGCGCGAGCAGTGGCCGACCGCGTGCATGTACGGACGCTTCTCGGCGACGATCCGGCCCTGCTCGCGCAGCGCGCCGACGACGGCCGAGCGGGCCTCCAGCCGGTCCATGCCGAGGAAGGGGCCGTGCACGGTGATCGCACCGCACTCGTCCATGACGGACAGGTTGGGCAGGTCGTGGCGCTGGCCGATGGCGAAGTCGTTCGGGTCGTGCGCGGGCGTCACCTTGACGGCGCCGGTGCCGAACTCCGGGTCGACGTGCTCGTCGGCGACGACCGGGATCTCACGGTCGGTCAGCGGCAGCTTGATGGTCCGGCCGACGAGGTGCTTGTAGCGCTCGTCCTCCGGGTGGACGGCCACCGCGGTGTCGCCCAGCATCGTCTCGGCCCGGGTGGTGGCCACGACGATCGAGTCGTCGCCCTCGCCGTAGCGGATCGAGACCAGCTCGCCCGGGGTGTCCTCGTGCTCCACCTCGATGTCGGACAGCGCGGTGAGGCAGCGCGGGCACCAGTTGATGATGCGCTCTGCGCGGTAGATCAGGCCGTCGTCGAAGAGCCGCTTGAAGATGGTCTGGACGGCCTGGGACAGGCCCTCGTCCATGGTGAAGCGCTCGCGCGACCAGTCCACGCCGTCGCCGAGCCGGCGCATCTGGCCGAGGATGCGGCCGCCGTAGCTCTTCTTCCACTCCCAGACCTTCTCGACGAAGGCCTCGCGGCCCAGGTCGTGGCGGGACAGGCCCTCCTCGGCGAGCTGCTGCTCGACCTTGTTCTGGGTGGCGATGCCGGCGTGGTCCATGCCGGGCAGCCAGAGCGTCTCGAAGCCCTGCATGCGCTTGCGGCGGGTCAGCGCGTCCATCAGCGTGTGCTGGAAGGCGTGGCCCAGGTGCAGGACGCCGGTGACGTTCGGCGGGGGGATGACGATGGTGTACGCGGGCTTGTCGCTCTTCGCGTCCGCGGTGAAGTAGCCACGGTCTACCCAGCGCTCGTACAGCTCGCCCTCTACGTCCGCGGGGGTGTAGGTCGTCGGGAGGGTCGCTGCTTCGTCCCCGGCAAAGGTGCTCACGGGGCGCTGGTTCGTCGTGTCGGTCACGACGCACAGTTTACGTAACCGGGGGGTGGGTCACGAACCGCTTTCCGGCCCGCGGCCCCGGCGCGGACCGGACGGGTCCCGGCCCGGCGCCGTGCGGTAGCGTGCCCGGGCACTCGTCCGGTGGACCGGACGGGCACGGACGACCGGACAGACGACAGGCCGCGGGTGCGGCGGGGGAGCACGGACGCAGATGTACGGCCAGGGACAGCAGTACCCGCAGGGACAGCCGCAGCCGTACGGGGGTCAGCCGCCGTACGGCCCGCCGCCGCAGCAGCCGTACGGCGCGCCCCCGCCCCCGCCCGCGTACGGCCGGCCGCAGTACGGCCAGCCCCAGCCGCAGCCCCCGTACGGCCAACCGCAGTACGGCCAGCCCCCGCAGCAGCCGTACGGCGTGCCTCCGCAGGCCCCGTACGGCCAGCCGGGCTACCCCCAGCAGCCGCAGCAGCGCAAGGGCAGGGGCGGCCTGGTGATCGGGCTGGTGGTCGGCGCCCTGCTGCTGGGCGGCGGCGGCTTCGCCGCCTGGAAGTTCCTCGGCGGGAGCGACCAGGGCGGCCGGTACCGGATGTCCGCCCCGGACACCATCCCGGACGGCTACTCCCAGAAGTCGGCCGAGGACAAGGCCGTCGACCCGAACAAGCCGGAGGCGGCGGACTTCGGCAAGGACCTCCACGTGATCGCGGCCAGCTACAGCCGGGGCACCGACCTCGACACCTTCTCGGTGCTCGGCGTCTACGGGAAGCTCAACGACCCCGGGAAGATCATCGCGGACGCCAAGAAGAGCACCGGCGACGACGACGTCACCTGGACCACCCCGCTGACCGACTTCCCGGCCCGCGACTCCAGGAACTCCTCCGCGAAGCTCTCCTGCGGCGTGGCCGGGATCGCGGGCAAGCCCGGTCCGACGGTCTGCGTGTGGGCGGACAGGTCCACCACCGGCCGGGTCACCTTCAGCAGGATGAACGTGAACAGCCACGGCCAGCTCACCGGCGGCCAGGAGACCACCCTGACCCAGGCGGCCGACCAGACCAGGGCGATCCGCGACGCCATGGTCGTCGCCAAGTAGCGCGCACGCCACGAGGAGGGGCCCCGCACCGGATCCGGTGCGGGGCCCCTCCTCGTGGCGTCGGCCTCGGGTCAGGCGCTCTTCTCCCGGCGCTCGCGCTTGATCATGTCGCGCGGCACCAGGGTGGGGATGGCGTGCTTGGAGACGACGTCCCCGGTGACCACCACGCGGGCGACGTCCTGGCGCGAGGGGACCTCGTACATCACGGACATCAGCACCTCCTCCATGATGGCCCGCAGCCCGCGCGCGCCGGTGCCGCGCAGGATCGCCTGGTCGGCGATCGCCTCCAGCGCGTCCCGGGAGAACTCCAGCTCCACGCCGTCCAGTTCGAACAGCTTGCGGTACTGCTTGACCAGCGCGTTGCGCGGCTCGGTGAGGATCTGGAGCAGCGCCTCGCGGTCCAGGTTGTGCACGCTGGTGATCACCGGCAGACGGCCGATGAACTCGGGGATCATGCCGAACTTCACCAGGTCCTCGGGCATCACCTGGCGGAAGTGGTCGCTGGCGTCCGACTCCCGCTTGGAGCGGATGTTGGCGCCGAAGCCGATGCCCTTGGCACCCGCGCGGCCCTCGATGATCCGCTCCAGGCCGGCGAACGCGCCGCCGACGATGAACAGCACGTTCGTGGTGTCGATCTGGATGAACTCCTGGTGGGGGTGCTTGCGGCCCCCCTGCGGCGGCACCGACGCGGTGGTGCCCTCCAGGATCTTCAGCAGGGCCTGCTGCACGCCCTCGCCGGAGACGTCCCGGGTGATCGACGGGTTCTCGCTCTTGCGCGCGACCTTGTCGATCTCGTCGATGTAGATGATCCCGGTCTCGGCCTTCTTGACGTCGTAGTCGGCCGCCTGGATCAGCTTGAGCAGGATGTTCTCGACGTCCTCGCCGACGTAGCCGGCCTCGGTCAGCGCGGTGGCGTCCGCGATCGCGAACGGCACGTTCAGCATCCGGGCCAGGGTCTGCGCCAGCAGCGTCTTGCCGGAGCCGGTGGGGCCCAGCAGCAGGATGTTGGACTTGGCCAGCTCGATGGCGTCCTCGCGGCCGTTGCCCCCGCTGCGGCCCGCCTCACCCGCCTGGACCCGCTTGTAGTGGTTGTAGACGGCGACCGACAGCGCCTTCTTGGCGAGGTCCTGGCCGACCACGTACTGGTCCAGGAACTCGTAGATCTCGCGCGGCTTCGGGAGCTCCTCGAAGCGCACCTCGGAGGTCTCGGCGAGTTCCTCCTCGATGATCTCGTTGCACAGGTCGATGCACTCGTCGCAGATGTACACGCCTGGGCCGGCGATCAGCTTCTTCACCTGCTTCTGCGACTTGCCGCAGAACGAGCACTTGAGCAGGTCGCCACCGTCTCCGATGCGTGCCACGAGGTGCTTCCCCTTCGCCAGGGGCCCCGCAGGGGTTCCGGGGCCTGGTGCTGTGGACCGTCAACGCCGACGGCGCTCGGTCTCGCTATCCGACGGTACTCTGCCGGGCCCGTGATTCCGTCCTCTTCGCCAGGTCTGCCCTACGCCCTGGGCGAATTGATACCGAACAGATGCCGTCGCACGGGCCCGCCGATGGGCCGGGGCGGGGTGCGCACCCGTGTGCGCACCCCGCCCCGACGGGCCCCTCCGACCCGCTCGCGGGCCGGAGGGAGCCGACCTCAGGAGGTCAGCGAGGTCTTGCGGGTGGAGATGATCTGGTCGATCAGGCCGTACTCGGCGGCCTCCTCGGCGGTCAGGATCTTGTCGCGCTCGATGTCCTCGCGCACCTGCTCCGCCGTCCGGTTGGAGTGCTTGGACAGCATCTCCTCCAGCTGCTCGCGCATCCGGAAGATCTCCTTGGCCTGGATCTCCAGGTCGGACACCTGGCCGCGGCCGGTCTCGGTGTACGGCTGGTGGATGAGGATCCGGGCGTTCGGCAGCGCCATCCGCTTGCCGGGGGTGCCGGCCGCGAGCAGCACGGCCGCGGCGGAGGCCGCCTGGCCCATGCAGACCGTGGTGATGTCCGGCTTCACGTACTGCATGGTGTCGTAGATGGCCGTCAGGGCCGTGAACGAGCCGCCGGGCGAGTTGATGTACATCTGGATCTCGCGGTCCGGGTCCATCGACTCCAGGCACAGCAGCTGCGCCATGATGTCGTTCGCCGAGACGTCGTCGACCTGCGAGCCGAGGAAGATGATGCGCTCCTCGAACAGCTTGGCGTACGGGTCGTACTCGCGGATGCCCTGCGTGGTGCGCTCGACGAAGCGCGGGACGATGTAGCGGCCCTCGGCGCGCATGTCCTCGACGCGGGCCTGGGCGGCCGACAGGCTGGGGATGTTCATGGGGGTCCTTGTCCTCCGAGGCGTTGGGGCTGTGGTGTCGCGGGCCGGGCCGAGGCTCAGGCAGCGCCCGTGCCGCCGCCGCCGGGGACGTCCGCGGCGCTGTGCATGATCGCGTCGATGAGGCCGTACTCCAGGGCCTCCTCCGGGGTGAACCAGCGGTCGCGGTCGGAGTCGGCGGTGATCTGCTCGAAGGACTGGCCGCTGTGGTGCGCGATCAGCTCGGACATCCGCTTCTTGGTGCGGAGCAGCTGCTCGGCCTGGATCCGGATGTCGGTGGCGGAACCGCCGAGGCCCGCGGAGGGCTGGTGCATCAGGATCGTGGAGTTCGGCAGCGAGAAGCGCTTGCCCGGGGCGCCCGCGGTGAGCAGGAACTGGCCCATCGAGGCCGCCATGCCCATCGCGATGGTGACGACGTCGTTCTTGATGTACTGCATGGTGTCGTAGATCGCCATGCCGGCCGAGATCGAGCCGCCCGGGGAGTTGATGTAGAGGAAGATGTCCTTCTCCGGGTCCGCGGCCAGCAGCAGCAGCTGCGCGGTGATCTTGTTGGCGATGTCGTCGTCCACCGCCTGGCCGAGGAAGATGATCCGCTCGTTGAGCAACCGGTTGTAGACCTGGTCGCCAAGGCCGCCGAGCACGTCACCAGCGGCGGCGTGCGGTGCCATCGGGCCAGGCATCTGCATCTGCGGGAACGTCACTTAGCCACCTGCTCAGTCGATTTGGACGGTCGCTCCACGGCCGTCGCGGTGTCGCACAGCTTCCGGGTATCACGTCGTGATTGTTGCTGTCCAAGGACCCTAACGCGCAGGCCCGGCCGCAGAATCCCTCACGCAGAACTGTTCGCTGTGAGCGCAGGGTCGCGGCGGCCGCCGGGCCGGACGACAGCGGGCCCGGACACCGTACGGCGTCCGGGCCCGCTGCGGCCGGAAGGGGCTACCGGGGCACTCAGGCCTCGGTCTTCTCCTCGGCGGCGGTCTCCTCGGCGGCGGCCTCGACGGTCTCGGCCGTCTCGTCCTCGTCGTCGAAGTTGACCTCGTTGCCCTCGGTGTCGACGACCTTGGCGGCCTCGACCACGGTGGCCAGCGCCTTGCCGCGGGCGACCTCGCCGACCAGCAGCGGAACCTGGCCGCCCTGGACGACCTGCTGCGCGAACTGGTCCGGGGTCAGGCCCGAGCCGGCGGCGCGGCGGATGAGGTGCTCGGTGAGCTCCTCCTGGTTAACACCCAGCTCCTCGTTGGCGACGATCTGGTCCAGGACGAACTGGGTCTTGATGCCCTTCTTCGCCTGCTCCTCGATCTCCGCGTCCCACTCCTCGCGGGTCTTGCCCTGGGTCTCCAGGTACGCGTCGATGGTGAGGCCCATCGGCTGGAGCTGGTGGTGCTCCACGTTGTGCTTGCGGGTCTCGACCTCGTCCTTGAGAAGCTTCTCGGGGTACTCGATCTCAACCAGCGCGAGCAGCGCGTCCAGGACCTTCTCCTGGGCCTGGGTGGCCTGGTCGTACTCCTTCATGCGCTCCAGGCGCTTGCGGGAGTCGGCGCGCAGGTCCTCCAGGGTGTCGAACTCGCTGGCCAGCTGGGCGAACTCGTCGTCCAGCTCGGGCAGCTCCTTCTCCTGGACGGCGGTGACGGTGACGGAGACCTCGGAGGTCTTGCCCGCCTGGGTGCCACCCTTGAGCTCGGTCTCGAAGGTCTTCTCCTCGCCGGCCGACAGGCCGATGACGGCCTCGTCGATGCCGTCGATCAGACGGCCCGAGCCGATCTCGTAGCTGACGCCGTTGGCGGTGCCGTCCTCCGGCACCTCGCCGTCGACCTTGGCCACCAGGTCGACGACCACGATGTCACCGGCGGCGGCGGCGCGCTCGACGTCCTTGACCGAGGAGAAGCGCTCGCGCAGCTGCTCCAGCGACTTCTCGATGTCCTCGTCGGAGACGGCGATCGGGTCGACGGTCACCTCGATGGAGGAGAACTCCGGCAGGGTGACCTCGGGACGAACGTCCACCTCGGCGGTGAACTTCAGGTCGCCGCCATCGGCGATCTTCTCGACACCCTCGATGTTGGTGATGTCGGGCTGTCCGAGGACCTCGATCTTGCCCTCGTCGACGGCCTGCGTGTAGAAGCGCGGCAGGGCGTCGTTGACGGCCTCCTCCAGCACGGCGCCACGGCCGAAGCGCTGGTCGATGACCCGGTTCGGGATCTTGCCCTTGCGGAAGCCCGGGACCGAGACCTGCTGGTTGATCTTCTTGTACGCCGCGTCGAGGCTGGGCTTGAGCTCCTCGAAGGGCACCTCGACGGTGAGTCGAACCCGGGTCGGGTTCAGAGTCTCGACGGCGCTCTTCACGGTTAGGTCTCCTAGGGGCTTGCGGTCAGGTTGTCTCCGCCCGTCCCCGTCGTCCGGACGGAGCCGGAAGGGGGGTCGGACGAGACGGGCGATGGGCGGTTGGAGCTGCATCTCCCGTGGGGTGGACGGTGAGCTTGACTCCTCGCCCTCGTGCGGTTGACCTGGGTTGACGCCACAGGGACTACCGCCAGCGCCCCATCCTACCGGTACCACCAAAGGCGGACGCCAGGCGCCACCGTACCGCCGTCCGGGAGCGCCGAGACAGAACAGGGCCCCGCCCCTACGGACGAGACCCTGCCGCACTGTCGGGGTGACCGGATTCGAACCGACGGCCTTCCGCTCCCAAAGCGGACGCGCTACCAAACTGCGCCACACCCCGTGGTGCCGAGAGGAAGCGTACACGCCGGGCCTGGGCGGCTCGCCGACAAAATCCGCCCGGGCGCGACGCGGGATATACCGCGCGGGCGCGCAGGGGGTGTGCGCGATCCGGTGTGCACGCGGGCGGCCGGACCAGGTAGGCTGTCCCCCGAACTTCCGGCCGGTGACGGCTGGGAAGGTCGTGCGGGCGTAGCTCAATGGTAGAGCCCTAGTCTTCCAAACTAGTCACGCGAGTTCGATTCTCGTCGCCCGCTCTCCGGTCCGGCCCCGGTGTGCCCAGCACACCGGGGCCGTCGACGTTTTCCCGCCCGGAAACCCCCGGAGGCGTCGCGGGGCCACCCGGAGGCATCGCGGGGCCTCAGAGCCCGAGCCGGGCGGCCCGGGCGGCGGCCCGGTCCAGCAGCTGGTGGACGTCGCCCTCCCGGGTGGTCGGGCGGTCGTTGTACTCGTCCGGGGAGCGCGCCGGGCGGCCGGTGGCGTGCAGCACCTCCATCAGCTGGACCCGGGCGGTGCGCACGGTGGCCGGGGTGCCGTAGCCGTGCGCCAGGACGGCGGCCTGCGCGCCGAGCAGGCAGACCCGGCCGGCCTCGTCCCACATCGCGCCCTGGAGCCAGCCGTGCGCCCCGATGTAGCGGGAGGCGAGCCTGAGGTGGTCGGCCGCGGCGACCGGGACGGGCCGGGCGGGCCGGCCCAGCGCCCGGTCGAGCAGGGTGGCCCGGGGCTCGGGGTGGCCGGCCTGCCAGGGCCGCGTGGTGCTGCCGTACGGGCAGACGTACGGCACCGGGGTGCGCGCGGGGGCGGGCAGCGAGGCGAGGTAGGCCTCGATCTCGGCGACCAGTCCGGAGTCCGCGGGGCCGAACGGCGGCGGACCGGGGGCGAGGAGGACGGGCGGGGGCGGGGCGGTACTGCGGGGCATGCGGGTCCTCCGGGCGGACGGCCTTCAGGTTCCGCTGCCCAAAATGGGGCATGCCGGACATTTCCGCGACCGGAGGGCCGCGGGGTCCGCACGGTTTCCCGGTGGGCTGCCAGGCCGATAGCCTCGGCGGCGTTCGAGCGGAGTTCGAGCGCGACCTCATCCGCGCGCTCCCGAGGTGGAGGAGTCCCGGTGGGTCCTCAGGAGCGGCTGGCCGTCATACAGCGCTGTGTGGTCCGCGAGATGGCGCGGCTGGGCCAGGTGTTCCGCCCGGACGGCGAGGTGGTCCGCGGCCCCGGCACCACGGCGGTGGCGGTCCGCGAGCACCCCGGGGACGACGGCGCCGGGCACGTGGACCTCGGCTTCGTGCTGCACCTGGGCCGGGCGGACGCCCCGGTGGTGTGGGACTGCGCGGCCGGCCTCGGCAAGACCGAGGAGGAGAAGCTCGCCAACGCGGTGAAGATGTGGGCGACCACCACCGCCCCGGTGCTGGTCGAGTTCGCGGAGGGCCGCGGGGTGCACGCCGACCGCCCGGCCCTGCCCGAACTCCCGGGCTGGCGGGCGGTGCAGGGGCCGGCCGCGGTGTTCGGCTTCGGCAACGAGCACCTGGCGGGCTGGCTGGCCGAGCACCGGGTGCTGCCGGCGCTCGCGCCCGCGCTGCGCGCGGAGTTGACCGGGACCGGGCCGGTGGGCGTCAAGCTCTTCTTGGGCGGCAAGGCGGGGGACGACGTCGCCGAGGTCCGGGTGGGCGGCGAGGTGTCGGAGGCGGCCTCGGCGGCGCTGCGCGCGCTGGACTGGCCGCGGGGTGAACGGCTGTGCTGGGCCCGGCTGTTCGTCCTGCTGACGGCCGAGCCGGCGGCGTCGGGGCAGCACACGTCGGCGGGTGCCGTGGCACCCGCACCGATGCGTGTCCCGGCCCCGGCGGCCGCGCGCCCCCGGGGACTGTTCGCTCGCTGGCGGGAAGCCAGACGGGCCGGCCGGTAGCCCCGCGGCGGGGGTGCGGACGGCCCGGCCGGATCAGCCTCCGGTGATGCCGGAGATGCTGTGCGCGAGGTTGGCCAGCAGGGAGTTGATGGAGGTCGCGACCGTGGTCTCGTGCAGCATGAAGCCGAACAGGGCGGCGACGATCGCGTGCGGGATCTTCATCTGCTTGTTGCGGATGAAGATGATGCACAGGATCGCGAACAGGACCAGTGCGGAGACGGAGAGTGCCACCCGGACTCACTTCCTCGTTTTCATAGCGTGGTGCCGCCGCCCGGCGGCACCTGCGAAAGCCGGACCCCGGCCTGTCCGACGGTCCCGAGGCGGAATCGCGGACCGTCCGGCACACCGCCGGTGAGGGAGCCCGCGGTCGACCGCTGTCTGTCGTGCCGCACGTGACGCCCCCTATCCCCCGAATCCTGAACAGTCCCGCCCGGACTCAGTGTGGTCGACCGTGCCGATTGCGTAAAGGTCTGAAAGTCAGCCCAACGCCGATATCCTGCGATGCGAGACGAGTTTCCGCCGACCGGGACGATAGCGGAGCCGTCCTGACGAATCGTCGGCGGGGCCGTGCTGAGCGGCCGGGAAACCGTCGGGGGCGGGTAACGGAAGCCAGTGGTCCGGTCAGTCGACGGGGCGTCCGATTTGGCTGAAGATCAGCTGCCAGGCTTGACAGCCGCGGCTGCCTCCGGCATGTGCCCCGGCGACGGGGGCCGGGCGGGCGTCGGCGGGCGTCAGTCGCGCCAGAGCAGCAGCACGGCGCGGTCGTCGTTGATGTCCCGGGCGACCGTCTCGATCAGCGCGCCCGCGGCGCCCGCGCCCGTGCCGGGTCCGCCGCCGGGCACCAGCCGGTCCGCCTCCCCCATCAACCGGTCCATGCCCTCCCCGAGGTCCCGGCCCGGCGCCTCGACCATGCCGTCGGTGCACAGCATCAGCACGTCGCCCCGGTTCAGCCGGCCGCGCACGCCCTCGAACTTGGCGCCGTCGTAGATCCCCAGCAGCGGGCCCTCGGCCTGCTTCACCTCCCAGCGCCCCTCCCCGGCCAGCCGCTGCATGCCCGGCAGGTGCCCGGCCGAGAGCAGCTCGTACTCGCCGGTGTCCAGGTCCAGCACCAGGTGGACGGCGGTGGCGAAGCCCTCCTCCCAGGACTGGCGCAGCAGGTAGCCGTTGGCGGCGGGCAGGAAGTCGTGCGCGGGCAGCGAGCCGACCAGGCCGCCGAAGGCGCCGGAGAGCAGCAGGGCGCGGGAGCCGGCGTCCATGCCCTTGCCGGAGACGTCCGCGAGGACCACCTCCAGCAGCCGCTGGCCGGGGCCGGTGCGCGCGGCGACCACGAAGTCGCCGGAGAAGGACTGGCCGCCGGCCGGGCGCAGCGCCATGTCCGCGTGCCAGCCGTCCGGCAGCTCGGGCACCCGGCTCTGCACCCGCAGCCGCTCGCGCAAGTCGAACAGCATGGTGGAGCCGCCCCACCAGGGCACGCCGACCCGGGCCCGGAACTGGGCGAGCAGCAGGCCGCCCACGCCGGCGGCGCCGACCACCAGGGCCGCGCCCGGGGTCACCCCGTAGAGGTACGCCTCGGGGTTGTTGCTGGCGACCCGCTGGCCGGTGTGGATCACGGACTCGGAGGAGAGGCCGAGGGCGGCCAGCGCGTAGAGCACCACCAGGCTGCCGGGGCGCAGCAGCAGGGCGCCGGCCAGGATCGGCAGGACCAGGGAGGTGGGCGGGGCCCAGCCGGGGATCCAGATGTTGAGCATGATCAGCAGCGGGACGAGCAGGGCGAGCGCGCAGAGCACCGGCCAGTCGGCGGCGCCGCCGCGGAAGTAGTCCACCCCGGCCGTGCGCAGCCTTCGGCGGACCCGGCGGAGCCTCTTGCGCAACCGGGCCGTCACGGACTCGGACGCCGGGGCGGCGCCGGGCCTCGTCGCAGTCGTCTGGGGCGGTGTGCCCGGCGCTCTGCCAGCCATGGGGTCCGACCCTATCCACGGGCACCGCCCGGCGTCGACGGGACGGGGGCGGGCGGTGGCGCCGGAGTGCGGGGCGTCCACCGGGTTTCGGCCGATCGGAACGGTTGCGGGCGTGCCGTCAGGAGGCCTGCGCGGGTTGGGCGTACGAACCGTGCGGGCGGCGCGTGCGCCCCGCGCGCGGGGGTTCCGGCGCGCGGGGGCCTGTGGCCGATCCCACAGGCGGCGCGGGGCCGTTCCGGGCGCGTCACGCGCTTCCGGGGGCCCGGAGACGGCGGCGGCCGGTCGCACGGGAGCGTGCGGCCGGCCGCCGGAGAGGGTGGGTGGCGGGATCAGCCCTGCGGGTGGTGGGCCGGGATCGGCGGGAGCTCGCCGGTGGTCTCGTACTCGCTCAGCATCTCGATCCGGCGGGTGTGCCGGGCCTCGCCGCTGTAGGGGGTCTTGAGGAAGACCTCGACGAAGCCGGTGGCCTCCTCGACCGTGTGCATGCGGCCGCCGATGGAGATCACGTTGGCGTTGTTGTGCTGACGGCCGAGCTCGGCGGTCTGCGCGCTCCAGGCCAGCGCGGCCCGGACGCCCTTGACCTTGTTGGCGGCGATCGCCTCGCCGTTGCCCGAGCCGCCGATGACGATGCCCAGGGCGTCCTCGTCGGCGGCGGTGCGCTCGGCGGCGCGCAGGCAGAACGGCGGGTAGTCGTCCTCGGCGTCGTAGATGTGCGGCCCGCAGTCGACCGGCTCGTGGCCGGCCCCCTTGAGCCACTCCACGAGGTGGTTCTTCAGTTCGTATCCGGCATGGTCTGAGCCCAGGTACACGCGCATGCCATGAGTGTGGCATGCGCGTGCGCCCGGGCCCGACAACGGGGGCGCCGACGGGGAGCGGTCGGCGCGGCGGGGGTGGTCAGCGCCGGCCGAGCAGCTTCCAGGCCAGCGGCAGGGCGCCGGCGGCGAGGGCGGCCTTGAGGGCGTCGCCGACCAGGTACGGGTAGAGGCCGAGCTCGGCGGCGCGGGCGAGCGGGACGTGCAGCGACAGGGCGAGGTACGGGACGCCGACCGCGTAGATGGCGAGGCTGCCGAGGACCATGGTGACGGCGGTGTTGACCGGGGTGCGGTCGGCGCCGCGGCGGGCCAGCGCGCCGGTCAGGGCGGCGGCGACGACGAAGCCGAGCACGTAGCCGAAGGTCGGGAACGCCCAGCCGGTGGCGCCGCCGGTGAACCAGGGCAGGCCCGCCATGCCGGCCAGCAGGTACAGCACCAGCGAGGCGGCGCCGCGGCGGGTGCCGAGCGCGGTGCCGACCAGCAGGGCGGCGAAGGTCTGGCCGGTGACCGGGACCGGCGAGCCGGGGACGTTGACCGACAGCTGGGCGGCCACGCCGGTCAGCGCGGCGCCGCCGGCCACCAGGGCCAGGTCGCGGGCCTGGGCGCCGAGGCGGGTGGAGGCGGCGGGCAGCAGGTCGGCGAGGACGGCGCGGCGCGGTATCGGGGTGGTGGCAGTGGCCATCGGGGCTCCTCCGTGAGAGTCCAGGTGAGTGAACACCTGTGAACCTACGCGGTGATCCACTGGGCGAACGGCACGGTTTCGGACAAACCCCCGCCCTCGGGCGTTGTCGGAACCGACTCCGGACAACCCCTGGTCACAACATGATCACTTTGGGTTTCGGCATGGTCCGCATACTGGGCCCGAACCGATCATCTTTGGCATGGACAGCGGCGGCGCCGGATATTGGACAGCTCATGTCGCATACCGCACAGTCTGGAACCACCCCTATGGCCCCCACTTCCGCCCCTACGGCGCCCGGGACCCCCGACGGCACCCGACCGGCCGCGGCCCCGGCGCCGGGTGGCCAGCAGCTCACCCACGGCCTGAAGCAGCGCCACCTGTCCATGATCGCCCTCGGTGGCGTGATCGGCGCCGGCCTCTTCGTCGGCTCCGGCGCCGGCATCGCGGCCGCCGGCCCGGCGATCATCCTGGCGTTCGTGCTCTCCGGCCTCCTGGTCATGCTGATCATGCGGATGCTCGGTGAGATGTCCGCCGCCCGCCCCGCCTCCGGCTCGTTCTCGGTGCACGCCGAGAAGGAGATCGGCCCCTGGGCCGGGATCACGGCCGGCTGGATGTACTGGGTGATGCTCTGCTGCGGCGTCGCCGCCGAGGCCACCGCCGCCGGGAAGATCGTCAACGGCTGGATACCCGGCGTCTCCGCCTGGGTCTGGGTCGCCCTGTTCATGGCCTTCTTCTGCGCCAGCAACCTCACCGCGGTGAAGAACTTCGGCGAGTTCGAGTTCTGGTTCGCCGCCATCAAGATCACCGCGATCATCGCCTTCCTGGTCCTCGGCGGGCTCGGCATCGCCGGGGTGATCGGCCCCGGCGCCCCCGGCGCGCACAACCTCACCGGCGAGGGCGGCTTCCTGCCCAACGGCGTCAGCGGGCTGATCGTCGGCCTGCTCGCCTCGGTCTTCGCGTACGGCGGTCTGGAGACCGTGACCATCGCCGCCGCCGAGTCCGACGACCCCAAGAAGAACGTCGCCAACGCCGTGCGCACCGCGGTGTGGCGGATCGCGATCTTCTACATCGGCTCGATGGCCCTGGTGGTCACCCTGGTCTCCTGGAAGGACCCGAAGGTCGTCGCGGACGGCCCGTACGTCACCGTGCTGAGCCACCTCGGGGTGCCCGCCGCCGGACTGATCATGCAGGTGGTGGTGCTGGTCGCGCTGCTGTCCGCGATGAACGCCAACATCTACGGCGCCTCCCGGATGGCGTACTCGCTGGTCGGCCGCGGCCAGGGCCCCAAGGCGCTGGCCAAGGTCGGCGGCGGGGTGCCGCGCAGAGCCGTCCTGGCCTCCTGTCTGTTCGGCTTCGGCGCCGTGCTGGCCGCCAAGTTCTGGCCGGACACCGTGTTCACCTGGCTGATGAACACCACCGGCGTGGCGATCCTGGTGGTCTGGCTGTTCATCTGCGTGGTCCAGCTGCGGATGCGCCGCCGACTGGAGCGCGAGGCCCCCGAGCTGCTCACCGTGAAGATGTGGGGCTACCCGTACCTGACCTGGATCGCGATGGCCGCCGTGGCCGGCATCCTCGCCCTGATGACCACCACCGAGGGCAACCGCCAGCAGCTGTACGCGGCCGGCGTGCTGGTCGCGGCGCTCACCGTCGCCGGGCTGCTCAAGCAGCGCCGGGACGCCGCCGCGCTCCGCTGACCTCCCCGCGCACGCGGCAGGGCCCGGTACCGAGCGGTACCGGGCCCTGCCGCGTGTCCGGCGCCGTTACTCGAAGGACGGGCCGGCCGTACGGGTGCGCTTGATCTCGTAGAAGCCCGGGGTGGAGGCCACCAGCAGGGTGCCGTCCCACAGCCGGGCCGCGGCCTCGCCCTTCGGGGCGGGGGTGACCACCGGGCCGAAGAAGGCCACCCGCTCGCCGTCCGCGCCCTCGACCGCGATCACCGGGGTGCCGACGTCCTCGCCGACCAGGGTGATGCCCTCCTGGTGCGAGGCGCGCAGGGCCTCGTCGTACGCGTCCGTGTCGGCCGCGCTGGCCAGCTCGGCGGGCAGGCCCGCGGCCACCAGGGCGGCCTCGACGGTCTCCCGGTTCTGCGGCAGGCCCTGGTTGTGGAAGCGCACGCCCAGCTCCGTGTAGAGCCGGCCGAGCACCTCCGGCCCGTGCTGCTCGGCGGCGGCGACGCAGACCCGCACCGCGCCCCAGGCGTTGTCCAGCAGCTCCCGGTAGTTCTCCGGGAGGTCCCGGTGCTCGTTGAGCACCGACAGGCTCATCACGTGCCAGCGCACGTCGACCGGACGCACCTGCTGGACCTCGATCAGCCAGCGGGAGGTCATCCACGCCCACGGACAGGCCGGGTCGAACCAGAAGTCGGCGGTCTTGCGCTCAGCGGCAGTCGTCACTGCGGGTGCCCTTCGTGAGGTGGTCCGGGACACGGAGGAGTTCCGCCCCGGGAACGCCAACACCCGCCCCGCACCGCTGATTCCGGTGCGAACGCGGCGGCCTGTGCAATGGTACTGACGCCGCGGGGCGTGAAAGGATGACCCCGCGTGCGCGGGGCACACCCCGCGCCGAGACCGCACCACCCACAGGCGCACCACCGTGCGAGCCGGACAAAGGAGTACCGCCGTGCCGGGCAAGAACCTCAGCCGCGACGAGGCGCAGCAGCGGGCCAGCATCCTGGCCGTGGACGGCTACCAGGTCCGGCTGGACGTGACCTCGGCCCCGGACCGGGAGGCCGGCACCTTCCGCTCCACCACCACCGTCACCTTCCGCTGCTCCCAGCCCGGTGCGGACACCTTCCTCAACCTGCTCGCCCCCGCCGTCCGCTCGGTCACCCTCAACGGCCGCGCCCTCGACCCGGCCACCGCCTACGACGGCGCCCGGGTGCACGTCGACGGCCTGGCCGCCGAGAACGTGCTGACCGTCGAGGCGGACTGCGCCTACAGCCGCACCGGCGAGGGCCTGCACCGCTTCGTCGACCCGGTGGACGGCGAGACCTACCTCTACACCCACTACGAGCCGGCCGACGCCCGCCGGGTGTTCGCGAACTTCGAGCAGCCCGACCTGAAGGCCCCGTTCACCTTCACCGTGACCGCCCCGGCCGCCTGGGACGTGCGCTCCAACGCCCCGCACGAGGACGTCACCGAGCAGGACGGCGCCCGCACCTGGGAGTTCGCGCCGACCAGGCCGATCTCCACCTACCTCACCGCCGTCGTCGCCGGCCCGTACCACGTCGCCCGCGACCACTACCGCCGCGAACTGGCCGACGGCACCGCACTGGAGATCCCGCTCTCCGCGATGTGCCGCAAGTCGCTGGCCCCGTACTTCGACGCGGACGAGATCCTCGGCGTCACCAAGCTCGGACTCGACTTCTTCCACGAGCAGTTCGACTACCCGTACCCCTTCGGCAAGTACGACCAGGCCTTCGTCCCCGAGTACAACATCGGCGCGATGGAGAACCCCGGCTGCGTCACCTTCCGCGAGGAGTACGTCTTCCGCTCGAAGGTCACCGACGCCGCGTACGAGGCCCGGGCCAACGTCATCCTGCACGAGATGGCGCACATGTGGTTCGGCGACCTGGTCACCATGCGCTGGTGGGACGACCTGTGGCTGAAGGAGTCCTTCGCCGACTTCATGGGCTCCTACGGCCTGATCGGCGCCCGCACCCGCTACTCCTCGGCCTGGGTCACCTTCGCCAACCAGCGCAAGGCCTGGGCCTACCGGCAGGACCAGTTCCCCACCACCCACCCGATCACCGCGGACATCCGGGACCTGGAGGACGCCAAGCTCAACTTCGACGGCATCACCTACGCCAAGGGCGCCTCCGTCCTCAAGCAGCTGGTGGCGTACGTCGGTTCGGAGGCGTTCTTCGAGGGCGCCCGCCGCTACTTCAAGCGCCACGCCTTCGGCAACACCGAGCTGGGCGACCTGCTGGAGGTGCTGGAGGAGACCAGCGGCCGCGACCTCAAGGCCTGGGCCGCCGCCTGGCTGCAGACCTCCGGGGTCAACGCGCTCACCCCGCAGGTCACCACCGACGCCGAGGGCCGGATCACCGAGCTGGCCGTGCTCCAGGACGGCGACGTGCTGCGCCCGCACCGGATCGCGGTCGGCCTGTACGACCGGGACGCGGACGGCGCCCTGGTGCGCACCGGGCGGATCGAGCTGGACGTCACCGGCGCCCGGACCGTCGTCACCGAGGCCGCCGGCCTGCCCCGCCCGGCGCTGGTGCTGCTCAACGACGACGACCTGACCTACTGCAAGATCCGCTTCGACGAGGAGTCGCTGGAGACCCTGCGGGCCGGCCTCGGCGAGATCCGCGACGAGCTGGCCCGGGCGCTGACCTGGTCCGCGGTCTGGAACCTCACCCGGGACGGCCTGATGCCGGCCCGCGACTACGTCGCCCTGGTGCTGCGCTTCGCCGGCCAGGAGGGCAACATCGGCGTGCTCCAGTCGCTGCACGCCCAGGCCAAGACCGCCGTCGACCTGTACGCCGACCCGGCCTGGCGCGGCGAGGGCGGCCGGCTGCTCGCCGACGGCGCCCTGCGCGAGCTGCGCGAGGCCGTCCCCGGCAGCGACCACCAGCTGGCCTGGGCCCGCTTCCTCGCCCAGACCGCGGGCGGCGCCGAGCACCTCGGCCTGGTCCGCGGCCTGCTGTCCGGCAGCGCCCGGATCGACGGCCTGGAGGTCGACCAGGACCTGCGCTGGTCGCTGTGGCTGGCGCTGGCCGCGGCCGGCCAGGCCGCCGACGAGGAGCTCGACGCCGAGCTGGCCGCCGACAACACCGCGAGCGGCAAGCGGCACCACACCCAGTGCCTGGCCGCCCGGCCCACCGCGGAGGCCAAGGCCGCCGCCTGGTCGGCCGTCATCGACTCGGACGAGCTGCCGAGCGCCCTGGTCGAGGCCAACACCGGGGGCTTCTCGATCCCCTCCCAGCGCGACCTGACGGCCCTCTACGCGGCGCCGTACTTCAAGCTGCTGGAGCGGGTCTGGGCCGACCGGACCATCGAGATCGCGATCCGGATCGTCGGCGGCTTCTTCCCGCTCGCCCAGGCCTCCGAGCAGACCCTGGCCGAGGCCGACGGCTGGCTGGCCGGGCACCCGCAGGCCGCGCCGGCGCTGCGCCGCCTGGTGCTGGAGCGCCGGGACGACCTGGCCCGCGCGCTGCGGGCGCAGGCCTGCGACCGGATCTGACGGGCCGCCGTACGCCGCACCGACCGCGCCGCGACAGCCGTACGCGGTAGAGGCCGTGGGCCCCGGCCCGCTCCTGGAAACCAGGGGCGGGCCGGGGCCCACGGTCGTTCTCCGGCGCGGCCGGTGCACTCAGCCGGCGCGCTCAGCCGGCGCTCAGCCGGCGCTCACGGAGACCGGAACGCTGGGGTGCACCTCGCGCTCGACCCGCGGCAGGATGTCCGGGATGTAGACCTTCTGGATCGCGTCGCCGCCGTCGTGCGCCTCCCAGGCCTCCCGGGTCGCCCAGCGCTCCACCAGGACGAAGCGGCCCGGGTCGTCCTGCGAGTGGTACGCCTCCCAGCTGACGCAGCCGTCCTCGGCGAGGCACAGCGGCCGCATCCGGGCCAGGGCGTCGGCGACCGCCGGGACGCCGTCCGGCTCGGTGACCCTGACGATGACGATGAGGTCGAACATCACTGCTCCTTGGCGGTGGTGGGATCGGTGTCGGCGGCGGCGGCCCGGCCGAGCGCGGGCAGCCACTCGGCGATGGGGGTGAACCGGTAGCCGAGCGAGGCGGCCCGGTCGGCCGACATCGCGAAGTCGGCCGGGCAGGAGAACGGGGACAGGTCGGGGTCGCCCGCCGGGTCCTCCTTCTCGATGACCTGGGCCGTCAGCCCGGTCGCCCCCTCCACCGAGGCAACGACATCGTAGACGTCGGCGGTGTCCGGGGAGGCCACGTTGACCGCTCCGGTCACCTCGTTCACGGCCGCCCAGGCGAGGAAGCCGGCCGCGTCCTCGGCCCGCACCAGCGAGGTTCGGCCCGGCCCGGCGTGGGCCACGATCGGCCGCCCGTCCCGGATCCGGTCGACGTGGAAGCGGTAGCGGCCGGTGAAGTCGCCCTCCTCGGCCAGCACGTGGGCCACCCGGGCCAGCAGCACCGGCACCCGGGCGCGGTCGGTCACCGCGGCCTCGGCCTGGCGCTTGCCCTCGCCGTAGTTGGCCTCCAGGTAGTCGTCGTCCTGCCAGGGCAGGGTGAGGTCGTACGGGTAGCCGGCCGGGTCGAGCTCCTCCTCGCGGGCGAGCGCGCCGAACTCCGGTGCGGCGACCGGCCCGCGGAAGGTGTCCCGGTTGTAGACCTCGATGGTGCTGGTCAGCACCAGCTTCCCGGCCCGGTCCCCGAAGGCCTCGCAGGCCTCCACGGCGGCGTTGGGGGTGTAGCACATCTGGTGCACCACGGCGTCGAACCGCTCCCCGGCGACCGCCTCGGCCAGCTCGCCGGGACGGTTGACGTCCGCGCGCAGCCGTCGGACGGAGTCCCCGAACGGGTCCGGGGTCCGGCCGCGGGTGACGAGGGTGACGCGGTGGCCGGCCGCCAGCAGCCGGCGCACCAGCAGCTTGCCGAAGTAGCGGGTCCCGCCGATGACGCAAATGTCTGCCATCTGCTCTTTCCTGTCTCTTTCTCTCTCGTTCCGTCCGCGGCCCCGCGACGCGCGACCGCTCGGGTTCTGTCAGGCGGACGCGGCGCCCACGGCGTCCGAGCTGCCCGCCTCCGCCTCCTGGGCCGCCGCGGTCTCGGTGCCCTCCGCCCGGCCCACCAGGCAGACCACCGCGCAGCCGGCGGCCACCACCGCGTCGACGTACCAGTTCGCGCCGGGCACCCCGGCGGAGCGCGACAGGTCGAACAGCACACCGGCGAGCACCGAGCCGGCCATGTTCCCGGCGCTGCGGAAGAAGTGCATCGCCCCCATCGCCTTGGCGAGTTGGCGCTCGGGGACCTTGCGGGCGATCCACATGTCGAAGGACGGCACGAAGAGGATCTCGCCCAGCACCACCGTCAGCGCCCCGACCACCACCCAGGCCGCGCCGCGCCCCGCGCCGAGGGCGGTGAACGCCACCGTCATGCCGGTGAGGCCGATCGCCATCACCACGGCCGGGCTGAACCGGCCGATCAGGAACTTGAACACCGGGTACTGGAGCACCAGGATGCTCAGCCCGGTGATCCAGAACGGCGAGGACGGCGCCCACTGCGGCACGTACCGCTCCATGTGCAGCGGGATGCCGACGATGAAGCCGATCGACAGGAACCAGAACACCGCCGACAGCAGGAAGTAGCGGGTGGCGCCCCGGATGTCGATGCCCTTGAACACCGCGGTGGAGAACAGCGGCTTGCGGGCCGCCGCCCCGGCCCCGGGCTCCACCGGCGCCGGGGGCTGGAAGCCGTCCCGGGGGATGAAGGACGAGGCCGCCAGGCAGAACGCGAGGAAGATCGCGAACACCACCGAGAACAGGGTGCGCAGCTCGACGTCGGCGAGCACGGCGCCCAGCATGGCGCCGCCGAACACGCCCACCTGACCGGCCATCTGGAAGGTCGAGAAGGCCTTGGGGCGCTCGTCGTCGGGGTAGGAGGCGAGGACGTTCTTCAGGCCGGGGAAGGAGGTGCCGGAGCCGAAGCCGATGAAGAAGGCGAGCACGGCGTAGACCAGCACCCCGGTGCCGAAGCCCATCAGGCCCAGCGCCACCGCCTCCAGGGCGGTACCGAGGAAGACCGCACCGCGGATGCCGATGCGCAGCGCCACGCCCTCGTAGAAGAAGGTGGCGAGCAGCCGCCCGACGTACGTCATGGCCATCACGACGCCGGCCCAGAAGCCGCTGTCCACCCCGCCGAGCGAGGCCACCAGCACGGGGAACCAGATGTAGCTGCCGGTGTTGGCGAGCAGGATGCCGGCGTTGACGCCGATCAGCGCCCGCTTGCGGTCGACGGTCACAGGGCCGCCCCCTCCTTCGTGTCGTGCGTCGTCGTGCCGGCCGCCGCGGCGGCGCGGAGCCCGGCGATGGCCCGGGCGACCGCCTCGCGGTCGATCGGTGTCCCCCGCACGACGGTGGCGGTGGGCAGCGCGGAGAGCGGCCGGCCCGGCGCGTGCAGGTTGTAGGTGGCCGGTGCCCCGACGCTGATCGGGTGGGCGGCGCCGGACTCGCCGCGCAGCTCGTCGAAGTAGCGCCGGCCGCCGACGGTGGCCTGGTGGCGCAGCGCGTCGGCGAGCGAGGGGTCGTCCCCGCGCAGCAGGTCGAGCTCGCCGAGCAGGGAGTAGCCGTGGTAGGCACCGGTGTTGCCCGAGTCGGTGCCGACCAGCAGGTTGCCCTCGCGCAGCGCGGCCAGCGCGTTGCGGCGCATGTCGCCCAGCGCGCCGGTGCGGGTCTCCTGGAGGCCGTAGGTGATCCCGTACGGCTGCTCCAGGCCGCGGACGGCGTCCAGGTTGCGGACGTCCTGGGTCTCGGCGAAGCCCTCGCGGCCGTACGCGGCGAGGAAGTCGTCGGCCGTCATGACCATCGGGCGCAGCCCGGAGAGGGTGGAGACGAACCGGGCGCCGGCCAGGTCCTTCCACTCGGCGTCGCCGAGGGTGCGGTCGCGGACGGTGTGGGCGAAGAGCCGGAAGCCGCAGTCGTAGGCCCAGCGGGTCTCCTCCAGCGTGTTGCAGTCGATCACCGCGGTGATGCCGCGCTCGGCGGCGATCCGCGCGGTGAACCGCAGCACCCGCTCCGACAGCCGGGAGAAGCGCACCTTGGAGCCCGGCTGCTCGGTGCCGTCGGTGAACATGACCTTGAGGAAGGTCGCGCCGCGCTCGGCGTTGTTGCGCAGCGCCTGGTCGAGGTCGGCCTCGACCGCGAGCATGTACACCGGGGTCGGGAACTCCACGCCGTGGCCGGAGAGGCCCGCCGCGTTGGTCATCGCCGTCACCGCGTAGCCGCAGTGGACCAGTTCGGGGTACGGCAGGTCCGAAGCGGCCCGGCCGGCCTCCCAGGCGTCGGCCACCATCGGGTAGCCGAACATGTCCACCACGTGGGTGACGCCGTGGTAGAGGTACTGGAGGGCGATGATCCGCGGGTCCTCGGCGGTGTCGTCGAAGTTGGCGGGCAGGGCGATGTGGGCGTGGGTCTCGGTGTAGCCGGGCCACAGCTCCGGCTCGTCGCCGCGACGGGTGCCCGAGGGCTCGATCCGGGTGAAGACCCCGTCCTCGACGGTCACGTCGAACAGCGCCTCGGCGTCCAGGGCGGGGACGGCCACGCCCGACAGTACGGCGGGCCGCCGCTGCTCGGGGGTGGCCGCGCTCACCGGGCCACCTCGACCGACAGGCGCAGGTCGATGCGGTCCAGGCCGTCCTGGCAGCGCTTGGCGGCCTCGTCCCGGTCGCCGCCGGTGAAGATGATGTGGCCGATCCAGTCGAAGTTGCTGCGGGACAGCCGGTTCACGGCCGTGCCGGGCTTCTTGTAGCCGAGGGCGCTGTGGAAGCCGGGCAGGTCGGTGAGGGCGTCGAAGCCGATCGCCTCGACCGTCCCGGCGACCGGGGAGCCGAACCAGTGGCCGCTGGCCGTGGTCTCGCGGGGGAAGGCCAGCTCGGGCCGCTCGCCGAGGGCCTGGCGGATGACCTCCAGGTACGGGTCCACGCCGGAGGTGATCTCCATCAGGGTCGGCACGATCCCGCCGGCCAGGCGGCCGTTGACCTCGCACAGCACCGGGCCGTCCGGGCCGAGCAGCCACTCGGTGTGGATGAAGCCGAAGTCCACGCCGAGCCCGTTCAGCACGGCGGTGGTGGCGGCGAACAGCTCCTCCTGGAGCGGGTGGCCGCTGAAGTAGGTGAGGCCCATCTCGATGAAGTACGGGAACCCGCTGAGCGAGCGGTCGGTCAGGCCGAGGTTGACCACCTCTCCCCCGGCGAGCACGCAGGACTCGACGGAGATCAGCTCGCCGGTGACGAACTCCTCGATGACGATCTCCGGGATGCGCACGACGCCGCGCCCGTAGTCGGCGACCTGGGCCAGCTCGGCGAGGTACTCGCGCAGGTCCGCCTCGTCCTTGAGGTGCAGGACGTGGAGGCTGGCGGTGCCGTCGGAGGGCTTGGCCACGCAGGGGAAGCCGACCTCGCGGACGGCGGCCTCCACCTCGGCCGGGTCGGTGGCCACCGCGAAGCGCGGCTGGCGGATGCCGGTGCCGGCCAGGGTGGTGCGGGTCAGGTGCTTGTGCCGGGCGTTGCGGGCGCCGTCGACGCTCATGCCGGGCAGGCCGAGCGCCTCGGCGACGGCGGCGGTGTGCACGGTGTGGTACTCGCTGTACGTGGTGACGCCGTGGATCGGCTTGGCCTCGTGCAGCCGCCGCGCCAGGTCGGTCAGCTCGTCGAGGGAGAAGGCCTGCTCGCTCTTGACGACCTGGCAGTTCGGGTGGGCGTAGGCGGCCTCGGTCAGCGGCGAGACGCTGAGGTAGAAGTCGGGGTCGACCGAGACCAGGGTGACGTCGTGGCCCAGTTCCAGGGCGTTCGCGATACCGGCGATCCCGTTCGGGTTGCACTCGATCATGAGGATGTGCATGGCTGTGCTCCTTTTCGGACTGTGGCGGATCAGGGGATGACGGGGGGCGGGGGCGCGGCGGACGCGGGCCCCGGCGGCTCAGCGGACGCAGGCTCCGGCGGCGGCCGGCAGCCGGCCGGCGCCGCCGGCCCGGGCCACCGCGGCGAGCACGGCGGGCAGCGTGAGCCCGACCGCGGCCATGACCTCCTCGTGGTCGCCGCCGGTGGACGGCCAGGTCAGGTCCGCGCTCGCCGCGGTGACCTCGCACCCGGGCATCAGCAGCGCGAGGGCCTCGGCCGCCCCGCCCTGGGCGCGGTGCTCCTCGACCACGACGAACCGCCGGTGGTGGCGGGAGAGTTCGGCCGCGGCGCGGGCCAGGTTCGGGTGGTCCAGGTAGACCAGGTGGGCGTGGCCGGTGCCGGGGCGGGCCTCCCGCGCGGCCAGCGCCAGGCGGGTGCCCTCCTCGCCGACCGACACCAGGCAGACCTCGCCCGGCTCGGCCCGGGACTCCCAGGTGACCAGCGGCGCCCGCTCGCCCTCCCGGTCGAGCGAGCGGTACTGGGCGTTGCGCCCGGTGCGGATGTAGTGCGGCCGGCCGGAGCGCACGGCCTCGCGGACCACCGCGCGCATCTCCGCCTCTCCGTAGGGGGCGGCGATGACCACGCCCGGGATGCTGCGCAGGACGGCGAGGTCCTCCAGGCAGTGGTGGGTGGTGCCGAACCAGGCGCCGGAGACGCCCGCGTACGGCGCCACCACGGTGACCCCGGCGTTCAGGTAGCCCAGCGTCAGCTTGAGGCTCTCCGCCGCGCGCAGCGCCGCGAAGGGCGCGAAGGTGCTGACGAAGGGCTTGTACCCGCCCGCGGCGAGGCCCGCCGCCATGTCGACCATGGCGCCCTCGGCGATGCCGAGGTTGAAGAAGCGGTCGGGGTGGGCCGCCTGGAACGGGTGGCCCTTGCCGCCGAGGTCCGCCTCCAGGCAGAGGATGGTGTCGTCCTCGGCGGCGAGCCCGGTCAGCTCGTCGCGGTAGGCGTCACGGCCCGAGAGGGTCATCGGATCGCTCGCTTCCACTTGGCGGCGCGCGTGGCGTCGATGGTCACGTAGTGGGAGCCGGCCTTGCCCTCCACGGCGGGCACGCCCTTCCCCTTGACGGTGTTCGCGATGACGGCCAGCGGCCTGCGGGCCCCGGCCCGGTCCCCGGCGAGCAGCCCGGTGAGCGCCGCCAGGTCGTGCCCGTCGGTCTCGGCGACCTCGAACCCGAAGGCGGCGAACCGCTCGGCGAGCCGGGGCAGCGGCGAGATGTCGGCCACCATGCCGTCGTTCTGGCCGCCGTTGCGGTCGACCACCAGCACGAAGTTGCCCAGCTCCTGGGCCACGGCGACCTGGCAGGTCTCCCAGACCAGGCCCTCCTGGAGCTCGCCGTCGCCGGCGACGGCGATGCCGAGTCCGCTCCGGCCGCCGATCCGGCGGGCCATCGCCCAGCCGGCGGCGTACGGGACGCCGTGGCCGAGGCTCCCGGTGGGGAAGCGCACGCCCGGGACCTTGGGGCCCGGGTGGCCGGTGAACGGCTCGCCCGCCAGACCGTAGCGCGGTGTCGGGTCCTCCGGGAGGACGCCGCTGACGTGCAGGGCCGCGTAGAGCCCGGCGGCGGCGTGGCCCTTGCTGAGCACGACCTCCGTGCCGTCCCCGGCCGAGGCCCGGTGCAGCGCGGCGATCAGGATGTCCAGGACGGACAGGCTGCCGCCGAGGTGGCAGCCGCGCGGCCCGGCGGCCATGTCGACCACCAGCCGGCGGGCCCGTACGGCCCGGTCGGCCAGGGTGGCCAGCAGGTCGTCCCCGGTCTGCGGCGGGGCGAGCAGGGTGCTCATCGACGGCTCCCCTCGGGCAGGGCGAACCACCGGTTGACGGCGTCCGCGAGCAGCGAGCGGGCGGTGCGGTACTCCATGGCGCCGATCCGCTCCTCGTCGGTGTGGTCCAGCGAGGAGTCGCCGGGGCCGTACGCGACCATCGGCACGTCCCGCCAGGTGGTGGCCAGGGTGTTCATGTCCGAGGTGCCCTTCTTCACGACGAAGCGGGGCCGGATGCCGGTGTCCGCGAAGGCCCGGCTGAAGACCTTGACCAGGGAGCTGGAGCGGCCTCCGACGTACCCGGGGGTGGCCCGCAGCACCTCGATCTCCACCCCGGGCCGGACCTGGTCGAGCGCGGCCGAGCGCAGCGCGTCGAGGTCGGCCGTGGGCGGCACCCGGAAGTTGAGGATCCCGGTGGCGTGGTGGTGCTCGCGCCCGGTCCGGCTGCTGATCTCGATGACCGCGCTCAGCGCGTCGGTCGCGTGGGCCAGCACGGCCGTCCGGATGCCGCCGAGCGCCTCGATCAGCAGGTCGGGGGCGGAGACCGCGTCCTGTCCGGCCGAGTGGCCGCTGGACACCGAGGCGGTCACCTTGAGCTTGAAGAGCCCGAAGTAGCCGAGCGTCAGCTTCTCCGAGCCGCTGGGCTCGCCGATGACGACCGCGTCGGCCGGGTAGTGGTCGCGGACGTGGAACGCGCCCTTGGAGGAGGAGATCTCCTCCTCGACCGCGCCGACCACGCACAGCTGGCCGTCCTCCGGGATGTCCGCGTGCGCGAGCACCTCCAGGAAGTTGGCGAGGCAGCCCTTGGCGTCCACGCTGCCGCGGCCCCACAGTTCGCCCTCGCGCCACTCGGCCGGCCAGCGGTGCGGCACGGTGTCGAGGTGGCCGAGGAGGAGCAGCCGGCGGGGCCCGATGCCGCGGCTGGCGACGAGGTTGCCCGCCTCGTCGACGGCGGCGTCCATGCCGCGCTCGCGGCACCACTCGGCCAGCAGGGTGGCGAGTTCGGCCTCGTCACCGGAGACCGAGGGCACCGAGACCACCCGGGTCAGCAGGCTCAGGTCGGCGGAGGGCTCGCGCACCCGCCAGAACCTGGTCCAGTTGGCCGGCTCGGACATGGTGTGCGGCCCGGTGATGGCCACGTCGGCGCTGCCCTCCAGGGCGATCTCGGCCGCGCGGACCTTCTGCCGCATGCGCCCCGCGGCGTACCGCGCTCCGTCGCCCGGGTAGGCGTCGGCCAGCGTGGAGCGCGGGTCGTCCTTGTCCGTCAGCAGTCCGGCGGTGCCGGTGACCAGCCGCAGGTGGTCGGCGTCCAGCGCGTTGGCGAGGACCGCCGCGAGCACGTCGGCGTCCACGTTGAGCGGGGCGCCGCCGTCCGGGTCGGCGACCGGCGCGGACAGGCAGACCAGGTCGTACGTGTCGAGCAGGGCGTTCAGCCGGGCGGTGTCCACCTGGGCGGGCACGCCGGCCCGGTGGTCGCGGACCACGATCGGCCGGCCCTCGGCGGACAGCGCCTTGAGCGGGCGGTTGGCCCGGCCGGTCACCAGGGCGCCGCGCGCCGCGACGGCGGTGAAGACGCCGAGCCCGAGGGCCCGGGCCTCCCGCTCCACGGCGGGCAGGGTGACCCGCTCGTAGGCGTCGACCAGGTGGGTCATCTCCTCGGGCGGGCAGTAGCGCACCTCGTCGCCGTTGGCGAGCCGCAGCTGCGGCATCGGGCGGGCGATCGCGCGGTAGTGGGCCTCGATGCCGGTGGCACCGCCGGCGACCAGGAGCACCCGGGCGCCCCGGGCCACCAGGTCGGCCAGCTCCTTGTGGATCGTGCCGTGGTCGAGCGTGGCGCTGCCGACCTTGATCACGTACAGCGGACGGCTCACGGCGACACCGCCGTGGTGGGCAGTCCGGTCGTCTCGTCCAGGCCGGAGATCAGGTTCATCGCCTGGATCGCCTGGCCGGCCGCGCCCTTGATCAGGTTGTCCAGGGCCGCCACCGCGACGCACTGGTCGCCGCGCACCGCGACCGCCACCTCGGCGACGTTCGAGCCGACGACCGCCTTGAGCATCGGGAAGTCCTGCGCCGCCTTGGGGGCCGGCCGGACCCGGACGAAGGGCTTGCCGAGGTACGCCTTGGCGTAGGCCCGCTTGACGTCCAACGCCGTGACGCCGTCCCGCAGTTCGGTGTACGCGGTGACCATGATGCCGCGCGACACGTCCAGGCTGTGGGTGGAGAACCGCAGGTCCACGGCGGCGCCGGTCAGGTCGGCGATCGCCTGCTGGACCTCCGGGGCGTGCCGGTGCCCGTGCAGCTTGTGCACCCGGATGTTGCCGCTGCGCTCGGCGTGCGGCTCGCCGCCGCCGCGACCGCTCCCGGTGGAGCCGGTCTTGGCGTCGACCACGACCCGGTCGGTCGCGAGCGAGGCGGCGAACATCGGGTAGAGCGCGTAGATGGTGGTGACGGCCATGCAGCCGGGCAGGCTGATGAACCGCTCCTGCGGGACCTCGGGGCTCAACTCCGGTATGTAGTAGGCGAAATCCTCGCTCGGCGGGTTCGCGGCCGTCCTCGGGTAGTGGGTGCGGACGTCGTCGCCGTCGCGGAGCCGGAAGTCGCCGCCCAGGTTGAGCACCCGCTTGGCGTTGTCGGCGATCAGCGGCAGCTGCTCCGGCAGGGTGCCGGTCGGCAGGCAGCCGAAGGCGACGTCGACGGGGCCGGCCTCGGCGAGCTGCGCCAGCGGCCGGAGCGTCAGCGAGCCGGCCCTGGGGTGGTTGCGCAGCCACGGGTGGACGCTGCCCACCGTGGCACCGGCGTTGCGCTCCGCGGAGAGGAACGCGAGCTCCACCCCGGGGTGTTCGAGCAGCAGCCGGATGACCTCGCCACCGGTGTAGCCGCTCGCGCCGATGACGGCGACGCGGATCTTCTGGTCAGCCAAGGCGGGCCGCCTTCTCCCACGGACGGCGGTGGTCGCCGCTCTCGACGAGCTTGCGGATGGCGTCCGGGCGCCGGGCGACCTTCCGGAAGGCGTCCGCGTAGCGCAGGATCCGCTCGTACTCGACCGGGGAGCGCAGCTCGCGGCAGAGCACCAGGGTGCTGTCGAGCATGCCCAGGGTGACCGGGAAGTCCTCCGGGCGGTGGTCGCGCACGGCGTCCGGGTTGAGCGAGAACGGGTAGCCGTTGCCGAAGCCGTCGCGGTGCCGGAACGGCAGGTGGCACGGGATCGGGGTGTTCTGCCACTCGCGGGCCGGCACGCCCTCGGCGACCAGCAGCTCGTGCACCGCCTCCTTGACGGCGTGCACCGGCAGGTCCTCCAGGCCGACGGCCTCCGGGTGCAGGGTGGTCCGGTACATGTTGTACGCGTGCACGTGCCCGTCCGGGACGTGCGGCGGCGTGAACAGGCCGGTCCCCGCCAGGGCCTCGCCGAGCAGGGCGGCGTTGCGGGCCCGGATCTCGTCGTAGTACGGCAGCCGGGCCAGCTGGCTGGTGCCGAAGGCGGCGGCCACCCAGGACATCCCGTAGTCGATGGCGTGGCGCTCCAGGTAGGCGACCGCCCGGCCGTACGCCTCCTCGGTGGCGTAGAAGGCGATGCCGCCCTCGCCGCCGAGCGGGAAGTTCTTGTCGGCCATCAGGCTCTGGCCGGCGGCGTCGCCGAAGGAGCCGGCCACCCGGTCGCCGATCTTCGCGGAGTGGGCGTGCGAGGCGTCCTCGACGAGGGCGATGCCGTGCTGGTCGGCCAGGGCGCGCAGGGCCGGCACGTCGGCGGGCAGGCCGTGGACGTGCACCGGCATGAGCGCCCTGGTCCGGGGGGTGATCGCGGCGGCCGCGGCCCGCGGGTCCATGCAGTAGGTGTCCGGGTCGATGTCGACGAACACCGGGATCGCGTGGGCGGCGACCACGGCCTGCGCGGTGGCGATGAAGGTGAACGCCGGGACGATCACCTCGTCACCGGGCTGCACGCCGGCGCCGACCAGGGCCATGTGCAGGCTGGAGGTGCCGCTGGCGGTGGGCAGGGCGTACTCGGCGCCGACGTAGGCGCGGTACGCCTCGGCGAAGTCGGCCACGACCTTGTCGGGCGACTGCCGCTGGGCGAGCATCAGGTTGAAGACGTCTTCCTTGGTGATGATCGGGAAGAGCGTGCGGCGCTGGGCCTTGGGGATCATCGCGCCGCCGCCGAGGGCGGCGAGCTCGTCGGCGAGGTCGGCTTCGGTGGGCAGGGGCAGGGGCGAGTTCGGGAAGTCGGTGATCATCAGCGTGCTCCGGAGCTTGCGGCGGCGGGGCGAGCCGCGTGGGTCAGGGCCATCCGTACGCAACCGGCCACCAGGGGGCTCAGCCGGTAGTTGAACTGCACCCCCGGCACCAGGTCCTCGTCGGCCTCCTGCTGGGTCCACATGGTGCGCAGGTCGTAGGCGCCGAAGATCTTCAGCCGCTCGGCCCGGGCCCAGAGCCGCTCGTCGTCGGTGAGCACGGCGGCGGCCGGGCCGAAGCCGAGCCCGCTCAGGTCCACCACCAGCGCGGGGGCGGTGGCTTCGGCGGTCAGCTCGTCCAGCCGGCCGGCGTTCTCGGGGGTCAGCGAGACGAGGTCGAAGGCGGCCGGGGCCTGCCCCTCGACGGTGACGCCGAGCCAGGCCAGGAAGGCCGTGGTGGCCTCGTCCGGCCCGGCCAGGGCGACGGTGTCGCCGTGGCCGATGCCCTGGCCGGCCAGGGCCGCGTGCAGGGCCCCGGTCCGGCTGTTCAGCAGGACGGCCTTGGCCCGGCCGGTCCGCTTGGTCAGCAGCCGCTCCAGGGCGGGCAGTTCACGGTCGCTCTTCTCGATGCTCATGACCACGCCCGAGGTGAGCACGCGGGCGAGCACCGTCGCGGTGTCGAACAGTTCCATGGTTCCTCTCCGGGTCACACGGCCGCGGCCGTCAGCTGCCCCGCCACGTAGGAGGCGAGGTGGCCGGCGACGTTCACTCCGTGCAGGGCGGAGGAGCGGGCGAATTCGGGGTTGGCGTTCACTTCCAGGACGAGCAGGTCACCGGTGGTCCGGTCCTCCACCAGGTCGACCCCGTAGAAGCCGGGGCCGAGCACGTCGACGATCTGGACGCAGAGCTTCTCCATCTCCGGGGTGATGTCGACGCGCCGCACCTCGGCGCCGAGGTGGGTGTTGGTGCGCCAGTCGTCCGAGACCCGTTGGATCGCCACGACCGGGGTGGTCCCGACGACGACCACGCGCAGGTCGTGGCCGGGCTTGTCGATGTACTCCTGCACGATGACGGGGAAGAGCTTCCCCGCGGCGTCGACGGACTCGCGCCCGGCGGCCCAGGCCTCCAGGCACGCGGCGTCCGCGAGCTTGGTGACACCGCGCCCCCAGGAGCCGCTGACCGGCTTGACCACCGCCGGCATGCCCAGCTCGGCGACGATCGCGCGCACCTGGTCGTAGCTGAAGGCGTGCCGGGTGTGCGGGTGGGGGATGCCGTGCCGGGCGAAGAGCAGGGCCTGCAGGCCCTTGTCGTTGCAGGTCTCGATGGTCGACGCCCGGTTGAGGGTGGTGATCCCGGCGTGTTCCAGGCGGCACGAGACGCTGATCGCGTCCCGGTGCGAGAGGTTGCGGATCAGGGCCAGGGCCGGCGGGTCGGTACGACCCGCCACCACGTCGGCCAGATCCTCCATGAGCAGTGGAGTCGCTGTCAGACCCTCCCCGCGCAACGCCCCGAGGAGGAGTTTCTCCTCGGGGCGCAGCATGGTGGCCGACAGCAGGACGCGGCCGGAGGAGGTCACTCGCCCCAGTCCTCTTCCACCTCGGGGGCCAGGTCGAGGCGGACGCCGGCCTCGGACTTCTCGACGACCTCGTGCTCCTGGCCGCAGGCCGCGCACTCGGTCACCTCGCCCCGCTCCCAGGCCTCGTCGACCTCGAAGTCGGTGTCGCACACCAGGCATTTCGGTACGGCAATCGCAGCGGTCATTTCTCTCTCCTTCTGAATGTCGGCGCGCCGATATCCGCGAAACGTGATTCGCAGCACTCCCGCAGGTCGGCGGATCGGCGCTACTGTCCAGGGGTGGCGGATTCCCACCCGGCCGATCAGGCCCAGCCGGGGTCGCCCGGCAGGAGCGCCACGTCGCTGGCGGCAGCGGTGGGGGCGCTGCTGGGGGCGTCCGGCGCGGCGGAAACGACGATCACCGCGACGGCGGCCATAACGAAGGACGCGAGGATTCGACCCGGGAACCGCATGATCTTCATTTCCACCCCTAGATAGACCTATCCGTTCGTGCTGGGGGGTTTCCCCGCACACAGAGAGAATGCCTGGGAATGGGTCCTTGCCAGAAGAGATCCGATGGCTCAGGATCGTGCACTGCAAGATTCCGAAGGGGGTGGCACATGTGCGACATATCGGACGTCAGTGGCCCGGAGGCCCACCCCGGGCCCTGTGACGAGGGGATCACGTTCTACCGCAAGGCCGTCCTGCTGGGGAGGGCCCCGACGGCGGAGCCGCCCGCCTGCCTGACCGAGCTGGGGCTGCTGACGGCGGCGCTGGGCGACCCCTCGGTCCTGGTGCCGGTCCCGCCCGAGGTCGCGACCACGGCGCTGCTGCACCCGATGGAGCAGCAGATCCTCGAACAGCAGCAGCAGGTGGCCGCGATCCGGACCGCCATGTCCCAGGTCGAGAGCGTCTACCGGACGCTGCGCCGGGAGGGCCGGGACAACGTCCAGCGGCTCAGCGGCGCGGCGGTCATCGCCGCCGCGGTGGCCGAGACGACCCAGGCGACCGAGCGGGAGCTGCTCACCGCGCACCCGGGCGGCAGCCGGCCGACCGACGTCCTCGCCAGATCGCTGGTCCTCGCCCTGGACGCGCAGAAGCGGGGCGTCCGCCAGCGCACGCTCTACCAGCACTCCGTCCGGGCGCACTACCCGACGCTGGACTACATCAAGGCCGTCACCGAGGCCGGCATCGAGGTGCGGACCGTCGACGAGGTCTTCGACCGGCTCATCATCTGCGACCGCTCGGTGGCGTTCATCCCCGACAAGGAGCTCGAGCACCACAACCACGCGCTCAAGGTCACCGACCCCGGCGTGGTGCACTTCCTGGCCTCGGTCTTCGAGCACGCCTGGGAGCGGGCCGCGCCGGTCGTCTACGAGAGCGACCAGCAGCGCCCGCCGCTGCTCACCGACGAGACCCGGCTGCGGGTGCTCCAGCTCATGGTGGACGGCTACACGGACGCCGCGATCGCCAGCCGGCTCGGCATCAGCTCACGGACCGTGGCGAGCCACCTCAAGCGGGTGTCGGAGATCCTCGGCAGCAACAGCCGGGCCCAGCTCGCCTACCTGACGGCGCAGAGCGGCATCCTGGACGGCTCCCCGCCGCCCGCCCGGCAGCCCCGGGGCCCGCACGAGCAGCCGGCCGGGCCGACCGGCCCCACGGCGTAGCAGGGCCCGCCGCGGGGGCGTCCGCGGCGGGCCCTGGGTACGGGGCGGGGGGAGCGGTCAGTCGCGGCTCAGGCCGCGGTCCAGCGCGGCGATCGCGCTGCCCCGGGCGTCGTCGCCGTCCAGCGACCAGACCATCACCCCGGCCAGGTCGTTCCAGCGCGTGTACCGCGCCTTCTGGGTGAGCACCTCGGCGGTGTCGTAGCTGTAGAACGTGGTGCCGTCGTACTTCCAGGACGCGCCGTGGTCGCGGTCCAGGTAGACCTTGCCCGGCAGCGCGTTGATCTCCTGGTACGAGTGGTCGGGCGCGGACGCGGTGGCGCTCTGGAAGAGGCCGCCGCGCTTGCCGGGGGCGACGCCGGTCCAGCCGTGGCCGTACAGCGGGGCGCCGAGGACCAGCTGCTCGGCGGGCAGGCCGCGCTCCTGGTAGTGGTCGGCGGCCTGGTCGGCACTGCGCCGGCGCGGGTCCGGGTCGGCCGGGTCGGAGTACAGCGGGGCCTGGTGGTTGGCCGGCCCCTTGCCCTCCCACGGGCCGTGCAGGTCGTAGGTCATCAGGTTCAGCCAGTCCACCGACTCGCTCAGCTGCGGCAGTTCGAGCCGGTCGGCGACCGTCTCGTTGGCGGCCACGGCGGCGGTCAGCAGGTACTTCTTGCCCTTCCGGCCGCTCAGCGCGTCCAGCTGGTCGCGGAACTCCTGCATCAGCAGCGTGAAGTTGTGCCCGTCCTCGGGGCGGACCACGTTGCCCGCGTCCCCGCCGCCGCCCGGGTACTCCCAGTCGATGTCGATGCCGTCGAAGACGCCCGCGGCGGCGCCCTTGCCGCCCTCCGGGGAGTCCGCCAGGACCGGCAGGTCGCCCTTGACGTAGAGGTCGATGCAGGAGGAGACGAACTTCTTGCGGGCCTCGTCGGTGGCGGCCGCGTCGGAGAAGTACTTGGACCAGGACCAGCCGCCCAGCGAGATGACCGTGCGCAGCTGGGGGTTCTTCGCCTTGAGCTTGCGCAGCTGGTTGAGGTGGCCCTTCAGCTTCTGGCCCGGGGCGTCGGCCACGCCGTCCACCGACTCGGCGGCGGAGAAGGAGCGCTGGTAGTCGTTGCGGGCGTCGCCCTGGCCGGCCTCGTTGCTCTCGAAGCAGGTGCCCTCGGCGGAGACGTTGCCGAAGGCGTAGTTGATGACGGTGAGCCTGGCCGCCTGGCCGGACTCCTGGACCCTCTTCGCGGAGCTGTCGGCGCCCCACTGGGTGAAGTAGCCGACCCGTTGGCCCTTCAGCTTCGGGCCGTGCCGTCCGTCGGCGGCGTTGGCGGTGGCGGGGGCGGCGAGCAGCGCGGCGACGGTGGCGGCGGCGAGCAGGGCTGAGGCGCGAGTGGGCATACCGGACCTGTTCTCTGAAGCGGCGTCAAATGGTCTGGACCAGATGGCACAGAGGTTTAGTCCATCCGCCGTTCACCGCACAAGGGGGCGACCGCAACCGGCGCAGTATGCAAAAAGCTGGTGCGAGAAGCCGTCGCAAAAAGAGAAGGCCGGACCGCGGGATGCGGTCCGGCCTCCTCAGAGGCTCATGCTCAGCCGATCAGCGAGCGCAGCACGTACTGCAGGATGCCGCCGTTGCGGTAGTAGTCCGCCTCACCGGGGGTGTCGATGCGGACGACCGCGTCGAACTCCTTGTCACCGGCCTTGACCTTGACGGTCTTCGGGGTGCGGCCCTCGTTGAGCTCGGTCACGCCGGTGAAGGAGAAGGTCTCCTCGCCGGTCAGGCCGAGGGACTCGGCGTTCTCGCCCTCCGGGAACTGCAACGGCAGGACGCCCATGCCGATCAGGTTCGAGCGGTGGATGCGCTCGTACGACTCGGCGATGACGGCCTTGACGCCCAGCAGCGCGGTGCCCTTGGCGGCCCAGTCGCGGGACGAGCCGGAGCCGTACTCCTTGCCGGCCAGGACGACCAGCGGGACGCCGGCGGCCTGGTAGTTCTGCGAGGCGTCGTAGATGAACGACACCGGCGCGTCGGCCTGGGTGAAGTCGCGGGTGTAGCCGCCCTCGGTGCCCGGCGCGATCTGGTTGCGCAGGCGGATGTTGGCGAAGGTGCCGCGGATCATCACCTCGTGGTTGCCACGACGGGAACCGTAGGAGTTGAAGTCGCGCTTCTCGACACCGTTGGCGGTCAGGTACTGCGCCGCCGGGGTGCCCGGCTTGATGTTGCCGGCCGGGGAGATGTGGTCGGTGGTGACCGAGTCGCCCAGCTTGGCCAGGACGCGGGCGCCGGCGATGTCGGTCACCGGGCTCGGGGTCTTGGCCATGCCCTCGAAGTACGGGGGCTTGCGGACGTAGGTGGACTCGGCGTCCCACTCGAAGGTGTTGCCGGTCGGGACCGGGAGCGACTGCCAGCGGTGGTCGCCGGCGAAGACGTCCTGGTAGCCCTTGTCGAACATGGCCTCGTCGATGGAGCCGGCGACGGTGTCGGCGACCTCCTGCTCCGACGGCCAGATGTCGGCGAGGAACACGTCGTTGCCGTCGGCGTCCTGGCCCAGGGCGTCCCGGGTGATGTCGATGTTCATGTTGCCGGCGAGGGCGTAGGCGACCACCAGCGGCGGGGAGGCCAGGTAGTTCATCTTGACGTCCGGGTTGATCCGGCCCTCGAAGTTGCGGTTGCCGGACAGCACCGAGACGACCGCGAGGTCGGCCTCGTTGACGGCGGCCGAGACCTCCTCGGGCAGCGGGCCCGAGTTGCCGATGCAGGTGACGCAGCCGTAGCCGACCAGGTTGAAGCCCAGCTTCTCCATGTACGGGAGCAGGCCGGCCTTCTCGTAGTAGTCCATGACGACCTTGGAGCCCGGCGCCAGGGTGGTCTTGACCCAGGGCTTGACGTGCAGGCCCTTCTCCACGGCCTTCTTCGCCAGCAGGGCGGCGCCCAGCATGACGGAGGGGTTGGAGGTGTTGGTGCAGGAGGTGATCGAGGCGATCACGACCGCGCCGTTGTCGATCTCGTAGGACGAGCCGTCGGGGGCGGTGACGGCGGTCGGCTTCGAGGCCTCGGCGGAGTAGGTCGGCAGCGCCTCGGCGAACCGCTCGGCGGCCTCGGCCAGGATCACGCGGTCCTGCGGGCGCTTCGGGCCGGAGATCGACGGGACGACGGTGGAGACGTCCAGCTCGAGGTACTCGGAGTAGACCGGCTCGTGCGACGGGTTGTGCCAGAGACCCTGCTCCTTGGCGTACGCCTCGACCAGGGCGAGCTGCTGCTCGTCGCGGCCGGTGAGCTTCAGGTAGTTGATGGTCTCGGCGTCGATCGGGAAGATCGCGCAGGTCGAGCCGAACTCCGGCGACATGTTGCCGATGGTGGCGCGGTTGGCCAGCGGGATGGAGCCGATGCCGTCGCCGTAGAACTCGACGAACTTGCCGACCACACCGTGCTTGCGCAGCATCTCGGTGATGGTGAGCACCAGGTCGGTGGCGGTGGTGCCGGCCGGCAGCTCGCCGGTCAGCTTGAAGCCGACGACGCGCGGGATCAGCATGGAGACCGGCTGGCCGAGCATCGCGGCCTCGGCCTCGATGCCGCCGACGCCCCAGCCCAGCACGCCCAGGCCGTTGACCATGGTGGTGTGCGAGTCGGTGCCGACGCAGGTGTCCGGGTAGGCCTGGCCGCCGCGGACCATGACGGTGCGGGCCAGGTGCTCGATGTTCACCTGGTGGACGATGCCGGTGCCCGGCGGGACGACCTTGAACTCGTCGAAGGCGGTCTGGCCCCAGCGCAGGAACTGGTAGCGCTCCTTGTTGCGGCCGTACTCGATCTCGACGTTCTGGGTGAACGCGTCCTTGGTGCCGAACTTGTCGGCGATGACCGAGTGGTCGATGACCAGCTCGGCCGGGGCCAGCGGGTTGATCTTGGCCGGGTCGCCGCCCAGCTCCTTGACGGCCTCACGCATGGTGGCGAGGTCGACCACGCACGGCACACCGGTGAAGTCCTGCATGATCACGCGGGCCGGGGTGAACTGGATCTCCTGGCTCGGCTGGGCGTTCTCGTCCCAGTTGCCGAGGGCGCGGATGTGGTCGGCGGTGATGTTCGCGCCGTCCTCCGTGCGGAGCAGGTTCTCCAGCAGCACCTTGAGGCTGTACGGCAGCCGAGCGGAACCCTCGACGGCGGAGAGCTTGAAGATCTCGTACGACTCGTCGCCCACCTGCAGCGAGCTGCGGGCGTCGAAGCTGTTCGCGGACACGACTGACTCCTTCTGGGTGCTTCGTGCGGTATCCGGCCGTCACGCGGTGGTAAGGTCAGCCTTACTTAGGCTTGCCTTGCCCGCATCGCCGGCGAGCGCCTCTCGGCAAGTATCTTGATGTCGAGATATATCCTAGGCGGCAGTTATCTCGATGTCGAGATAAACCATAGTGCATGCCTCGGCACACCGATCGTCCGGGCCGCACCGCTCGCGCTCCGGCCCCTTCGGCCGGACCGCACCGGCCACGACGGCGGCCGCCGTCAGCGGCACCACCACTAGCTCACCACCGGAACCGCCGGTCGGCGAGGGGGCGGCGTCGGCCGGCGGGGCCGTCCACACTCTTTCCCCTCTGTTCGCGCCCGGTTCGCGTCCGGACCCGGTTCACCCCCGCGCCCGGGCCCGGGCGGGTGTGGCGGCTCGCCCGCACGGGGTCCGGTCGGGGTCCGGTGCGGGGTCTGGCGCGGGGTCCGGTGCGGGGTCCGGTCTGGGTCCGGCGCGGGCCGTCCGCCTGACGCACCGAGGCCCCGGGAGCCCGGAGCGGTGTCCTCCGGGCCGGAGCGGTGTCCTCCGGGCCGGGGCGCCGTTAGCAGGGGGACCCGTCGCCCCGCCCCCGGAAGGCCCGACCGATGACCGCTCCGCTCGCCGCCGCCCTGCTGCCGCTGGCCCTGCTCGCCCCCGCCGCCTCACCGGTCTCGGTCGTCGAGGCCGACTTCGACCCGGCCACCGCCTTCGTCCCCCCGGCGGCGATCAGCTACGCGAGCGACCTGGTGCCGTACGGCGCCCACGTCCGGATCGTCACCGACCGCTCGGTACCCGGGCGGACGGTGCTCACCCTGAAGGCCTCCGGACTCGCCCCCGGCCACGAGTTCCCCGCACACCTGCACACCGGTCGCTGCGGGGCCGACCCGGCCTCCTCCGGGCCGCACTACCAGGACGAGGTCGACCCGGTGCAGCCGTCCACCGACCCGGCGTACGCCAACGAGCGCAACGAGCTGCGGCTGGCGCTGCGCACCGACGGGCGGGGCCGGGGCAGCGCCACCACCGTGGTGGGCTGGCAGCCGCGACCGGGCGAGGCGCGCTCGCTGGTGCTGCACGCGGGCACCCCGGCCGGCCCGCACGCGGCGGGCGACCGGGCGGCCTGCGTCAGGCTGGACGGCTGAGCCGCGCGGCCGCCGGGGCGGGCGCTCAGGAGCCGGCGCCTCAGGAGCCGGTACCTCAGGAGCCGAGGGTGGCGACCAGCACCGCCTTGATGGTGTGCAGCCGGTTCTCGGCCTGGTCGAACACGATGGAGTGGGCCGACTCGAACAGCTCGTCGGTGCACTCCAGCTCGGTCATGCCGGTCGCCTCGTGCATCTGCCGCCCGACCGCCGTGCCGAGGTCGTGGAAGGCCGGCAGGCAGTGCAGGAACTTCACGTCCGGGTTGCCGGTGGCCCGGACGGTGTCCATGGAGACCTGGTACGGCTTGAGCAGCTCGATCCGCTCGGCCCAGACCTCCTTGGGCTCGCCCATCGAGACCCAGACGTCGGTGTAGAGGAAGTCGGCGCCGGCCACGCCCTCGGCCACGTCCTCGGTCAGGGTGATCCGGGCGCCGGTCGTCCCGGCCAGGGCCTTCGCCGACTCCTGCACCTCCTCGGTCGGCCAGAGCGCGCGCGGGGCGACGATCCGGATGTCCATGCCGAGCAGGGCGCCGGTGATCAGCAGCGAGTTGCCCATGTTGGAGCGGGCGTCGCCGAGGTAGGCGAGCGCGACCTCCGGCAGCGGCTTGGCGGTGTGCTCGGTGACGGTGAGCACGTCGGCCAGCATCTGGGTGGGGTGCCACTCGTCGGTCAGGCCGTTCCAGACCGGGACGCCGGCGAACTCGGCCAGCTCCTCGACGATCTCCTGGCCGTGGCCGCGGTACTCGATGCCGTCGAACATCCGGCCGAGCACCCGGGCGGTGTCCTTGACGGACTCCTTGTGGCCGATCTGCGAGCCCGCCGGGTCCAGGTAGGTGGTGGTGGCGCCCTGGTCGTGGGCGGCGACCTCGAAGGCGCAGCGGGTGCGGGTGGAGGTCTTCTCGAAGATCAGCGCGATGTTCTTGCCGCGCAGCCGGGGCTGCTCGGTGCCCGCGTACTTCGCCGCCTTGAGCGTGGCGGCGAGGTCCACCAGGAAGCGGAACTCCTGGGGCGTGAAGTCGAGCTCCTTGAGGAAGTGCCTGTTCCGGAGGTTGAAGGCCATGCCGGGCTCCTGGGGTGACGGGACTGACGGACTGCGGAAAGCGGCAAGTCTATACGATACTCGGAATTTATATACGGATGCTGGGCGGAGGAGGGGCGCCCACGGGGGCTCCGTCGGTTCCGTGGGCCCCCTACTCGTGGGCTCCGTGGGCTCCCCGCCTCCGCCTCCGCCTCCGTCACAGCCGCGGGTCGACCGGCTCCGACTCCAGCGCGAGCACCGCGAAGACCGGCTCGTGCACCCGCCACAGCGGCTCCCCCGCCGCCAGCCGGTCCAGCGCCTCCAGGCCCAGCGCGTACTCGCGCAGCGCCAGCGAGCGCTTGTGGCCCAGCGCGCGCAGGCGCAGCCGGTCGAGGTGCTCGGTGTAGTCCGGGCCGTAGACGATCCGCAGGTACTCCCGGCCGCGCACCTTCACCCCGGGCTGCACCAGGCCGCCCGGCCGGCCCTTGCCGCGCGCCGTGCGCACCGGCGAGACCAGCGGCTTCACCACCATGCCCTCGCCGCCCGCCTCGGTCAGTTCCTCCCACCAGGCGGTGGCGGCGGCCATCGAGGCCTCGTCCTCGGTGTCCACCAGGATCCGGCGGGTGCGCTGCAGCAGGGGCTCCTTGCGGCGCTCCGGCTCCTCCGTGCCGGTCCCCTCGGCCGGGCCGGCGGTGCCGGTCCCGTCGATCCCGTCGGTCTCGTCGGTCTCGTCGGTCTCGTCGGTCTCGTCGGTCTCGTCGGCGGCGGCCAGGCGGTCGATCCAGGCCAGGTGTTCGTCGTGCGGGCGCACCGCGAGGTTCGCCCCCTCGGCCGCGAGCAGCTGGAACGGCGCGAGCCGGATGCCCGACAGGCCCTCGGTCGGCCAGCAGTAGCGCCGGTACGCCTCGGTGAACGCCCGCGCGTCGGCCGCGCGCTGCCGCTGGCGGTCGGTCAGCCGGGCCAGGTCCAGGCCGCGCCCGGCCGCCCGCTCCAGCGCGGACAGCACCTCCGGCAGGGCGGCGCCCGCCGCCGCGCCGACCGCCGCGTACTGGCGGCGCAGCAGCTCCACCGCCTTCAGCGACCAGGGCATCAGCTCGGCATCCAGCAGCAGCCAGTCGGTGGCCAGCTCCTCGAACAGCCCGGCGCGCTCGGCGGCCGCCCGGACCCGGTCGAGCACGGCGCCGGTCAACTCCTCGTCGGCGAGGAAGGCGCGGCCGGTCCGGGTCCAGATCGCGCCGGGGCCGGCCACGCCGAAACGGCGCTCCAGCGCGGCCCCGTCCCGGGCCACCAGCAGCACCGCGCGCGAGCCCATGTGCTTCTCCTCGCAGACCAGGTGCCGCACGCCGTCCGCCCGGTAGCCGAGGAAGGCCTCCTCCGGGTGCTCCAGGTAGCCGTCCCGGCGGGACGTGGCGCTCGGTGCCATGGTCGGCGGCAGGTAGGCGAGCAGCCGCGGGTCCAGCGCGAAGCGGCTCATCACCTCCAGCGCGGCGGCCGCGTTCTCCTCCCGGACGGCCACCCGCCCGTGCAGCCCGGTCTCGACGGTCCGGCGCCCGGCCACGTCGCCGAGGTCCAGCGGACGGCCCTCGCGGGCGCCCGGCGCGTCGGTGATCAGCGGGCGCACCGGGGCGTACCACTCGCGCTCGGCCTCGACGCCCACCAGCTCGCGCTCCGGGTAGCGCAGCGCGGTCAGGCTGCCGCCGAAGACGCAGCCGGTGTCCAGGCAGACGGTGTTGTTGACGAAGCTCGCGGCCGGCACCGGGGTGTGGCCGTAGACCACCAGCGCCCGGCCCCGGTACTCCTCCGCCCACGGGTAGCGCACCGGCAGGCCGTACTCGTCGGTCTCGCCGGTGGTCTCCCCGTACAGCGCGTGCGAGCGGACCCGGCCGGAGTTGCGGCCGTGGTACCGCTCCGGCAGGCCTGCGTGGCAGACCACCAGGGCGCCGCCGTCCAGCAGGTAGTGGCTGACCAGGCCGCGCATGAACGCGCGGACCTCGGCCCGGAACTCCTCGCTCTCCCCCGCCAGCTGGTCCAGCGACTCCTGGAGGCCGTAGGCGACGTTGACCTTCTTGCCGTCCATCGCCCGGCCGAGCTTGTTCTCGTGGTTGCCCGGCACGCAGAGCGCGTGGCCGGCCGCCACCATGCCCATCACCAGGCGCAGCACGCCCGGGGTGTCGGGGCCGCGGTCGACCAGGTCGCCGACGAAGACGGCGGTGCGGCCCGCCGGGTGCACGGCGTCCACCGGGCGGCCCCCGGCGTCCCGGGTCAGGGTGTAGCCGAGCCGGGTCAGCAGGGTCTCCAGCTCGGAGCGGCAGCCGTGGATGTCGCCGACGATGTCGAACGGGCCGGTGAGGTGGCGCAGGTCGTTGTAGCGCTTCTCCAGCTCGATCCCGGCGGCCGCCACCTCGGCCTCGCCGCGCAGGACGTGCACCTTGCGGAAGCCCTCGCGCTCCAGCCCCCGGAGGGAGCGGCGCAGCTCCCGGTGCTGGCGGGGGACCACATGGGCCGGCAGCTGCCGGTCCGGGCGGGAGCGGTTGCGCTCGGCGCACACCCCCGGCGGGACGTCCAGGACGATCGCGATCGGCAGCACGTCGTGCTCGCGGGCGATCTCGACCAGCCGGCGGCGGGCCTCGGGCTGGACGTTGGTGGCGTCCACGACGGTCAGCCGGCCGGCCGCCAGGCGCTTGCCGACGATGTAGTACAGGACGTCGAAGGCCTCGGCGGAGGCGGACTGGTCGTTCTCGTCGTCGGCGACCAGGCCGCGGCAGAAGTCGGAGGAGACCACCTGGGTGGGCAGGAAGTGGCGGCGGGCGAAGGTGGACTTGCCCGCGCCGCTGGTGCCGACCAGGACGACGAGGGAGACGTCGGTGACGGGGAGGCGGCGGGGGGCGGTGCTCTCCGCGCGATCCTGGTCCCGGCTCTCGCCGGGGGTGTCGGTCGGGTCATCGGTCATCGGGGCTCGCCTCCTTCGGGCGTCGCGGTCGGGTCCGGCGCGGGGGTCGTGGTGGGTGTGGTGGGCGTCGCGGTCGCGGTGGGTGCTGTGGTCGCGGTGAACAGGGCCAGCTGGGTCGGGGCACCGACCTCCTCGTCCTCCGGGCCGACCGGGCGCAGCTCCACGGTGTAGCCGTACGCGGCCGCGACCTTCCCGGCCCAGGCCCGGAACTCGGCCCGGGACCACTCGAAGCGGTGGTCGGCGTGCCGGACAGCGCCCGCCGGCAGGCTCTCCCAGCGGACGTTGTACTCGGCGTTCGGCGTGGTGACCACGACCGCCGTCGGCCGGGCGGCGCCGAACACCGCGTACTCCAGCGCGGGCAGCCGCGGCAGGTCCAGGTGCTCGATCACCTCGCACAGCACCGCCGCGTCGAAGCCCTTGAGCCGGGCGTCGGTGTAGGTGAGCGCTCCCTGCGCCAGCGTCACCCGGGCCGCCTGACGCTCCGGCATCCGCTCCAGGCCCAGCCTGCGCCTCGCCGACCGCAGCGCCCGGGCGGAGACGTCCACGCCGAGGATTCCGGTGAACCGGGCGTCCTTGAGCAGTTCGCCGATCAACTCGCCCTGGCCGCAGCCGAGATCGGCGACGCGGGCGGCACCGGTCTCGCGCAGCGCGGCGAGGATCGCGGTGCGGCGCTGCTCGGCGAGCGAGGGCCGCCGGAGCTCCGGATCGTCCCGCACCTCCTCCTCGGACCGGTCGTCGACCGCGTTGTCGATCTCCTCGACCTCGCGGTCGTCGGCCTCCGCCAGCCGGGCCAGCTCCAGGCGCTCCATCGCGGCGCGGGTCAGCGACCAGCGCCGGGCCAGGTAGCGGCGGGTGATCAGGGCGCGCTCGGGGTGGGCCGCCAGCCAGCCCTGACCGGCCGCGAGCAGCTTGTCCACCTCGTCCGGGGCGACCCAGTAGTGCTTGGCGCCGTCCAGCACCGGCAGCAGCACGTACAGCTGCTGGAGCGCGTCGGCGAGCCGGACCGTCCCGGAGGAGAGCGCGATCCGGACGTAGCGGGACTCGCCCCACTCGGGGAACGACTCGTCCAGCGGGACCGCCGTCGCCTCGACCCGCCAGCCCAGCGGCTCGAACAGCCGGACCACCAGGGCCGGGCCGCCGCCCCCGCCCGCACCGTTCGCACCGTTCGCGGGCACGGCGGGCAGCTCGATCCGCAGCGGGCGGGCCCGCCCGGGCAGTTCGGGCCGGGCCGGGCAGTCGCCCTTCATCGCGGACCGGAACACCGTCCGCAGCGCCACCGCGAGCAGCGAGGAGGCGGCGTACGGGCGGTCGTTGACGTACTGGGCGAGCGCGAAGTCGGGCGAGCCGCCGCGCCCCCTGCCGTCGCCCCGGCCCTTGCGGACCAGCGCGATCGGGTCGACGTCCAGCAGCAGCGCCGCCGTGCAGACCTCGTCCCCCGCCTCGGGGTAGAAGACGTGGGCCTCACCGTGCGACGTGGTGAACCGCTGGACCTTGTCGGGGTGCTTGTGCAGCAGGAACCCGAGGTCCGTGGCCGGGTCCTCGGCGCTGCCGGTGGTGGAGATCGACATGAACACCCGCTGAAGTATTGCCCAGCGCCCGAACGCCGGGCACCGGGTTTTCCCGCCCCGCGGGCCGCCGACCGGCGCGTTCGCCGGGCGCGTCCGCCCGGTGGGCGTGTTCGGCACCGGGGCCCCGCATTGGTTAACGTGCACGGTGTGACTGCTGAATCCACCTCGCTCGAATCCACCTCCCCGGCGAACGGCGCCGTGGCCACCGGTCTGGCCACCATCGCCGCCGACGGCACCGTCCTCGACACCTGGTTCCCCGCCCCCGTGCTGGCCGCCGAGCCCGGCCCGGCCGGCACCGTCCGTCTGACCGCCGAGCAGGCCGAGGCCGAGCTCGGCGCCGGCGCGGCCGAGGCGCTGCGCGTCGACGCCCGCCGCGGCGTCGAGGTGGTCGCCGTGCGCACCACCATCGCCTCGCTGGACGAGAAGCCGCTCGACACCCACGACGTGTACCTGCGCCTGCACCTGCTCAGCCACCGCCTGGTCAAGCCGCACGGCCAGAACCTGGACGGCGTCTTCGGCCTGCTGGCCAACGTCGCCTGGACCAGCATCGGCCCCGTCCCGGTGGACAAGGTCGAGCAGGCCCGGCTCGCCGTGCGCGCCCAGGGCGGCCAGCTGGCCGTCTACGGGATCGACAAGTTCCCGCGGATGACCGACTACGTCGCCCCGACCGGTGTGCGCATCGCCCACGCCGACCGCGTCCGGCTCGGCGCCCACCTGGCCGTCGGCACCACCGTGATGCACGAGGGCTTCGTCAACTTCAACGCCGGCACGCTGGGCACCTCCATGGTCGAGGGCCGGATCAGCGCGGGCGTCGTCGTCGGCGACCACAGCGACATCGGCGGCGGCGCCTCGATCATGGGCACCCTGTCCGGCGGCGGCAAGCAGGTCGTCTCGGTCGGCGAGCGCTGCCTGCTCGGCGCCAACGCGGGCATCGGCATCTCGCTCGGCAGCGACTGCGTGGTCGAGGCCGGCCTGTACGTGACCGCCGGCACCCGGGTCACCACCCCGGACGGCACGGTGGCCAAGGCCGTCGAGCTGTCCGGCCAGGACAACCTGCTGTTCCGTCGCAACTCGCAGAGCGGCGCGGTCGAGGTCATCGCCCGCTCCGGCTCCTGGGGCGGCCTGAACGCCGACCTGCACGCCCACAACTGACCTCCGGTCGGAGGTCGTTGGGGTCCGGCGCCCGGGTGGCGCCGGACCCCGCCCGCTTCTCGGGGTCCGGTCGCCTCTCGGGGGCCGGTTACCGCCCGGGGTCCGGTTACAGCCCGGGGTCCCGTTACGGCCCGGCATCCGGGTCGCGGCCCGGGCCCGCGCGGGCCTCAGGGCTTGCGGTGGCGCCCCGGCGCCTTCCCCGGCCGCCGCGCCTGGCGCCCGGGCCGCGGCGCTCCCGCGCCCTCGGCCCCGTACAGGATCCGCTGGGCGGTGGCGTAGTCCTCGGCCACCGTCTCCGGCAGCCACTGGTAGCCGTCCCAGCGCACGATCAGCCTCGGTTCGCCCGGCAGCACATGGGCGCCCCGCTGCCGCCCGACCATGAGCCGTACGACCCGCAACTGCCCGACCGGCCGCAGCCGTTGCTCCCGCCTGGCCGCCCACGACGCCAGCGGTTCCTCCTCGTCCATCGCCCCAGTCTGGCCTCCCGACGCCGCCACCCGACACCTGCGTCACCCGACCGGGCGACGCGCGTTCCAGCCCCTCCGCTCCCTCCGTCCGCACCCCGCTCCCTTCGCCGTCTCTTCGCCGTCTCTTCCGACGCTTGACGCTTGACGCTTCACACGCTCCTGAGGACCACCAGCCGCTGGGTGGCCCTGGTCATCGCGACGTAGCGGTCGACCGCCCCCTCGACGCCCCCGCCGAACGCCTCCGGGTCGACCAGCACGACCAGGTCGAACTCCAGCCCCTTGGACAGCTCCGGGGTCAGCGACCGGACCCGCGGCCGCGCCTCGAAGCCGGGGGCACCGATCACGCAGGCGACCCCCTCGGCGTGCTCGGCGAGCCAGCCGTCCAGGACGGCGTCCAGCTCCGCCACCGACCCGTGCACGACGGGGATGCCGCTGCTGCGGACGGAGGTCGGCACGTTGGCGTCCGGCAGCGCGGCCCGGATCGCGGGCTCGGCCTCGGCCATGACCTCCTCCGGCGTCCGGTAGTTGATGCTCAGCGAGGCCACCGTGCTCCGGTCGAGCCCGATCCGCTCCAGCCGCTCCTGCCAGGACTCCGTGAACCCGTGCCTGGCCTGCGCCCGGTCCCCGACGATGGTGAAGCTCCGGGACGGGCAGCGCAGCAGCAGCATCTGCCACTCCACGTCGGTCAGCTCCTGGGCCTCGTCCACCACGATGTGCGCGAACGGCCCGGCGAGCGGCTCCGGGTCGGCGCCGGGCAGGGCCGTCTCGTCGACCAGGGTGTCCTGGAGGTCGCGCCCGCGCAGCATCGTCACCGCGCCCTCGCCGTCGTCGTCGGCCTGCAGCAGGTCGCCGATGACGTCGGCCATCCGCGCGCGCTCGGCGGCGGCCGCGGCCTCCCGACGGCGCCGGCGCCGGTCCGCCTCCGGATCGCCGAGCCGCTGCCGGGCCGCGTCCAGCAGCGGCAGGTCGGACACCGTCCAGGCCTGGGGCGCGTCCTTGCGCTGGAGCCTGCGGACCTCCTCGGGGGCGAGCCAGGGCGCGCACATCCGCAGGTAGGCGGGCACCGACCAGAGGTCGCCGACCAGGTCAGCCGCGTCGATCAGCGGCCAGGCCCGGTTGAGCGTCTCGGCCAGCTCCCGGTCCTGCCGCAGCGACCGGCGGAACAGTTCGGGCGAGACCCCCGCGTCCTCGTCCAGCTTGTCCATCAGGATCGTGGCCAGCTCCTCCCAGATCTGCTCGCGGGCCTCGTTGTGCGGGGTGCCCGGGTCCGGCGCGTCGAACGCGTCGGACCAGTCCTCGGCGCTCAGCCAGAGGTCGGCCCAGTGGGTGGTGACCTCCATCCCCTCGGCGGGCGGCTCCTCGTAGAACCGGACGGCCTTCTCGATCGCCCCCACCATGTCGGCCGAGGACTTCAGGCGGGCCGTCTCGGGGTCGCTCTCGGGCCCGGCCTTCGCCCCCTCTGCGACGAGGTCCCGCACGGTGCAGGTGCGCACCCCCTCCTCGCCGAGGCTGGGCAGGACGTCGGCGACGTAGGCCAGGTAGGGCTGGTGCGGGCCGACGAACAGCACGCCGCCGCGCCGGTGGCCGAGCCGGGGGTCGGAGTAGAGCAGGTACGCGGAGCGGTGCAGCGCGACGACCGTCTTCCCGGTGCCCGGGCCGCCGTCCACCACCAGGGCGCCCCGGGACCCCGCCCGGATGATCGCGTCCTGGTCGGCCTGGATGGTGGCCAGCACGTCCCGCATCCGGGCCGACCGGTTGCCGCCCAGGCTCGCGATGAACGCGGACTGGTCGTCCAGCGCGGCGTGCCCCTCCAGGGCCTCGGCGCTGAACACCTCGTCCCAGTAGTCGCCGATCCGGCCGCCGGTCCAGCGGTACCGGCGCCGGCTCACCAGGCCCATCGGGTCGGCGTGGGTGGCCCCGAAGAACGGCTCGGCCGCGGGCGAGCGCCAGTCGACCAGCAGTCGGCGCCCCCCACTGTCGGTGAGGCCGAGCCGCCCGATGTACACCGGCTCCGGGTCGTCCGCGTGGACGACCCGCCCGAGGCACAGGTCCAGGCCGAAGCGGCGCAGGGCGCGCAGCCGACCGGTCAGCTTGTGCACCTCGATGTCCCGGTCCATCGCCTCCCGGCCGAGGCCGCCCGGCGCGCGGCGCAGCGCGTCGAGGCGGTCGGACAGCTCCGCGATCGACTGCTCCAGGCTCTCCGCGACGGCCGCGAAGTGCCGCTCGTCCTCACCGATCAGCGCCGGGTCGGCCTTGGCGACGAGGCGGGCGGGCAGGTCGAACGCGCTGGTGGTGCGGCTGTTCATGGCATCAGCTCCGATCTGAGGCCTGCGATTGTGCGCCACCACGGGGGCCTTGCCGCAAGACCCCCCATGCGCTATACGTTGAGAGTGGCAAGGGGTGGGTTCTCCCCCGGCCAGTCTCCGGTTCGTCTCCTACTCGTCTCCGAATCATCCCCGGCTCCTTTCCGGGCGCGCTCGACCGCGCCGCGCTCCGCACCGCCGCTCACGCCCCCGCTCCGCGCCGCCCGGTCCACCCGCACCGTCCGCGCCGCTCAGGCTCCCCGGGCCGCGCCGCGCCTAGCCGAGGCGGCGCCGCGACGGCAACCCCGGCTCACCCGGGAGGCTTACCGCACAGCGGAGTTGGACCGCATCGGGTGGTGTCCGGGTGACGGCATCCGGACCGGTTCGTTGGGTGCTACGGCGGGGGTGGGTGCCCCGGTAGCGGGCACTTCCGCCTCCCGCCGTGCGGTCCGAGCCACCGTCGGCCGCCCTACACCGCACCACCGATCCGAAGAGGTCCCGCAATGTCCGAACCATCTGCCACGCCGCAGTTCCCGAGCAGCCCGACGGGCTCGGCCGACGGCACCTCGGCCGGACCCGCCACCCCCAAGAGCCTGCTGGAGCAGATGCAGGAACTGCTCGCCTCCGTCAGCGCGGACCTCGCCGAACTCCAGGGCTCCGTCCCCGGGGGCGCCGACTCCACCGCCTATCCGACCGGCACGGACACCTCCGGTGCGTCCGAGGCCTCGGACGCACCGGGCGCCCGGTAGCCGACCACCCGGTCCTCCTCGGCCGGCCCGCCCGCACCGGGCGGGCCGCCGCCGGAGGGCGGACCGCCGCTCGCCGCACCGCCACCGTCACCGCCCGGCGGACCGGTCTCGCCCGGAGGGCCGAGCCGGACCACCAGTAATGGCGCCCCGCCACCCGCCCGCTCGCGTTCCCGCTCCGCACCGCCGAGCGCGGCGGGCTCCGCCGCCCCGGCCCGGAGCGCCGCCGCACGCAGCCGTACCGTCAGGTCCTTGCACTCCGAGACCGCGTCCACGCCGTCGATGCACGTCCAGTAGAGGCTCTCGGTGTCCGCCCCGCAGGCCAGCACCACCAGCGTCTCGCCGACCTCCTGGAGCAGCCCGTCCAGCGCCCCCAGGGCCGGCGCCAAGTCCCCCAGGTCGGTGAGCCGCGCGGCCCGGCCGCCGCTCACCAGGGCGGCCCGGACGACGGAGCGGTCCAGGCAGACCGCCGCGTGCGCCCCGGCCTCGGACAGCTGCTGCCCCAGCCCGGTGAGATCCTCGTCCTCCGACTCCGCCAGCCTGGCGCCCACCGCCTCGGTGAGCAGCGCGGCCTGCCGCGCCTCGGCCAGCACGTCCGGTACGTGCCTGGCCTCGGCCAGGGCGTACCGGGCCGTCTTGATCAGTCGCAGCGCCTCCATGGCCACCGCTCCTCCCGCTCGCTGTCGCCGTCGACCCGGGCCGCCGGGAGGGGCGGTCCGCGTGGTGACGGCTGGTCACGGCGAAAGCGTGCGAGGAAGTGCGCGAGCGCGCATCCACGTTGTCAGAAGCTGTGGACAAGTCCGGGGTTGTGGATAACTTTCGTCCCTCACACGGGTTGGTCGTCCACGTCCGGGTTGACAGAGGTCGCCCTCTCGGGCGCGCGGGCCACGCTCCCGGCGGCCTCACCCGCCCCTGGGTCGGCACCGCCCGCGTCCTGGCTGGCGGCGCCCGCGTCCGTCGGCACCGGGAAGCGGAGCTCGTTCCGCTCGATCTTGGCCGCCAGGGCCTCCAGCGGATCCACCCCGACCGCCGTGCAGAACTGCAGCAGGTACGCCAGCACGTCCGCGACCTCGTCGTGCACCCGGTGCGCGCGCTCCGGGTCGGACATCACCGCGGCCGCCTGCTCGGGCGTCAGCCACTGGAAGATCTCCAGCAGCTCCCCCGCCTCCACGCTCAGCGCCGCCGCCAGGTTCTTCGGGGTGTGGAAGGGCTCCCACCGCCGGGCCGACGCGAAGTCCACCAACCGCTGCCGCAGGACATCCACCGTGGGCTCTGCCGGCCCCGTCACTCGTTCGCTCACCCCTCCAGGTCTACCGCATCCCGGCCCGCCGCCCCACCGCCCACCGCGAATCCGGCCACCCCCGCCGCCCCCGCCGGCTCCTCCGACCCGCCCCCGCCCGCTTCCGCCCCCAGGCCGACCGCCTCCCCGACCGCTTCCCCGACCGCCTCCCCGTCCACCGCACCAGCCGCGCCCCCGGCCGCCTCCCCGCGCCCGCCCTGGACCGGCACCCGCGCCGTCTCCGGCCGCAGCACCGTGAACCCCGAGTCCGGGTCCCGCCGGCACTCGACCAGCACCACCCCGCCCCCGGGCCCGCAACCCAGCACCTCCCGCGCCGCCGCCGGCTCCTGCAGGGCCGCGACCACCCGCAGCTGGCTGCGCTCCGCCATCTCCCGCGCCAGCCGCAGCAGCGTGCCGGTCTGCTCGGCGGAGAGTCCCGCCCCCAGGTCCTCGGCCAGCACGGTGAGCTGCCGGTGCGCCCAGGGCACCTCGGCGGCCACGTCGAGGTCGAGCACCCCGGCCCCGGTCAGCAGCACCGCGGCGAAGGCGAGGTGGCGCAGCATGCCGTCGGAGGCCTGGTCGGCCCCGGTGCGTCCGAGGACGCCCTCGTCGAAGACGGCGAGGACCCGCTTCACGCCCGCGCTCTCGCGCTCGGCCAGGGTGAGCCCGAGCAGCGGGTGCGGCGCGGCGGCCTGCACGGCGCGCAGCAGCTGCCCGTACCGGCGCGGGCACTCGTTGCTCAGCCGGGCGACGACGGCGGAGATGTTGGCGGCGTTGCTGCGCAGCCGGGCCTGCGGGTCGGCCCGGGCCCAGCCGCGCATCAGCGCGGGGACGGGGTGCAGCGGGAAGACCTCGCGCAGCGCGGTGAGGAGGTCCTCGGTGGCGGCGAGGACGAGGCACTCCCCGGCCGAGGAGCCCGCGACCCGCAGCGGCAGCTGTGCGGTGATCATCGTGCCGCTGGGGAAGGGTGCCCGGATGTCGCCCTGGCGGGTGTCGTTGTGCCAGCAGACGTTGACCCGCCGGTTGCGGACGTCCTGCTCGCCGGTGTCCATCAGGGTCCGGCCGTCTAGGGTGAGCGACTCCCGGGCGATCCGGACCGGGCCGTCGGTGCGGACCACCACGTCGAGCCGGATCAGGCCGTGCGGCGAGCGGACGGTGCAGCCGAGGTTGATCGCGTGCCGCCCGTGCGGGACGCACCCGTCGAGGCCGCCGCGGACGGGTGCGGCGAGCGGGCCGGTGCGCTCGGGCAGTCCGTCCAGCGAGTCGGCGATCTCCTCGCCGAGGGCGAGCCGGGACAGCACGGCCAGCGCGTCGAGGGCGTTGGACTTGCCGACGCCGGCGGGCCCGTGCAGCACGGTGAGGGGCGCGAGCGGCAGCACCGCGCGCCGGTAGGACTTGAACGAGGTGAGTCGGAGCTCCTCGACGGTGGGTCGCGGCACGGGCGGCCGGTCGGGCCCCGAGGCGCCCGGTCGGAGGTGGGACGGCCCTGCGGGCACGGTGGCGTCGCGGTTCACCTGTCGGACGTTAGCCGCAGGCCGACCGGCAGAAACGTGCCTGCGCGGCAGATTCATCCCAACGTGGGGCTCAGCGCCGGTACGCGGCCACCGTCACCGAGGCCGTCACCTCGACCGGCTCCGGCAGTTCCGCGAGCGCGGCGGCGAGCCGTTCCGGGTCGGTGTGCCAGGCGCTCGGCCCCATGCCGACGACGGTGCGCACGTCCTGCGGGCCGAGCCGCAGGGTGAACTCGACCTCGCGCCGCCCGGCGGGCTCCAGGTACGGCCCGAGCTTCTCGTCGATCCGCCGCTGCTTCTCCTCGTCCACCGACAACAGCCCCAGAGCGCCGACGAGTTCACGCAGGTGGCGGGCGGTCGGCGAGACCAGCAGCAGGGTGCCGCCGGGGCGCAGCACCCGGCGGATCTCCGGCCCGTTGCGCGGTGCGAAGACGTTGAGCATCAGCTCGGCCGAGGCGTCCCGCAGCGGCAGCGGGCGCCAGGCGTCGCACACCACGGCGCCGATCCGGGGGTGCGCCTTGGCGGCCCGGCGCAGCGCGAACTTGGAGATGTCCAGGGCCGCGCCGACCGTACCGGGCAGGGCGTCCAGGACGTGCGCCAGGTAGTGGCCGGTGCCGGCGCCGAGGTCGGCGACCAGGCCGCCGGACGCACCGGCGACGGCGGAGGAGGCCTCCGCCAGCGCCTCGGCGATCGGCCGGTAGTGCCCGGCGGCGAGGAAGTCCGCGCGGGCCGCGACCATCTCGGCGGTGTCCCCGGTGCCGGTGTGGGCGTCGCCGGCGAGGAGGCTGACGTAGCCCTGCTTGGCGAGGTCGAAGCTGTGCCCGGCCGGGCAGCGCAGGCTGCGGTCGTGCCGGGTGAGGGCCTGCGCGCAGTGCGGGCAGGCCAGGTAGCGCTCGATGTCCTGGAGCAAGGTTCCGTCTTCTCTCGCCGTACGCCCCGGCCGGTCGGGGCGCCAGCCAGCCTAACGACCCCGGCGCGCCGGACGCCCCAGGCCGGCCCTACTCCGCGCCCCTCCCGGGCCCCGGCCCGAGCCCCGCGAGCGCCCGCCCCCGCTCCGCCCCGACCCGCAGCGCCAGCGCCGCGAGCGCCTCCGGCGCGCCGGCCCGGCCCCGGACCCCCGGGAAGGCGTTGACGTCCACGATGACCGGCTCGGCGGGCCCGTCGAGCAGGTCGACCCCGTACACGTCGAGCCCGAACACCTCGCCCACGCGCAGCGCGAGCGCCGCCCGCCCGGCGGACGGCTCCCAGTCCTCCGCCCGCCCCGACTTCCCCGTGCCGGTGGCGAGTTCGGACTGCCGCCGGGCCGCGAACACCTGTCCGTCGACGACCCACAGCTTCTGGTCCCAGCCGGTCCCCGGGACGAACGGCTGGGTGACGACCGGCTCCTCGGGCCAGCGCTCGGCGAGTTCGCGCAGCCGGGCCGGCCCGTCCACCCGGGCGACCAGGTCGTGCCGCCTGCTGTGCCGGCTCTTGACCACGAACGGGTAGGCCGGGTCGGCGAGTTCACCCAGCAGGCCGACCGCGTCGGTGGCCGCGAAGGGCAGCCCGGCGGCGCGGGCGAGCTCGGCCATCCGCACCCGGTCCTGGCACAGCCCGGTGGCCGCCGCCGAGTTGACCACCGGCGCGCCCCGCCGCTCCAACTCCCCCGCCAGCGCCAGCGCCTGCGGCGTACGGGCCTTGAGCAGGTAGACGTCCGCGAGCCCGGTCACGGGCCCCGCGGGCGGGACGGCCGCGACCTCGTGCCCCCGGCGCACCAGCAGTTCGGCGGCGGCCGCCAGCACCGGGTGCCCCGGGTCGCCGGTGATCAGCCCGACCTTCACAGCAACTCCCCCTCACCGAAGCCCCGTTGGCCGTACGGGTCGCCGCCCGCCGGCACCAGTTCGGCGGGCCCGGCGGGCAGCGACACGGCCGTGCCGCTGCGCGCGAGCCGCAGCACCGCGCGGGCGACCCGGGCCACCGCGTCCGGCACCTGCCGGAAGCTCGGGAAGTCGTTGACGTCCACCACCACCGGTCCGTCCGGCCCCAGCAGCACGTCCACCCCGTACAGGTCCAGCCCGAACACCTCGCCGACCTGCGCCACGATCCGCGCGACACTCCCCGGCAGCGGCACCTGCCGCTCGCGCACGCCCTGCCCGGGGTGCAGCGGGGAGGAACGTTCCGTCGCGAAGAGCTCGCCGTCGACGCAGTACACCTTGAGGTCGGTCCCGGAGTTGGGCACGTACGGCTGCGCGATCAGCAGCCCCTCCCCCGCCAGCTCCGGCCCCACCTCCAGCAGCTGCTCGGGGCTGCGCACCAGCCGCACGGCGCGCCCGGAGCTGCCGTCAGCGGGCTTGACCACCAGCGGGTACTCGGCGGCCGGGATCTCCGCCAGCCGCTCCCAGCGCGCGGCCGCGTACGTCACCGGGACGGGCAGGCCGCGGGTGCGGCCGATGACCGCGGCGAGCGCCTTGTCCCGGACCCCCCGGATCGAGCGCACGTCGTTCACCGTGGTGAGGCCGACGGCGGCGGCCGACTCCAGCAGGGTCAGCCCGGGGCCGCCGGACACGGTCTTGAGCACCCAGGCGTCGTGGCTGCCGGCCCGGACCTCCTCGGAGATCGCCAGCAGCGAGTCCCCGGGGCGCAGCACGTCCACCCGGTGCCCCCACGCGGTGAGTTGGCGTGCCACGTCGAGCGGCATGCCGTCGTGCCGGTAGTGTTCCTCCACCAGAAAGCAGAGCCTCATCGGCCTGTCTTCCCCCTTGCCTCGCCTCGTGCAGACGTCCGCCGTCCCCCTCGGCAGAGCTGTAAAGGCTTCAGCATGCACGCCGCGGCCGCACAAGATCGCTGCGGGCGGGTAAGCGTTCGGCAACAATCGGCCCCCGGAACGGCGACGCGCGGGCGGCGCCGAGCCCGGAGGAGCCGCGGCCCGCCCCGACAAACCGGTGGCGCCCCTCCCCCGCCCCTGCTTGGATGCACGCCGTGACCCCTGATGATCATGCCCACGACCACCCCCTGCTCGACGAGATCGAGCGCTACTACGACGCCGTGCCCCGCAGCGCCGCCCGCACCGAGGACTTCGGGCCGCTGACGCTGTTCCTCCGCGACGGGGCCGGCTGGCCCTACTACGCCCGCCCGACCCTCGGCCACACCGGCCCCGCCGCCACCGCCGAGGACGTCCGCCGGGTGCTGGAGCGGCAGCGGGAGGCGGGCGCGCCGGAGGCCTTCGAGTGGGTGGCCGAGCAGAACCCGGAGCTGCGCGCGGCGGTCGAGGCTGCGGGCCTGACGGTGCACGAGCACCCGCTGCTGGTGCTGGGCCCGCAGGACGAGGCGGCCCCGGCGCCCGAGCTGCCGGAGCGGGTGGAGGTCCGGGTGCTGGCACCGGACGCCCCGGAGCTGGCGGCCGCCGTCGCCGTCCCGCACCTGGCCTTCGCCGAGCCGGGCACCGCTGTCGGCCCGGCCGGCGCGGCCGAACTCGCCGAGCGCGCGGCGACGTTGGCGGCCGACGGCACGGCGGAGCGGATCGCCCGGCGGATCGCCACCGGCACCACCGTGCTGGCCGCGGCCGTCGAGGACGGCACGGTCCTGTGCGCGGGCCAGCACAACCCGGTGGGCCCGGTCACCGAGGTGGCCGGGGTGGGCACGCTCCCGTCCGCGCGCCGTCGCGGGCTGGGCCTGGCGGTCACCGCGGCCCTGGTCGAGCACGCCCGGGCGAACGGGGTGCGGACGGTGTTCCTGTCCGCCGCCGACGAGGACGTCGCCCGGATCTACCGCCGGGCCGGCTTCCGCACCTTCGCGACGGCCCTGATCGCGGAGCCCGCCGCCCAGCAGGAGCCCGCCGCCCAGTAGGAGCCTGCCGCCCAGTAGGAGCCCCCCGCCCGGCAGGAGCCCGCCGCCCAGTAGGAGCCCCCCGCCCGGCAGGCGCCCGCCACGCGGCAGGAGCCCCCCGCGTAACGGGCCGCCCACCGGCCCCGGCCCGGAAGGCCCCGGCAGGAACGGGAACGGGAACGGGAACGGGGACGGCGCCGGTCAGTCGTCGTCCTCGTCCTCGTCGTCCGCCCCGCTGACCTCCTCCCCCTCCGCCTCGTCCACCACCCAGGCCGCGAGCCGCTCGGCGACGCCCGACACCCCGAGTCGCCCCTCGCGGATGGCCCGGGAGAGGCTGCGCACCTCGCGGGCGGTGGTGGCGACGGTGCAACCGCTGGCGACGAGGTAGGCGTAGGCGACGGCGGTCGCGAAGAGTTCGTTGGTCTTCTCCAGTGCCGGCACCCGGATCAGCTGGTGCATCAGCGCGGCGGCGCGGTCCTGTGGTTCGGGGTAGACCGAGATGTCGAATATCTCGGCCTGGTGGCGGGTGACCGCCGCGAGCAGCGAGCCGTAGTCGGTGACCTGCGGATCACCGGGCGTGTACTGCTCGGCGGTCATGAGCAGCCACGAGAGGTCGACCTCCAGCTTCAACGGCGCACGTCCTGGAGGTCGCCGGGCTCCCCGAACTCGGCGAGGAAGGCCGACTCGTACTCCTTCATGAACTGCGCGGCCGCGTCCACGAAGGCCCGCCCTGACTCGCCCATGTCCTGTTGGACCAGGCGCTCGATGTACTGGTTCATGGAGATCCCCTGCTGCTCCGCCCGTTCCCGGGCCATCTCGGCGGTCGTGGCGTCGACCCGCACGTTCAGCTGCTTCTTACCCATGCCGTTCAAGCTAGCGCTCAAGTGCTAGCACAACAAGGGCGTGCGCACACCGCCCGCACACCTGCCGCACGCCCCCGCGCAACCCGGCCGTCACCGCGGCGCCGGACGGCAGCCGCCGGAACGCCGGACGGGCCGCCGGCGAGGCGCCTGAACGCCGGACGGGCCGGGCCCGCGGCTGGCTGCCACGGACCCGGCCCGCACCGGAAGGGGACGGATCAGAACTGGGTGCTGACGGTCACCCCGCTGAAGTCGCTCTTCGCGTAGAGGCTCACGTAGCGGTAGCCCGCCGTCGGGTTGGTCACCGTGATGCTCTGGGTGGTGCCCGCGTTGGTGGAGGCGGCGGTGTAGGCGCTCGGCGAGGCCCAGGTGCTGTCGCTGTAGTACAGGTACGCGGTGCCGGTGCCCCCGGAGGTGGTGATCTTCAGGGTGCTGGTGCCGGCCGGCAGGTAGACGTACAGGTAGTCCAGGTTGCCGGCGGTGGCCGACAGGTTGGCGCGCGAGCAGTTCTTGCCGAGCGCGTCGGTGCGCGGGTCGGTGCAGGCCGGCGGGGTGGTCGGGCCACCGCCGCCCGTGGTCACGGCGACGGAGGCGGGGGTGCTGGCGGTCCTGCCGGTGTCGTCGGTGACGGTCAGCGCGACGGTGTAGGTGCCGGCGGCCGCGTAGGTGTGGGTCGGGTTCTGCTGGTCGGAGGAGCTGCCGTCGCCGAAGGTCCAGTGCCAGGCGGTGAGCCGGCCGGCGCCGGTCTGGACGGACTTGTCGGTCAGCGTGACGGTCGCGCCGGAGACCGACTGGCCGAACAGCGCGGTCGGGCCGGCCGCGAGGCAGGCGCCGCCGGCGCAGGTGTCGAGCCAGGCGTCGAAGTCGGCGTCGTAGCGGGTGCCGATGCCGTTGTAGACCGCGTAGCCGCCCTGGTAGTCGCCGGTGCGGAAGTGGGCGAGCATGGCGTCGATGTCCGCCGGGTGCTTCTCGAACATGTACCGGACGGCCAGGTAGCCCCACGGGTAGGTGCGCACGGTGTCCGAGTTGCCGTACGTGTTCTGGAAGAGGGTGCTCAGCTTGTAGGTGTGCTTGGCGGCCTCGGCCATCGCCTGGGTGTCGGTGGTGCCGCGGTAGGCGTAGGACTCGTACTCGGCGACGCCCTCGATCCACCAGATGTCCGGGACGGAGATCTCGGTGGAGAAGTTGCCCTTGAGGTCGTAGATGTTGTCCAGGTAGTGGGTGTACTCGTGGTTGAGGTTCCACACGTTGGCGGTGAAGCCGTCGTTCCAGGACTTCTGGTACATCACGCACACGGCCCGGTTGTTCGGGTCGGTCGGGTCCATGACGGTCTGTCCGCCGTTGTCGGTGGAGTTGTTGAAGATCGCCCAGGAGTAGGTCAGGTAGTCCGCCTGGTTGGCGAAGACCGCGAGGGTGAGCTCCTTGTCGTACTGACCGGGGATCGGACCGTTGTCCTTCACCAGCTTGTGGAAGAAGGTGTCCTCGCCGCGCAGGCTGGCGCAGACCGCGGCCAGGTCGGCGGGCGACAGGACCTCGGTCTGGATGGTGCGGTTGTCGCACACCAGCTGGTTCGGCAGCACCGCGGCGGTCAGCTTCGCCGGCAGGTCGCAGATGCCGTAGTACGAGCACTGGCCGGGGTCGAAGCTGTTGGCCTGGTAGGCGGTGTGGACGTACAGCGGGCCGGTGGCGCCGGTGATCTGCGCGCCGTCGAGGACCGCCTTGACCTTGCCCTTGACCGCGGCCTCGACCACCGGGCCGTCGCCGGCCATCCGGCCGAGGTCGTTGCCCGCGTTGACGTCCAGGTAGGCGTTGGCCGTGCCGAGCAGGTCCTTGTGGTTCAGCGCGAAGTCGCCGAGGGTGGCGCCGATGCTCGGGTCGGCGCCGACCGCGCTGACGAAGTCGGGGTTCCAGTTGCCCCGCCACAGCGGCGCGGAGAGCACCGCGTTGACCGCCTTGAGCATCTTCGGGAAGGCGTTGTACGAGTTGTCGTACGCCGTCAGCACCTGCTTGTAGACGCCCAGGTAGCTGCCCTGGAGGTTGGCGCTGTCGGTGAGCACCAGCACCTCGTTGAGCACGGTGCCGTTGGCGTCGCTGACGTCGGTGCGGTGCGGGGCGGCGAAGAACGCGTCGAGGGCGGCCTTGGAGCCGCTGGTCAGGGCCGCGCCGTACGGGCCCACCGCGTCCGCGTTGTTCGACTGCACGAACCAGCCGGCCCGCTGGAAGAGCACGAGCTGCAGGATGGCGGTCGAGTTGTCGCCGGTGTAGCCGGCCGCCATGGTCCGGAAGGCGTCGGCGACGGTGAGCATCTTCGATTCCTTGAAGATGCTGCCCGCGTCGGTGCCGGTGACGTTGAACAGCGTGTTGACGCAGTCCGTGGTCGAGCCCTCGATGAAGGAGACCAGGTCGGCGCCGCTGCGGCTGCCGAAGTCGGCCGGGGTGCAGCTCTGCGCGGCGGCCGCTCCGGCGGCGCCGCGGGCGGCGAGGGCCGGCTTGGCCGGGGGCGCCTTCGGCTCGGCCGGGCGCGGCGCGGTCTGCACGACGGTGTCGGCCGGCTGGCCCATCACGACCTGGCCGAGCAGCGCCGGGGGCAGCGGCTTGGCGACGGGGGCGAGGTCCTCGGCGGCACGGGCCTGGGCGGCCGGGTCGACGGTGAGGAAGGCGCCGAGCGGCTTCGGCTGGACGGAGCCCGGGTCGGCCGTCGGAGCACCGGCCGCGGGCCGGGCGGGAGCGGCGGAAGCACCGGAGGCGGCCGAGGCGGCGGAGGCGGCTGACGCCGTGGCCGGCAGCAGCGTGGCGGCGGCGCAGCAGCCGGCCACGAGGCCGGCCAGCAGGGTGGGGAGGGGTATCCGTGGGCGCACTGGTGGGGTCCTTCTCCTGTGGGGGAGGCGCTGGGAGGACTGCCGAGACGTTGGGGGAACGCGTCATGATCCTGCCAGCGACGGAAGGTCAGAACAATGTCACAGGTCATATGACATCTTCCGGCCCGGCCATAACACGGACCCCCGCCCACTGCCGCTACGACCGGTACGTCCGCGCGGCCCACGCCTGGAAGCTCGGCGCGGCCGCGATCAGGTCCCGGTACGCCGCGGCGGCCGCCCCGAACAGCGTCTCCACCACCTCCCCGCCCACCCCGGCCGGCCGCCAGACCAGCAGCTGCCGGACCCAGATCGGCGTCCCCGCCAGCGGCTTGACCACCACGTCCGCGAGCGGCCGGGTGGTGGCCTGGACGACGGAGATGCCGAGCCCGGCGGCGATCATCTCCTGGAGCTCCAGCCGGCCGCCGAGGAACTCGTGGACGGTCGCCGGGGCGAACCCCGCCGCGGCGCAGGCCCCGTGGAAGACGCCGTGCCAGCCGGCCCCGTCGTCGGGGGTCAGGAACCACTCCTCCTCCGCGAGGTCCGCCAGGGCCACCTCGGTGCGGTGCCGCAGCCGGTGGCCGGCCGGCAGCGCGACGAAGACCGGCTCGGTGACGATGCCGCGGTGCGCGACGGACGGCGAGTGGCACAGCTCCCGGCCCGGGTAGTCCACGGCCACCGCGACGTCCGCCTCGCCCCGCTCCAGCAGCTCGACGATGTCCGAGGAGCGGTAGACCGACGTCACGGTGAAGCGCTGCCCGGGCCGCTGGTGCCGGGCCCTGGTGACCAGCCCGGGCAGGATCGGGGCGTTGGTGGCCGCCAGCCGCAGCTCGCGCGGGGCGGGCCCGGCCGAAGCCTCCGCACGGCGGCCCAGGCAGTCGGCACGGGTGAGCAGTTCCCGGGCGGCGGCCAGCACCTCCACCCCGAAGCCGGTCGGCGCGACACCGGCGGCGGTGCGTTCGAACAGCGGGGCGCCCAGGTGGCGTTCGATCCGGCGCAGCTGGGTGCTGGTCGCCGGCTGCGAGGCGCCGAGCAGGGCGGCGGCCCGGCCGACGCTCCCGGTGTCGGCGATGGCGCACACCACGCGCAGGTGCCGCAGCTCCAACTCCATGACGCTCCCCCTCACGCATCGGCCGGCCCCGGCCGACGGCGCGGGGCGGCTGCCGCCAAGGGCGGTGCAACAGCACACATCACATGTCAGCTGCTCACCTTCGCCCCGGCGATTTGCCTCGTCAAGCCCCCTCCCGGGACCCGACGGCACTCCGCGCACCATCTTTTACCCGCGCATTGCCGACGCCTGACCTTCCGCCCTGCTCCGGTCGCGTCCACACCTGTCCTCCGCCCCGCTCCGGACCCCGCCCGCACCTGCCCTCCGCCCCGGTCCGGCCCCCGCCCACCACCGCCGTGCCGCCACCAGGCGGAGCGGGACTTGAAGACCGACCCACCGTCCGGGACGCTGAAAACCCCCCTGCGTTCCCCCGAGCGGGCACCGACCGGTGCGGAGGCCGACCGATGACAGCCATGTTCGATCAGGAGCTGCGCGAGCAGCTCGCCCAGGCCCGCCGGGACCTCGCGGCGGCCCGGGCCGAAGGGGACGCCGACGGCGTCCAGGCGTACGAGGGCCGGGTCGCCTCGCTCCTGCGGCTCGCCGCCCAGCACGGCATCGACCTCCCGCACAGCGTCGACGAGGAGGAGCACAACGAGTAGCCGGCCCCTGGACGCGGCGGAGGCGGCCACCCCGAACGGGTGACCGCCTCCTGCCGTGCCTTCCCGGCGCCCGGGATCACTCCCCGGCCGGCTCCAGGATCGCCACGCACTCGAAGTGGTGCGTCATCGGGAACAGGTCGAAGGCCCGCAGCGACACCGGCCGGTAGCCGCCCTCGCGGAAGAACTTCAGGTCCCGGGCGAGCGCCGCCGGGTCGCAGGCCACGTACGCGATCCGGCGCGCCTCCAGGCCGACCAGGTGGGCGACGGTCTCGCGGCCGGCGCCCGAGCGCGGCGGGTCCAGCACGATCAGGTCGGTGGCGGTGATGCCGGTGCGCGGCAGCAGCGTCTCGACCCGGTCGCACTCGATCTGAACGTTGTCCAGCGCGGCCAGGTTGTGCCGGGCGTCGACCACGGCCTGCTTGGCGGACTCGATGCCGAGCACCGCGCCGTCCTCGCCGACCCGGTCGGCCAGCGCGCCCGCGAACAGGCCGACTCCGCAGTACAGGTCGAGCGCGCTCTCGCCCCACTGCGGGTCCAGCCCGTCCAGCACCGCGTCGACCAGGGTGTCCGGCGCCTCCGGGTGGATCTGCCAGAAGCCGCCGTCGCTGATCCGCCAGGTCCGCCCGGCGGCCCGCTCGCGGACGAAGCCGCGCCCGTGCACCTTGTGCACGTCGCCCTGCTCGTCCACCCGGGCGATCGACACCGGCTTGTCCAGCTCGACCAGCGGCAGCTGGGCACCGTCGCGCGGGGTGAGCACCACCTGGCGGTCGGAGGAGCCGGTCGCGGCGATCACCTCGACGCTCGCCACGCCCGGCCAGTCCCGGGTCTCGACGCCCAGCTCGGTGACGCCCTCGGCGGCGATCAGGCAGCGGTCCACCGGCTGCACCTCGTGCGAGCGGTACTTGCGCAGGCCGACCTTCCCGGTCTCGGCGTCCACCGTGTACTGCACCCGGGTGCGCCAGGCCGGCACCTGCCCGGCCGGCAGCTTGCCGCCGACCGGCTCGACGCTGCCGTCCCAGCCGGCCTCGGCCGGGGTGAGCCCGGCCAGCTTGGCCAGCTGCTCGGTCAGCACCGCCGCCTTGAGCTTGCGCTGCCCGCCGGGGGTGACGTGCTGCCAGTCGCAGCCGCCGCACTTGCCCGGACCGGCGAACGGGCACGGCGCCTCGATCCGGTCCTTGGAGGGCTCCAGCACCTCCACCGCGTCGGCCCGCAGGAACCGCGAGGTGGTGGTCCCGTCGGTCACCAGCGCGACGACCCTCTCACCGGGCAGCGCGTGCCGCACGAACAGCACCCGGCCCTCGTGCCGGGCCACGCAGTGCCCGCCGCCGTGCGCGACCGGGCCGACCTCGACCTCGTAGCGCTGCCCGACCAGCGGCTCCCCGGACGGCGCCTCGGGCCGCGAGGGCCGCGCGGCGGCGGTGCGCAGCGCCTTGGGCGGCCGCACCGCCTGCTTGCGCGGCGCCTTCCGGTCGGCCCCGGCGGCGCCCTTCGGCGCACCCTGACCGGCGCCCTGGCCGGCGTCCTTGCCCGCACCCTTGGGCGCGTCCTTGCCGGATCCCTTGGCGGAGCCCTTGGCCGCGGCACCCTTCGCCGCAGCGCCCTTGCCCGCGGCACCCTTCGCCGCAGCGCCCTTCCCGGCCACCGGCTCGGCGGGCCCCCGGTCCTCCCGCTCGCCCGGGACGAACGGCGCGGTGCTCGCGGTGAGGCCGTCGCGGTCGGTGGCCTCCGGACGGGACGGCCGGCCCCAACGCGGCCGGGAGACCTGACCGGGCTTGGAGCCGCCCCGGCGGGCGCCCTTGCCGGAGGCGCCGGAGGAGCCCGAGGAACGGGGCGGAGTGTTGCGGGTCACTGGGAGGAGTCCTTGCTGCGGTCGGGGCTGTCACCGGCGTTCGTACCGGTGGAGACGGAATCCTTCGACTTTACGGCCTTCGGCGCCCGAGGCTCGCCACGCCGGACGGCGCCCGGCGCCGACCAGGCCTTCTGCGGCTTGCGCCGCTCGGAGGACTCCAGCTGCCACGGTACCGAGGTGACCATCACACCGGGCTTGAACAGCAGCCGCCCCTTGAGCCGCAGCGCGCTCTGGTTGTGCAGCAGGTGCTCGTACCAGTGGCCGACCACGTACTCCGGGATGTAGACCGAGACCACGTCCCGCGGGCTGCTGCGCCGCAGGTTCTTCACGTAGTCCAGGACCGGCCCGGTGATCTCGCGGTACGGCGAGTCCAGCACCTTGAGCGGCACCTCGATGCCGCGCTCGTCCCACTCCCGCCGCAGCGCCGCGGTGTCCGCCGGGTCGACGTTGACCGTGACCGCCTCCAGCGTGTGGGCCCGGGCCAGCCGGGCGTACGCCAGGGCGCGCAGCGCCGGCTTGTGCAGCTTGGAGACCAGCACGATGGCGTGCACCCGGGTGGGCAGCACCACGTCGTCCGGCTCCTCGGCGGCGATGAGCTCGTCTGAGACCCGGTCGTAGTGGCGCCGGATGCCCTTCATCATCACGAACAGCACGGCCATCGCGGCGATCGCGATCCAGGCGTGGCCGATCTTGGTGACCAGTACGACGATCAGCACGGCCATGGTCATCACCAGGCCGAAGGCGTTGATCGCCCGGCTGCGCTGCATGTGGCGGCGCTTGGCCGGGTCGGTCTCGGTGCGCAGCAGCCGGGTCCAGTGCCGGATCATGCCGGACTGGCTCATGTTGAAGGCGACGAAGACGCCGACGATGTAGAGCTGGATCAGCCGGGTCGGGTCGGCGTCGAAGGCGAGGATCAGCAGGATCGCGGCGATCGCCAGCAGGATGATGCCGTTGGAGAAGGCCAGCCGGTCGCCGCGGGTGTGCAGCTGGCGCGGCAGGTAGCGGTCCTGGGCGAGGATCGAGCCGAGCACCGGGAAGCCGTTGAAGGCGGTGTTGGCGGCGAGCACCAGGATCAGGCCGGTGACGCCGGCGACGAAGTAGAAGCCGGGCGTGAAGTTGTTGAACACGGCCTCGCTGATCTGTGCCAGCGCGGTCTTCTGGTGGTAGCCGGGCGAGGAGCCGACGAGCTGCTCGGCCGGGTTCTCGGCCATCTGGACACCGGTCAGCCGGGCCAGCCAGATGATGCCCATGAACATCACGACGGCGATGCTCGCCATCATCAGCAGCGTGGTGGCGGCGTTCTTGCTCTTCGGCTTGCGGAAGGCCGGCACGCCGTTGGAGATCGCCTCCACACCGGTCAGCGCGGCACAGCCGGAGGAGAAGGACTTCAGCAGCAGGAACACCATCGCGAAACCGGTCAGCGAGTCGTTGCCGGGGGTGGCGGCGAGGTGGAACCCGGAGCTCTCCGCGGGCATGTCCTGGCCGAGCGCGAAGTGCCGGAAGACGCCGTAGCCGACCATCCCGATCACGCCGACCATGAAGGCGTAGGTGGGAACGGCGAAGGCGCTTCCGGACTCGCGCACACCGCGCAGGTTCATGCCCATCAGCAGGACGACCACGACCACCGACAGGACCGCCTCGTGACCGCGCAGCGAGGGCACCGCGGAGACGACGTTGGCGACGCCCGAGGTGGTCGACACGGCCACGGTGAGCACGTAGTCGACCATCAGCGCGCTGGCGACCACCAGACCGGCGGCCGGCCCGTGGTTGACGGTCGCGACCTCGTAGTCGCCGCCGCCGCTGGGGTAGGCGTGGACGTTCTGCCGGTACGAGGCGACCACGGCGAGCATCACGATCGCCACGACGACGCCGATCTGCCAGGAGAAGTGGATCGCCGAGGCGCCCGCGATGGAGAGGGTGAGCAGGATCTCCTCGGGGGCGTACGCGACCGAGGAGAGCGCGTCCGAGGCGAACACGGGCAGCGCGAGCCGCTTGGGCAGAAGCGTCTCGCCCAGCTTGTCGCTGCGTAGGGCGCGCCCGATCAGGATGCGTTTCGGAAGGTCAGTCGGCATAGGCACGTTAAGGAATCGTAGGGGCTCCCCGGTCAAGGCTCCGCCGTTTGTCCCCCCCTTCGTCGCGACTGCGTTCGGTGGACCGGCTAGCGTGTCGGATACGAGTCGGCGGGCAACACTCTGGTTGTCGAGCGTTGCCGGGTCGGCGCCCCCACGAGGAACCTCGTCCCGGACGACCGGGCGGGAAACGGAGCTGAACGGTGTTTGCGCAGGTCAAGACCCCTTCGGGACGGGTGAGGTAAGCGCCGGTGCACATCGTCATCATGGGCTGCGGCCGCGTGGGCTCCGCCCTCGCCAGAGCCCTGGAGAAACAGGGCCACTCGGTGGCCGTGGTCGACCAGGACCCGACCGCGTTCCGTCGGCTGGGCGCCGGCTTCAACGGGCGCCGGGTGACCGGCGTCGGCTTCGACCAGGACACCCTGCGCGAGGCGGGCATCGAGGAGGCCGGCGCCTTCGCCGCGGTCTCCAGCGGTGACAACTCCAACATCATCGCCGCGCGGGTGGCCCGGGAGAACTTCGGCGTCGAGAACGTCGCCGCCCGGATCTACGACCCCCGCCGCGCCGAGGTGTACCAGCGCCTGGGCATCCCCACCGTGGCGACGGTCCGCTGGACCGCCGACCAGATGCTGCGCCGGCTGCTGCCGAGCGGCGCCGAGCCGCTGTGGCAGGACCCGAGCGGTGGCGTCCAGCTCGCCGAGGTCGCGTACGACCCGCGCTGGATCGGCCACCGGATCGGCGAGCTGGAGGAGGCCTCCGGCACCCGGGTGGCGTTCGTCACCCGGCTCGGCGAGGGGGTGCTCCCCTCGCCGCAGATGGTGGTGCAGGAGGGCGACCTGGTGCACGTGATGCTGCGCCGGGCCGACCTGACGGCCGTCGAGGCCGCGTTCGCGCAGGGGCCGAAGGAGGAGGGTCACTGATGCGGGTCGCCATTGCCGGGGCCGGAGCCGTGGGCCGCTCGATCGCGGGCGAGCTGCTGGAGAACGGCCACGAGGTCCTGCTGATAGACAAGAACCCGAACTCCATCTCGGTGGAGCGGGTCCCGATGGCGGAGTGGCTGCTGGCCGACGCCTGCGAGATCACCTCGCTGGACGAGGCCGCGCTCCAGCGCTGCCACGTGGTGATCGCCGCGACCGGTGACGACAAGGTCAACCTGGTCGTCTCGCTGCTCGCCAAGACCGAGTACGCGGTGCCGCGGGTGGTCGCCCGGGTGAACAACCCCAAGAACGAGTGGCTCTTCAACGAGTCCTGGGGCGTGGACGTCGCCGTCTCCACCCCGCGTCTGATGTCCGCGCTGGTCGAGGAGGCGGTCAGCGTCGGCGACCTGGTCCGCCTGATGCGCTTCAGCCAGGGCAACGCCAACCTGGTCGAGCTGACCCTGGCCTCCGACACCGAGCTGGTCGGCACCCGGGTCGGCGACGTGGCCTGGCCGCAGGACACCGCGCTGGTGACCATCATCCGCGAGGGCCGGGTGCTGGTGCCGGGCAAGGACGACACCCTGGAGGGCGGCGACGAGCTGCTCTTCGTCGCCGCGCAGGAGCGCGAGGAGGAGCTGGAAGAGCTCCTCTCGGCCATCTCGGGCGCCCAGTAGCCCCGGAGCGCACGACACGGAGAAGGGCCCGCACCCCTCGGGGTACGGGCCCTTCTCCGTCGCTCGGGACGGGCGGGAGGCGGCTACTTCGCCGGCTCCTCCTCCTCGTCCAGCTGCGCCTTGATCGGCGGCGGCGCCTTCAGCAGGATCTGCCAGGTCACGTACATCGCCAGCAGCAACGGCGGGATGCCGAGGGCGACCTTCAGCCAGCCCAGCAGGTTGACGTTGTGGGTGAAGTACAGCGGGAAGAGGATCACCGGCTTGGCGCCCATGATCAGCACCCAGGCCCAGGTCGCCTTGGTGTAGGCGGCCAGCCGGCCCGGGTTCTCCTTGCGCCAGGTGAACATCTCGCCGGTGATCGGGCCGAGCATCACCCCGATCATCGGCCAGCGCGCCAGGGCGGAGGTCGCCAGGGCGACGCAGTAGCCGACGTTCCAGAGCAGGCCGGGCAGGTAGAAGTCCTCGGCCTTGCCGCTCTTCATCGAGATCCAGGCACCGAGCGCGACCCCGAACACCCCGCTGAAGGCGTGCTGGATGGTCTGCCGCTTCGCCAGCCGGGCCACCACGAACAGGGCGCTCAGGCCCAGCGCGGCCCAGGCCGAGGTGCTGACCTGATGGGTCAGGTTGTAGGTGACGATGAAGACCAGGCCGGGCAGCGTCATGTCGATCATGCCGCGAACGCCGCCGAAAGCCTGGAGCACGGTGTCGGCCGCCTCCTTGGAGGCGGCCCTGCGGGCGGCCTCCGCGTCCGCGGGGTCGACCGCCAGGTCGAGCTGGGCGGCGGCCTCGCCGCCGGGCTGGTTGCTCACGCTCATTCGCTCCCGTGTCCGACCGGACGCAGCTCATAGCGGGGGTTGAACAGCACGCGGCGCCCGCGTGCGTGACTGATCCGGCCGCTGGCGACCAGCCGGCGGCCGGGCTCTATCCCGGCGATCGAGCGGCGGCCGAGCCAGACCACGTCCAGCGCCTCGGTACCGTCGAAGAGTTCGGCCTCCAAGGCGGGCACCCCCGCCCTCGGGCGGAGCGTCACCGTGCGCAGCGTGCCCGCGACGGTGACCAGCTCGCGGTCCCCGCAGCCGGCGATCGGCGTGCAGCCGGACTCCGCGGCGATCTCCTGACGCAGCTCCTCGGCGTCCAGTTCCTCGGCCGAGGAGGTCAGCCGGCTGAGCATGCGGCGGAACCGCCCCTGCGGCGGGCCGCTGCTGTTGTCACCACTCATGTCGGAAGGGTACCGGGTTCCGGCCCCCCGGCGGCAGGCCGCACGGCCGCCGGGGGCGGTCGCGGTCAGCTCTCGAAGCGGTACCCCATGCCCGGTTCGGTGATGAAGTGGCGCGGGTGCGAGGGGTCGCGCTCCAGCTTGCGGCGGAGCTGGGCCAGGTAGACCCGCAGGTAGTTGGTCTCGGTGCGGTAGGCCGGGCCCCAGACCTCCTGGAGCAGCTGGGTCTGGCTGACCAGCCGCCCGGCGTTGCGGACCAGTACCTCCAGCAGGTGCCACTCGGTCGGCGTGAGGCGTACGTCGGCGCCGTCCCGGTTGACCTTCTTGGCCGCGAGGTCGACGGTGAAGGACTCGGTGACGACCAGCGAGTCTGCCTCCCCAGCCACCGGCTCGGCCCGCCGCACGGCGGCCCGCATCCGGGCGAGCAGCTCGTCCATGCCGAACGGCTTGGTGACGTAGTCGTCGGCGCCCGCGTCCAGCGCCTCGACCTTCTCGTCCGAGGCGTGCCGGGCCGACAGCACGATGATCGGCACCCGGGTCCAGCCGCGCAGGCCGCGGATCACCTCGACCCCGTCCATGTCGGGCAGGCCCAGGTCGAGGACGACCACGTCCGGATGGCGGGCCGCGGCCAGCTCCAGGGCGCTCGCGCCGTCATGGGCCGCGTCCACCTCGTACTTGCGGGCCTTGAGGTTGATCACCAGCGCGCGGACGATCTGCGGTTCGTCGTCCACGACGAGGACCCGGGTCATTTACGGGCTCCGCCTTTCAGGGCTGTCTGACTTACGGACTGGGGACTGCTCTACGACGTTCGGTGCGGCGTGCGACGTGCGACGTGCTGTGCGGCGTACGGGCCCGGGAGGCGCGCCGGCCCCCGGAGGAGCGACGGCCCGGCCGGTGCGCCGCCGGTTCTCAGGTGATCAGGTCCGGGAGCGGGCCGCCACCCTCGCCGCCCCGCTCCCCCGGTTCGGGCGGCCGTTCGACCACGGGCAGGCTGACGACCATGGTGAGTCCGCCGCCCGGGGTGTCCTCGGCGGTGACGGTACCGTCCATCGCCTCGACGAAGCCGCGCGCCACCGCGAGTCCGAGGCCCACCCCGGCGCCGCGCGGCGCGTCCCCGTAGCGCTGGAACGGCGCGAAGATCCGCTCCTTGGCGTCCTCGGGCACCCCCGGGCCGCGGTCCACGATCCGCAGCTCGACCCGGGCCGGCCGCCCCGGCTGCCGCAGCTCGTCGGCCTTGACCAGCACCCTGACCCCGTCCGGGCTGTACTTGACGGCGTTCTCCACCAGGTTGGCCAGCGAGCGCTCCAGCAGCCCGCCGTCGGCCCGGACCATCGGCAGCGTCTCCGGGACCTCCAGCCGGACGGACTCCAACGGCACCCCGCCGAGCGCGAACGGCACCACCTCGTCCAGGTCGGTCTCCTGGATCAGCGGGGTGACGGTCCCGGTCTGCAGGCGGCTCATGTCGAGCAGGTTGTTGATCAGGTGGTCCAGCCGGTCGGCCCCGGCCTCGATGCCGGCCAGCAGCTCGGCCTCGTCCTCCGGGGCCCAGTCGACGTCGGCCGAGCGCAGCGAGCTCACCGAGGCCTTGATGCCCGCCAACGGGGTGCGCAGGTCGTGCGAGACGGCGGCCAGCAGAGCCGTCCGGATCCGGTTGCCCTCGGCCTCCCGGCGGGCCTCGGCGGCCTCCCGGGCCAGCCGGCGGCGCTCCAGCACCACGGCGGCCTGGGCGGCGAACGCGCCGAGCAGGCGCCGGTCCGCCCCGGGCAGCACCCGGCCGCGCAGCACCAGCGCCAGGCTGTCGCCAACCGGGACGTCCACGTCGGCCTCCTCCGGCCGCTCCGGCGGGCGCGGGCCGGCGGTCGCCACCGGCGCCCAGGCGGAGAGCGGGTCCGGCCGTTCCAGCAGCGCGGCGCTCTCCTGCCCGAAGGTCTCCCGGACCTGCTCCATCAGCGCGGTCAGCACCCCGTCGCCGTTGGGCGCGCCGCGCAGCACTGTGCCGGCCAGCGCACTGAGCGTCTGCGCCTCGGTCTGGCTGCGGGCGGCCTGCTGGGTGCGCCGGGCCGCGAGGTCCACCACCGACGCCACCGATATGCCGACGATGGTGAATATCGCCACCGCCATGATGTTCTGCGGCTCGTTGATGGTGAAGGTGTGCAGCGGCGGGGTGAAGTAGTAGTTCAGGACGGAGGAGGCGACCAGCGCCGACCCGATCGCCGGCAGCAGCCCGCCCACCAGCGCCGCGCACACCGTCAGCGACAGGAACAGCAGCATGTCGGTGGAGAGCCCCAGCCCGCCGATCGCGGTCAGCACGATCGCCAGCAGCGGCGGCCCGACCAGTCCGATCAGCCAGCCGCCGACCGTCCGGGTACGGCCCAGGTCGGTGATCCGGCGGACCGGTATCTTGCCGCGCCGCCCGTGCCCGGCGTGCTCGTGGGTGACCATGTGGACGTCGATGTCCCCGGCCTCCCGGGTCACGATGGTGCCGACGCCCGGCCCGTACAGGTACTGCCAGCCGGGCCGCCGGCTGGTGCCCAGCACGATCTGGGTGGCGTTCACGCCCCGGGCGAAGTCCAGCAGCCCGCCGGCCGGGTCGTCGCCGAGGACGGCGTGGAAGGAGCCGCCGAGGCTCTCCACCAGCGCGCGCTGCTCGATCAGCGTCTGCGGCGAGCCGGAGCCCACCAGCCCGTCCGAGCGGGAGATGTGCACGGCGAGCAGCTCGCCGCCGGAGACCCTGGCGGCGATCCTTGCCGCCCGGCGGATCAGCGTCGCCCCCTCGGGCCCGCCGGTCAGGCCCACCACGATCCGCTCCCTGGCCTGCCAGGTGCCCTCGATGCCCTGCTCGGCCCGGTACTTCTGGAGGTACTCGTCCACCCGGTCCGCGGTCCACAGCAGCGCCAGCTCGCGCAGCGCGGTCAGGTTGCCCGGGCGGAAGTAGTTGGCGAGGGCGGCGTCGATCTTCTCCGGCGCGTACACGTTGCCGTGCGCCAGCCGGCGCCGCAGCGCCTGCGGGGACATGTCCACCAGCTCGATCTGGTCCGCCCGCCGGACCACCTCGTCCGGGACGGCCTCGCGCTGGCGCACCCCGGTGATGCCCTCGACGGCGTCGCCCAGCGACTCCAGGTGCTGCACGTTGACGGTGGAGATCACGTCGATCCCGGCCGCCAGCAGCTCCTCGACGTCCTGCCAGCGCTTCTCGTTGCGGCAGCCGGGGACGTTGGTGTGGGCCAGCTCGTCCACCAGGGCCACCTGCGGGCGGCGCGCCAGGACGGCGTCCAGGTCCATCTCGGAGAACCGGGCACCGCGGTGCACCACCTGCTGCCGCAGCACGACCTCCAGCCCCGCGACCATGTCCGCGGTCCGCCGGCGGCCGTGGTCCTCCACGAACGCGACCACCACGTCCGTGCCCCGCTCCTGCCGCCGGTGCGCCTCGGCGAGCATGGCGTACGTCTTGCCGACCCCGGGGGCCGCCCCGAGGTAGATGCGCAGCCTGCCTCGTCCCATGAGCACCATTCTTGATCCGACCCGGCCCGGAGAACACCCCCGGACACCTGTTCCCCCTGCCTTCGAGACTACGGCGTGCGACGCGATTTTCCGCTGATCAGTGCGCTGATCAGGCGGTTTTAGCGGCATATTGACGGTGGACCAGCCACTCGGCGGGGGTCGTTCGGGAGGAGTCCGGAGGGGTCGGGGTGCGGTGGTGTCCGACATCGGCCCGGAAATGCGAAGAACCCCCACCCGGGACCCGGATGGGGGTTCTTCTGAAGAATTGTTCGGCGGCGTCCTACTCTCCCACAGGGTCCCCCCTGCAGTACCATCGGCGCTGTAAGGCTTAGCTTCCGGGTTCGGAATGTAACCGGGCGTTTCCCTCACGCTATGACCACCGAAACACTATGAAACTGTCAACCGCACACCCGACAAATTTCGGGCGGGTCGTTGTTTCAGAACAACACAGTGGACGCGAGCAACTGAGGACAAGCCCTCGGCCTATTAGTACCGGTCAACTCCACCCCTCACAGGGCT
>NZ_JBHVRS010000002.1:0-416647 GCF_042885595.1 Kitasatospora sp. NPDC058046
AGCCTTACAGCGCCGATGGTACTGCAGGGGGGACCCTGTGGGAGAGTAGGACGCCGCCGAACAATTCTTCAGAAGAACCCCCATCCGGGTCCCGGATGGGGGTTCTTCGCGTTTTCAGAGCCTCTTCGCGTTTCCGGGCCGGCTGCGGGGCGGAGCGACGGTCAATGCGCGCGGTAGGCCAGAACTCCCGGCTGGTTGACTCTCCCATCGTGGGAGAGCCGAGGGTGGGGCACATGCACGTCGACGACAGGGTGCTGTGGAGCATCGGAGAGGTCGCGCGGAAGACCGGGCTGTCGGTGAAGCTCATCCGGCACTGGTCCGATCTCGGCCTCGTGCCACCGGCCCGACGCACGGCCGCCGGGTACCGGGTCTACGACGCGGAGTCCGTGGCCCGCGTGGAGCTGGCACGGACGCTGCGGGACCTCGGGCTCGGCCTGCCGGCTATCCGCGAAGTCCTCGACCGGGAGCACACCTTGGCGGAGGTGGCCGCGGTCCACGTCGACGTGCTGGAGACGAGGATCCGCCTGCTGCGCGCGCAACAGGCGGTCCTGCGCTCCGCCGCCCGTCGCGAAACCACTGCCGAAGGACTCGCCTTCATGAACCGCACCGCCCGACTGTCCGCTGCCGAACGCCGGAAGACCATCCACGAGTTCGTGACCGGGACGCTCGCCGGCCTGGACGTACCGACCTACCGCAGCGGCCTGCTGGCCGCCACCCCGGAGCTGCCCGACGACCCCACGGACGCGCAGGTCGACGCCTGGATCGAACTGGGCGAGCTGGTGGCCGATCCCGAACTGCGGGCCGCGATGCGGCGCATGGCGCAGTACGCGGCCGAACACGCCCCCGGCGAGCACGATGACGCCACACTCCAGGAGGCACGGCGGGTCACCGACTACTGGACGGGGCGGGTGGACGAGGCCGTCCGGGACGGGATCGCGCCGGACTCGCCCGCGGCGGAACCCGTTGTCGCGGCCGTCGTCGAGAAGTGGCTCCCCTCCCAGGCGCGGACCGTCGACGGGGTCCGCACCGACGGCGCGCCGGCCCGGAGCCTGCTGCTCGAACAACTCGGCATCGTCTCCGTCCCGTGCGTCGAGCGGTACTGGCAGCTGCTCTGCCTCATCAACGGCCAACCGGCGCGGCCGAGTCTGGAGACGGCGGGCAACTGGCTGAAGACCGCCCTGCGTGCCAATCCCGAACCCGGACGCCGCGCCGCCGAACTCGACGCGCTGTACGACTCCGGAGCCGAGGCCTGGGAGCCGGTGGGTCTGATCGCCGCCTCCGAGCGAGTCCTCCAGGCCGTGGGTGACCTCGTCAGCGCCGTCGACCCGAGCCGCCTTGACGGGCCGACACCGTGCGCCGACTGGGACGTCCGCGCCTTGCTGGACCACCTGGTCTGGGAGAACCTGATGTGGGCCGGCCTGGCGGACGGGAGGCCCCGGTCCGATGCCGCCGCGGATCACCTGGGCGGTGATCATGTCGCGGCGTTCCGGACCGCCGCCCAGCGGACGCTCACGGCCTTTCGCCGGCCCGGCATGCTCGACCGGCAGTACGGGCCGGCGCCGGGCCGACGTCTCGTCGAGCAGCTGGTCATCGAAATGCTGGTCCACGGTTGGGACTTGGCCGAAGCCATCGGACACCCGCGCGACCTGGTCCCGGACATTGCGACGGTGGCCATGCCCGTGGTGCGGGAGATCTACGCGGGCCTGCCGCGGACGGAAGGCGGCTCCTTCGCCCCGCCCCGGCCCGCGCCCCACGGCGCGACCGCCCTCGACCGCTTGGCCGCCCACCTCGGTCGCGCCGTCGCCTGAGCGGCGGCGGGGGTGGACAAGACCCCGCTCGCTCGTTGGAGGCCAACGAGCGGGCGGGGAAGAGCGGCAGGGCTCGTGCTTGCTGGTGGGCTCCGCGAACAGCGCTGCGGGTGCTGCGAGTTCGGTCAGTGCCAGCCGGTTCGGTGCTCGATCCACGTCCGGCCGATGGCGGCCATGGAGGCCTGGTAGCCGCGCAGGTACGGCACCCCCGGCGGGGCCGGGAGCCTGGAGTTCAGCTCCCAGTAGCCGGCCTGGGCCACCGCGAAGGAGGTGATCGCGTCCGGCGGGGCGGCAGCCCACGAGGCCACGGGTGCGAGCAGGGCTTCGGCCTGGGCCGGGGTGTGGCCGGCGCGGATCAGCTGGGTGACGAGGAAGGCCGGGTCGATCCAGGCGGCGCCCTGGTGGAGGTAGGCCCAGTCGATGGCGAGGGCGTCGTCACCGCGCATGAGCATGTTGTCGGCGCGCAGGTCCGCGTGGAGGAGGCAGACCCCGGCGGATGCGGCGTGCCAGTCGTGCTCGACGGCCGCGAGCTGCTCGACGTGCCGGGTGGACCACGGGTCGAGCTCGGCCTGCTGGTCGGCGAGAGCCCGCCAGCTGCGGGAGCCGCCCCCGAGGACGGAGACGATGGACGGGGCGTCGGGGATCGGCGACGGGCTGACCGCCCTGGGGAGTCGGTCGAGCAGCCGGACGACGGCGGGGAGGTCGGCCGACCCGGGGCCGAGGTCGGGGTGGCCGCCGTCGACGTCCTCGAAGGCCATCAGCAGCCATCCGCCGGCCTCCCAGGAGACGAGCATCCTCGGCACCGGGACCTGCCGGGTCAGGCTTCGGTTGATGGCTGCCTCGGCGGCGTATCTCCCGTGGACGGGGTGGTCGGTGGCGGTTCCCTTGAGGAACACGGCTCGGCCGTCGGCGAGGGTGGCGCGGACCGCCAGGCCGGGGCTGAACCCGTCGGCCTGGGTCCGGGCGTCGATGACCGGTGCGCCGAGGTGGGTCTCGACGGACTCCTGTGCCGGGAGGGGGAGTTCATCCCAGGACGGCCTCACGGAGGTCGGGGAGCAGGGATCGTTCGGGGTCACGGTGACTTCCTGCGGCAGAGACAGGGGGCGGGATGGTGGTAGCGCCGTCCCGCTCCCGTCGCGTGGTTCAGATGAGGTGGTCGAACTCGCCGGCCTTGGCGCCGAGGAGGAAGGCGCGGAGCTTCGTGGTTGTGGTGGTGACGATGACGGAAGGGTCGTCCGACTCACGGAGGAAGCGGACGTCGTTTCCTTCGGCGGCCAGCTCAACGCACGTGCTGCCGCCATCGGCGTTGCTGAAGGATGACTTCTGCCAGGCCAGGTGGGACATCGGGTGCCTTTCAGTGCTGGAGTTCATAGAGAATGTGTTGAAGGAGCCCCCAGGAGTCGCGAGAGCTGTCACGCCTGGGCTTGCTGGCATCAACAGCAGGTAGTGCGAGATCCCGGGCCTCTTGGAACTTTTGGTGGTACGCCGCCACGTCATCGGGATCGCCAAGGTGGACCGCCCGCTTCGGTCCATCCAGGATGATGGTTGAGAGGTCCGTGCACCCGGGGTCGCAGATCAGGAACGCGCCAGCGTATGGCGCCCTCCCGGGGGCATCGAACGGCAAGATCTCGATCGTGACATTGGGGAGTTCTGCCATGTCTACGAGATGGTGGAGCTGGTCGCGCATCACGAGCCTGCCAGCGAATTGCATCCGGAGTGCTGCCTCATGGATGACGTACCGAAACTGTCGCTGCTTGCTGTCGGTCATGATGCGTTGACGTTGTAGGCGGAACTCAACGGCCGTGGCAACGTCCCAACGGCCATCCTTGTAAGCGCCCTTGTAGATGGCCTCGACGTAGCCTGGAACCTGGAGCGTTCCCGGAATGTACAGGGAGTCGAAGACAGCGAAGGATTCTGCTCGGTCTTCGGCCTCTGCCAGGTCCAGGGCGAGAGCCGGAACCCGCCCCTTGAATGCGCTCCACCAGCCCTTCCCGTCGCTCGCGCCGAGAGCGTGCAGCAGCGCGATGTAGGTCTCATCCGTGCACCCGTAGCCTTCGAGCAAGACCGAGAGTCGCTCCGGGTCGAGCGCCGTTCGAGCTGCCTCGATGTGGCTCAGCTGCGGGCCCGCGATGCCGATGAGGGCGCCGGCGTCCTTGACCGCCAGGCCTGCGGCCTCGCGCAACCTTCTCAGCTCAGCGCCGAACCGCCGCTGTCGCTCGCTGATTTGGGTCCTGAGTGCCAAGGGGGGTTCCTTCCGTGTCGGGCCAGTCTCCACCCACACGAGTGAGCTTAGCCAAGTTGGGGGAGACATCTCGGCGATCAGGTTGCATGCGTGTGACCGACGGTCCTACTCTCAGTGTTGCACCGATCACATGACGGAGTGTCTGCTTCGTCGATTCCCCTCTTCCTCCCTTGGGGTCTCTCATGCGTGCCTGCAACCTTCCGGACTGCTCCACCGCTCGTGGCGAGCTCTCCGACCTCCTCGTCTCGGCCGGGTGGCGACCGTCCGTCATCTCCGACGCCGAACTCGCCCTCCACGAAGTCTTCGTCAACGCCTGGCGGCACGGGGGCACCCTTGCCCCCATGGTCGTGCTGGCCCTCACCGGCCACCGTCTGCGGGTCTCGGTCGCGGACAACAACCCGATCTTCCCCACCGTCCACCTCCCCACGGACCCGCTCGCCTCCTCCGGCCGGGGCCTCTTCCTCGTCCGTGCCCTCACCCACCGCCTCGGCGCCGAGCCCCGCAAGACGGGCAAGGTCGTCTGGTTCGAACTGGAGGCCTCCGCGTGAACCGCCGCCGCTTCCCCATGCAGCCCACCGACCCCCGCATCCGGGGCTACACCGAGGACCAGGTCCGCATCCTCCTCGCCGAACTCCAGGAGCGCGGCCGCGCGTTCGGTCTGATCTTCCCCTCCGCCACCACGGACACGACCATGGACGGCCGCGTTCTGGTCGCCTTCAACACGGCGCCGGCCTCGACGCTGATGAACCTCCTCACCCTCCTCTTCGACGCCGACCGCGAGCGCTCGTGCGGTTCCTGATCGCCGCCGCCTTCCTCTCCTTCCTCGCCCTGGCGTTCGCCACCGTCGCCCTGGGCGTCGTCACCACGCTCAAGCTTGCAAGGCCCGACCAAGAGGAGACCTGACGTGCCCGACCCCGTCCTCGACCCGGCCGCCGACCCCGACGTCCTCAACGCCCTCGCCGCCTCCCACTACGCCGTCGCCGCGGCCTTCAACGCGCTCTTCGGCGTCGCCGTCGCCCCGCCCGTCCCCGACGACTTCGACTGGCCCAAGCTCGAGACCTTCGTCCACGACCTCGGCTTCGCCGCCGACGACTCCGACACCGCGCTCAACCTCTACCGCCTGCTCTTCGCCGTCCAGCGCGTTGCCTACCGCGAGGCCGCCGGCCGTAACTCGCCCTGGCAGGCGACCCGGCTGCACCCCCGGGTCGTTTACGGAGGACCGGGGCCGCAGTAGAGGTTCGTACCGGAGCCACCTGGCAGCATGTCCCCATGGACACAGTGGACTTCGGCGACTTCGGCGACTTCGGCGACTTCGTCGTTCGGCGCGGCACCGACGCGGACGCGGACGGGCTGACCGGTATCGACTCGGTCGCCCTCGAAGGCGACGGGGAGCGGGCGGCGAGCATCCGGCGATGGTGCCGGCAGGCCCCGGGCCCGGTGCTCGTGGCCGAAGACGCGTCCGGGCTCCTCGGCTACTGCGTCACCGAGTACACGTTCTTCGAGCAGGGCTTCGTCACGATGCTGATGGTCTCGCCCGCCGCGCGCGGCAGGGGCGTCGGCCGCCGGCTGCTGGACGCCGCGGCGGCCTCCTGCGAGACCCCGAAGCTGTTCACCTCGACCAACGTCTCCAACCAGCCGATGCGACGGCTCCTGCACCGGGCCGGGTGGCAGCCGGTCGGCCTCGTCCAGGGCCTCGACGAGGGTGATCCGGAACTGTTCCACCTGTACCGGCCGCAGGCGTCCCGGCCGGGTCCTCCCTCGCGGACAGCGGCCGAGGCCGAGTCCGAGGCAACGGCCCGCCTCGACAGCGCCTGGGAGTGGTGGAGCGCCGCCATCGAGGACGCCCAGGAGGGCCACTGGATCCGCACCTCCGTCGAGCGCCGGGTGATGGACGACCTCGCCGCCGCGACCGTCGGACTCGGGTACCTGGACCCGTCCGTCGAACTCCCCTTGCGCAACCGCCTCTGCCGCATCGCCACCTGGGCGGGCGCGGTGCGGCTCGCCGCCCGGGCCGGTGGGTGGGAGCTCGCCCCCGTCACCGGAGCGGCCCCGCCCCGCCCGGCGGGGATGGCCGAACTGCTCTCCGCCGTCCACGCGGTGGGGGAGCAGGGTGAGATCTGGCGGCGGCTCCCCGCTGACGGGCCGCCACCGCCCCGGGCGCTCGCCGGATGCGAGGCCTTCCTCTTCGGCCCGGGCTCGGTCGAGGACCTCCGCCAGTTCTTCTACGACTGAGCGCCCGGAGCACCCCGGAGCCACCCAGCACGGCCGCACCCGTGCACCGGAGCAGTGGACCCGGGTCCGGTTCCTGGATCGCTGGGACATCATGGGCCGAGGCGCGGCATCGGCGTTTCTCGGCGTGCGCTCGGGCCACCCGGGCTTCGGCATGATGGCCCTGGACAGCAGCGTGTACGTCGGTGCCTCGACGGGCGAGACCGGCATCGACGTGCTCGCGGTGCGCGACCCGGACCGCTCGGAGAACGTCCTGCGACACCTGGAGTGGATCGCGCGTCACGACGGTCGCTCCTCCAACCGCGAGGAACGAGAGCGTGCCGCCGCCTGGCTCGCCGCCCGCTGTTTCGATCGCGCGTTGAGCGAGTGACAGCCTGGCCCCTGGGCGCGGGCCAGGAATCCCGGATGTGAGGCCGTGCGGGCAGAGGTGGACACGCCTCCGGTCATTGGAACTTCCACAGCTGGCTCGCGAGGTTGTCGGTGCAGGTGGTCATGGTGATGGGCTTGCCCTGCGCGCCGGCGGTCATGCAGTTGGTGCCGTCGCCGAGGGTGTACCCGCCCGAGGCGGCGGGCTGGACGGTCCACCGGTACAGGAAGTCGCGGCCGCTGCCGAGGGCCACCGCGTTGTCGAACGGGGAGCCGTTGCCCATGACCAGGGGGAAGCCTCCGGAGTTGCAGGCGTGGTACTCGTTCCACGTGCCGTAGCTGACGACCCAGCCGTACTGCGTGGCGCCGCCCAGGACGACCGGGTTGCTCGCGTTCAGGTTGTCGTTGGCCAGCCCGATCGGCAGGCCGGACTGGACGCTGATGATGCGCGTCCAGTTGGTTCCGCCGCACTCCGCGGGGCGGGCCGGGGACTCCGGTGGCGGGGCGCTGCCGCCGCCGGGCTGTGCGGTGGTCCCGCCGGGGGAGTTCTGCGGCGGAGGCTGTGGGGCGGGGTTGTTCGTCACCGGGGGTTGCGGGGCGGGGGTGTTGGCCGGTGACTGGCGGGGCTGGGTGCCTCCGTTCTGTCCGGCGGTCGTGCCGCCGCTGTTGGCGCCTCCGTTGTTCGCGCCTCCGCCGTTGCCCGCGTTCGTACCCCCGTTGCCGCCGGAGGAGGCCGGCGGCACGGGCCGTTGCTGCTGCGGCGTCTGCTGGTCGGGGGTGGTCCCCGGCAGCTGGTCGCCCGCCGGGGTGGCGGCCGGGGTCTCGACGGGGGCACCGGTGTCCGGGACACCGGTGCCCCCGGGCGGCGGGGCGGTCACGGCGGTGGTCGACCGGCTTCCGGGCGCGGCGTCGGCGCTGAACGGGTTGCGGTCGACCAGCAGGGCGCCCGCCGTACCCAACGAGACGATGACCGGGATGATCACCGGTACCAGCAGGCGGCGCCGCCGCGAGCGGCGGCTCTGCTCGGCCGTCTGCTGAGGGTCCGCTTGGATGACCGGGGACACCTTCACGACCAGTTCGGCCGTGGGGACCGGCTCGCTCCGCGGAGCGGGGCCCGCACCGCCCGTCCTCGGGGCGCTCTTCCACAGCCTGACCGGCCGCTGTGCGGCCTCACCGACCGGCAGTCCGACCGCCGCTCGTGCCGCCGCCGCCATCTCGGCGGCGCTCTCGTACCGGTCCTCCGGCGCCTTGGACAGGGCCTTGGCGACCAGCGCCCGGACGGCCGGTGGGAAGGTGTCCGGCAGCTCCGGCGCCGGCTCGTTGACGTGCTTGTACGCGACCTGCATGGCGCGTCCGCCCTCGAACGGCAGCTTCCCGACCAGTAGTTCGTAACAGACGACCCCCATCGAGTAGAGGTCGGCGGCGGGTGTGACGGGGTTGTCGGGAGAAGGGTCGACCTGTTCGGGGGAGGCGTAGGAGGCGGTGCCGATGAATCCGTTCGACGTGGTGAGTTTGGAGTCGGCGACCGCCAGGGCGAGGCCGAAGTCGGCGACGAGCACGGCGCCGTCCTCGCGCACCAGCAGGTTGGACGGTTTGACGTCGCGGTGGACGATGGCGGACTGGTGGACGGCCTGGAGGGCGTCCAGTGCGGTGGCCACCATGGCCAGGGCCCGCTCGGGCGGCATCGGCCCTTCGTCCTTCTGCACCGCGCTGAGCGGCCGGCCCTCGACCAGGTCCATCACGATGTAGGCGTAGCGCGGGCCGGTGCCGGCGCCCTTCGGGCCGTCGGCGCCGTCCGTACTGTCGGTGCTCTCCGTACTGTCGGTGCTCTCCGTGCCGTCGGTGCTCTCCGTGCCGTCGGTGCTCTCCGTGCCGTCGGTGCCCTCCGCACCGCTCTCCCCGTAGTCGTGGACGCCCACGACGCCCGGGTGGCCGATTCCGGTGACGGCCTTCGCCTCCCGGCGGAAACGCTCGGTGGCGGTCGGATCCTCCAGCAGGCCCGGGTTGAGCACCTTGACGGCGATGTCCTGTTCCGTGACGGCGTCCCGGGCGCGCCAGACCGTCCCCATCCCGCCGCGGCCGAGCTGCTCCAGCAGCCGGTACCGGTGGTTGAGGACGGTGTCCTTGTCGATCATGCCCCTACCCCCTGGTGTGTCATGACCCCGCCCCCGGAAGGGCGTCGGTGCACAGTGTGTGCCAGACGGCGAGGCAGCCTCAATGGTCTTTTTACACACGGGGGTTGAATGTTTCGGAACTGTCGCGCGGGGCGGCTCCGGCCGGGCAGGGAGCCGGATCCCGCAAGGACACCCCGGGGTGCCTGGCTCGTGGCGGAGCAGCGCCGCGGGGCCCCGGCCGGAGGAAAACCGAAGGACAGCCCGGGCCGGTCTCCGGTACGAAGACCCGGTGAGACTGCGAACGAAGATCCACCGGGTGCGGCTCGGCCGGGACGAGTACCGGGTGATCACCCCGGCGCGGCAGACCGCCGGGGCCCTCCTGTACGCCGGCCCGGGCAGCACGTACATGCACCTGCACCTCGACCGGCAGGGCGCCGAGGACCTGGCCACCGCCTGGGCCCTGGCGGCCCGCTCCCGGCGCTCCCTGGTGCACCTGCCGCTGCGGGCCAACGCCGGTCCGGCCGGGCTGGGCGACGTCCCGTCCGAGGACCGGCTGGACCTGCTGCTGGTCCACCACAGCCTGGGCTTCCCCGCGTCGCGCTGGAAGGAGGTCCGGGCGCGGCTCGGCGCCGGGACGCCGCACACCGTCGACCTGCCGGTGACGGACTTCCCGTCCGAGGAGGAGATCGACTACGAACGCCACCACTTCGCCGGTTGGCGGGACCGGCTCCGCTTCTCCGGGGCCGCCCACACGCTGGTGGTCACCGGCAGTCCCACGGCCTTCCGCTGGTCGGGCTCCCAGCTCCATGAGTTCACCCGCGAGGCCCCCGGGTGGCGCTTCGGGTGGCGCCCCGACGAGCACTACTGCATCGAGCTCGACCACGAGGGCTGGGGCTCCGGGCGGGCGGCCAAGGGCGTTCCGGCGAGCCTGCACATCGTCTACGCCCACCGCTGGCAAGCCGGGTGAGCAGGAAGTCGGCCCGGCCGACTTCCTGCTCCGCCCCGCCTCACTCCTTGGGCGCGAGCGGGGTCAGCGGCAGGGCGACCCGGCTCTCCCAGGCCTGCTCCAGTGCACGGGTGAACGTTTCCGCGGGCTGGGCGCCCGAGACGCCGAGGCGCCGGTCCAGGACGAAGAACGGCACGCCCGTCGCCCCCATGGCGCTCGCCGTGGTCTCGTCCTCGCGCACCGCTTCCGCGTAGGCCTCCGGGTCGGCCAGGACGGCCGCGGCCGCCTCGCCGTCCAGTCCGGCCTCGACCGCCAACTCGACCAGCCGGCCCTCCTCGAAGGCCGACCGCTCCTCGGCGAAGTTCGCCCGGTACAGCGCGTCCAGCAGCTGCCCCTGCCGGCCGTGCTCCTCGGCGAAGTGCAGCAGCCGGTGCATGTCGAAGGAGTTCGCCGCGTCGCGCCCCTCGCGCAGGTACGGCAGGCCCTCGGCGTGCGCGTTCTCGGCGATCCGGGCCTCCGCCGCCTCGGCCTGCTCCAGGCTCATCCCGTACTTGGCGGCGAGCAGCGGCACGACCGGACGGGCCTCGTGCGGCGCCCTCGGGTCCAGCTCGAAGGAGCGGTGGACGACCTCCACCTCCTCGCGGTGCGGGAACGCCGCCAGCGCCTGCTCGAACCGGGCCTTGCCGATGTAGCACCAGGGGCAGTTGATGTCGGTCCAGATCTCCACGCGCACGGCGCCGCACTCCTTCCAGCCTCGCGCGGACCTCCCGCGCCTGCTCCTGCCGGAACGCCTCCGTCCACCTGAATATTTCTCTCACTGAACTATTCGGGCCGGCCGGTCGGCGACCCCCTGCCTCAGCGCCGGTCCCAGGCCTCGCGCTGGGCGGGCACCGTGGGGATGACGGCGACGGCCTCGGCGTAGTGGCCGTGCCTGGTCAGGATCTGGGCGATCGCCCGGTGGGCCTCGCGCTCGGTGGACGACCGGAGCAGGTCGAGGGCCTCGTCCGGCCGGCCGTCCAGATCCAGCAGCCAGGCCAGCGTGGTGTCCCACTGGTCGGGCTCCCGCTCGCTCAGGGCCCGCGCCCCCGCGATGCCCTCGGCGTAGCGCCCGGCCTTCGCGAGCAGGCGCAGCCGGGTGTAGCCCAGGACGTCGGCATGCGCCTCGACGTACGCGGCGCCGAGGCCGTCCACGAGCTCCAGCGCCCGCTCCGGGCTGCTCGCCCTGATCAGCAGGTCGATCGCCTCGTGGAGGAGGCTCCCTTCGGCGTCCTCGTACGTGGGCCGTCCGACGTCGACGACCTCGTCGAGGCGCCCCTGGCGGGCCAGGAAGGCCATGAGGCGTCGGCGAGTGTACTCGGCGTCTGTTGCCAGGGCCTCGTGCAGGACGGCTTCGGCCTCCCGGAGCTCGCCCTGCTCCTCCAGCGCCTTCGCGTACTGGTTCAGGGCGAGCCCCGCGTGCTCGCCGGTGGCCAGCTCGCGCAGCTGCTCGAACCGGCCCTGGTCGGCGAGGAGTTCCGCGTACCGCCAGGCGACGCCCGGGACGGCGGGCAGGACCGGGCCCAGCCGCCGGATCGCCTCGTCCGCCCGGCCCATGCGCTCCAGGACCCGGCTGTACTTCACCAGCACCTCCGACGGCTGGTGCCGGCACTCGCGCCGACCCCCGGCCGCGGAGCACCGGCAGTCCGCCGCGCCGCCCAGGGCCCGCTCGGCGCACGGGGCGAGCAGTTCCAGGACGCGGGCGTCACAGTTCTCCCCCCTGGTCAGATCGACCAGGGACTCCAGGATCCAGGGCTCCCCGAGGTGGGGCGTGAGCACCCCGATGGCCTCGTCCACCCGCCCGGCCTCCACCAGCGCCCCGGCGAACCAGCGGCAGTCGAACGCCGACTCCAGGCCGGCCGCGTCCGGACGCACCAGCGCCAGCCCCTCCTCGATCCGGCCCTGCCGGACCAGGATCGAGGCGGACTCCCGTACGGCGAACGGCCAGCCGACCGCGACGAACGGCTCCAGGACCGTCAGGGCCCGTTCGAACTCCCCCGCCTCGCACAGCTCACCGACCGCCACCTCGGCGCAGAACCACTCACCGCGGTCCCGTGCGGTCTCGATCAGCAACTCCAACTGCCCCTGTCGGGCCAGGTATTCCGCCATGGCGGGCTCTATCCCGCCGTCGAACTGCCGCTGCCAGGCGAGATCGTCAAGATTCACCGGGCCAGGCTAGGCGACGGGGCGACGTCCTGCCCGGAGATAATCGACGGATGCCCGAAACCTTCGTTGACCTGGGATTCGTCACCGCGCCCTCCGGGGTGGTGGTGCTCGGCATGGCCACCTGGATCGACTACTGGCGGGAGCTGGGGGATCCGTTGCCGGTGCGGGCCGCGGCGGCGAAGACGGGAGGCGGTCACCTGCGGGACGAGGAGTGCGAGGCGGTCGCCGTCCCGGCCGCCGCCGACCGGCCGCTGGCGGTGCGGGCCACCACCGAGCCCTCGGCCTTCGACGAGGAGCCGACGATCGCGACGCTGGAGATCGCCCTCGGCCTGCCCTGGCCGGAGGGTGCGGAGGGCCCGGTGCTGCTCGGGGACCTGCCGGTCGACCGGAGCGGCATGGTGGTCGGCGACGCCGTCGGGCTGGACGCGTGGACGAGCCTGGACGACGAACCGGCCGACGGGCTCGCCGACCTCTCCTACTGGGGCCGGTACGAGCAGGAGGCGCACGAGCGGTTCGGCGGCGAGCGGATGCCCTCGTACGAGGGTGACGGGGGCCCGTACGGGTGGCTCGACCTCCCGGTGGCGGAGGCGGTCGCGCTGGAGGCCGAGATCGGCGCCTGGCGGGGCGGCCTGCCCGGCAGGGGAGTGGCCACCTCGGTGGAGAAGCACGTCGACTACTTCACCTTCCGGCGGGCCGGCCTGCACCACCCGCTGCACGTGGGCGCGATCGAGGTCGGCGGCTGCCAGGTGCTCGGCATCGACTGGTGCCAGGGCGACCACGCGGTCCGGCACCACGGCGGGCGGGACTGGGGCCAGGCCTTCCCGGTCACCCTCGAAGCCGACGGGGCGGGCGGGACGGTCCTGCGCTGGACCATCCCGCCCTACGGCGAGGACGAGGACGAGGGAGACGCCTGAGGGGGGAGGCCCGCCGTGTCCGGCTACGGGGCCGGGACCCAGCCCGGGACGGTGGGCAGCACCGTCTCGGCGAGCCGGGTCAGGGTCGCCTCGTCGGGCGTCAGGCCGTCGTCGCGGAAGACGACGACCTCGAAGGCCCGTCCGCCGGGTGCCGCCGGGTCCTGGGCGACGACGATGTTCCGCGTGGCGGGGCCGAGCTTCCCGCCGGGGATGACCGATGTCGCGTTGGACCAGTAGGTCGCGGCGGGGTGGCCGAGGACGGTGGCCGGCCAGGTGTAGACCCGCCGCATGTCGCGCGTGTCCTCGAGCGAGGTGCTGCTGTCCAGCAGGCTCACGACGGTGTGGGTGAGCCGCACCTCCGCCATGACGTCCGTGCCGAAGGTGATCGGCGCCGGCTGCGCGACGGTGACGCGGTCCTCGGGCGTGCCCAGCAGGGCCGGGAGGTCGGGGCGGTTGAGCGCCGCGCAGAGCGCCGGGTAGCCCGGCTTGTCGGTGGGGCGGGGCGCGGCGCACTCGGCCGGTTTTCCGGGGCCGCCCGGCTCGTGCCACGGCTTCGGGAGGTGGAGGAACCCCAGCCCCCACAGGCCGCCCAGGAGGGCGACGGCCAGGGCCGCCGCGGCCGCCGTCCGGAGGCCCGGTCGGCCGCCGCGCTTCCCGGTGTCGGTGCCGGTGCCGTCGGCGGTGCCGGTCGTCGCGTCGCCGTCGGTCGTTCCGGCGATGTCGGCGATGTCGGCTGTGTTTGCGGCGTCGGTGGTGTCGGCCGCGTCGGACGCCATTCCTGGATCCCCCTGTTCGAGTGGCCCGCCCCGGGCACCCGAGGGCCCCATGAGCCGGGCCGATGGTAGCGCCGGCCGTGGTGCCGGGCGGATCAGGCCCGGGCCGACCGGTTCTCCGCCGTCGGGTCCCAGAGCCCGGCGGCCTCGCCGCGCTCCAGGTGGTCGGCGTAGACGGCGGTCTTCCAGGCGATCAGCGAGCGGCACTCCTCCAGCTCCCGGATCCGCTCGTCGACCCGTTGCCGGTGGGCGTCGAGCAGCCGCAGCCGTTCGGCCTCGTTGCCCGGGCCCTGCCGGACCAGTTCGGCGAAGCGGCGCAGGTCGGCGAGCGGCATGCCGGACTCGCGGAGCCTGACGCAGATCTCCAGCCACTGCACGTCCAGCACGGCGTACCGCCGCCGCCCGCCCGCCGTGCGCCGCACCGGGCCGACCAGCAGCCCCTCGCGCTCGTAGAAGCGCAGGGCGTGCACGCTGAGCCCGGTGCGTTCGGCCACCTCGCCGATGCTGAGTTCCGTCATGTCGTCAGAGCATAGGAAGAACACCGGGGCGGGACTTGATCTAGACCGCGCTCCACTTCCTACGGTCATCGCCATGACCACCACCCAGCTCCAGCGCCGGCAGCAGCCGATCGGCTCGCCCTTCTCCGCCGCCGCCACCGCCGAGGAGGTCCTGGCGGGCCTCGACCTCTCCGGCCGTACCGCCGTCGTCACCGGCGGCTACTCCGGCCTCGGCCTGGAGACCACCCGGGCGCTGGCCGCCGCCGGGGCCGAGGTGATCGTCCCGGCCCGCCGCCCGGACACCGCCCGCGCCGCGCTCGCCGGAACCGGGAGCCGGATCGTCCCGATGGACCTCGCCGACCCCGCGAGCGTCCGGGCCGCCGCCGGGCTGGTCCGCGAGGCCACGGACCGCCTCGACCTGCTGTTCGCCGTGGCCGGGGTCATGGCCACCCCCGAGCGGCGCGTCGGGCCGGGCTGGGAGGGGCAGTTCGCCGCCAACCACCTCGGGCACTTCCTGCTCGCCTGCGAGCTGTACCCGCTGCTGGCCGCCGCCCCGGACGGCGCCCGCGTCGTCGTCAACAGCTCGGCCGGGCACTTCCTGACGGACATCCGGCGGCACGACCCGCACTTCCGCACCGGCTACGACAAGTGGCTGGCGTACGGCCAGTCCAAGACCGCCAACGCCCTGTTCGCCGTGCACCTCGACGCGCTCGGACGGGGCGACGGCGTCCGGGCGTTCGCGCTCCACCCCGGGAAGATCATCACCGGGCTCCAGCGGGAGATGACCCGGCAGGAGCAGGTCGAGCGCGGCTGGGTGGACGAGCGGGGCACCGTGATCGGCGCGGACTTCAAGTCCCCTTCCCAGGGCGCCGCCACGGGCCTGTGGGCGGCCACCTCGCCGCTGCTCGACGGCCTGGGCGGGCTCTACCTGGAGGACTGCGAGGTCGCGCGCCCCGCCGGCCCGGACACCCCGATGGACGACGGCGGCGTCCGCCCGTACGCCGTCGACCCGGACGGGGCGGCCCGCCTCTGGGAGCTCTCGCTGGCCGCGACCGGCGCCACCCCGGTGCCCCGCTGAGCCGCCGAACACGGAGCGGGAAGTCGGCCCGGCCGACTTCCCGCTCCGCGACGGCCCGGAGGCGTCAGGCGGTCAGCTCGGGGCTCCACGTGACGCCCACGTTCCCGGCGCCCCAGTTGACGATGAGCTGGGTCTGGTAGACGTGGCCCGGGGTGGGGTTGGGGACCTGCGTGCCGACGTAGTGGGACCAGCCGAGCCCGCAGCCCGCCATCGTGTCCCACCGGTAGCCGGTGCTCCGGTCGTACAGGACCAGGTCGACCGTGCAGTTGGAGTTCGCGAAGTTGGTGTACGCGTCGGCGACCAGGGTGCTCCCGTTGACGCTGACGCACGCCTGCTGGGTGCTGCCGTTGCAGCCGCCGCCCGACGCCGCGAACGCGTTGCCCGCGCCGCCGACGGTGAACGTGCCGGCCAGTGCGGCGGTTGCCAGGGCCAGTGTCGACGCCCGTGCGATCCGCTTCGTGATCATTTTCAGCTCCTCGGAGGGGGCCGGCCCCGGTGGCCGGCAGGTGATCACGGTCGGGGTGGGGCGTGGACAAGCGGTCGACGGGCGGTCGACGTTCGATGAACGGGCTGATCGGCCGCACCGGGACCCCGGGCACCGGGCGGCCGAGGCGCCCGTCAGCAGGAGAGGTTGCCGCCGCCCACGTCGGTGCCCAGGACGCCGACGAACTGCTTGAAGAGGTTGATCCGGTCGTTGCGCTGGTCCGGGTTCTTGCCGTCGCACTCCAGCGCGCCGTTGATGGTGCGGATGGTCTCGCCGAAGCCCTTGTTGTTGACGATGGCGTCGTGCGCCGTCATCCGGCCGGCGCCGTTCTGGGTGTTCCAGAACCAGAGCGCGGTCTTCCAGGACGTCGCCGGGTTCTTCTCGACCTGGTACGGGTCGTGCAGCAGGTCGATGCCCAGGGCGTCGCCGGCCGCCTTGTAGTTGAAGTTCCAGCTCAGCTGGAGCGGCCCGCGCCCGTAGTACGCGGACTGCCCGGCCGGACAGCCGTACGGCTGCGAAGTGTCGCAGTAGTGCGGGTAGTTGGCGGTGTTCTGCTCGACGATGTACTTCAGCCCGCCGGTCTCGTGGCTGACGTTGGCCAGGATGGCGGCCGCCTCGCGCTTGCGGGTCGCGGTGTCGCCGGTGGTGGTGAACTTCGGGTAGGCACCCAGGGCGTCGGTCAGGCCCTTGTACGTGTAGAAGGCGTTCCGGTTCGGGAACATCTTGTTGAACTGGGCCTCGCTCACCACGAAGGAGCCGGCGGCGGAGGCCGGGGCGGTCTGGCCGGCGACGGCGAGGGTGCTGAGCACGGCGGCGGAGGCCGCCAGCGACAGGGTGCGGGAAAGCTTCATCGGTTTCCTCGTTCCTCGGGTTTCCTTGGCGGGGGCGGCACTTCGCTCGCGAGGACTCGCGACGGCTCGGGACGGTTCGCGGGGACGCGCAGATTCGCGCAAAAGGTCGCAAAGATCCGCGAAGAGTCGCGAAGGGTCTCGACAGCTCGCGAAGGTTCGCGAAGGGCCTCCGCCATCCTGGCGGGCGGAAAGCGTCAAATATGTCCAACGGAGGTCTAAACCACTCGTACGGGTCGTATCCGATCCGGTCGTTGGACGCCGGCCGCCCTCGGGGTGATCGCCGGGCTGTCGGTCGTACCGGATAGCCTCCTTCCGAGTGGGACGGCACAACCGGGGGAGCAGGGGCGCATGAGCGGTCACACCGACGACGAGGGCGCCGAGCGCCTGGCCGCCGAGGGGGAGGTCGCGGTCGCCCGGCTGGCGATCGACTCCGGGGACCTGACGCACGCCGCCGAGCACCTCGGCGACGCGATCCTCGCCGCCCCCCAGCTGCCCGAACTGCACGAGGCACTGGCCGAGTTGTGCGCCGCGGCGGGCGGCCCGGCGGCGGCTCGCGAGCTGTTCCCGCTGGACGGCCGGGTGTACCTCGGCACGGCGGTCTGCCGGGCCCACGTGGAGGCCGCGGCGGGGGACTGGAACGCCGCCGTCGGACTGCTCGCCTCCGCCATCCAGGCCGAGCCGGCCCGCCCCTGGGCGCACGCCGCCTGGCTCGCCCGCGAGGACCTGCCCGGCCTGGTCGACCCGGACGCCGTCGCCCAGGCGGTGGCCCGCGCGACCGGCGCGCTGCCCGACCCGCTCCCGGCCGAACCGGCCGAAGCCGTACGGCCGTTCCACGACTTCGTGCAGGCCGTGCTGGACCGCCACGGCGACCACGTACTGCTGCTGGCGATGGCCTCCGGCCTGACCCGCCGGCTCGGCGACACCGCCCGCGCCGTCGAACTCGCCGACCGGGCGCACCGGTCGGCCCCCGGCTACCTGCCCGCCGTGATGCTCGGCAACGCCCTGCGCTCGGCCGGCCGCCCGGAGCAGGCGCTCGCCGTCTGGGAGGCCGAACTGGAGCGGGTCGCCCCGGACCTCGACGACTCCAACAGCTACCTCGCCGTCGACGTCGCCGAGTTGTACGGCGCGCTCGGCCGCCCCGCCGAGGGCCTGCCCTGGCTGGACCGGGTGCTCGCCGCCGTGCCCGACCACCCCAAGGCCGGCCCGGCCCGGTACGGGCTGCGCCACGCCCTCGACGGCGACCCGGCGCACCTGCTCGCCCTGGCCGACCACCACCGCGCCCACCCCGAACACGGGTACGCCCAGGAGCTGCTGGAGCGGCTGAGCCACCGGGAGCCCTGGCTCGGCCTGGTCTCCGGCGCCACCGAGGCCACCGTCAACGTGCTGCACCAGGTGCTCGCCGCCGCCGACACCAGCCGCGACACCGAGATCGAGTGCACGGCCTCCACCGTGGAGCCGCCCAGCTCGGTGCTGGCCGTCCGGCTCGCGCTGCTGCGCTCCACCGTCCGCTACCAGGCCGTCGGCGAGCCCGACCCCCGGCTGCCGCTGACCGAGCCCACCACCCGGATCTGGGCCTGGGACGGCACCGACCCGCGCCCGGCCGTCGACCCGCCCGCGCCGCAGAGCGCCGAACTCGTCCGGGCCACCGCCGAGATCTTCTGGCCGACCGTCCCCGCCGCCTACGACCACGCCGTCCGGCTGGCCGGACTGCCGCTGGACGACCTGCTCGGCGTCCTGGTCCACCCGCCGGTGCCGCGCGAGGACGACCTCGGCCGCGCCCTGCTCGCCCACCAGCCCGAACTCTGGGTGCGGGCCGTCCAGGTCTTCGCCTGCCTCGGCATCGCCCACCACCGGGCCGACCAGCCCTGGGAGGGCTCCGAGCGCCGCCGGGTGCTGCGCGACCTGCTGCTCGGGCCGGAGGACTGGGTGGTCGAGGCGGCCGGCTTCGCGCTGGTCGCGATCGGCTGGACGCAGCCGCGGACCAGGGCCGACATCGCCGAGCTGCTCCGGCAGCGGCTGCACCACGGCGCCCGGGCCCGCCGCACCCGGGCGGTGACGATCCTGCGCTCGCTGTCCGCGCTGGTGCTCGCCGCGCCCTGGACGTCCGCCGAGGACCGCGCGCTCGCCCGCCACCTGACGGCCCGGGAGGACGCCGCCGACGCGGGGGCGGAGCCGCAGGAGTCGGAGCCGCAGGCCGCGGAGCCGCAGGCCGTGGAGCCGCAGGCCCCGGCAGCGGCGGCCGCGGAGGAGGAGCCCCGGCGCGGCCGGCTGCGCCGCCTCTTCGGCCGGGGCTGAGGCTCAGTGGGGCGCGGCTAACCCACCCCGGGCAGCGGATCCTGGTCGACGTCGTACCGGGCGACCCGCTCCGCCGGGTCCCGGCACTCCGGGCCCAGCCGCAGCATCCGCGACTCCGGGTCGTGCAGCGGCCGGTGGCAGCGGCGGCAGGTCACCCGCGGGCGGAGGGTCTGCGCGGTGTCCGTCCCGGGGAGCGTCTCGGGCTCGGCCGGTCCGGGAGAGCCGGGACGGCCGGGAGGGGTGGTCGGGCTGGTCATGGTGAGACGGTAGCCGTCCGCGCCGTCAGGCCCCCGGCCGGTGCGTGAAACGATGGCCCCATGGCCACCGACCGCAGCAGCGCAGGAGACCCGGCCCGCACCCTGGCCCTGCTCTGGGGGCTCACCGCCGAGGAGAAGCCCGGCCGGCGCGGGCCCCGGCAGGCGCGCTCGACCGGCGAGATCGCCGCCGTCGCGATCGCCCTCGCCGACGCCGAGGGCGTGGACGCCGTCACCATGCGCCGGGTCGCGCAGGAGCTGGGCCTCTCCCCGATGGCGCTCTACACCTACGTGCCGGGCAAGGCCGAGCTGCTCGACCTGATGCTGGACACCGTCTACGCCACGATGCCCCGCAGCACCTCGGCCGGGGAGGGCTGGCGCGCCCGGGTCACCGCCGTCGCGGACGACAACCGGGAGCTGCACCGCGCCCACCCGTGGGTCGCCGCCGTCTCCACCAGCCGCCCGCCGCTCGGGCCCGGCCTGATGGCCAAGTACGAGTACGAGCTGCGCGCCTTCGAGGGCACCGGTCTGCCCGACGTCGACCTGGACGCCGCGCTGACCCACCTGCTCGGCTTCGTCCAGACCTGTGCCCGGATGGCCGCCGACGAGCGCGCCGCCCGGCAGGACAGCGCGATGACCGACGAGCAGTGGTGGGCCGCCAACGCCGACCTGCTCGCCCGGGTCTTCGACGCCGAGCGCTACCCGGTCGCCGCCCGGGTCGGGGCCGCGGCCGGCGAGGCGCACGGCGGCGCGTACAGCCCGGACCACGCCTACGCCTTCGGCCTGGCCCGGGTCCTGGACGGGCTCGCCGCCCTCGTCGCTGAGCGGTAGCCGAGGCCGGCAGCCCGCCCGATCACCGAGGGGAGGCGGCCTCACCGCAGGGCGGCGGCCCGTCCGTCGTACCCCTGGCGCGCCGCCTCGACCTCCGGCACCCGCCGCTCCGACCAGTGCGCCAGCGCCGCGACCAGCTCCGCCGCCTCGCGCCCCAGCGGGGTGAGGCTGTAGTCGACCCGCGGCGGGATCACCGGGTGCGCCTCGCGCAGCACGAAGCCGTCCCGCTCCAGCGTCTGGAGGGTCTGGGCGAGCATCTTCTCGCTGACCCCGGTGACCTTGCGGCGCAGCTCGCTGAACCGGTAGCCGCGCTCGTTCAGCGCGCCCAGGACCAGCACGCCCCAGCGGCTGGTGACGTGCTCCAGCACGCCCCGGGACGGACACATCCGGTCGAAGACGTCGGCGGGTGGCAGCCCGCCGGTCTTCATCTCGCTTACCTTCATGTCAGTACCCTACTTTGAAGTGCGTACTTTCGAAAGGTTAGTGCCACCCCTAGGGTGAGTTCCGAGGCCAGAACCGCAAAACGTAACCCCGAGGAGCTTCACCATGTACGTCGTCACCGGTGCCACCGGCCAGCTCGGTCGTCTCGTCGTCGAGGGCCTGCTGGCCCAGGTCCCCGCGAGCGAGGTGGCCGTCGCCGTCCGCTCCGCCGAGAAGGCCGCCGACCTGGCCGCGCGCGGCGTCGCCGTCCGCGTGGTCGACTACGACAAGCCGGAGACCCTGGCCGGCGCCTTCGCCGAGGGCGACCGGGTGCTGCTGATCTCGGGCAGCGAGGTCGGCCGCCGGATCCCGCAGCACCGGGCCGTCGTGGAGGCCGCCAAGGCCGCCGGGGTCGCGCTGCTCGCCTACACCAGCATTCCCGGCGCGGCCACCTTCCGGCTGGCCGACGAGCACAAGGCGACCGAGGAGCTGATCCTGGCCTCCGGGCTGCCGCACGCGTTCCTGCGCAACGGCTGGTACACCGAGAACTACCTGGGCGACGCGGCCGGCACGGTGGCGCGCGGCGTGGTGCTCGGCAGCGCCGGGGACGGGCGGGTCGCCACCGCCCCGCGCCGGGACTACGCGGACGCGGCGGTCGCCGTCCTGGTCGGCGAGGGCCACGAGGGCCGGGTGTACGAGCTGAGCGGCGACGCCGCGTGGAGCCTGCCCGAGCTGGCCGCCGAGCTGGCGAAGGCCTCCGGCAAGCCGGTCGGGCACCGGGATGTCACCCCGGCCGAGCACCTGGACGCGCTGGTCGGCGCGGGCCTGCCGCAGGGCTTCGCCGAGGCCCTGGTGGACGTGGACGCGGGCATCGCGCGCGGCGAGCTGGCCGGCACCCCGGGCGACCTGGCCCGGCTGATCGGCCGCCCGACCGTCCCGCTGGCCGAGTCCGTCCGCACGGCCCTCGACGCCTGAGACGACGGCTCCCGGCCCCCGGGGCACCCGCCCTGAGCTCCCGGAACGCCGGACGGGTCCGGCATGCAGGCAATGTCATGACCAAAATCCGGAAACGGAGATGACAGTCGCCCCTCCCGCCCGCTACCGTCGCCATCGACACACGCGCGCGGGAGGGCACTCGGCCATGGCGGGAACAGACCAGCAGGACAACGGCCGGGGCCTCTGGTACGGCGTCGCCGCGTACGGCATCTGGGGCCTCTTCCCCCTGTTCTGGCCGCTGCTGGAGCCGGGAGCCGCGGACGACATCCTGGCCAACCGGATGGTCTGGTCCCTGGTCGCGGTCGTCCTGCTGCTGGTCGCCCAGCGGCACTGGGGCTGGATACGCCCGCTGCTGCGCCAGCCCCGCCGGCTCGCCATGCTGGCCGGCGCGGCCACCGTGATCTCGGTCAACTGGGGCGTCTACATCTGGGCCGTCAACGCCGGCCACGTGGTCGAGACCAGCCTCGGCTACTTCATCAACCCCCTGGTCACCATCGGCTTCGGCGTCCTGGTGCTCAAGGAGCGGCTGCGCGGCGCCCAGTGGACGGCGGTGGGCATCGGCGCCGCCGCCGTCGCGGTGCTGTCCGTCGCGTACGGGCAGCTGCCCTGGATCGCCCTCACCCTGGCGCTCTCCTTCGCCACCTACGGCCTGCTGAAGAAGCAGGTCGGGCTGAGCGGCCTGGAGAGCCTGGCGGCCGAGAGCGCCTTCATGTTCCCGTTCGCCCTCGGCTACCTGGTCTACCTGGAGGTCAGCGGGCGCGGCACCTTCGGGCACACGGTGGCCGGCTCGTACGGCTGGGGGCACTCCGGGCTGCTGATGCTCAGCGGGGTGATCACCGCGATCCCGCTGCTGTTCTTCGGCGCGGCCGCCGTCCGGGTGCCGCTGACGGTGCTCGGCCTGCTGCAGTACCTGGCGCCGGTGTTCCAGTTCCTGATCGGCGTCGCGGTGTTCCACGAGTCCATGCCGCCCGCCCGCTGGGCCGGCTTCGGCCTGGTCTGGGTCGCGCTCGCGCTGCTCACCTGGGACGCGCTGCGCCAGGTGCGGGCCGACCGCGCGGTGCGGGCCGCCGCGGCGGTGCCGCAGCCCGCCCCCGTGGCGGCGGCCACCCCCGCGGCCACCCCCGCGGCCGCCCCCGCGGCCGCCCCGGAGGCCGTCACGCGCTGATGTCCCGGCTGGTGAAGCGGGACCAGGCCGCCGAGCCGAACACGGCGACGTAGGCGGCTTGGAGGCCGAGGTCCTTCAGCACCCCGTCCCAGTACATCGGCGCCCGCAGCAGGTCAGCGAAGCTCAGCCAGTAGTGGGAGAACAGGAACGGGCTGACGGCGTGCAGCTGCGGGAAGACGTCCAGGATCTGGACGGTGACCACCAGCCCGACGGTGGCGGCCATCGCCGCGATGCCGCTGCCGGTGAGCGTGGAGACGAACAGCCCGATCGCCACCAGCCCGGCCAGTGAGGCCGCGACCACCAGCGCCACCAGCAGTGCGCGCAGCAGCGCGTCGCCGAGGCCGATGGTGTCCCCGGAGATCAGCGTGACCCGGCCGAGCGGGAAGAGCAGGGCGCCCGCGGCCAGTGCCGTCACCGCGACCGCCGCCGTGGCCGCCAGGCAGAACACCAGCCCGGCGGTGAACTTGGCGGCCAGCAGCCTGGTCCGCCCGGCCGGGGCGACCAGCAGGTAGCGCAGCGTCCCGGCGGCCGCCTCGCCCGCCACCGAGTCCCCGGCGACCACGCCGACCGTCATCGGCAGGAAGACCGGCAGCGCGACCGCGAGCGCCGTGAAGACCAGGAACAGCCCGTTCTGCGTGGTCTGCGCGATGAAGCTCGGACCGCCGCCGCCCTGGTGCGGACTGTCCGTGTTGAGCTTGACCACCACCCCGATCAGGATCGGCAGCGCCGCCAGGATTCCCAGCAGCACCTTGGTGCGCATCCGGCGGAAGGTCAGGTGCAGCTCGCTGCGGAACAGCGCCAGGAACCCGGCCGCCGTCTGCGGCCGCCGGCCGGTCGTCAACGGCAGCGTCCCGCCCTCGGCCGGTGCCTCAGCCCGCGACATCGAAGCCCTCCCCGGTCAGCGCCACGAAGGCGTCCTCCAACGTGCCCCGCTCCAGCCCGAAGCCGTGCACCCGCACCCCGGCGCCGACCAGCGCCGCGCACAGCCTGGGCAGCGCCTCCTCGTCCAGGACGCCCGGCTCGCCGTCCACCCGGTCCTCGCCGGGCACCAGGGCGGTGACCCGGTGGGCCGCCAGCACCTCCGCGGCCCGCGCCACGTCCGGGGTGCGGACCACCAGCCGGCCCTGCGCCCGGGCGGCCAGCTCGGCGACGGTGCCCTGCACCACCAGCCGGCCCCGGGACATCACCGCGGCATGGGTGCAGACCTGCTCGATCTCGTCCAGCAGGTGCGAGGAGAGGAACACCGTGGTGCCCTCCGCCGCGACCTCCCGGACCAGCGTCCGGATCTCCCGCATGCCCTGCGGGTCCAGCCCGTTGGTCGGCTCGTCCAGCACCAGCAGCTCGCGCGGCTGGAGCAGCGCGGAGGCCAGGCCCAGGCGCTGCTTCATGCCCAGCGAGTACGCGCGGGCCTTCTTGCCCGCCGCGGCGCTCAGGCCGACCCGGTCCAGGGCCGTGTCGACGCGCCGGCGGCGGGTGCGCGGGTCGGCGGTCGGGTCGGCGGCGTCGAAGCGCACCAGGTTGTCCCGTCCGGTGAGGAAGCCGTACAGGGCCGGGCCCTCGATCAGCGCGCCCACCCGGGGCAGCACGGTGGCGACGGACTGCGGCATCGACTCGCCGAGGACGGTGGCCGCGCCCGAGGTGGGGGCGATCAGGCCCATCAGCATCCGGATGGTGGTGGTCTTGCCGGAGCCGTTGGGGCCCAGGAAGCCGAAGACGGAGCCGCGCGGCACGGCGAGGTCCAGGCCGTCCACGGCGAGCTGGCCGCCGCGGAAGCGCTTGGTCAGGCCGCGGGTCCGGATGACGTCGTCGGAAGCCGAAGGAGTGGGAGTCGAAAGAGCGGTAGGAGCGGTAGGAGCGGGCACGGGCGCGGGGGCCGGGCGCGACGCGGCGCCCGGACCCCCGGCCGGCTCCGTAACGTCCCCCGTTACGGGAGCCTGGGTCATCCGTCAGTTCACCCCGGCGGCGTGCTGGAGGACCGGCAGGGTCACCGCGCCGGCCAGGACCCGGCCGTCGTCGGTGAGCAGGACGTTGAGCACCTTGGTGCTCACCAGGGTGCCGCCGGCGACCGGCTTGCCGAGCGACTTCACCATCGACTGCGGGTTCAGCGACTGACCGGCCCCCGCCCCGTGGCCGCCGTGCTTGCCGCCCTTGGCGTCGCCCTTCGGCGCGCCGTCCGCGGCCCCGTCCACCGCGGCGGGCAGCCGGGTGGCGAGGACCGTCGTCCAGCCCTCGCCGATCACGTCGAGGCCTGCGGGCGCCCCGGTGCCCACGTGCTCCCGGGCGTCGCCCGGCGCGCCCTTGGCCGCGTCCTGCGCCTTCTGCTCCGTCACCTTGGCGCCCTTGGGGGCGGTGAAGTCGAAGGTCTTGGCGTCCGGCCGGGCGAAGGACACCTGGGTGAAGCGGACGTTCAGCACGGTGCTGCCGTCGATGGACTTCACCGCCACCGACAGCGGCACCCCGTTGTCGGCGGCCACCGCGATCCGCACCTCGGCGAGGGTCGAACCGGACTGGGTGGGCTTCACGCTCAGCTGGTAGGCGTTCTGCCCGGCCACCTTGGCCGTCCCGGCGACGGTCACCGAGGTGGTGCCGGCGCTCGCGGCCAGGAACTGCTTGGCGGCCTCCTGCGGGGTGGTCGGCAGCTCGGACAGCGGCGTCTTGGCGTGCTCCTGGCCGGCGGCCCGACCGGTCATGTGCACCGCGGAGTTGGACGAGCTGTCCCAGGCCCAGGCCTGGTCGCCGTTGCGGACCATGGAGTAGCCGGCCATCTTCTCCAGCACGTCCACCCGCTGGCGGTCCGGGCCGTCCACCGCGATCCGCAGCGTCTGGTCCCCGCCGAGCAGGCCGAGCAGCTTGGACTGCGGGTCGGCGGTGGAGCCCCCGCCGTCACCGCCGTGCCCGCCGACCGCCCCGCCGAGGCCGGCGGCGCCGCTCAGCAGCTGGCCGGGCACGCCGAGGTCGGTCGAGATGGCGACCGACCCGGACAGCGCCTGGGTCTCGGAGCCGAGCACCTTGGCGACCAGCTGCTCCGCGCTCACCGCCGGCAGGTCGGGCGCGCTGTCGGCGGCCAGTGCCGGGACCAGTCCCACCCCCGCGGCGATCGCGGCGACCACCGCCACCGGCACCCCGGCGCGCATCAGTACGCGCCGTCGGGAGCGGTACGGCGTACCGGCGTCCAGATCGTCCCCCGCCGCCTTCTCATTGGTCATGGCGTCCTCAACTCCTCCGCGAACACGTGTGGTTGGCCTTGCCCTTCCATTAGAGGCCGCCGCGCCGCCGCCGTCATCGCCCTGTGGGGCCAGATCGGGTTGACCTTCGTGGGTACGCCGACCCTGATGCCGCCTCAGGGTTGCATCCACCCGCGGTACCACCCCTGGCGTAGGGTCGCGCCATGGACGGAACCGCCACGGACTCCAGCACCCCGCCGACCGCGAACGCGATGCGCCGCGCCCTGCGCCGCGCCCGGGACGGCGTCGCCCTCGACGTGACCGAGGCCGCCGTGCTGTTGCAGGCCAGAGGCGAGGACCTGCTGGACCTCTGCGCGAGCGCCGCGAGGGTCCGCGACGCCGGACTCGAAGCGGCCGGCCGCCCCGGCGTCATCACCTACTCCAAGAGCGTCTTCATCCCGCTCACCCGGCTCTGCCGCGACAAGTGCCACTACTGCACCTTCGCCACCGTCCCCGGGAAGCTGCGCCGGGACGGGCACGGGATGTTCATGTCCCCGGACGAGGTGCTGGAGGTGGCCCGCCGCGGCGCCGAACTCGGCTGCAAGGAAGCCCTGATCACGCTCGGCGACAAGCCCGAGGACCGCTGGCCCGAGGCCCGCGAGTGGCTGGACGCGCACGGCTACGACGACACCGTCGCCTACGTGCGCGCCATGTCGATCCGCATCCTGGAGGAGACCGGCCTGCTGCCGCACCTCAACCCCGGGGTGCTGGGCTGGACGGACTTCCAGCGGCTCAAGCCGGTCTCCGCCTCGATGGGCATGATGCTGGAGACCACCGCCACCCGGCTGTGGAGCGAGCCCGGCGGCCCGCACTTCGGCTCCCCGGACAAGGAGCCGGCCGTCCGGCTGCGGGTGCTGGAGGACGCCGGGCGCAGCTCCGTCCCGTTCACCAGCGGCCTGCTGATCGGCATCGGCGAGACGCACCAGGAGCGCGCCGAGTCGCTGTTCGCGCTGCGCAGGGTCTCCCGCGCCTACCACGGCGTCCAGGAGCTGATCCTGCAGAACTTCCGCGCCAAGCCGGACACCGCGATGCGCGGCATGCCGGACGCCGAACTGGACGAGCTGGTGGCCACGGTGGCCGTCGCCCGGCACCTGATGGGCCCGGCCGCCTGCCTCCAGGCCCCGCCGAACCTGGTGGACGGCGAGTACGAGCGGCTGATCGCGGCCGGCGTCGACGACTGGGGCGGGGTCTCCCCGCTCACCCCCGACCACGTCAACCCCGAGCGCCCCTGGCCGCAGATCGAGCGCCTCGCCGAGCGCTCGGCGGCGGCCGGCTTCGAGCTGCGCGAGCGCCTCGCCGTCTACCCCGAGTACGTGCTGCGCGGCGAGCCCTGGCTGGACCCGCGGGTGCTGCCGCACGTGCGCGCCCTGGCCGACCCGGCCACCGGCCTGGCGAACCCGGACGCCGTCGTCCGCGGCCTGCCCTGGCAGGAGCCCGAGGACCTGCCGGAGTCGTACGGGCGCACCGACCTGCACACCGCCGTCGACACCGAGGGCCGCACCGGCGACCGCCGGGCCGACTTCGAGGACGTGTACGGCGACTGGGAGGTGCTGCGCGAGCAGGTGCTCGCCAAGGGCGCGCCCGAGCGCCTCGCCGGGGACCTCCGGGAGGCCCTGGCGGTGGCCGCGGCCGACCCGGCGCGGCTGACCGACGACCAGGCGCTGGCCCTGTTCCACGCGGACGGCCCGGCCCTGGACGCGCTCTGCCGGATCGCCGACGACGTCCGCCGGGACGCCGTCGGGGACGACGTCACCTACTGCGTCACCAGGAACATCAACTTCACCAACGTCTGCTACACCGGCTGCCGCTTCTGCGCCTTCGCCCAGCGGCGCACCGACGCGGACGCCTACACCCTCTCCCTGGAGCAGGTCGCCGACCGGGCCGCGCAGGCCTGGGAGGTGGGCGCCACCGAGGTCTGCATGCAGGGCGGCATCCACCCGGACCTGCCCGGCACCGCCTACTTCGACATCGCCCGCGCGGTGAAGGAGCGGGTGCCCGGCATCCACGTGCACGCCTTCTCGCCGATGGAGGTGGTCAACGGCGCGACCCGCACCGGGCTGTCGATCCGGGACTGGCTGCAGCGCGCCAAGGAGTCGGGCCTGGACACCATCCCGGGCACCGCCGCCGAGATCCTCGACGACGAGGTCCGCTGGGTGCTCACCAAGGGCAAGCTGCCGGCCGCCACCTGGGTCGAGGTGGTCACCACCGCGCACGAGCTGGGCATCCGCTCCTCGTCCACGATGATGTACGGGCACGTGGACACCCCGGAGCACTGGCTCGGCCACCTGCGGCTGCTCGCGGAGATCCAGCAGCGGACGGGCGGCTTCACCGAGTTCGTGACCCTGCCGTTCATCCACACCAACGCCCCGGTCTACCTGGCCGGCATCGCCCGGCCCGGCCCGAGCGCCCGGGACAACCGCGCGGTGGTCGCGATGGCCCGGCTGCTGCTGCACCCGCACATTCCCAACATCCAGACCAGCTGGGTCAAGCTGGGCGCCGAGGGCGCGGCCGAGATGCTCCGCTCGGGCGCCAACGACCTCGGCGGCACGCTGATGGAGGAGACCATCTCGCGGATGGCCGGCTCGGCGTACGGGAGCTACAAGTCGGTGCGCGACCTCCAGGCGATCGCCGAGGCGGCGGGCCGCCCGCACCGCCAGCGCACCACCACCTACGGCGAGGTGCCGGCCGAACGGCGGGCCGCGGCGCTGGCCTCGGACGGGCACCTGCCGGAGCTGCTGCCGGTGCTGGACTGAGGCCCGCGACGGTCCCGGCGCCCGTACGGGCTGTCGTCCCGGCCGCCGTACGGGCAGCGGCCGGGACGGGGCGGTGAACTCCCGGGGACGGGTGCGCCGAAGTCCGGGGGACGGGGCCGGTCCGACCGGCTCTTCGAATACAGTGCGAGGGCGCGCGCCCGGCCGAGCGTCGCGCGGACCCCCACACGCCCGAGGAAAGGCGCCCCGTCGTGATGCCACTGTGGTCACGCGCCCAGCAGCAGGACTACCGCAGCCGGGTGCGGGGCTGTCTGCTCGGCGGTGCCATCGGCGACGCGCTCGGAGCCGGCGTCGAGTTCGAGTCGCTGGAGAAGATCCAGGCCCAGCACGGCCCGCAGGGCGTCACCGGCTACGTCCCCGCGTACGGGCGCACCGGCGCCGTCACCGACGACACCCAGCTCAGCCTCTTCACCGTCGACGGACTGATACGCGCCCACATCCGACGGGACACCGGCAGCTGGCACCCGCCCACCGACCTGCACCTGGCCTACCTGCGCTGGGCCGCCACCCAGCGCGACTGGGGCCCGGACGAGCGCCGCCCCGACCTCGGCTGGCTCGGCCGCGAGGAGTGGCTGTACGCCCAGCGCGCCCCCGGCCAGGGCTGCCTGTCCGGCCTCAGCGGGGCCCACGCCGAGCGGCTCGGCACCCTGGAGGCCCCCAAGAACCCGCACTCCAAGGGCTGCGGCACGGTGGTGCGGGCGGCGCCCTTCGGACTGCTCACCACCTGGGAGCCGGGCCTGGTGTTCCAGCTCGCGGTGGAGTGCTCGGTGCTCACCCACGGCCACCCCACCGGCTACCTCGCGGCGGGCGCGCTCGCGGTGATCGTCCAGTCCGTCGCCCGCGGCGGCACCCTGGAGGAGGGCGTCCACCTCGCGCTCGCCCTGCTCTCCGAGCGGTCGGCGCACGAGGAGACCACCGCGGCGCTGCGGGCCGCCCTGGACGCGGTGCGGGCCGGCGAGCCGTCCGCCGAGCGGGTCGAGGCGCTGGGGGAGGGCTGGGTCGCCGAGGAGGCGCTGGCGATCGGGGTCTACTGCGCCCTCGTCGCGCACGACGTCCGCTCGGGCCTGCTGCTCGCCGTCAACCACTCCGGGGACAGCGACTCCACCGGCGCGATCTGCGGCAACCTGCTCGGGGCGCTGCACGGGGACACCGCGCTGCCGCCGGGCCTGCTGGCCGGGCTCGAAGGGCGCGGGGCGATCCTCGAACTCGCCGACGACTTCGTGATGGAGCTGGTGCACGGCACCGAACTGCACGACCGGCGGACCCCGGAGGGCGCCAACTGGACCACCCGCTACCCGGTGGCGGGCTGAACCGGGGCCTTGTGAGCCGGAGTTGAACCGGGACCGGCCCTCGGGACCGGCCCTCGGGACCGGAGCCGGGCCGGGGCGGCCCCCGGAACGGGAGTTGCCCGTAGCGCCGGCCGCCGACGGGCGACGGACACCGCTACGGGCAACTGGTCCGAGTGCGGAACCGGAGGGGGGTCAGCCCGGGAGCTCGCCGAAGGCGCCGCCCGCCGCCGCCGAGGCGAAGGTGTTCCACGCCTCGGTCGAGAAGCGCAGTTGGGGGCCCCGGGGGTCCTTGGAGTCCCGGACGGCCACCTCCCCCGCGCCGGGGACGGCGATCTCCACACAGGCGCCTTGGCCCCCGCTGTGACTGCTCTTGTGCCAAGGGGTTCCGTACTCGGACGGGGTGATCATTCGTGGAATTCCTTCTCGATGTCGGCTATCAGCGACCGGCTCTCCGAGACACCGAGTGCGGCCGCTCTCAGGTAGTCGTACAGACCGGTATAGCGGCGCACGTCCGCCTCCTTCTCCAGGTAGAGATCGCTCGTCACACCTTCGAAGTAGACAACTGTGGAATCGGCTGACTCGGGGAACTCCAGCAGCGAGAATGTCCCGGTCATTCCGGGATGGGCGCCGTGCGAGAACGGGATCACCTGGATGGTGATGTTCGGGCGCTGGCTGAGTTCCAGCATCTGCCGCAGCTGCTGGGCCATCACCGCCTTGCTGCCGACCTCGCGGCGCAGCACCGCCTCGTCTATGACGGTCCACAGGCTGCCCAGCTGGTTCTCGCCGTGGACGCGCTCCTGGCGCTTCATCCGGACCTGCACCCGGCGCTGCACGGCGACCGCGTCGGTGTCCGGCTGGGTGCCCTCGACCACGGCCTGGGCGTAGTGCTCGGTCTGCAGCAGGCCGGGGACGAAGGAGGACTCGTACGCGCGGATCGAGGAGGCCTCGGCCTCCAGCCCGATGTAGACGCTGTACGGGGTCGGCATGTCGTTGAAGTCGTGCCACCAGCCGCGCTGGCGGGACTCCTTGGCCATCTCCATCAGGCTGGCGCGCAACTGGTCGTCGGGCACCTTGTAGACGTCGCAGAGGTCGCGCACGTCGCGCTGGCTGATGCTGCGCCGGCCGTTCTCCAACCGGCTGATCTTCGACTGGGAGACCATCAGCCGGCCGGCGACCTCCTCCGCCGTCATGCCGAGGCCCTCACGGAGTTTGCGCAGCTCCGAACCGAGGCGCCGACGGCGCACGGTGGGATTGACGTTGGCGGACACTTCGACCTCCGGCCGGACCTCTGGTGCTCGTTGGAACGGCAGTCCTCGGAACACTTCGGACATTGGGACCAACCCCCCTGACTTGGAGCAGCATGTCACCTTGGGCCAGGTCGGCGCCGGGGAATCACAGCAGCGCGGTAGAACAGATCATCGGAAAAGCACTTCCGCGAGACAGCGAAAGCCCCCAGGTGGTAATGCGGCTCGGACGACTCGGACAGGTACTGCGGAGGCCGTCCCCGGACCGGCCCGCACCTGCCCCGGCGCGTGCGGGGGGCGGGCGGTTGCCGGGCGTCCGGGGACGGCGAAGGGGCGGTCGCCGGGCGACTCGCGTCGCGGGGCGACCGCCCCTCGGTGCTGGTGGTGCCGGTGGTGCGTCCGGTGCGGCCGGTGCGCGTCGTGCTCCTGGCGCCGGTGGTACCGGTCGTGCGTCGGGTCGCTCAGCGCCCTCGGGCGGTGCGAGCGGGGCGGCGTGCGCCGCCGGGTGCGCGGCCGTTGGCGTCGGACGCGCGACCGGTGCCGGCGGGCGTGCGGCGGGCGTGCGGCCGGTGGTGTCGGGCGCCGTGATGGCTGCCCGCCGGGCCGCGCGGACCGCCGCGGTCAGTGCGCTCCGCCGAGGTCAGTGCACGCCGCTGTGATCAGCGCACGCCGACCCGGGAGGCGGGGACCCGCCCGCCCGAACCCCGGCCCGCCGTACGGGCGCCAGGACGGCCGGAAGCGGCCCCGGAACCCTGGGAAGAACGGTTCTGCTGAGCCGGTAGGCCGTTCTGCACGTCCATCACGGCGTGCGCGACCATCCCGCCCAGCGGGTCGTACCGGATCAGGTCGCGCAGCCGCGACCGCGAGGACCGGCCCTCGTTGCCCGGGTACAGGTGCTTGCCCAGGCCGACCGAGTGGGCCAGCGCCGCGAGCGCCGCCGTCCGCGGATCCGGCGGGACGCCGGTGCGGATCGCGGTGTCCAGCCGCTGCTTGATCGCGGCGTTGGTGCAGTCGTCGGACGCCTGGTACCGGGTCGTCGGCAGCACGCCGCACACCTGGCCCGGTACGGCCGTGACCATGCCGCAGCGCTCCAGGTGCGCCAGATACGTCTGCCGCAGCCCCAGCCGGGGCCCGCCGATCCAGTGCGCCGCGCGGACCGGACTGCCGCGTCGGCGCAGCAGTTCCAGTGCATGGTCGAGGGTCGGGTCGCCGGTCGGCCGTGCGAGCACGACGGCGATCCGGTCTCCCTCCGGTACGATCCGTCCGGCCAGGGACAGCTCGACGAGCTGGGCCCCGGCAAGTCCGAGGTCGAGGGTCTGCGGCTGCGCCGTGGTACCCGTGGTCGGGTCCAAAGCGAGCAGCAAGAGTTCCTCGGGAACAGTTCTGCGGCTCTTGCCCATCCAAGCCTCCCCGCGTGGATGAGAGACAGGGTGACGCCTCTCACACGGGCTTGTCGAGTACGCCTCCGAATCGTGACCTTGCGGTGAAGGCGCGGAACCGGCGGCGGCGGGCCCTGCGTCTGAGCGGTGAACAGACCGCGGCGCGGCCGGGCGACGACAATAAGCGCCGGTCGGGCGGGGTGTGCGCGGCCGGAACGGCCGCCGGTGGCGGAGACTGTACAGGTACACGGGGCGGGGCGTCGGCTTCCCGAAATCGGGTTCGCCGGTGCCCCGCCGGGCGTTGAGGAGGCTGGGATACGTGGGCGAGTCCCCCGACAGGGTGCTGAGGGACGGCGACGAGCGGCAGCGGGACCGCGAACCCGAACGGACCGGTGCGGCGGCCGGCGCCGCCGGGCCGGCCGGGGGCGGCTCCGGTGCGGCGGCCGACCGGGCGTCAGCCGCGGCTGAGACCGGGGCGACCGCGGAGACCTCCTCCGACGCCGCCTCCGACGCCTCCTCGGCCGCCGACTCCGGCACCGCCTCGGAGAGCCCCGCGGAGACCTCCGCCGAGGCCGCCCCGGAGGCGTCCGACGACGCCCCGGCGACGGCGCCCAAGGGCGGCTCGACCGTGCAGCTCCGCGTCCGGGATGTGGACAGCCGGACGACGATGCTGCGACTGCCGGTGGACAACCGGACCACCGCGCTGCGGCTGCCCGAGGAGCTGGTGAAGGCTGCCGGCAAGGGGAGTTCCGAAGGTGGGGGCGAGGAGAAGGAGTCCTCGTCGGAGACCGCGGAGGTGACGGAGCCCGCCGGGCGTCCGGTCGCCGCCGACCCGCGTCTCGCCATGCGGACAGGTGCCGCGGTGGCGGGGAAGGCCGGGGAGAAGACGGCCGAGCCGTCGGGGGAGACCGGCTCCGAGGGCGGCTCCGAGCCTGCCGCCGCACCGGTGGAGAAGGCGGCGGAGAAGCTCGACGAAGCGGCCGACGAAGCGCCCGACGAAGCGGCCGACAAGACCGACGAAGCCGCCACGGCGGAGCCGGTCGAGAAGGCCGCGAAGACCGAGAAGAGCGAGAAGGCAGGGAAGGCCGAGGAGACCCCGGAGGAGACCGGCGACACCGGTGACGACGACGGCGCTCCCGCCATCGGCTCCGTGACCCTCGCGCTGACCAAGCCCGCTCAGCCCGGTCAGTCGGGTCAGTCGGGCCAGCGGCCGGGTCAGGCCGAGAAGTTGGAGAAGCCCGCGCCGCTGCGCGCCTCCGCGGCCGCCGCCGTCCCCGGGACCGGCACCGTGCCGGAGCCGAAGCCCGAGCCCAAGCCCGAGCCCAAGCCGCTTCCCGAGCCCGAGCCGACCCCCGAGCCGACCCCCGGTCCGGCGCCGCTGCCGAAGCCGACCCCCGAGCCCGCCCCCGTACCGGCGCCGAAGCCGCTGCCGGAGCCCGACCCGCGGCCGGTGCCGCCGGTCCCGCCGCTGCCCAAGCCCGAGCCGCTGCCCGCCCCGGAGCCGCTGCCGTCGCCGGAGAACACCGCCGAGGCGATGGAGGTCCTGGCCTCCCTCAACGCCCGCCCGGTCTCGCCGCTGCGGCGCGCCCTCAAGCGGGTGACCATCTGGACGGTCTTCCTCGCCGTGGTGCTCGGCGCGCTCGCGGTGGCCCAGCTGCTGCGCCCGCTGCCGGACCCCAAGCTGAAGATGACCGCCGCGGGCAGCTACAGCTTCTCCGGCGACGTGCTCGACCTCGCCTGGCCGGCCAAGGGCCAGTCCGCCGCCGAGGTGGTCGGCGTCGGCAGCCTCGGCAGCTCGGGCCAGGAGACGCCGTCCTCGATCGCCAGCGTCACCAAGGTGATGAACGCCTACCTGATCCTCCAGAAGTTCCCCCTGAAGAAGGGGGAGAGCGGTCCGAAGATCACCGTCGACAAGCAGGCCGCGCAGGAGTCCGGCAACGTCGACGAGTCCCGGGTGACGCTCACCGAGGGCCAGGTCATCACCGAGTACCAGGCGCTGGAACTGCTGATGCTGCCCTCGGCCAACAACGTGGCCCGGCTGCTCGCCCGCTTCCACTCCGGCTCCGAGGACGCGTTCGTCAAGCTGATGAACGACACCGCGACCAAGTTCGGCATGACCAACACCATCTACGCCGACCCGGCGGGTTTCAGCGCGGACACCAAGTCCACCGCCAAGGACCAGCTGAAGCTGGCCGAGCAGGTCATGCAGGACGAGATCTTCCGGCAGATCGTCTCCACCCCGGAGACCAACTTCAACAACGTGAAGATCTCCAACACCAACAACCTGATCAACCCGAAGACCGGCGTCATCGGCGTCAAGACCGGTTCCAGCACCCCGGCCGGCGGCTGCCTGATGTGGGCCGCCTATAAGGAGATCGGCGGCGTGCAGCGGCTGATCCTCGGCGTCACGCTGGGCCAGCAGGCCACCTCGCCCAACCCGGGCGACGGCATCCTGCCGACCGTGCTGAAGGTCAGCGGCAAGCAGATCCAGGCCGCGCAGAACGGCGTGACCGGCCAGACCGTGGTGAAGAAGGGCGACGTCGTCGGCTCGGTGGACGACGGGATCGGCGGCAAGGTCGCGGTCGTCGCGACCAAGGACCTGGTGGTGGCGGGCTTCCCCGGCATCTCCGGCACGGTCACCCTGGACACCTCGAAGATCGGCCACCGCGCGCTGGCCGGCACGGAGGTCGGCACGCTGCGGGTGGGCGCGGGCGAGGACAAGGCGGAGGTCCCGGTGGCCCTCCAGGCCGACCTGAACCCGCCGTCCATCCAGTCCCGGCTGCTGCGCACGCTGTGAGGCGCCGAGCGGCTGAAGCGTTGAGGCGCTGAGCCGCCGAACGGGGAAAGGGAGAAGGGGAGCCGGTCCGCACCGGCTCCCCTTCTCCCTTTTCTTCTTCGCCCCTACACGTCCCGGTCGAGCAGCGCGAGCGTGAGGCCGCCGAGCGGCGTCACCCGGTCCGGGTCGCCGTACTGGGTGCGGAGCACCTGCGCCTGGTCGGTCGGCATCGCGCCCAGCGGGTCCTCGGTGTCGCCGAGGACCAGCAGCCATATCCGGGACACCCCGCCCAGGCAGTCCGCCGGCTGCGGGCAGGGCGTCGGGGAGAGGTCCTCGGCGTCGTCTGCGCTCTGCGCGACGAAGACCGGGAAGGGGACGACGTCCTGGGGCAGGTAGTAGCTGACGCCCGGCCAGGCCATCGCCCAGGACTGGTCGCCCAGCGGGGCCGCCATCCCGTCCCCGGTGCGGTAGCCGGCCGCTATCTCCCGGGCCGCCGCCTTGAACGGCTCCTCCGAGCCGTTGTGCGAGTCCGCGTACCGGATCTCGGGCTGCTTCGGCAGCGCGACCACGGCCGGCGCCGCGAGCAGCCCGACCGTCAGCAGCCCGGCCACCGCGACGGCCCCCCGGGGCGCCCGGCCGCGCCGTCGGGCCAGGGCCGCCACCGCGCCGTACACCGCCGCGGCGCCGCCGCCGGCCAGCACCGCCCAGGCGGGCACCGTGAACAGCAGGTACCGCCCGAGGAAGTACGAGGTGTCGGTCAGCCGGGACACCAGCCAGACGCCCACCACCGGCAGCTCCGCGAGCAGGAGCGCCTGCCAGGCCTGGATCCGTCGGCCGGGCAGTGCCAGTGCCAGCAGCGCCAGCGGGACGAAGGCGTAGAAGACGAGGTCCGAGCCGAAGAGGCGCTCGCCGAAGTAGGCGAGGCCGCGCAGGGAGGGGGTCGGTATCCAGCCCAGCTGCCGGTCCGACTGCCGGCTGCCCAGGAGCACCACCGGCAGCACCGGCAGCGCCGCCACGGCGACCGCCAGCGGGTACTGCCACAGCAGCCGCCGATCCGCCGCCGGACGGGTGCGCCACAGGTGCAGCGCCAGGAGCCCCAGCTGCCCGGCGACGGTGCTGAAGGAGACGAGGTGCCCGGCGCCGGCCAGCGCCATGGCCACGCAGTACGGCGCCCAGCGCCGCCAGGTCGGCCGCTCCAGGGCCCGCAGCAGGAAGTACGAGGCCGCCGCGATCGCGCAGGTCACCAGCGCGTAGGAGCGCGCCTCCTGGGCGTACCGGGAGATCTCCGGGGGCACCGCGAGCAGCAGCCCGGCGCCGACCGCCGCCACCTTGCTGCCGAACAGCCGTCGGGCGGTGAGCGCCACCAGCGCCGCCGCCCCGGCCATCGCCAGCACGGAGGGTATTCGCAGGGAGAGCGTCGAGTCGCCGAACACCGCCGTCCAGCCGTGCATCAGCAGGTAGTACGCGCCGTTGCTGGCGTCCACGTGCTGGAGCAGTCGCAGCAGGTCGCCCAGCGAGCGGGTGGAGACCGTCCAGGTCGCCATCTCGTCCCGCCACAGGTCCGGCGTTCCCAGCCGGTACCCGCCCACCGCCAGCATGACCAGCGCGGGCCACACCCACACCTGCCCCAACAGCCGGCCCACCGGGCGCACAGCAGGTCTCATCGAGTCCTTCGTCTCCTTCACGCGACGCGCCGGGGCGGATCCCGCCCTGCCCGGCAGGCTACTTGACCCGCCCTGACGCGCCGTCGGCCACCCGCACCCCCTCCGCCGCCGTGCGGCGCCACCCGCGGATCCCGCCCGGTCCGCGCCGCCGCGGCCCGATCCGACAAGATCCACAGGACGCACCCCGAGCCCCAGCCCCGATCCGGTACGCTGTGAACGGCCCGGCAGCACGCGGGCCCCGCCTCAGTAGCTCAGGGGATAGAGCACGGCTCTCCTAAAGCCGGTGTCGCAGGTTCGAATCCTGCCTGGGGCACAACGAACACGCAGGTCACAGGCCCTCCGCCCATGTCGGGCGGGGGGCCTGTGCCGCTTTCCGGCGGTGCCCGACCGGTCCGGGGCCCTCGGCGTTCCCGGGGCTGACGGTGTCAGGGGCGGCGTACCTCTCCGGGAGGAGGAGGGGGCGGGAGACCGTCCGCCCACGGATTGATCATGAAGCAGACCTCGTGCCGATGGCCCGCGGCCGCTCCGCTCCTAGGCTCGTCGAGACCCCTGCCGGAGCACCGTACCGGCCAGGGTGGACGAGCCGGGGAACCATGACGACGTACCGATACACCGTGGCCGAACTGCGCGGCCAACTGCGCCAACTGCTCCTGAGCGGGGCCGCGATCGCGCTCGGGGTGGCCTTCCTGATCGCCTCCGTCAGCGGCAGCGGGGCACTGGTCGACTCCTTCAGCCAGACCGCGGCCGCCGAGGTCGGGCCCGGAGACATCCAGGTGACCGGGAAGACCGCGGCCGGCGGTCTGGACGCGGCGGCGACGGAGCGGGTGCGGCAGACCGCCGGGGTGGCCGCGGTGGCGCCGCGGCTGACCGGCAAGGGCGGCGTGCTGGCCGCCGACGGGCGGCCGCTCGACCGCACCGCCGCGGTCAGCGCCGTCGCCGAGGACCCGGCGCTGCGCTGGCAGCTGCTCAAGGACGGCCGCTGGCCCGCCGGACCCGGCGAGGTGCTGCTCGACACCGGAACCGCGCACCGGCTGGACGCCGCCGTGGGCGCCGAGGTGCACCTGGCCCGGGCCGACGGCACCACCGCCACCGCCCGGCTGGTGGGCACCCTGGACGAGCGGGGCGCCCCGAGCCTCGCCGGGGTCCCGATCATCGGCGTCCCGGCGGACGCGGTCGCCGGCTACGCGGCCGGCGCCGTCACCGACCGGCTCGACGTCCGGGTCGCCCCCGGCGTTTCCCGGACCGGGACCGTCGAAGCCCTGCGCGCCGCCCTCGGCGCCGACGTCCAGGTGCACACCCACGAGGCCTCGGTCAACGAGGCGACCCGGCAGAGCAGCACCCTGTACGGCATGGTGCTGATCGCCTCGCTCTCCTTCGTCCTGATCGCCCTCGCGGTGGCGCGGATGGTGGTCGGCAACACCTTCACCGTGGTGCTCGCCCAGCGGACCCGCCAGCTCGCCCTGCTGCGCTGCGTGGGCGCCGACCGGCAGCAGCTGCGCCGGCTGATCCGCCGCCAGGGGCTGCTGCTCGGGGTGGGCGCCTCGGCGACGGGAGTGCTGCTGGGCGTCGCCCTCGGCGCGGCCGGCACCGCCGTGGTCGGCGGGCTCGACCTCGGCCCGGTGCACCTGTCACTGCTGCCCTCCCCGCTGACCTGCCTGCTGGCCGGGCTGTTCGGCGTGCTGCTGACCCTGCTGGCCGTCCGCGGCCCGGCGAAGGCCGCCGCGGCCGTGCCGCCGATCGCCGCGCTCGGCGGCACCCCCGCGCCGGCCGACGGGGCGGCCCGGGTGCGGGCCGCGGTGTGGACCACCGGACTGCTGGTCGCGGGCACCGCGCTGCTGGTGGCCGGGGCGGTGGCCCCGCCGCCGCTGTCGCTGCTCGCCGTCACCGTCGGCGCCATCGCCAACTTCTTCGGGGTGCTGCGGCTCTCCCACCGGGTGCTGCCCGCCGTCGTCGCCGTGCTCGGCCGGCCCGCCCGGAAGCTCGGCGGTACGGCCGGGCGGCTCGCCACCCAGCAGCTTCGGCTCAACCCGGGCCGCACCGGGGCCACCGGCTCGGCGCTGCTGCTCGGCGTCACCGTGATGGTCGGCGCGGTCACCGCGCTGGACATCACCTCCCAGTCGCTGGTGCCCGTGGTGTCCGCGCGCCAGCCGGGGGTCTTCTCGGCGGCCGCCACCGGCGGCGGCGCCCTGCCCGCCGGGGCGCTCGGCGCGCTCGGCGCCGAGCACGGACTGACCGTGACCCCGGTCCGGTCCGCCACCGTCGACCTCGACGGCCGGCCCACCGTGGTCGCCGCCGTCGACGCCACCCGGCTCAACTCCTCGACGGACGACGTGGACCGGGCCCGCGCGCTCACCGAGGGCGGCGCGCTGAGCGGGCTCGGCGACACCGGGGTGCGCCGGGTCGGCGGCGTCGAGCTGCGGCTCCAACCCGGCCGCAGCAGCCTGCCGTTCACCCTGCAGAGCGGCGCCACCCTGCTGGTGGCGCCCGCGACCCTGGACCGCCTCGCCCCCGGCGCGCCCGTCACCACGGCCTGGATCAGCCCGGCCGCCGGCGAGGACCGGCCGACCGCCCGCCGCGCCCTGGACCACGCCCTCGCCGACCACCCGCAGGTGACCGTCGCCGACACGGCCGCCCAGGCGGACACCCTGCGCTCCCTGCTGGACCGGCTGAAGACCATCAGCATGGCCCTGCTGTCCTTCTCCGTCGCCATCGCCGGCCTCGGCGTCGCCGCCACCCTGATGCTCAGCATCAGCGAACGCTCCCGCGAGATCGGCATGCTGCGCGCGATCGGGATGTCCCGCGAACAGCTCCGCCGGATGCTCACCCTGGAGGCGCTGCTGCTCTCGCTGGCCGGCGCCCTGGTCGGGACGGGCCTGGGGGCCGCCTACGGCTGGGCGGCCGCCCGCTCGATCACCTCGACGGTGGGGACGGTCGGCACCCCGCCGGTCCTGCCGGTGCTGGCCGCCCTGGGCCTGACCGTCCTGGTCGGCCTGGCCGCCGCGGTGCTCCCGGCCCGCCGGGTCGGGCGGATGAGCGCGGTGGCGGCGATGCGGGCCTCCTGACCTGGGTGGCAGCCGGGTGCCCGGCTGCCGGCTGCCGGGGGGCCGGCCCGGCGGGGTGCTCAGGCCAGGGTGAAGCGGGTCCGGGGCGCGGGCGGCCGGCCCGTGGTGAGGGCGAGGTCGGCGAGGAGGGTCTCGGTCTCGCGGGTGGTGCGCAGGACGTCCGGGTCGAGGTCGACGACGACGAGTTCGCGCCGGTCCTCGCCCGCCTCGGCGAGCAGCCGGCCGTCGGGGCCCCAGACCGCGCTGCCGCCGCAGGTGTGCCAGCCGCCGGTGCGGCCGACGTGGTTGGCGAGCACCGTGTAGAGGGTGTTGTCGAGCGCGCGGGCCGGGAACCAGGTGCGGGACTCGTGGTGGCCGTGGCCCATGCTGAACAGCGCGCCGACCAGGTAGGCGTGGCAGCCGTCGAGCGCTGCGGCGCGGGCGTGCTCGGGGAACCCGGAGTCGTAGCAGACGCCGAGGCCGAGCCGCCAGCCGTCCAGTTCCAGGGTGCAGCCGGCCGTTCCGGGGCGGTAGTGCTCGCGTTCGCTCTTGAACAGGTGCTGCTTGTCGTAGCGGGTGACGAAGCCGCCGTCCGGGCCGAGGACGAGGGCGGAGACGCGCAGGTCGGCGCCGTCCCGTACGGCGGCGCCGACGATCGCGGCGGTGCCGGTCTCGCGGCAGGCCTCGGCGATCGGCGCGAGCCGCGGATCGCCGGGCTGGACCGCGTACCTGACGGGGTCGGCGCTGATCAGCTCGGGCTCGTAGCCGGAGAGGAACTTCTCCGCGAACAGCACCAGCCGGGCGCCGGCCCGGGCGGCCTCGCGGATCAGTCCGGCGGCCTGGGCGGCGTTGGCCGGTATGTCACCGGCCACGGCCTGGGCCTGGACGGTGGCGATCCGCAGCGGGCGCCCGGGGTAACCGTCCGGTGCGGTGGGGGCGTTGGGAGCCGTGGGAGCGGTGGGGGCAGGGGTGTCGGACATGGCCGCCAACCTAGCGCGACGGCTCTCGGCCGGCGTCGGAGTAACGGGGCGGCGAGGGCGGGTCAGCGGGGTGACGGCGCCTCAGCGCACGGCCTCGTCCGGCCGGTCGGCGGGGTCGGCCGGGTCCACCGGTTCGCCCGGGGCTCCTTCCCGCGCGCCGTGCGGTCCGTCCTCGTCCAGCGGGGCGGCGGTGCCCGAGGGGTGCCCGGCCGACACGAGGACCCGCTGCACCCGGGGCCTGGTACGCCAGTTGACCCGCCGTACGTCCTGGGCCAGCGCGCCGGGGCGCCACACCTGGATCACGGCGGTCACGGTGCCCAGCACGATCCCGGCGGCCAGCCAGCCGGCCAGCACGTCGCTGGGCCAGTGCACGCCGAGCGCGACCCGGGTCCAGCCGATGGTCAGCACCGTCGCCGCGGCCACCAGGCAGGCGGCGGTCCGGCCGCGCCGACGGACCCGGTACCAGAGCAGGCCGACCAGGACGGCGCAGGTGATCGCCGAGGCCATGGCGTGCCCGGAGGGGAAGGACGGCCCGCCGGCGTGCGAGACCGGATCGGTGAAGGAGGGGCGGGCGCGGTCGAAGGACAGCTTCAGCGCCCACAGGACGCCCCAGCCGACGAGGGCCTGGGCGGCCACCCAGCCGGCCAGCACCCGGGCGCCGATCAACCAGAGCCACCCGGCGGCGATTCCGAGAAGCGTACGCATCGTGACGGTGCCGCCGATGTCGGAGAGCGTCTGCACCGAGGCGGTCCAGATCCGGTGCTCCCGGGCGTAGGTGTGCAGTTCGCCGATCCACTCCTGGTCGAAGCGGGCGAGCGGGCGCCATTGGCCGGTGACCAGGGCCGCCAGCAGGCCGAACAGCGCGGCACAGCCCAGCGCGAGCGCGGCGTCCCGAAGGAGACTGCGATTACGCGCAGTGAGGATGGTCGTGCTGTTGGTCAGGTGCATGGCTGACACCTTCCCAGTGTCCCGTGCCGAGCAAGGGCCGGAGTGATAGCGATTCGGCATCGTTTGTGCGGAGGACCTGCGTGCGCCGGGGTGTGGGCCGGGACGGACGGCGGGGTGCGCGGGGAACGTCGGCGGCCGTTCGCGGGTTCAACGGGTGGGCGGTGGCCGCGTGAGGGTCGAGTGAAGAAAACACTCCCGGAGCGGTCACCCGATGACACGGGAAGTGCCCGACCGGTCACCCAGTGTCCAGAACCGGGGTGAAAACCGGCAGGATACTGCATCGCCGGGAAGAATCTGAGTGACTTGGGAATGTTGTCCGGAATCTGTTCGTTGGATCGTTACGTGTGAGGCCCCGAGGGGCCCGCATTTCTTGCCCTCACGAGGCAGGCAGGCAGACCTCGGCAACACCAGCAAAGGGAGCAAGCATGGCCACCCGTGCCGTCGTTCGCGACAGGGCCGACCGGAGTCGCGCGGCCCGCCCGACCAACCTCGAGGCCGACCGCGACCTGGTCGGCATGTACCTCGACGAGATCGCCAGGACACCCCTGCTCGATGCCGCCGAGGAGGTCGAGCTCTCGCTGCGGATCGAGGCCGGGGTGTACGCCCAGCACATGCTGGACGAGGGCGAACTCCCCGACGGCGTCACGCGCGAGGAGCTGGAGGCGATAGCCGCCGACGCCGAGCGCGCCAAGGACGTCTTCATCCGCTCCAACCTCCGGCTCGTGGTCGCCGTCGCCCGCCGCTACCCGCGCAGCGGCCTGCCGCTGCTGGACCTCATCCAGGAGGGCAACGCGGGCCTGGTGCGCGCCGTCGAGAAGTTCGACTACGCCAAGGGCTTCAAGTTCTCCACGTACGCGACGTGGTGGATCCGGCAGGCGATCACCCGGTCCATCGCCGACCAGTCCCGCACCATCCGGCTGCCCGTGCACCTGGTGGAGGAGCTCGGGCGGATCCGGCGGGTGCAGCGGGAGAAGTCCAAGGAGCTGGGCCGCGAGGCGGAGCCGGCCGAGATCGCGGCCGAGCTGGACACCACCGAGGCCCGGATCAAGGACGTGCTGGACTGGGCGCGCGACCCGGTCAGCCTCAACATGTCGGTCGACGACGAGGGCGAGACCCAGTTCGGCGACCTCGTCGAGGACACCGGGGCCACGTCCCCCGAGGACGCCGTGATGGTCATGCTCCGCAGGGAGGAACTGGACGGCCTGATCGGGCGGTTGGACGACCGCACCGCCTCGATCATCCGCTCCCGCTACGGGATGGAGGACGGCCGCGAGCGCACCCTCACCGAGGTGGGCAAGCAGCACGGCCTCACCCGCGAGCGGATCCGCCAGATCGAGAAGCACGCGCTGGCCGAGCTGAAGAAGATCGCGGACCACGCGGGCTTCGAAGCCGCCTGAGAGGCCGCCGGGAAAGCCGCCTGAGGAAGCCGCCTGAGAGGCCGCCGGGGAAGCCTCCCGGCAGGCTGCCTGGACCCGCCCTCATCGGGCCCTGGTGCGGAGCGCCCCGCACCGGGGCCCGAGGCGTGCCACGGGGCTCTTAGGCTGGAGGAAAGGGACGAGCGGACGGAGTGGACGGCGTGAGCGAGCAGGGGCAGGAAAAGGACCGGGAGCAGGGCGGGGAACAGGAGCAGGAGCTCCGGAAGGCCGCGGCCGCGAAGGCCCGGCTGGTCTTCCGGGACCCGTTGGACCAGCAGTCCGGGGACGACACCGACGCCGGCTGGGGCGGCCGCCCCGGGGCGGGGGAGAGCGGTGGACGGGGGCTGGACTGGTACCTGAGCCAGCGCCCGCCGCACCACGGGGACTGAGGAACGGGGACGGGGGAGCGGGGACCGGGGCCGAACGGCGCCCGCCGGTCAGCGCAGCGGCGCGACCAGTGCGTCGCGGATCTCGGTCAGCAGTTGGACCTCCTTGGCCTCGGCCTCCGCCGCCTCCTCGGCGAGGCTCTTGCGGTGGGCCGCCAGCCTGTTCATGGGCACGATCAGGGCGAAGTAGACGACCGCCGCGGTGATCAGGAACTGGAGCACGGCGCTGAGCACCGATCCCCACAGGATGAGGATCCCGGACGTGACCTCACCGGTCGGGCTCACCTCGCAGGGCCCCTTGAGGCAGGAACTGTAGGACGCGAGGTCCTTGGTCCCGAAGACGCCGACGATCGGATTGATCACGCCTTTGACGAAGGCGTTGACGATGTTGGTGAAAGCCGCGCCGATGACCACGGCGACGGCGAGTTCGACGACGTTTCCACGCAGCAGGAATTCCTTGAAGCCTTTCATGCCGCCTCGAACGACGAAGTCGCCTCCCGGTTACGGGTGATCTTCCGCAGCCCCGGACTGACAACCCGTCCGGCCCAGTGCGCCTCCCTGGGGTGGCGGCAGCCCGGCCCGCGCGGGCCCCAGTGCCAGCGCCGACGCCACCGCGAGCAGCACCAGGACGGGCACGGCGGCCCGCCGCCGCACCGCACTGCGCCAGCGGTGCCACCCGCCGCACCCGCGCCGGATCGGCGGGAAGCTCGGCAGCTCCTGCCGGGGCGGCACGGCGGGTGCGGGCAGCGGCAGCGGCAGGGGGAGGGAGAAGCTCGCGGTCGTCATCGACGCACCTCCGGGGTGTCGGCGGGCCGGCCCCTCGCGGACCGACCGGATGCCCACACGATGGGCGTTTCCGGCGAACTCGGAAAGCCCTTTCCCCAGGCCTGTGGACAACTCGCCCCTGTGGACAACTTCGTTCACTCGCCGGAGTGAGGTCGACCCCTCCGGGGTGACAGGGCGCCCGGGCGGGCATGCGAAAAGGCCCGCCGCCCCGCGTGGAAGCGGGGTCGACGGGCCTTTCCCTGGTCTACGGGCCGTCCGGGCCGATGGTGCCCGGCGCCGGGATCAGCTCGCGGCCGGAGCCGGGCTGGACGAGGTCGAGGAGCCGGAGCCCGACGACGTCGACGAGGAGGACGTGGACGCGGTGGACGACGTCGAGGGGGTCGACGACGACCCGGCGCCCACCGAGCTGCTGGAGGACGAACGGCTGTCGGTCCGGTAGAAGCCGGAGCCCTTGAACACGACGCCCACGGCCGAGAAGACCTTGCGGAGCCGTCCCTGGCAGTCGGGGCACGTGGTCAGCGCCTCGTCGGTGAACTTCTGCACCGCCTCCAGGCCGTTGCCGCACTCGGTGCACTGGTACTGGTACGTGGGCACTTGTCTTCCTCCTGGCACTCTCGCCTGATGAGTGCTAACGATGGTCAATGATGCGGCATTCCGCGGGATCAGTCCAGCGACCCCGGTGTGAGATCGGCCCCGGAGCACCCGTCGGCCGCCGTCGGCCCGGTTCCCGGACGACACCCGCGCAGCCTCCGGCCGCCGTCGGCTCGGCCCCGGGCGGCCGGAGGCCCGGCCCCCGGCCGCCGCCCCGCTCAGCCCTCGGCGACACCCGCCAGCTGCATCGGACGCCCGCCCTCCGCGGTCCCCGCAGCGGCGGTCTCCTCGCCCCGCGGCGCCACCAGCAGGTGCCGCAGCGAGGCCAGCACGACCAGTCCGAGCCCGGCCCCGACCACCGGCACCAGGAACCCGGTGGAGGGCCCGTGCCCGTCGATCAGCCGGCCGGCCGCCATCGAGCCGACCGCCAGCCCCAGCCCGATGGCGCCGGTCAGCCAGGTGAAGGCCTCGGTCTTGGCCCCGTCCGCGACCAGCGTCTCGACCAGGGTGTAGCCGCTGATCAGGGTCGGCGCGATGGCCAGCCCGCAGACCAGCCCGGCGACGGTCAGCGCGACCAGGTTGGGCATCGCCCACAGCACCGAGCAGCCCAGCACCAGCAGCGCGTAGCTGAACAGCATCCGCTGCTGCACCGGCCGCCGCCAGGCGATCACGCCGTACAGCACGCCGGCCAGCATGGAGCCGCCGGCGAAGATCCCGTACACGGTGCCGCCGGCGTCGTGCTGCCCGACCGAGTCGGCGAAGGCGTTCACCGAGACCTGCATGCCGCCGAACACCGCGCCGACCCCGAGGAAGGTCCCGGCCAGCAGCCGGACGCCGGGGGAGGCGAGCGCCGAGGCGCGCCTGGTGCCGGGCTGCGGCACGATCCGGGCCGGGGCGGTGCCCCGCTGGGCGGCGAAGGCCAGGCCGCCGACGAGGGTCAGCGCGGCCTCGGCGACCAGGGCGGTGGCCGGGTTGGCGAGGGCGGCGATGCCGGAGGCCAGGATCGGGCCGATCACGAAGGTGAACTCGTCCGTCACGGACTCGAAGGCGAAGGCGGTGCTCACCCGGGCCGCGGAGGCGTCGGAGGCGCCGTCGGCGGTGAACCTGGCGACCCAGCGGGCCCGGACCATCGCGCCGACCTGCGGCACGCTCGCACCGGCCGGCACGGCGGCCAGGAACAGGCTCCAGGCGGGCGCGTGGCCGAGCGCGAGGGCGATCAGCACGCCGACCGAGACGGCGTGCACCAGGACGGTCGGGACGAGCACCGAGGCCTGGCCGTAGCGGTCGGCGAGCCGCCCGGTCTGCGGCCCGATCAGGGCCTGGGCGACGGCGGCGACCGCGGTGACCGTACCGGCGGTGCCGTACGAGCCGTGGGTCTGCGTGACGAGCAGCAGGATGCCCATGCTGAGCATCGCGTACGGCAGTCGCGCGACGAGGGCGGGGGACAGGAACGTCCAGGCCCCGGGTGTGCGCAGCAGCTCGCCGTACCCGACGCGGGCGGGGGCGGGAGCTGCGGGGGTGGCCGCGGGGTGCGCGGCGGTGTCGACCGTTCGGCGCGCCGTCACGGTCGGTCCTTCCTGCTGCCTGGTAGCGCGGCAGGGCATGGTGTGGCCCCGACGGCGCCGAGAGTCGTCCTCTCGCGCGTCGACCGGGGTAGATACCGGGTCGGTCCGGCGTGGTGGCCGGGGGCCGGACCGCGGCCGCCGAGCGGTCGCGCCAACTCTGCGTCAGGCAGATGCTGGGGTGGTCTAGCGGTGGTTATACGGCGTGGTCGAACCAGCATACAGTTACGCGCGTAGACACCGCCAGCCCACCCCGGCCCGCAGGCCCGTCAGGGCCCCCGGACCAAGGCGGACCGAGGAGAGCCGGGACGGACCGGGGCGGGCCCGCAGGCCCGTCCGGGCCCCCTGGGCCGGGGCGGGCCCGGCGCCCGTCACCGCCCGTTCAGCCACCCCGCGAGCTTGCCGCCCTTGTCCACGGCCCGCAGCCGCCGTTCGGCGGCCTCGCCGACCTCGTCCGTGGTGACCACCAGCAGTTCGTCGCCGGCCCGCAGCACCGTCGCCTTGTCCGGTACGAAGGAGTTCCCCTCGCGCACGACCAGGGTGACCGCGGCCCCCTTGGGCAGCCGCAGTTCGCTGATCTCCACGCCGGACATCTTCGAGGTGGGGGAGAGCGCGACCGACAGCAGGTGTCCGTGCAGCTTCTCCAGCGGGGCGGACTCGATGCCCAGGTCCTGGCCCATGTCGCCCTCGTCGATCCGTAGCCGCTTGGCCACCCAGGGCAGGGTCGGCCCCTGGAGCAGGGTGAAGACGACGACCAGGATGAAGACGATGTTGAAGACGTCCTCGGCCCGGTGCGCGCCGGACACCACCGGGATGGTGGCCAGCACGATGGGCACCGCCCCGCGCAGCCCGGCCCAGCTCAGCAGCGCCTGCTCGCGGGCCGGCACCTTGAAGGGGGTCAGCGAGACCATCACCGACAGCGGCCGGGCCAGGAACACCAGCACCCCGCCGATCACCAGCGCGGGCACCACCGCGTCGCCCATGGTCTCGGGCGTGACGAGCAGCCCGAGCAGCACGAACATGCCGATCTGCCCGATCCACGCGAGCCCGTCGGCGAAGCCGCGGACGGCCGGGCCGTGCGGCAGCTTGGAGTTCCCGAGGATCACCGCGCTGATGTAGACGGCGAGGAAGCCGGAGCCGTGCAGCAGCGCGCCGCCGGCGTACGCGAGCACGGTGAGCGCCATCACGGCGATCGGGTAGAGGCCCGAGGAGGGCAGGGCGACGTGCTTGAGCCCGTAGGCCCCTATCTTGCCGACGGCCAGGCCTATGACGGCGCCGATGGCCAGCTCGGCGACGATCGTGCCGATCAGGACGTACCAGGAGTCCAGTTCCCCGGTGGTGGCGAAGGCGACGACCAGGATGACCACGGGCGCGTCGTTGAAGCCGGACTCGGCCTCCAGCAGGCCGGTGAGCCGGTGCGGCAGCGGGACCATCCGCAGTACGGAGAAGACGGCGGCCGCGTCGGTCGAGGAGACGATGGCGCCGAGCAGCAGCGAGGTGCGCCAGTCCAGGCCGACCAGCCAGTGGGCGCCGGCCGCGGTGGCGAACACGCTGACGCCGACGCCGAGGGTGGCGAGCACGGTCGCGGCGGGCATCACGGGCTTGATCTCGCGCCAGCTGGTCTTGAGGCCGCCCTCGGCCAGGATCACCACGAGCGCCGCGTAGCCGAGCACCTGGGTGAGCTCCGCGTTGTTGAACGTGACACCGATCCCGTTCTGGCCCAGCGCCACGCCGATCCCCAGATAGATCAGCAGGCTGGGCAGCCCTGATCGGGTGGAGAGTCGTACGGCGCCCACCGCGAACAGCAGGATCACGGAGGACTCGAGCAGGAGCTGGTTCAGATGGGAGATGTTCACGCAGGGGCACCTCGGGCAGGCAGGGGCGGACGGGGTGTCTGGTGGTGCTGTGGGGTGACCCGTTAAGAAGTCGTCAATGCTCCCCTTGCGGATCGTTACGCAGTCTAACATTTTGCCATATCTTTAGCTTGGTCCCCCGTTCACGGTGCCCGGCCGACTCGGCCTAATGTGGTGCCCTGTCACGGCCGCAGGCCCTGGACACGCCCGCCCGCCCCGAAGTCAGGACCGCAAGGACCCAGATGCCCCGCTCGAAGAAGTTCCGGCGCGCCCGTCTGATCGTGATCGTGCTGGTCGTGCTGTTGGTGGCCGGTGCCGGCTACGGCGGCTACCGCGGGGTCTCCGCGGTCCGCGCCTCCTTCCCGGAGGTCGACGGCAGCGTGAAGGTCGCGGGCCTGAGCGCGCCCGTCGACGTCAAGCGGGACGCGAACGGCATCCCGCAGCTGTACGCCGACACCGACGAGGACCTGTTCCGCGCCCAGGGCTACGTCCAGGCGCAGGACCGTTTCTGGGAGATGGACGTCCGCCGGCACATCACCGCCGGCCGGCTCTCCGAGATGTTCGGCGACAGCCAGGTCGACACCGACACCTTCATCCGCACCATGGGCTGGCGGCAGGTGGCGCAGAAGGAGTTCGACACCAAGCTCTCGCCGGAGACCAAGAAGTACCTCCAGGCCTACTCGGACGGTGTGAACGCCTGGCTCTCCGAGCACCCCGGCGGCGCGAAGGCCTCGCTGGAGTACGGCCTGCTCGGCGTCGTCAACGGCGGCTACCGGCCCGAGCAGTGGTCCCCGGTCGACTCGGTGGCCTGGCTCAAGGCGATGGCCTGGAACCTCTCCGGGAACCTCCAGGAGGAGATCGACCGCTCGCTGCTGGCCCAGGACTTCGGCCCGGACAAGATCGCCGAGCTGTACCCGGACTACCCGTACGCCCGCAACGGCACCATCGTGAAGACCGGCGCGGTGACCGGCGACAACTACCGCCCCGCGGACGGCTCCCCGCAGTCCGGCACGCCCGCCGGAACGGCCGCCACCGCCCAGGGCGCGGCCACCACCAAGGCGATGCTGCAGAGCCTGACGGACCGGGTCGACGCGATGCCGCAGCTGCTCGGCCGCCCCGGCCAGGGCATCGGTTCCAACTCCTGGGTGGTCGCGGGCTCGCACACCACCACCGGCAAGCCGCTGCTGGCCAACGACCCGCACCTGGGCCCCGGCCTGCCCTCGGTCTGGTACCAGATGGGCCTGCACTGCCGGACCAGCTCCCCGGCCTGCCAGTTCGACGTCTCCGGCTTCACCTTCGCGGGCATGCCCGGCGTGGTCATCGGCCACAACAAGGACATCGCCTGGGGCTTCACCAACCTCGGCGCCGACGTCACCGACCTCTTCCTGGAGAAGGTCACCGGCCCGGAGACCTACCAGGTGGACGGCAAGGACGTGAAGTTCGACCTCCGCAAGGAGACCATCAAGGTCGCCGGCGGGGAGGACCGCACCATCACCGTCCGCACCACCCAGACCGGCGCCCCGCTCATCTCCGACCAGAGCACCGAGCAGCAGAACGTCGGCAAGTACGCCCCCAACGGCCCCTCCGCCCCGGACCGCGGCACCAGCGGCTACGGCGTCGCCCTGCAGTGGACGGCGCTCAGCCCCGGCAAGACCATGGACGCCGTCTTCGAGCTGGACAAGGCGAAGAACTGGGACGAGTTCCGCGCCGCCGCCAAGGACTTCACCGTCCCCGCGCAGAACCTGATCTACGCCGACGCCAAGAACATCGGCTACCAGGCTCCGGGCACCATCCCGGTCCGCGGCAAGGGCGACGGCACCCTCCCGGCGCTGGGCTGGGACTCCGCGTACCAGTGGAAGGACCCGATCCCCTTCAACGCGCTGCCGTGGAGCCTCAACCCCTCGGCGGGCTACATCGTCACCGCCAACCAGGCCGTGGTGGACCCGAGCTACAAGTACAACCTCACCAAGGACTGGGAGTACGGCACCCGCGCCAAGGAGATCACCGACCAGATCGAGGGCCTGCTCAAGAACAACGGCAAGATCTCGCCGGACGACATGCAGACCCTCCAGCTGGACAACACCAGCGTGATGGCCAAGACGCTGGTCCCGCTGCTGCTCAAGCAGCCGGTCAGCGACCCGTACGTGCGCGAGGCCCAGGACCTGCTGAAGGACTGGAACTTCCACCAGGACGCCGACTCGGCCGCCGCCGCCTACTACAACGGCGTCTGGCGCCAGCTGCTGATCCTCGCCTTCGGCCAGAAGTTCCCGGCCGACCTGCGGGCCAAGGACAACTGCCTGCTGGTCCGCCAGCAGGACGACCCCACCAAGCCGGACAGCGCCACCAAGATCGTCACCGAGTGCGGCACCCGCGAACCGGGCAAGGCCCAGCCGGACGGCGGCGACCGCTGGACCGAGGTCGTGCGCCAGCAGCTGGAGAAGCCCGACAGCTCGTGGTGGACGTACATCGACGACCAGCACAAGGAGCAGAAGGGCCTGGACAACCTGCTCCAGGAGGCGATGAAGAACGCCCGCCAGGAGCTGACCTCGCTGCTCAGCAAGGACGTCTCCACCTGGAGCTGGGGCCGCCTGCACAAGCTGGAGCTGCGCGAGCAGACCCTCGGCACCGACGACTCCTCGATCGCCTCCGGCGCGGTGCACAAGCTGCTCAACCGCGGCCCGTACCGGCTCTCCGGCGGCTCGGCGGCGGTCGACGCGGCCGGCTGGAACGCGGCGGCCGGCTACCAGGTGGACTGGATCCCGTCGATGCGCATGGTGGTCGACCTGAACGACCTCGACTCCTCGCGCTGGGTCAACGTCGGCGGCGCCTCCGGCCACGCCTTCCACGACAACTACAACGACCAGACCGACCTCTGGCTCAAGGGCAAGCTGCTGACCTGGGCCTACACGCCGGACGCGGTCGAGAAGGCCACCAAGCACAAGCTGGTGCTCACCACCGGCTGACGCCCGTACGGCCCGGACACCGGCGGCCCCGTTCCCCCCGAGGGAGCGGGGCCGCCGCCGTCTCACCCGAGCCTGCGCACCCCCGAGGGCAGCACCGCCAGGTCCACCGGCCGGTCGTGCGGCTCGGCCGGCACCCGCTCCAGCAGCTCGTGCTCGTACAGCAGCACCGCCAGCACCGGCCGTGCCCCCGCCCGCGCCAGCCGGGCCAGCACCCGGTCGTAGCTGCCGCCGCCCCGGCCCAGCCGCAGCCCGGAGCGGTCCACCGCCAGGCCCGGCAGCAGCACCACCGCCGCCCGCGCGACCGCCTCCGGGCCGAGCCGCGGACCGACCGGCTCCAGCAGCCCGCGCCCGGCCGGGGCCAGCGCGTCCGGCCCCGCGTACGCGGCCCAGTCCAGGTCGTTGTCCGGCAGCAGCACCGGCAGCAGCACCCGGACCCCGCGAGCCCGCAGCGCGTCCAGCAGCGGCCGGGTCCCGGGCTCGGCGCCCACCGAGACGTACGCGGCCACCGTGGCGCCGGGGGCGGCCAGCTCCCCGGCGTGCCCGGCCAGCGCGTCGGCCGCCGCCGCCCGCTCCTCGGCGGCCAGTTCGCGCCGCCGCGACAACAGCCGTGTCCTCAGACCGCTCTTCTCGTTGGGCATCCGATCCTCGTTCATCCGATCCTCCTGGCCTCCGCACCGCCGACGCGCAGAGCCTGACACGCGAAGGGGCACCCCCCATTGACCACCCCGCTGCTGGTCCAGGCCCTGGCCGCACTCGGCGTCCCCGCACTGGCCGGCGCCACCGCCCTCGGACTGCGCGGCCGCCGGGAGCGGGCCCGGGCCGCCGCCGGGGCGCAGCGGCTGCGCGGGCGGATCGCCGAACTGGAGGAGCGCTGCGCCGACCTGGAGCGCACCGCCTCCTGCGACCCGCTCACCGGCGTGTGGAACTACCGCCACCTCCAGCTCACCCTGGACCGGGAGATCGAACGGGCCCGCCGCGCCGAGCACACCGGACAGGCCGACGGCCCGCGCCCGCTCGCCGTGCTGATGCTCGCCATCAGCGGCTTCGACGCGGTCGTCGCCGAGCACGGCCGGGGCCGGGCGGGCGCGGTGCTGCGCGACCTCGCCCAGCGGCTCGCGATGGAGATCCGCCGGGCCGACACCCTCGGCCGCTACGGCGGCGAGGAGTTCCTGGTGGTGCTGCCGGACACCGGCGCCGAGGGCGCCGCCCAGGTCGCCGAGCGGCTGGTCTGGTCGGTCCGCCGGCACCTGCTGCTGGACTGGTCCTCCGGCCCGCGCGAGTCCCGCCCCGCCGCCGGCAACGGCCTGACCGCCGCCGCCGGCATCGCCGTGCTGCCCGAGAACGGCACCCACGCGGCCGTCCTGCTGCGCGCCGCCGACACGGCGCTCGCCGCGGCCCGGGCGGCCGGCGGCGACTGCTGGCGGCTCTCGGCCCGGCCGCCCGGGGAGTCCGGGGAGCCCCGCGCCGACCGCTCCGAACAGGCCGCTCGCACGCCCGATCACGGAACGGATGCCGAACGTGACCGTACGGAAAAGGCGGGTAGTGTGTCGGCCTGTGTCGGCCGGGACCCGTTCGCCCAGCCGGTCGCGACCCATACGACTGCCACCGCGGCCGGGCCCAGCGACGTGCTGTCCTAGCCGTCCGCCCGTACTCGGCCGGGCGAAAACGTGCCTGAGTAAGGTGAACGCATGACGACGACCAACCCCCGAGTTCCGGTGACCAAGGCCGTGGTGCCCGCGGCCGGACTGGGCACCCGCTTCCTTCCGGCGACCAAGGCCACCCCGAAGGAGATGCTCCCGGTCGTCGACAAGCCGGCGATCCAGTACGTCGTCGAGGAGGCCTCCGCCGCGGGCCTGTCCGACATACTGATGGTCACCGGGCGCAACAAGCGGGCCCTGGAGGACCACTTCGACCGCGCCTACGAGCTGGAGGAGCTGCTGGTCCGCAAGGGCGACGAGCAGCGCCTGGCCCGGGTCCGCGAGTCCGTCGAGCTGGCCAACATGCACTACGTCCGCCAGGGCGACCCGAAGGGCCTCGGCCACGCCGTCTCGGTCGCCGAGCAGCACGTCGCCGGCCAGCCCTTCGCCGTCCTGCTCGGCGACGACCTGATCGACCCGCGCGACCCGCTGCTCTCCCGGATGATCGAGGTGCAGCAGCAGCTCGGCGGCTCGGTCGTCGCCCTGATGGAGGTCGACCCCTCCCAGATCCACCTCTACGGCTGCGCCGCCGTCAAGGCGAACGGCTTCGGCGAGGACGTCTTCCAGGTGACCGACCTGGTCGAGAAGCCCGAGCCCGGCGAGGCCCCGTCGAGCTACGCCGTGATCGGCCGCTACGTCCTCGACCCGCTGGTCTTCGACGTGCTGCGGGAGACCCCGCCCGGCCGCGGCGGCGAGATCCAACTGACCGATGCCCTGCGCGAGCTGACCAACCGCGAGGCGGCGGACGGCGGTCAGGTGCACGGCGTGCTCTTCAAGGGCCGCCGCTACGACACCGGCGACCGCGCCGACTACCTGCGCGCTATCGTCCGTCTGGCCGCCGAACGCGAGGACCTGGGCCCGGAGTTCCGCTCCTGGCTGCGGGAGTTCGTCGGCTCCGAGATGCAGGACTGACGCAGGACCACGACCGAGGGAGCGAGCCGCCGATGACCGGGTCCACCGAGCACAGCACCATGCCCAGCGCCTGCTGCGACGCCGGAGCGGACCCGGCCCCGGCGGCCCCCCGCCTCTGGACGGTGGACGAGCACCTCGCCGACGTGCTGGCCGCGGTCGGCCCGCTGCCCGCGATCGAGCTCCAGCTGCTGGAGGCCCGCGGCTGCCGGCTCGAGGAGGACGTGGTCGCCGACGGCGACCTGCCGCCCTTCGACAACAGCTCGATGGACGGCTACGCGGTCCGCACCGCCGACACCGAGGGCGCCACCGACACCTACCCGTCGGTGCTCTCGGTGGTCGGCGACATCGCGGCCGGTGCCGACGCGCTGCCCAGGGTCGGCCCCGGCCAGGCCGCCCGGATCATGACCGGCGCCCCGATGCCGCCCGGCGCCCAGGCCGTCGCCCCGGTCGAGTGGACCGACGGCGGCACCGGCACCGGGGTGGCCGCCGCCGCGATGACCGCGCCGGTCCCGGACGAGGAGGTCCGGGTGCTGCGCCCGGTCGCCGCGGGCGCGCACATCCGCCGCCGCGGCAGCGACGTCGCGTCCGGCGTCCGGGTGCTGGAGGCCGGCACCCGGCTCGGCCCCGCCCAGCTCGGCCTGCTCGCCGCGATCGGCCGGCCCACCGTGAAGGTCCGCCCCCGCCCCCGGGTCGTGGTGCTGTCCACCGGCAGCGAGCTGGTCCAGCCCGGCGAGCCGGTCGGCCCCGGGCAGATCGCCGACTCCAACAGCTTCGCCCTCACCGCGGCCGCCCAGGACGCCGGCGCCATCGCCTTCCGGGTCGGCGCCGTCCCGGACGACGCCGACCGGCTGCGCGCCGTCCTGGAGGACCAGCTCGGCCGGGCCGACCTGATCGTCACCAGCGGCGGGGTCAGCGTCGGCGCGTACGACGTGGTCAAGGAGGTCTTCGAGTCCTACGGCGGGGTCGACTTCCGGCGGCTGCGGATGCAGCCCGGCAAGCCGCAGGGCTTCGGCCGGATCGGCGGCGCGGCCGGGGTGCCGCTGCTCGCCCTGCCCGGCAACCCGGTGAGCGCCTACATCTCCTTCGAGCTCTTCGTCCGCCCGGTCATCCGCACCATGCTCGGCGCCGCCGACGTGCACCGCCCGGTCGTCCGCGCGCTCTGCCCGTCCCCGCTGCGCTCCCCGGCCGGCCGCCGGCAGTTCCTGCGCGGCCGCTACTCGGCGGCCGACGGCACGGTCGAGCCGGTCGGCGGCGCCGGGTCGCACCTGGTGGGCGCGCTGGCCCGGGCCGACTGCCTGATCACCGTCCCCGAGGAGACCACCGAACTGCCGGCCGGCAGCGAGGTGGACGTGGTGTTGCTGGACGCCTGATCGGCCCCCGGGACCGGGGAACGGTACGGTAGCGCGGTATTCGACCTGCGCGCCCCTGGAGTTACCCGTGACGACACCTCCCCCCGGCGACCGCCTCACCCACGTCGACGACCAGGGCGCGGCCCGGATGGTCGACGTGACCGAGAAGGCCGCCACCGCGCGCACCGCCGTGGCGGCCGGCCGGGTGCGGGTCTCCCCGCAGGTGGTCCACCTGCTGCGCGGCGAGGGCGTGCCCAAGGGCGACGCCCTCGCGGTGGCCCGGATCGCCGGGATCATGGGCGCCAAGAAGACCCCGGAGCTGATCCCGCTCTGCCACCCGATCGCGGTCTCCGGCGTCAAGGTCGATCTCGCCGTCGCGGACGACGCGGTCGAGATCACCGCCACCGTGAAGACCGCCGACCGCACCGGCGTCGAGATGGAGGCGCTGACCGCCGTCGCGGTGGCCGGGCTGACCGTCGTCGACATGGTCAAGGCGGTGGACAAGGGCGCCACGATCGAGTCCGTCCGGGTGCTGAGCAAGACCGGCGGCAAGAGCGGCGACTGGTTCGCCCCGGAGGTGGCGCAGTGAGGGCCCTGGCGGTCACCGTCTCCAACCGGGCCTCGGCCGGGGTCTACGAGGACCGGGGCGGCCCGCTGCTGGTGGCCGGCCTGACCGCGATGGGCTTCACCGCCGACGGCCCCCGGGTCGTCCCGGACGGCGAGCCGGTGGAGGCCGTGCTGCGCGAGGCCGTCGCGGCCGGCTACGACGTGGTGCTGACCACCGGCGGTACCGGCATCTCGCCGATGGACCTCACCCCCGAGATGACCGCCCGGGTGATCGACCGCCAGGTCCCCGGCATCGCCGAGGCCGTCCGTGCGTACGGCCGGGAGAAGGTGCCGACCTCGGCGCTCTCCCGCGGGCTCGCCGGCCTCGCCGGACGTACCCTGATCGTCAACCTGCCGGGCTCGACCGGCGGCGTCAGGGACGGCCTCGCCGTCCTGGAGCCGCTGCTCGCCCACGCCGTCGACCAGCTCGGCGGCGGGGACCACCCCCGGACCGACGCCCCGGCACCCGGGGCTCCAGCATCCAGGAGAGGGCACTGAACGCCGGCTGGCCGGTAGAACTCCACGAGGGTGAGGTCGTGCTGCGCCCCATCCGGGCCCGCGACCAGCGCGAGTGGCAGGAGGTGAGCCGCCGCAACCGGGACTGGCTGCGCCGCTGGGAGGCCACCGTGCCGCCCGGCCCGGCGGGCCAGGCGGCCGGCGCCCGGCCGACCTACCGGCAGATGGTCCGCTTCCTGCGCGGCGAGGCCTCGGCCGGCCGGATGCTGCCCTTCGTCGTGGTCCACAAGGGCCAGCTGGTCGGCCAGTTGACCGTCGGCGGGATCACCTGGGGATCGATGTGCTCGGCGAACATCGGGTACTGGGTGGACGAGGAGGTGGCCGGCCGGGGCATCATCCCGACCGCCGTGGCCCTTTCGGTGAACTACTGCTTCCGCACGCTCGGACTGCACCGGATCGAGGTCTGCATCCGCCCGGAGAACGGCCCGAGCCGACGGGTGGTGGAAAAGCTCGGCTTCCGCTCGGAGGGAATCCGTCCGCGCTATCTCCACATCGACGGCGACTGGCGCGACCACCTCGTCTACGCGCTGACCGACGAGGAGGTCCCGGAGGGGATGCTGGAGCGCTGGCGCGCGCTCAGTTCCGGGCGCGGGACACGTAATTGAATGTATGTTCGAAAGAAATATCGATATGGCATCGTCGGGGCACCGGACCCGCACAAATAGCGGCAAAATAGTCGGAGAATCAGCTTGATCACACGACACGCCGCACCAAATTGCTGCCAGGCCTTCCCCAGCGCCCGTACGGTGTGAATCGTGAGCAGTAGCGGCCTTATCTACGCCGTCATCGTAGGGGCCTGGGCCGCCTATCTGGTGCCGATGTGGCTCCGCAGGCAGGACGAACTCAACGAGGCGCGCCCGACGGAACGCTTCAGCACCGCCATCCGCCTGCTGGCCGGGCGTTCGGGGCTGGAGCGGCGGGCAGCCCGGGCCCTGGGTGACGAACCGCGTGACGAGCAGAGCGACGACGGTCCTCCCGAACGGGACGAGACCGTCTCCGGCGACCCCGCACGGGAGCCCGAACCCCCGGTGCAGCGCCCGGCCGAGCGGCCGGGCCCCGAACCGCGGGCCGGCACCGAGCGCCGGGCGCGGCTGCTGGCCCGCCGGCGCCGGATGGTCACCGCCCTCTTCCTCTCCTTCGCGCTCGGCGCGGTGGTCGCCGCGGTGGCCGGACTCGCCTTCCTCTGGGTCCCGGCGGTCCCGGCGGTCCTCCTCACCCTGTACATCGGCCACCTGCGCCGGCTGGAGCGCCAGCGGTACGAGGTGAAGCTCGACCGGGTCCGGGCCGCCCAGGCCGCCGAGCGGCTGCGCAAGCGCGAGCAGCAGCGCGCCGAGGCCCGGCCGCCGGCCGGCGCCCCGGCCAAGGCCCCCGCCGCGGAGCCGGCCCCGGCCGCGCCCGCCGGGGAGCGGCCCGCGCGCCGTTCCCACCTGCGGCTGGCCGCCGACCCCGAGCAGGCCACCGTCTCGGTGCCCTCCGCCTCCGCGGTGGCCGAGGCGACCGAGCACGAGGAGTGGGTCGACGGCATGCGCGAGCGCGGCGCGGCCGGGCCGGACTCCTGGGAGCCGGTGCCCGTCCCGCTGCCGACCTACGTGACCGCCCCGGTCGCCCCCCGGGTCTCCCGCGGCCTCGACCTGTCGGCCCCCGGCACCTGGACCGCCGGGCGCCCCGCCGAGTCCCGCAAGACCCCGCTCTTCGACCAGTACGCCGAGCCCCAGGCTCCCGAGTCACGCCCGCGCGCGGCCAACGAGTGACGGGGGCCGGGGGTCGGCCCCCGGCCCGCCCGTACGCCGCGACGCACCCGCCCGATGCCGCCCCGCCCGCCACCGCGGGCGGGGCGGTCCGCGTTCGGGGCGAGCCCCCTGGCCACCCCGGCCGGCACCGTGATCCGGGGGTGGTCACGGACCCCCTCCGAAAGGTGCTAGAGTTTCTTCTCGTTGGGGCTGTGGCGCAGTCCGGTAGCGCACCTCGTTCGCATCGAGGGGGTCAGGGGTTCGAATCCCCTCAGCTCCACCCAACAGACCGGCTCCGGCCGGTCGACGAAATCCCGCCGGGAGGCAACTCCCGGCGGGATTTCGCGTTTTGGGGTCCGGGCCCGGTGCCGACCCCGACCCGGGGCCCGTTGTGGGGGAGGTCACATCGCCCCTCCGGGCCCGTTTCTGACGCGGTTTGGGGCTCAGGGGGGTCGGTTATGGTGGGTGGGCCCAGACGGCGACGAGGGAACGATCTGGTCTATCTCGACGGGGTGCCATCGCGGTGCGCGAGTTCGGTCTGAAACGGTGGGTGCGGCGGTCCGGTCCGGAAGGGTCCGGCGACGCGGCGGAAACCGGAAGGCCGAATTCCTGGACCCTTCCGGCGGCCTGTGTGGCGGCGGTTTCACTGGCGGTGTTCGCCTGGTTCCGGCACGTCCACGGGGCCACCATGGTCGACATGCTGGTCTACCGGGCCGAGGGCCAGGCGGTGGTCCGCGGCGAGGACCTGTACGCGATGCGGCTGCCCGGCTGGGACCTGCCGGCCACCTACCCGCCGTTCGCGGCGATGCTCTTCGTGCCGAGCACCTGGTTCGACGTGAGCACCCTGCGCGTCCTGGTGATGCTCCTCAACTACGCGCTGCTCGCCGCGGCCGTGCACCTGTCGCTCAAGCTGGCCGGCTGGCCCAAGCAGCACCGCGCGGCCGTGGTGGTCCTGGCCACCGGCCTCGGCGTCTGGCTGGAGCCGGTCTTCACCACCTTCCAGTACGGCCAGGTCAACCTCGGCATACTCTGCCTGGTCCTGTGGGACCTGACCCGGCCGGACAGCCACCGCCTCAAGGGCGTGGGCATCGGCCTGGCCACCGCCATCAAGATCACCCCGGGCCTGTTCGCCGTCTACCTGTTCCTGACCGGCCGGGTCCGGGCCGCCTTCGTCTCGGCCGGCACCTTCCTGGCGGCGGGCCTGATCGGCTGGGCCCTCCTGCCCGACGCCTCGTACGGGTTCTGGACCACCTACCTCTGGGACCCGAGCCGGGTCGGCGTGACCGTCCTGGTGGACAACCAGTCGCTGCGCGGCGCCGTCTGCCGGCTGCTCGACGTCAACGACCCGGGCCTGGTCGGGGTCGTCGCCTCGGCGCTGGTCGCGGTGTTCGGGCTCGGGGTGGCGGTGCTGGCCGGCCGCTCGGCGCGGGTGCTGCGGCGAGCCGACGCCTGGGGCGCGGTCTGCGCCGCGCTCACCGCGCTGCTGGTCTCGCCGATCAGCTGGACCCACCACTGGGTCTGGTGTATCCCGCTGCTCGCCCTGCTGGCGGTGGAGGCCAGGACCACGGCCCGGCGGGTGCTGTTCGGCGTGACCGCGGCGGTCTTCCTCTCCCACGTGATGTGGGCGGTGCCGCACCGCTGGGGCCGCGGGGTCGCCTGGTACTGGCAGCTGCCCGGCGCGATCTACCCGCCGATCGCGATCGCCGTCCTGGTCGTCCTGGGCGTGCGGCTGTACCGCGCCCGGCGGCAGGCCGTGGACGCCGCAGGCGGCGGGGCCCTGACCCTGCTGACCGCCAGGCTGGACCGCGACCCCGCGCTGACGAACCGGACCTGACGGACCGGACCCACGGACCCCAGACCGGACGGACCAGACCAGACGTGACCACCCAGACCGCACCCCCGCCGCCGGCCGCCGCCGGGCCCGCCGTCCGCCGGATGGCCGCCGCCGTCCTGCTCGGCCCCGCCCGGCGCACCGCGCTGCTCACCGCGCTCTGCTTCACGGTGACCTGCGCCATCGGCCTGCAGGGCTGGACGTCCGTCTCGCTCGGCGGCTTCGACCTCGGCATCTTCGACCAGGGCGTGCGCGGCTACGCCCACTTCGGGCTGCCCGTCTCGACGCTGAAGAGCTTCCATCACGAGTTCCCGCCCGGCTTCTCGCTGCTGGGCGACCACTTCTCGCCGGTGCTGGCGCTGCTCGCGCCGCTGTACTGGATCTGGGACGACCCGCGCTCGCTGATCATCGGACAGTCGCTGCTGTTCGCGGCCGGCGTGCCGCTGATCCGGCGGATCGCCGGGTACGCCTTCGCCGGCGCCGAGCCGCGCACCGCCCGCCGGGCCGCCGACCTGGCCGGCCTGGTCTACGGGCTCGGCTGGCCGCTGCTGGTCGCCGCCCGGGTGGGCTTCCACGAGGTCGCCTTCGCGGTCCCGCTGACCCTGCTGATGCTGGAGCGCGGGCTGGCCCGCCGGTACGGCACGGTGCTGCTCGCCGCCCTGCTGCTGTGCTGCACCAAGGAGGACCTCGGCCTGATGGTCGGGGCGTACGGGCTGGTGCTGCTGCTGCGCACCCGCCGAACCGACGACCGGGCGGGCCGCCGCACCGGCCTGGGACTGCTGCTGGGCGGGCCGGTCGCCTCGGCCGCCGCCATCACCTGGCTGATCCCGGCGATGGGCGGGGAACCGGGCTACTACTGGAACTACGGCTCGCTCGGCACGGACGGCGGCGACGCGCTGCGCAACCTGCTGCACGACCCGTTCCTGCTGGTGCAGGCCGCCTTCGACCAGCCGCTCAAGCCGCTGCTGCTGCTGTGGCTCTTCGGCACCATGCTGCTGCTGCCGCTGCGCTCGGCCACCGTGCTGTGCGCGGTGCCGCTGCTGGCCGAACGGATCCTGTCCAGCAACCCCAACCACTGGTCGATCGCCCGGCACTACGACTCGCTGCTGTGGCCGGTCCTGCTCACCGCCGCGATCGAGGTGCTGGGCCGGCTGAGCGCCACCGGGCGGCCGGAGCGGAGCCTGCGGCGGGCCCGCCGGCTGGGCCTCGGCGCGGCCGGCATCGCGCTGGTGGCCGCGGTGCCGATCGGGCTGGTGCCGCTGGTCCTGCCGTCCTCCTGGGCGCCCAAGCCGAGCGAGGCGGCGCTGGTCCGGGCGGCCGCGCTGATCCCGGACGGGGCGTCCGTCGAGGCGGACAACCAGATCGCGCCGCGGCTGACCGCCCGGACGGACGTGGTGCTGGTGGACGGCACACCGCGCGGGCGCGAGTACGTGCTCACCCGGGGCGACAAGCGGTCCTTCCCGTTCAAGACGGACAAGGAGCAGGCCGAGCGGATCCAGCTGCTGCTGGCGCACGGCTACCGGCAGCTGTGGGCCGAGGACGGGGTCGTGCTGCTGCACCGGGAGGGCGACGAGCCGATCCCCGGCGAGCACGTGCCGGGGCCGGGCAGCAAGCCGGTCCAGGACGAGGTCCCGACCGACGTCGGACACAACCTGTTCCGCGGCTGAGCGCGGGGCCCGGACACGCCGGAGGGCCGGCCGGAACGACGTCCGGCCGGCCCTCCGGGGCGGGTCAGGGGCGGTCCGAGCCGGTGTAGTGGCCGCTCTGGTGGGAGCCCTGGGACGGGACGGCGCCGTAGTGGCCGGGCCGGTGGCCGCGCGGGTGCCGGGTCAGCCGGTAGCCGAGGATGCCGGCCAGCGCGGCCAGGAAGCCGCCGCCGATCGTCCAGTACCAGCGGCTGTTCCAGCCGGAGAACCAGCCGGTGTACCAGTGCTCCTCCTGGGCCACCGGGGCGGCCGCCTTGGCCGTGCTCGCGCCGCCGCCGGCCGGCGGGACCAGCGGGGCCTTCAGCTCGCCGCCCTCCGGCTGGGCGTTGTCCGCGTCGCCCTTGGCGGCGACGTGCAGCTGCACCGAGGAGGCCAGGCCGAGGTCCGGCTGCGGGACGTCGCTGACCGACAGCCGCACGTAGTAGGTGCCGGGCAGCGGGTCGCCGGACCACGGCTCGGCCCAGGTGCGGACCTCGCGCAGGGTGCAGTTCAGCGCCAGCGAGCCGGCGCTCTGCTCGGCGGTGGCGTTCTGGGTGCCGGCGGTGCACGCCTGGCGGCGGCGCAGCCCGTCGAAGACCTCGACGGACCAGGTCTGCGGGCCGTGCCGGTCCGCCGAGGGGGCCAGGCCGACGGTCAGGTTGACCGTCGGGGTCTGGCCCTCGGCGGCGCCGAACGCCCAGTACAGGTAGTCACCGGTGGAGACGGAGACGTTGGCGTCCTGGTTGGGCGAGAGGTTGACCGCGGTCAGGAAGGAGGTGCCGGCCTTGGTGGCCGGGGCCGGGGTGCCGCTCGCACTGGCCGAGGGGGACGGCGAGGCGGCCGAGGCGGCCGAGGCGGCCGAGGCGGCCGGGGCGCTCAGGGCCAGGGCGGGCAGCAGGGCGAGGGCGGCGAGGGCGCCGCGGATCGTCGTACGCATGGTCAGTTCTCCCGCCAGACGGCGATCCGCCAGCGCGCGATCCAGCCGAAGACCAGACCGAAGGCCAGGCCGGCCAGGGTGAGGGTGAGCAGCAGGATCCAGCCGCGGCCGAGGCCCATCGCGGCGCCCTCCGGGGCGGGCGAGGCGGAGGCCAGGTCGACGGTCAGCTCCAGCGGCAGGCCGGGGTCGGCCAGGACGCCGGCCTGCGGGGCCAGCGAGTTGCTGACGACCAGGCAGACCGTGGTCTCCGGCTTCTCCTTGGAGTCCTTGGTGGCCGTGGGGCTCGCGGTGACGTAGCCCTTGGAGTCGTCGGTGGACCAGCGCAGGCCGGTGGAGACCACGTCGGTGCGGCTGCTGCCGGCGTCGGTGCCGCGGACCAGTTCCTGGCCGGTCGCGCTGGTGGCCTGGAGCAGCACCCCGTAGTCCCGGGCCACCGGGCGGTCGAGGGCGACGCTGACCGAGGCGCGCAGCTCCTGGCCGGACTTGACCGGGACCTTGTAGACGCGGTGCTCGGAGAACTTCTCGCGGTCGGTGTAGACGCCCGGGGCGAGCACCGGGGCGCTCTCGCACTTGTCGGTGCCGGTGGTCTTGACCGGGGTCACCGTGTAGGTGTCGTTGGAGCGGTCGACCAGCTGCTTCACCTTGTCGGTGAGCTGCTCCTGGGTGCGGACGTCGGTGTAGGTGCCGCCGGTCGCGTTGGCGATGCAGAGCAGCTGCTGGCGGGTCTTGTCGTCGTGGGCCAGGCCCAGGGTGTCGACCACCAGGTGGATGCCCTGGGAGGCGAGTTCGCGGGCGACGTCACAGGGGTCGGGCGGGGTGCAGGTGTCCTCGCCGTCGGTGATCAGCACCACCCGGCGGGTGGTCTCGCCCTTGCCGAGGTCCTGGGCGGCGCCGCGCAGCGCCAGGCCGATCGGGGTCCAGCCGGTGGGGCGCAGGGTGGCGACGGCGGTCTTGGCCTCGACCTTGTTGGTCTTGCCGACCGGGTACAGCTGCTTGGTGTCCTGGCAGCCCTGGGCCTTGTCGTTGCCGGGGTAGTTCGCCCCCAGGGTGCGGATGCCGAACTCGGTCTCCGCGGGCAGCGCGTCGATCACCTCGTTCAGCGACTGCTGGGCCACCGCGATGCGGCTCTTGCCCTGGATGTCCGCCTCGCGCATGGAGCCGCTGACGTCCAGGACGAGGTCGACCCGGGGCGCCTCCTTGGTCGCGGGAGCGGCGCCGGCTGATGGTTCGTCGGCGTGGGCGGGCAGGCCGAGGAGCAGCGAGGCGCCCGTTATCGCCACTGCTGCCAGCAGGCTGCCGAGCCTGGTCTGTGGTCGTCGTCCGGTAGTCACCCGGCCGATCCTAGGGATCATCAGTTCGCGATGGCGAAACGGGCCCGGATCGTGCCTCAACCAGCCCCGGCGCGAACTCCGGTGCACAGTTGGGGAATCCGTACGTTCACGGCGGTCTTACGCGACGTGGATAGCCTTCCTTTCACGACGGACTGGGGCGGGGGGAGCGATGGAGCTGACGGCGGTCGGCAAGCGGTACGGGCGGCGGGAGCGGTGGATCCTGCGCGGGGTCGATCTGGCGGTCGGGCCGGGCGAGCTGGTGCGGATCGCCGGGCGGAACGGGAGCGGCAAGTCGACGCTGCTGCGGCTGGTCGCCGGGATCGAGCGGCCGAGCACGGGGCGGGTGGCGCGGCCCGGCCCGGCGGCGTACGTGCCCGAGCGCTTCCCGCCGGCGCTGCCCTTCGACGCCGCCTCCTACCTGCTGCGGGTGGGGCGGGTGCACGGGCTGTCGGCGGAGCGGGCGCGGCGGCGGGCGGGGGAGCTGCTGGACCGGTTCGGTGTCGCGGACCGGGCGGGCACGCCGTTGAGCCGGCTGTCGAAGGGCACCTGCCAGAAGGTCGCGGTCGCCCAGGCGCTGCTCCCCGAGGCGCGGGTGCTGCTGCTGGACGAGGCGTGGACCGGGCTGGACCCGGAGGCCCGGGCGGTGCTGGACGAGGCCGCCGCCGAGCGGGCGGCGGCGGGCGGCACGGTGCTGTTCGTCGACCACGACCCGGCCCGGCTGGCCGGGTTGACCAGCGCCGCGTACCGGGTCGGTGCGGACGGCGTGCTGCGGCCGGTCGAGGACGGGGTGCCGGAGCCGGCGGCGGGCGGCCCGGTGATGGAGGTCGAGGTGGACGTCCCGGACGGCGCCCCGCTTCCCACGGCGCTGCCGGGGGCGCCGGAGGTCACCGCGCTGGCCGGGACGGCGGTGCGGCTGGCGGTGCCGGCCGCGCACTCGGACGCGCTGCTGCGCCGGCTGCTGCTGGGCCGCCCGGCGGTCCGGGTGCTGGCGGTGCGTCGGCGCGAGGAGGGGGAGCGGTGACGGCGCGGATCGGTGCGCTGACCCGGTACCACCTGGAGCTGCTGCTGCGCTCGCACGCCTGGCTGCCGCCGTTCCTGGCGTACGCGGTGCTGCTGGTGGTCGGGGTGGCGGCGGGGGACCCGCTGCTGGGCGGCCTCGGCTTCGGCGCGGGGGTGCTGCTGCCGGTGAGCGCCTGGTACGTGCGCAGTGCGCTGAGCGCGGAGCCGCCGGCCTCGCGGGCCTGCCTGGTGGCGGCGGCGGGCCCGGTCCGGGTCCACCTGGGGGCGCTGCTGGCGGCGCTGACGGTGTCGCTGGTGCTGGCGGTCGGTCAGGTGGCGGCGGTCTGGTGGACCAGTGGGCCGGTGGTCGGCCAGGGGGCGCGGCAGGAACCGGGGACCGGGCCGGCGGTGCTGGCCGGGCTGGTGGCCTCCGTGGTCTGCGCGCTGCTGGGGGTGCTGGCCGGGGCGGTGGCGAACCGTCCGGTGCTGGTCCACGCGCAGTACGGCATCCCGGCGGCGCTGGGGCTGGCCACGCTGCTGCTGGTGGTGCCGGCCTCGCCGGCCAACGCGGCGGTGCGCGGGCTGGTGTCGGCGGCCCGGACCGGCCGGGTCGCGGTGCCGTGGCCGAGCCTGCTGGCCGCCGCCGTCCTGCTGGCGGCGGTCGGCGCGGGGGTGGCGGCGCTGGCCGGGCGGCGGCCGGAGTGAGGGCCGGGGGCTGATCGGCGGGCCCGGGTGATTCGGGCATCGGCGGACACACCGTGGCGGAGTGTCAAAAATACGGATAGCACTCGTTAGGGTGACGAACCGGGACACGGGCGCCGCCGCACCGGCGCCCGGACCCTCCCCGCTAGACCGCGACCCCCAGGACGGTCCGTGGCGACACCCTCCGCCGTGCCGAGATCCGCCGCCGGGCCGAGCCGGCCGGTGCCGACCAGGCGCACCACCGAGCTCGTCCTGGTGGTCGGCGCCGTCCTGATCGCCGTGTTCGGCTACGTCGAGGTCGGCGTCAACCTGGACGGCCACGTCCCGGCCGACGCGGCCGAGTACGGCGCCGCGCTGGGCGTGCTCGCCCTGACGGCGCACGCCGTGGTCCGGTGGCGGGCCCGGTACGCGGACCCGCTGCTGCTGCCGATCGCGGTGCTGCTGAACGGGATCGGGCTGGTGGTGATCTACCGGCTCGACCGGGCCACCCCGGGGCGCGGCGCCGCCTCCACCCAACTGCTCTGGTCGGCGCTGGGGGTGGCGCTGTTCATCGCGGTGGTGCTGCTGGTGCGCGACCACCGGCGGCTGCGGCGCTACGCGTACGTCGGGGCGCTGGTGGCGCTGGTCCTGCTGGTGCTGCCGATCTTCTTCCCGCCGGTGTACGGCTCCCGGATCTGGGTCGTGATCGGGCCGCTCTCCTTCCAGCCCGGGGAGTTCGCCAAGATCCTGCTGGCGGTCTTCTTCGCCGCGTACCTGGCGGTGCACCGGGACGCGCTGGCGCTGACCGGCCGCCGGGTCTGGCGCTGGCAGCTGCCGCGCGGGCGGGTGCTCGGACCGGTGCTGCTGATCTGGGCGGCGTTCGTCGGCGTCCTGGTGCTGGAGACCGACCTCGGCACCTCGCTGCTGTTCTTCGGCCTGTTCGTGGTGATGCTCTACGTGGCGACCGCGCGCACCGGCTGGATCGCGATCGGCCTGGGCCTGGCCGCCGTCGGGGCGGTGACGGTGGGCTGGCTCTCGCCGCACGTGCACAGCCGGGTCGCGGACTGGCTGGACCCGCTGGGCTCGATCGAGGCGGGCCGGGGCGCCAACCAGATCGCCCAGTCGCTGTTCGCCTTCGCCTGGGGCGGCGAGCTGGGCACCGGGCTCGGCAACGGGCACTCGGTGCTGATCGGCTTCGCCGCCAAGTCGGACTTCATCCTCGCCACGATCGGCGAGGAGCTCGGGCTGACCGGGCTGACCGCGGTGTTCCTGCTGTACGCGGCGCTGGTCTCGCGGGGCTTCCGGACCGGCATCGCGCTGCGCGACCCGTTCGGGCGGCTGCTGGCGATCGGGCTGGCCGCGATCGTCGGCCTCCAGGTGTTCGTGGTGGCGGGCGGGGTGCTCGCACTGATCCCGCTGACCGGGATGACCATGCCGTTCATCGCCCAGGGCGGTTCCTCGGTGGTCACCAACTGGATCATCGTCGCGCTGCTCGTGCGGATGAGCGACGACGCCCGCCGGCCCGTGACCGGGGAGGTCTGATGGCGCGCGTCCCGTCCAGGGGGAACGGCCCGCAGGGGCTGCCCGGCATCTCGGTCACCGGGCGCCGGGCGGGCACCTTCTGCCTGCTGCTGGTCGCGGCGCTGTGCGTGCAGGCCACCCGGGTGCAGGTGTTCCAGGCGCAGGACCTCGACCGCAACAGCGCCAACCAGCGGCTCACCGTCGAGCGGTACGCCCAGCCGCGCGGCGACATCCTGGTCGGCCCGGACCCGGTGACCGGCTCCGAGCCGACCGGCGGCCGGTACGCGTACAAGCGCAGCTACACCGACGGCCCGACCTACGCGGCGGTCACCGGCTTCGCCTCGCAGGCGTACGGCACCACCCAGCTGGAGGGGACCGAGGACGAGCTGCTGACCGGCACCGACGGCCGGCTGGCGGGCTGGTCGGTCTGGGACGCCGTCTCCCGCCGGCAGAACCCCGGCGGGGACGTCCACACCACGCTGAACCGGGCCGCCCAGCAGGCCGCGATGCGCGGGCTCGGCGACCAGAAGGGCGCGGTCGCCGCGATCGAGCCGGCCACCGGGCGGATCCTGGCGCTGGCCAGCACGCCCTCCTACGACCCGGGCTCCTTCGCCGGGTACGGCGCCGACGACCAGGAGGCCTGGAACCGGCTGCAGGCCGACGCCGACCAGCCGATGCTCAACCGGGCGCTGCGCCAGACCTACCCGCCGGGCTCGACCTTCAAGGTGGTCACCGCCGCGGCCGCGCTGGCGGCCGGGGTGGTCACCGACCCGGCCGCGCCGACCGGGGCGCCCTTCCCGTACGTGCTGCCCGGCACGACCACGCCGCTGGTCAACGACACCCCGGCCTGCGACCGGGCCGACCTGTCGCTGGCCGCCGCGATGACCGCCAGCTGCAACAGCGTGCTCGGCTACCTGGGGGTGCGGACCGGGCTGGACCGGATGGCCGAGATGGCCGGGGACCTCGGCTTCAACGACGCGAGGCTGGACGTCCCGGTGCGGGCGGCCCGGTCGAACTTCGACACCCGGATGGACGAGTCGCAGCTGGCGCTCTCCTCGATCGGGCAGTTCGACACGGCGGCCACCCCGCTGACGATGGCGATGGTCGCGGCCGGGGTGGCCAACGACGGGACGGTGATGCGGCCACAGCTCGTGGACCGGCTGACCAGGAGCGACGGCACCACGGTGCAGCTGATGAAGCCGGCCGTGTACCGGCGGGCGATGACCCCGGCGGTGGCCGGGCAGGTGCGCGGGCTGATGACCGGCGTGGTGGAGAACGGCACCGGCGGCAACGCCCGGATCGCCGGGGCGGTGGTCGGCGGCAAGACCGGGACGGCCCAGCACGGGGTGGGCAACAGCGGGACGCCGTACGCCTGGTTCATCGCCTGGGCGGCGCCGGCCGGCTCGGACGCGGTGCCGCCGGTGGCGGTCGCCGTGGTGGTCGAGGACAGCGGGGCCACGGACGTCACGGGTGGCGCGCTGGCGGCGCCGATCGCCCGGTCGGTGATGCGGGCGGTGCTCGGCGGATGATCTCCGCAGGTGCGCTGAGCTGCTGCTTTAGCGACCGGGCGGAGGATGCGCCGTTTACGAAGTGTCCGGTTTGTACATCGATATGCGCCGATTCGTACAATGCGCTGGTTGGGACTGTTCGTTTGCGACACTGGTGCTTTCGCGGGGTACTGTCCCATGTTTGTTCGGTTGGTCCCCGATGACACCCCCTGGCACGTCGGGTGACCGACTGCAAGGACACCCTCCCCCGCCCAGAAGGACCGTGGTTTTGGCCAGCAACACCATCGGTGCGCGTCTGCTGCGACGCAAGCCCGTCTCGACACTGATCGCCGAGACCGAAGGCGAGGACGTCCTCCCGGCCGGCGCACCCGAGGAGGGCGGGCGCTCCGGCATCCACCTGCGCCGCTCGATCGGCCTGTGGCAGCTGTCCTCGATCGGCATCGGCGCGACCATCGGCACCGGCATCTTCTTCGTGCTGAACACCGCGGTGCCCTCGGCCGGCCCGGCCGTCATCCTGTCCTTCGTGATCGCCGCGGTCACCGCCGGACTCACCGCGCTCTGCTACGCCGAGATGGCCTCCGCGATCCCGGTCTCCGGCTCCTCGTACTCCTACGCCTACGCCACCCTCGGCGAGGGCGTCGCCTTCGCCGTCGGCATCTGCCTGCTGATGGAGTACGGCGTCTCCGCATCCGCGATCGCGGTGACCTGGGCCGAGTACCTGAACAAGTTCCTCGACCTGACCTTCGGGGTCACGATCCCCGAGCAGCTCTCCGGGGCGCCGGACAGCGGCCACTGGTTCAACCTGCCGGCGCTGCTGCTGGTCTTCATGGTCTGCTTCCTGCTGATCCGCGGCGTCAGCGAGTCGGTCAAGGTCAACGCGGTGATGGTCGCGATCAAGATCGCGATCCTGCTGATGTTCATCGGCATCGCGCTCACCGGCTTCCACTCCGGCAACCTGACCCCGTTCATGCCGCTCGGCATCAGCGGCGTGCAGATCGCCGCGTCCAGCATCTTCTTCTCCTTCATCGGCCTGGACGCCGTGTCCACCGCCGGTGAGGAGGTCAAGAACCCGCGCCGCACCCTGCCGCTGGCGATCATCATCTCGCTGGTCGTGGTGACCCTGCTCTACATCCTGGTCGCGCTGGCCGGCATCGGCGCCCAGCCGTGGACCAAGTTCGACGGCCAGGAGGCCGGCCTCGCCCAGATCCTCCAGGACATCACCGGCCAGAGCTGGCCCGCGATCGTCTTCGCGATCGGCGCGATCGTCTCGATCTTCAGCATCACCCTCGTGGTGATCTACGGCCAGACCCGCATCCTGTACTCGATGGGCCGCGACGGCATGCTGCCCAAGCGCTTCGCCAGGCTCTCCCCGCGCAGCGGCACCCCGGTCTGGAACACCGTCGTGGTGGGCCTCGGCGTCGGCGCGCTGGCCGCGTTCATCCCGCTGCGGGTCCTGGCCGACATCACCAGCCTCGGGACGCTCATCGCCTTCTCGGTGGTCTCGATCGGCGTGATCGTGCTGCGCCGCACCCAGCCCGACCTGCCGCGCGGCTTCAAGGTGCCCGGCTACCCCGTCGTCCCGCTGATCAGTGTCGGCTTCTGCGTCTACCTGATCACCGGCCTGCACGCCGACACCTTCCGGGCCGGGGCGATCGCCCTCGTCATCGCCGTGGTCGTCTACTTCGGCTACAGCATCAAGCACTCCCGACTGGAGCAGGCCGAGCCGCAGTCCACGCCCTCGGACAGCGCCGCCGGCTGACCCGGAGGCAAACCCCGTGTGAAGGGCCGCCGACCGCCACCGCGTCCGGCGGCCCTTTTCACGCCAACGCCCGTCCGGTGTCCGACACCATGGCGACAGGGCCCGGCTCCCACCCATAACCTTCCACCATGGTGAGCACCCGCACGCCCGGCTACCCCCGCCCGCGCGGCCGCTTCACCGGCCGCGGCGGAACGCCGGCCCAGACCTCCACGACCGAGGCGCCGGCCAGGCCACGACGGCCGCAGCGCGGCCTCTCCGTCCGGCCCTTTCCCCGCCAGCGCGGCGAGAGCACGTTTCCGCCCACGCCCGCCCGGCTGAACACCGCCCGGCTGGCCGGGCTCGCCTCGACGCGGACCGTCCAACTGCTCGGCTGCCTCGTCGCGGCCGGCTGGGCCGCCGCCTTCCCGCTCGTCTCCGACCTGCCCAACCAGCGGCAGTGGGGCCTGATCGCGGCCCCCGGCTACGTGCTGGCCGGAGTGCTCTGCCTGACCCTGCCGCGCCGCTTCGCGGCCAAGGCGGCCGCCTCGGTCGCCCTGGTCGGGGCCGTCCTGGTGCCGCTCGGGCTGCTCGCCCTGCAGGGCCGCCACCAGTCCGAGGTCATGGTGGTCGAACGCTCGGCCCACCTGCTGCTCACCACCGGCACCGCGTACCTGCCGCACCCGGCGGTGGTCACCGACTACAACCCGTACCTGCCGGCGATGTCCCTGTTCGGGATGCCGCGCCAGCTGTTCGGCGACTCCACCGCCGTCGCACGGGTCGCCGGGGACGCCCGGATCTGGTTCGCGCTGACCTTCTTCGTCTGCATGCTGGCCGCCTGGCGGCTGCTGCGGCCCGCCCGCCCCGGCGGCGGCGACGGGCGCGCGCCGCTGCTGCCGCTGGCCGTCCTCACCGCCTCGCCGCTGATCGCGCTCGCCCTGGTGGTCGGCGGGGTGGACCTGCCGCTGATCGGCGTCTGCTGCCTGGCCATGGCGCTCGCCGAGCGGGACCGCACGGTCGCCGCCGGGCTGGTGCTCGCCCTCGCCTGCACCCTGAAGTGGACGGCCTGGCCCGCGCTGCCGGTGGCCGTCCTGCTGCTCTGGCGGCTGTACGGCCGGCGCCCGGCGGCCCGGACCGCGCTGATCGGGGTCGGGGTGAGCGCGCTGGTGATCCTGCCCTCCGCGCTGACCCAGGCCGACGCGCTGCGCGAACAGGTGGTGCGCTTCCCGCTCGGGATGACGGCGATCCGCACCCCGGCGGGCAGCCCGCTGCCCGGCAAGGTGCTGGCCGGCTTCGGGCCGACCGGGCACGCGATCTCGCTGGCGCTGATGACCGTGGCCCTGGTCGCGGTGGCGATCTGGCTGCTGGCCCGGCCGCCGGTCTCCGCGATCGCCGCGGCCGACCTGCTGGCCGCCGGGCTCGCGATCGCCTTCATGCTGGCCCCGGCCGGGCGGTTCGGGTACCTGGCGCTGCCGGCGGTGCTGGTGATCTGGCCCCGGCTGGCGGCCCGGCGCTGGAGCAGCCGGCGCCCGGTCCCGCCGGGCCGGGTGCGGCGGGGAAGGCCGCAGCCCGCCCTGCCGCGAGGCTGAGCGGGCTGTCGGCGGCCCGCCCGGCTCCGGGCGGGCGGGGGCTTGCGGGGGCTCAGCGGCCGCCGGCGGCCTTCAGGATGGAGGCGACGGCCGGGCCGGCCGCGTCCACGCCGTGGCCGCCGCCCTGCACCTCGGCGGCCACCGCGACGTTGCCGCGGTAGGCGGTGAACCAGCTGTTGGTGACGTCGACCCCGGCGACCTCGGCGGAGCCGGTCTTGGCGCCCGCGTTGTCGGTGATGCCGGCCATCACGTCCCTGGCGGTGCCGCCGGTGGCGGTGGCCGCCATCATCGCCTTCAGCTTGGCGTCGACGTCCGGGGAGAGCGGGCGGGCGGCCTTCTGCTGCGGCAGCTCGGCGACCAGGATCGGCTGCTTGAACTCGCCGCTCTGCACGGTGGCGGTGACCGAGGCGATGGCCAGCGGGTTCATCTGGACCTTGCCCTGGCCGATGTAGTTCATGGCCTGCTCGTCCTTGCTGCCCGGCGCCGCCGGAACCTTGCCGTCGGTGTTCGGCAGGCCGGTCTTCCACTCCAGGCCGATGCCGAACACGTCCTTGGCCGTGCCGTTCAGCGTCTCGGGCTTGAGGCTGGTCAGGCCCTGGTTGATGAAGGCGGTGTTGCAGGACATCATGAAGTCCTGCTGGAGCGTGTTGTTCGGGAAGGCGCCCGGGAACGAGTTCGGGATCGCGTGCGGGTTGCTGCTCTTCTCCGGGCAGGCCACCACGGTGTCCGGGTTGACGCCGTTCTCCAGCAGCGCCGCCGAGGTGACGATCTTCATCGTCGAGCCCGGGGCGAGCAGCCCGGCGAAGGCCCGGTTCTGGCCGGTGGCCGGCGAGTTGGCGAAGGCCAGCACCTGACCGGTGCTCGGCTCGATCGCGACGATGGAGCCGGGCTTGCCCGCCAGGTCGGTCATCGCCTTCTCGGCGGCGGCCTGGAGGGTGTTGTCGATGGTGAGCTTGAACGGCTTGCCGGGCTTCGGCTCGACGATCGTGAACAGCTTGTCCTGGGGGCCCTTGCCGGCCGGGTCGGAGATCACCACCGCGCTGCCCGCGTCCTGGTCCTTGGCCGGGTCCGGCGGCAGCAGCTTGTTGGCGTTGTCCTGGAGGGTGGTCAGCAGCGACTGGGTGAGCGAGGCGCCCTGGACCGGCTTGCCGTTGCGGTCGACCACGGTGGACGGCGGGGCGAAGACCGGCTGGACGGCGATGGTCTCGTTGCCGGACAGGTGGGGGTGGATCACCGACGGCGCCCAGTGCACGGCCGGGGTGTTGTCGCTCATCTTCACGACGCCCAGGAAGCCCTGGTAGTCCCAGGCCCGGTTGGTGCCCGCGAACTCGGCGCGCGCCTTGTAGGACATCAGCGTGCCGGTGGGCGCGGGCGTGGCGGCCGCGGACGGCGAGTCGCCGGCGCCCGGCGTGCCGGTGGCGCCCGGGGTCGCGGAGGCCCCGGCGGTCGGCTTGGCGGCCGGGGCGGGGGTGCCGGTGGCGGCGGAGAAGACCTGCTGGGTGGTCGGGCCGAAGGGGGTGAGGGTCAGCGCGCTCGGCTTGACCTGGTCCCGGAAGGCGGTCAGACCGGCGGTGGCCGCGGCCGGGTCGTCGGTCAGCGAGGCCGCCTTGGCGATGTCGCCGGCCGCCCAGGCCGTCAGGAAGTCCTTCAGTCCGGCCGTCGCCTGGTCGGCGGTCGGCGGCTCGGCGACCACGGTGCGCGGCTTCTTGCCACCGGATACGCCGTCCGACTCGCTCACCAGGCTGTACACGCCGTAGCCGCCGCCCGCGAGGACGGCGATGGACACGCCGGTGATGATGCCGATCTTCGCGCCACTGCGCATGGTGCAGGTCCCCCAGGGGTCTCGCGGCCGGGCGCAACCGGCGGGGCCGGAAACGCGGTACCCCTCCACCCTAGGCAGCGCGGATCGGTGCGCCGGCGAATCGCCCGGCACTTGTGACGGATCTGGTACGTGTTGTGCACCGCATACGGACGATTCGCGGGAACGCGGTGTGTCCGGGGCGGCGGGTCAGATCCAGGTGTTGAACCACATCCGGCGGCGCCAGTCCTCCAGCGGGATGGTCTGCCCGGTGAACAGCGGATAGAAGAAGAGGAAGTTCCAGACGATCAGCAGGACCAGCAGTCCGGCCGCCGCGGAGCCGATGATCCGGCGGTCCCGGGAGGCGCCGGCCGGCCCGATCAGGGCGCCGATCAGCATCGTCACCGCGAGCACCAGGAACGGGACGAAGACCACCGCGTAGAAGAGGAAGATCGTCCGCTGCTGGTAGGCGAACCAGGGCAGGTAGCCGGCGGCCAGGCCGCAGAGCAGCGCGCCGGCCCGCCAGTCCCGCCGGGCCACCCAGCGCCACAGGCAGTAGGCCAGCGCCGCGATGCCCGTCCACCACAGCAGCGGGGTGCCGATGCCCAGCACCTCGCGGGCGCAGTCGGCGGCGGTGCAGCCGGCCTGGCCGTACTTGGGGGACTCGTAGAAGAAGGACACCGGCCGGCCCAGCACCAGCCAGGACCACGGGTTGGACTGGTAGGTGTGCGGGTCGCTCAGGCCGACGTGGAACTCGTAGACCGTGGTGTGGTAGTGCCACAGCGAGCGCAGGGCCTCGGGTATCCACGGGAAGTCGGTGGAGCGGCCGACCGCCCAGTCCCGGCCCCAGCCGCCCTGGCCGGGAGCGGTGCTGCTGGCGAACCAGCCCCACCAGGACGCGATGTAGACCGCGACCGCGACCACGACCACCGAGACGAAGGCCGGCAGCACGTCCCGGGCGAGCACCGCCACGAACGGGCGCGGGGCGCCGGCCAGGCGGCGGGCGCCGACGTCCCAGAGCACCGTGAGCAGCCCGAAGGCCGCCGCGACGTACAGACCGCTCCACTTGGTGGCGCAGGTCAGGCCGACGCAGGCGCCGGCCGCGATCCGGTACGGGCGCCAGCCCAGGCCGAGCCGCTGGGCGAGCCGGGCGTCCTCGACCCCGCCCAGCCGCCGGGCCAGCAGGGCCCGGGTGCGGTCGCGGTCCAGCAGCAGGAAGCCGAAGGCGGCGAGGGTCCAGAACATCACCACCAGGTCGAGCAGCGCGGCCCGGCTGAGCACCAGGTGCAGGCCGTCCACCGCGAGCAGCAGGCCCGCCACGCAGCCCAGCAGGGTGGAGCGGAACATCCGGCGGGCGATCCGGGCCACCATCAGCACCGACAGGGTGCCGAGCAGGGCCACCGCGAACCGCCAGCCGAAGGGGTTCATGCCGAACAGCTGCTCGCCCAGGCCGATGATCCACTTGCCGACCGGCGGGTGCACCACGTACGAGGGCGTCGCCCGGTACGGGACGGCCGCGCCCGGCGTCATGATCGTGGTGTTGGCGTCCTCCGGCCAGTTGATCTCGTAGCCGCCGTGCCAGAGCGCGTAGGCGTCCTTGGCGTAGTACGTCTCGTCGAAGATGATCGCGTGCGGCTGCCCCAGGTTCGTGAACCGCAGGAGGCCGGCGAAGACCGCCACCGCGACCGGACCCAGCCAGCCGGCCCAGCGGCAGAGGAAGAACCACAGGCCCTGCGGCAGCGAGACGCCCAGCCGCAGCAGCAGCGGCGACTGCGGCACGTCCCGGGGCGTCACCCGGGGGCCGTCCGGCATCGGCGGGGCCAGGCGCTCGGTGAGCGTCCCGGTGGGGCGGGCCGTGTAGCCGAACCGGGCCAGGCGCTCGCGCCAGCCGGCCGGCCCGTCCTGCGGTGGGCGGGGGGACGGCAGGCCGACGCCGCCGTACGCGGAGTGGTCCGTACCAGTGGGCGCCTGGGCCGCCGTGTCGCCGTTCATCCGCCACATCGTAGGGGCGCTCTTCGCACGCGTGTCCGCTCCCTCGGAAGCTGACCGAATCGTCACCAAAAACCCCGGGCGCCCGACAGCTGCGAGGATGGGGACCGTGACAGGAGTACTCGTTCTCGCAGGCACCCCCATCGGCGACGTCTCGGACGCCCCGCCCCGGCTCGTCGACGAACTGGCCACGGCGGACGTGATCGCGGCCGAGGACACCCGGCGGCTGCGCCGGCTCACCCAGGCACTCGGGGTGACCCCGGCGGGCCGGGTGGTCTCCTACTTCGAGGGGAACGAGGTCGGCCGCACCCCCGAACTGGTCGAGGCGCTGCTCGGCGGCGCCCGGGTGCTGCTGGTCACCGACGCCGGCATGCCCTCGGTCTCCGACCCCGGCTACCGGCTGGTCGCCGCCGCCGTGGCCGCCGACGTCAAGGTCACCGCGGTGCCCGGGCCCTCGGCGGTGCTCACCGCCCTCGCGCTGTCCGGCCTGCCGGTGGACCGCTTCACCTTCGAGGGCTTCCTGCCGCGCAAGAGCGGCGACCGGGCCCGGCAGCTCGCCTCGATCGCCGCCGAACCGCGCACCATGGTCTTCTTCGAGGCGCCGCACCGGATCGCCGAGGCGCTGACCGCGATGGCCGGGGCGTTCGGGCCGGAGCGGCCGGCCGCCGTCTGCCGCGAGCTCACCAAGACCTACGAGGAGGTCAAGCGCGGGCCGATCGGCGAGCTGGCCGCCTGGGCGGCCGAGGGCGTCAGGGGCGAGATCACCGTCGTGGTCGCCGGCGCCCCGCCGGCCGCGCCCCAGGAGCTCACCCCGGCCGAGCTGGCCCGGCTGGTGGCCGTCCGCGAGGAGGCCGGGGAGCGCCGCAAGGAGGCCATCGCGGCCGTCGCGGTGGAGCTCTCGCTGCCCAAGCGGGAGGTCTTCGACGCGGTCGTGGCGGCGAAGCGGGAAGGCCTGGAAAGCGGCCTGGGAAAGGGGTGAATTCCGGGGGTTGCGTTGCTCACGGGGAGTCGTACCGTGGAGAGAAGGCCCCGGTAAACACCAGCTGAGCTGAAGTTTCGGCCGCGCTTCCCGGACCCTGCGAGGATTTTCGTATAGGTCTGACCAACGCGCATCCAAGTCTTCACAAGCCGGGCATCGGCCGGGGCGGTCCGGGCATTTCCTGGAAGGGAAAGACCCAGCCGGACGAGCGTCCGGCGGGCGCTGGGAGACGGCCATGAGCGATGTAGTCGGTACCCCCCGCAGTGGCAGCGCACTGAGCACCGCCGGTCTGGCCGGCCGGCCGCACACTCCCGTCGAGACCGTACGGGAGGCCTACTCCTTCGCGTGCCTGCGCTGCGGGTACGGCTGGGAGCAGGCGTACGACATCGAACACCACGTGGCCAACGACGGGCACGTCGTGTTCGAGTACCACGCCAACGGCGTCCGGGTGCCGTCCCCGCTGCTCAAGCCGACCTGCCCGGGCTGCGGCGGCCACACCGTGCGGATCATGCGCGAGGGCCGGGTCGCCTCCGCCGACCAGGCCTGGCAGCACGCCCCCGGCTACCCGGCGCACGCCGAGCCGGCCGGGGCGCCCGCGGCGGCCGAGCCCACCCGGCCGCGCGGACGCTGGGCCCGGTTCTGGTCGCGGCTGCTGGGCTGACACCGGGGCGACGGAACGGGGACCGCCCCCGGCCGGGAACAACTCGGTCGAGGGCGGTCCGCGTGCCCGACTAAGCTTTCCGACCATGGCGGCCACTGCAGACCACAGCACCACCGGGGCGAGCACCCCGGCGTACTACGTTTCCACCCCGATCTACTACGTCAACGATCGCCCGCACCTCGGCCACGCGTACACCACCGTGGCGGGCGACGTCCTCACCCGCTGGCACCGCCAGCGCGGCGAGAAGGTGTGGTACCTGACCGGCACCGACGAGCACGGTCAGAAGATCATGCGGACCGCCGAGGCGAACGGCGTCAGCCCGCAGGAGTGGTGCGACAAGCTGGTCGAGGAGGCCTGGAAGCCGCTCTGGCAGCACCTGGAGATCGCCAACGACGACTTCATCCGCACCACCGAGGAGCGGCACACCGCCCGGGTGCAGGAGTTCGTCCAGGACCTGTACGACAAGGGCGAGATCTACAAGGGCGGCTACTCCGGCCCGTACTGCGTCGGCTGCGAGGAGTTCAAGCTCCCCTCCGAGCTGCTCGACGGCGCCACCGAGGACGAGAAGCTCTGCTCCGTGCACAAGCGGCCCGTCGAGTGGCTGGAGGAGGAGAACTACTTCTTCCGCCTCTCCGCCTACGGCCCGCAGCTGCTGGAGTTCTACGCGGCGAACCCGGACTTCATCCAGCCCGCCTCGGCCCGCAACGAGGTGCTGCGCTTCGTCGAGCAGGACCTCAAGGACCTCTCGATCTCCCGCTCCACCTTCGACTGGGGCGTGCCGCTGCCCTGGGACGAGAAGCACGTCCTCTACGTGTGGGTCGACGCGCTGCAGAACTACATCACCGCGGCCGGCTACGGCAGCGACCCGGAGCGCTTCGCCGAGCTGTGGCCCGCCTCGGTCCACCTCGTCGGCAAGGACATCCTGCGGTTCCACGCCGTCATCTGGCCCGCCATGCTGATGGCCGCCGGGCTGCCGCTGCCCAAGCGGGTCGTCGCCAACGGCTGGCTGATGGTCGGCGGCGAGAAGATGTCCAAGTCCAACCTGACCGGCATCGCGCCCACCGACCTCACCTCGCACTTCGGCGTGGACGCGTACCGCTACTACTTCCTGCGGGCGATCCCGTTCGGCACCGACGGCTCGTTCTCCTGGGAGGACTTCACCGCCCGGTACACCTCCGAGCTGGCCAACGACTTCGGCAACCTGGCCTCCCGGGTCGCCGCGATGGTCGGCAAGTACTTCGACGGGGTGCTGCCCGCCGCCACCGCCGCGGGCGACGCCGAGCAGGCCGTCGCCGACGGGCTGACCAGGGCCGTCGAGACGGCCGACCGGAAGATCGGCGAGGAGCTGGACTTCGCCGGCGGCCTCGCGGCGATCTTCGAGTTCGTCAAGCAGGTCAACGGCTACCTCACCGAGCAGGAGCCCTGGAAGGTCGCCAAGGACGACTCGGCCGAGGGCCGGGCCCGCCTGGCCACCATCCTCTACACCGCCGCCGAGGCGCTGCGCGCCACCGCCGTGCTGCTCAACCCGGTGATGCCGACCACCGCCGAGAAGCTGTGGGTCTCGCTGGGCGCCGAGGCCGCCGGGCTGGGCGCGCTCTCCGCGCAGACCGTCGCCACCGTCGCCGACTGGGGCCGGCTGCCCGCCGGTGCCACCGTCACCAAGGGCGAGATCCTCTTCCCGCGCCTCGAAGAGAAGCCGACCGCCTGACATGGCCGCCAAGGACGACGCCCGGTCGACCCCGCCGCCGCTGCCGGAACCCCTGGCAGTGGCGGTGGCCGACTCGCACACCCACCTCGACATGCAGTCCGGCACCCCCGCCGAGGGCCTGGCGAAGGCCGCCTCGGTCGGGGTCACCACGGTGGTCCAGGTGGGCTGCGACGTGCCCGGCTCGCGCTGGGCCGCCGAACTGGCGGCGCAGTACGAGCAGGTGCACGCGGCCGTCGCCCTGCACCCGAACGAGGCGCCGCGGATCTTCCTCGGCGACGCGGACGGCTGGTCCGGCCAGCAGCGGAAGGCCGGCGGCACCGCCGCGCTCGACGAGGCGCTCGCCGAGATCGACCGGCTCGCCGCACTGCCGCAGGTGGTGGCAGTCGGCGAGACCGGCCTGGACTACTTCCGCACCGGGCCCGAGGGCGTGGACATCCAGAAGGAGTCGTTCCGCCGCCACATCGAGATGGCCAAGCGGCACGGCAAGGCCCTGGTCATCCACGACCGGGACGCCCACGAGGACGTCATCGCCGTCCTGCTGGCGGAGGGCGCCCCGGAGCGGACGGTCTTCCACTGCTACTCCGGCGACGCGCAGATGGCGAAGACCTGCGCCGAGCACGGCTGGTACCTCTCCTTCGCCGGCCCGGTCACCTTCAAGGCCAACCAGCCGCTGCGCGACGCCCTGCTCGCCACCCCGCTGGACCGGATCCTGGTCGAGACCGACGCCCCCTTCCTCACCCCGCACCCGTACCGCGGCCGCCCGAACGCCCCGTACCTGATCCCGGTCACGGTGCGCTCGATGGCCGCCACCCTGGGCCTGGCCGAGGACGAGCTGTCCACGGCCATCGCGGCGAACACCGCCCGGGCCTTCGGGTACTGACGCCGGGGCCCGGGGCCCGAGCGTGCGGTCGGGGCCCCGTCCGGATCGGCGCGTCCGGACGGCGGCCCCGGCGCCCGTATCCTTGGCGCGTGAGCACCACCGACCCCACCTCTGACAGCCGCCCCCAGCCTCCGGCCGGGGGGACCCCCTTGCTGGGCAGTGCCGACATCCGGGAGCTGGCGGCCGCGTTCGGCGTGAAGCCGACCAAGCAGCGCGGGCAGAACTTCGTCATCGACGGCAACACCGTGCGGCGGATCGTCCGGGCCGCCGAGGTGACGGAGCAGGACGCGGTGGTGGAGGTCGGGCCCGGGCTCGGCTCGCTCACGCTGGCGCTGCTGGAGGTCGCGCGGCACGTGACCGCGGTCGAGATCGACCCGGTGCTGGCGCGGCACCTGCCGGACACCGTCGCCGCCCGGATGCCCGGCAAGGCGGACGCCTTCGACCTGGTGTTCAGCGACGCCATGGAGGTCACCGAGCTGCCCGGCCCGGCGCCCACCGCGCTGGTCGCCAACCTCCCGTACAACGTCGCGGTGCCCGTCCTGCTGCACATGCTGGCGACCTTCCCCAGCATCGAGCGGACCCTGGTGATGGTGCAGAGCGAGGTCGCCGACCGGCTCGCCGCCAAGCCGGGCAACAAGGTGTACGGCGTCCCGTCGGTCAAGGCCAACTGGTACGCCGAGGTGAAGCGGGCCGGCGCCATCGGGCGGAACGTGTTCTGGCCCGCCCCCAACGTCGACTCCGGGCTGGTCTCGCTGATCCGCCGCGAGCCGCCGAAGACCAGCGCCAGCCGCGAGGAGGTGTTCGCGGTGGTCGACGCCGCGTTCGCCCAGCGGCGCAAGACCCTGCGCGCCGCGCTGGCCGGCTGGGCGGGCTCCGCCGCCGGGGCCGAGCAGGCGCTCGCGGCGGCCGGCATCGACCACAGGCTGCGCGGCGAGATGCTGACGGTGGAGCAGTTCGCCGCGATCGCCGAGCACAAGCCCGCCCAGGCCGAGGGGGCCGCGGAGGCCGGTCAGCGGACCGGCCGGGCCGGGGCCGCCGAGCGCAAGCCGGTCCGGTCCGCGGCTGCCGAGCCCGGGGCCGCCGAGCCCGGGGCCGCCGAGCCCGCTGAGCCGGCGCCCGCGTCCGCCGAGCAGACGACCGAGGACAGCGAGTGATCACCGTACGGGTACCGGCCAAGGTCAACGTCCAGCTGGGGGTCGGCGGGCTGCGCGCCGACGGCTTCCACGACCTGGCCAACGTCTTCTTCGCCGTCGCCCTCGGGGACGAGGTCACCGCCACCGCGGCCGAGGGCGTGACGCTGAGCTGCTCCGGGCCGGACGCCGCCGTCGTCCCGCTGGACGACAGCAACCTCGCCGCCCGCGCCGCCCGGCTGCTCGCCGCCCACCACGGCATCGCCGACCCGGGCGTGCACCTGCACATCGCCAAGGCCATCCCGGTGGCCGGCGGCATGGCCGGGGGCAGCGCCGACGGCGCGGCCGCGCTGGTCGCCTGCGACGCGCTCTGGCAGCTGGACACCCCGCTCCCCGTGCTGCTGGAGCTGGCCGCCGAACTCGGCTCCGACGTGCCGTTCGCCCTGGTCGGCGGCGTCGCCCTCGGCCGCGGCCGCGGCGAGATCCTGGAGCCGCTGGCCGTCGAGGGCAGCTTCCACTGGGTCTTCGCGGTCGCCGAGGGCGGCCTGTCCACCCCCGCCGTGTTCCGCGAGTGCGACCGGCTGCGCGAGGAGGCCGGCACCGGCTCCAGCGACACCGACGTCCCCACCCCGGACGCCGACCCGGCGCTGCTCGCCGCCCTCGCCGAGGGCGACCCCGTCGCCCTGGCCGCAGCCCTCGCCAACGACCTCCAGCCCGCCGCGCTCTCGCTGCGCCCCGCACTCGCCGCCACCCTGCGGGCCGGCACCGAGGCGGGCGCGCTCGGGGCACTGGTCTCCGGCTCCGGGCCGACCTGCGCCTTCCTGGTCAAGGACGCCGAGGCCGCCGCCGCGGTCGCCGGGGCGCTGCGGGCCTCCGGCACCTGCCGGACCGCGCACGCCACCCACGGGCCGGTGCCGGGGGCGTCCGTCGCGGGCTGACGCGGTGAGGCCGCTGCGGCGGGCCCATTAGGCTGGGGAGATCGGGGTGTCCCGAGAGGGGCATCCGGCCGTCGAGCGGCGGGCCGCCCCGCGACCGCCGAACCCTGGAGCGCAGCACACGTGGCCGTCAACCTCGCCACCATCGAGTCCGTCACGAAGGTCTACGGCACCCGCGCCCTGCTGGACGCGGTCAGCCTGGGCGTCAGCGAGGGCGACCGGATCGGCGTCGTCGGCCGCAACGGCGACGGCAAGACCACCCTGATCCGGATGCTCGCCAAGCTGGAGGAGCCCGACGGCGGCCGGATCACCTGGAACGGCGGCCTCGAACCGGCCGTCCTCACCCAGCACGACTCGCTCGACCCGAAGGCCACCATCCGGCACGAGGTGATCGCGGGCCGGGCCGACCACGAGTGGCTCGGCGACGCCCGCATCCGCGACATCATCGAAGGCCTCTTCGGCGGCCTCGACCTGCCCGGCTTCGCCGACGGCCTGGACACCGTCATCGGCCCGCTCTCCGGCGGCGAGCGCCGCCGGATCGCCCTCGCCAAGCTGCTGCTCGGCTCGCCCGAACTGATCATCCTGGACGAGCCCACCAACCACCTCGACGTCGAGGGCATCAACTGGCTCGCCCAGCACCTGCAGAAGCGCCGCTCCGCGCTCGTCTGCGTCACCCACGACCGCTGGTTCCTCGACCAGGTCTGCACCCGGATGTGGGACGTCCAGAACGGCGAGGTGCACGAGTACGAGGGCGGCTACTCCGACTACGTCTTCGCCCGCGCCGAGCGCTCCCGGATCGAGGCCGTCGAGGAGCAGAAGCGCCAGAACATGGCCCGCAAGGAGCTGGCCTGGCTGCGCCGCGGCGCCCCCGCCCGCACCTCCAAGCCGCGCTACCGGATCGAGGCCGCCAACGCCCTGATCGCGGACGTGCCGGACCCGCGCGACACGTCCGAGCTGATGAAGTTCGCCAACGCGCGGCTCGGGAAGACGGTCTTCGAGCTGGAGGGCGTGACCGTCACGGCCGGCCCGAAGCTGCTGCTGGAGAACCTCACCTGGCAGCTCGGCCCCGGCGACCGGATCGGCCTGCTCGGCGTCAACGGCGCCGGCAAGACCTCGCTGCTGCGCGCGATGCGCGACGCGTACGCCTCCGAGGGCGACGTCCAGCCGGCGTCGGGCGTCATCAAGGTCGGCAAGACCGTGCGGCTGGCCTACCTGTCGCAGGAGGTCGCCGAACTGGACCCGGCGACCCGGGTGCTCCAGGCCGTCGAGCAGGTCCGCTCGCGGGTCGACCTCGGCAAGGGCCGGGAGATGAGCGCCGGCCAGCTGTGCGAGCAGTTCGGCTTCGGCAAGGACAAGCAGTGGACGCCGGTCGGCGACCTGTCCGGCGGCGAGCGCCGCCGCCTCCAGCTGCTGCGTCTGCTGATGGACGAGCCCAACGTGCTGTTCCTGGACGAGCCCACCAACGACCTGGACATCGAGACGCTCAACCAGCTGGAGGACCTGCTCGACGGCTGGCCCGGCTCGATGGTCGTCATCAGCCACGACCGCTTCTTCATCGAGCGCACCACGGACACCGTCCACGCGCTGCTCGGCGACAAGAAGATGCGGATGCTGCCGAACGGCGTCGACGAGTACCTGGAGCGCCGGGCCAGGATGGCCGCCGCGGCCACCGCCGCCGCTCAGGCCGGCGCCGCCGCCCCGACCGCCACGGCCGTCGCGGAGGACGGGGGCGCGGCCCCCGCGCTGTCCGGCGGGGACCTGCGGGCGGCGAAGAAGGAGATGCAGAAGCTGGAGCGGCAGATCGCCAAGCTGGACGAGAAGGAGTCCAAGCTGCACGCCCAACTCGCCGAGCACGCCGCCGACTTCTCCAAGGTCGCGGAGCTGGACGCGCAGCTGCGCGCGGTCCGGGACGAGAAGGAGGAGCTGGAGATGGGCTGGCTGGAGCTGGCCGAGCAGGTCTGAGCTAGTCGTCCGGTCGGGTACGGAGGAGCGCTTCGAGCTCCTCCGCCGCACGGCCCAGTGCGCTGCGCGTCGGGTCGTGCGGGGCGGGTGCTGCGACTGTCGGGGTCGCCGTGGCTGCCGGGGACGTCGGGGGTGTCGGCGCGCTTGGGGCCGTCGGCGGGCGGTGCGCGCGGGCGCTGGCGGTCAGTTCGTCCAACGCGCGCCGTACCCGGTCGACCTCGGCCGGGTCCGGCACCCGGCCGCCGTACCGGATCTGCGCCGCGAAGGCCGCCACCGCGCCGCCCAGCCGCTCCAGCGCCGCCGTCGCCGGCAGCCACCGCTCGGCCAGCCGGCCGGTGGGCGGCGGCTCGGCCAGTCCCTGCTGCACCTCCCGGCGGGCGTCCGCCAGGGCCCGGTAGGCCGTACGGCGCAGCCACACCTGGGCGGTTCCGGTCCGGCCGCTGTCCTGGCCGCTGTTCGGGCCGCTGCCCGGGCCGTCGTCCTGGCCGGCGCCGCGGACGACGGCGTCCAGGTAGGCCCGCAGCGCCGTCGTCGCGTCGACCAGCCTGGGCTCGATCCGGTGGCGCGGGCGCTCCGGCCACAGCAGGTAGCCGAAGAGCAGCACGATCGCGCTGGCCAGCACGGTGTCCAGGACCCGGGGCCAGAACTCGGCGGCGCTGCTCTGCCCGCCGAGCTGGAGCAGGACCAGCGCCATCGGCGTCATCACCACGGTGTTCAGCCCGTAGTGCGCCGCCGTGGCGTACGGGAGCAGGGCCACGCAGCCGGCGGCCATCGCGGTCAGCGCCCACTCGTCGGTGGTGGCCATGAGCAGCGCCGCGGTCACCGCCACCCCGAGCACCGTGCCGACCGAGCGGCTCACCGCGCGCAGGAACACCGAGCCGAGGTCCGGCTTCAGCACGAAGGCGATCGTCATCGGCACCCAGTAGCTCTTGCTGAGCGGGTAGTTGGCGGTGACCGCCGAACCGACCGCGATGCACAGCGCGACCCGCAGCCCGTACCGGACCGACCCCCGGGACAGCAGCCGCACCCGCAGCCGCCAGGGGTCCGGCGGCGGCGCGGGGGCGGTGCCGAGCCGGGTGTCGCGGCCGGCCACGGTGTCGGCGGCGGCGCGCAGGGCCACGTCCAGGGCCTGCCGCGAGGGGGTGTCGGGCCGCCAGTCGGGGACGGCGACCTCGCCGCCGCCCCGCCGCACGGCGGCCGCCAGCCGGTTCGGCACCTCGGCCACCTCGGGCGGGACCGGGCGGCGCGCCCACAGCAGGCCGGTCGCCGCCTCGGTGGCGGCGAGGGCGGCCTCGTACATCCGGGCCCGGCGGTTCTGCCTGCTTCGGTGGTCCTGCCGTTCCCGGCGGTCCCTCCGATGCGTGCCGAGGAGGTCCTGGAGCTGGTTCAGGCGGGCCGTCAACACCTGGCGCGAGGCCCCCGCCCGCGGGCCGCCCAGGTCGGCGAGCGTACGGCCGAGCGCGTCGTACGCGGCGGCCAGCGCCCGGTTGCGCGGATCCGCGGCAGGCCGGTTCGGCGCACCCGCCGGCAGCCCGAGCAGCACCACGAACGCGGCCCCGACCGGCAGCATCGGCGCCGCCGCCCACCACGGCTGCGGCAACGGCATCCCACTGCCCAGCGCCGCCGACACCAGCAGCAGCATCCCCGCCGCCGAACCGCGCGGACCGGTCGCACTCAGCGCACCCGAGGCGAAAGCGGTCAGCGTCAGCGCGACACCCAGGACGAGGCCGTCCGCGTCCGCGTGCTGGAGCGCGGTGCCGATCAGCATGCCGAGCGCCGAGGCGAGGACCGCCGTCCCGATCCGGGCGGCCCGCAACCTGCCCGGCTCGGCCCGGTCGTTCATCGTCGCGTGCATCGCCCCGAGCCCCGCGAACACCCCCAGATCCAGCCGGTGCACCAGCAGCCCCACCGCCAACGGCACCGCCATGCCCACCGCCGCCCGCACCATCAGCGCCACCGGCACCGGCGGCCGCGCGGGCCGCGCGGCACGGGCCCACCAGGGGGAAGGGGAGACGTCGGGAGAGCTCACGCGGTCACGTCCGTTCTGCGGCCTGGGGTCGCTGCTGTGCGACATTGCGCGGCAGATGGGGCGTACCGGGTCAGTCTACCCAGGCCGTCCGCGGCGGCTCCCACATGTCAAGTTCGTACCGATCGCGTACGGGCGGGCCAAGGTCCCTGCCGGTCCGACAGAGGCGATGGCTACGATGACGGAGGCGGAAACCGTCCACAGGGCGGACGGTGTACCGACCAGGACGGTACGACCCAGAAGTTGACGGTGTGTTGCGGAACGCGGCCGCCCGGGACGCCCCGGGCGCGGCGGGCCGTACGGGGGAGAGGTGAACTGCCGTGGCAGGCAATGGTGCAACTAGTTCGGGGACGCCGACTCCGTCAGCGAGTCCGTCGCCCAGTCCTACGCCGACACCCTCGGCGAGTCCTACGCCCAGCCCGTCGCCGAGCCCGGCCCCGAGCCCTACGACGACTGCCGCGCCCAGCCCTTCGGCCAACCCGGCACCCAGCGCGTCGGGGGCCGACCCGGGCAGCCAGGGGGCGTCCGGCGGCTCGGCGCCGTTCATGCTGGACCAGCAGTTCCCATGGCCTTTCGGCGCGATCAACATCGCCCCCATCGTCAGCACCGTGCAGACGAACGTCAGCGCCGGTGACCTGGTGGCGGCCTTCGGCAAGCAGGACGTCCAGATCGAGCTCGACACGCTCAAGACGTTCGCCGGGAAGGTCGAGGCCCTGCTCGCCGCGATGGAGGGCTCGGCGGCCGCGCCGTACAAGCTCCAGGAACAGAAGGTCACCCAGGGCAGCTTCGTCAACGGGGCGGACGCCGGGAGGTTCCCGGAAGCGGTGGCTCTGAACACCGCCTACGGCAAGGTGCACGAGCAGCTCGTCAAGCTCCACAAGGACTTCGTGGCTCAGATCGAGGCGATGACGACGGCGGTCGCGAAGACGGCCAGCTCGTACGCGAGCAACGAGGAGCAGACGACAGCGGCTCAGAACGCGGTGGCGAAGGACGCGGGCGTCACCTCGCCGTCGGCGGGGTCGAACGGGACTGCACCGAAGTCCAAGGACATGAACTTCTGACAGCGGTGCGGGGAGAGACCTACGGGGAGACGGGGAGCACATCATGGCAGGAACAACAGACTTCGGCGGTATCGACCACCCTGTACTCAAGGGGATGGTCGACGGCGCGAAGCCGACAGAGGTACTGAAACGAGCGGGCCAGCTCCAGGACGCCGGCCGCGTCCTGTCGGAGCTCAGCACTGCTCTTCAGGCACACCTGGGCAAGGTCACATGGGAAGGCCCGGCGGCCGAGAACTTCAAGACCTGGGTCGGGAACCTGTACAAGTCCGCGGCGATCATTTCGCAGCACGCCACGACCGCCGGCGGCGCGATGACCCAGGCCGGCGAGGCGCTCAGCACCGCCCGGTCCGCGGTGCCCAAGCCGCCGGAGACCGAGATCCAGACGATGAACAGGCACAACAGCCAGTCGACTCTGCTCAACGTCCCCCAGCTTGCCGTCGGCCAGACCGTCGACGACTACATGAAGACGGTCAACCCCAAGTGGGTGACGGCGGCGGAGTTCAACCAGGCCAAGGCGAAGGTCGAGAAGGAGCACCAGGAAGCCATTCTCCAGATGGAGAAGCTGGCCCAGGCGTACAGCGCTGCGACGACGACGCTGAACGGGATCGACGACAACGTCTCGTTGCCGGGGACGCCTGGCACCGGCGGTGACCGCGACAGCAAGACGACCTATCCGGTTGGCGGCGGAAGCGGTGGTGGCCAAGGGGGTTCTGTCCGCAATCCGCGTTCGGGTGGCGGAAGCGTCGGCGGTGGCTCCGACCCGTCCGGTGGCGGCTACGGCGGAGGAAAGGTCCTGCCCCGTGACCCGGGCCCGGGCGGCCCCGGCCCGTCCAACCCGGGCAACACCCCGCCCCCGCCGCACGGTGGCGGCGGCCAGCTGCCGCCCGCGCCGCAGGACCCGGGGACCTCGGTCTCGCCGTCGTACCCGTCGGACCCGGTCAACCGTCCGGGCACCGACCTCAACAGCCTGCCGACCCTGCCGACCCTGCCCACGCAGACCGGTCCGTACGGCCCCGGCGGCGGCCAGCTGCCGACGGACGGACCGACCACCCTTCCCGGCTACCCGAACGGGCCGAGTGGCCCGGGAGGCGGGCCCGGCGTTCCCGGTGGCGGCCCGGTCACGGGCTTCCCGGGTGGACCGGGCGGCGGCACCGTCCCGACCAAGGGCGGTGGCAGCGGGTACGTCCCGGGCAAGGGCGGCGGCCAGATCCCGGTGCGCACGACCCCGTTCGGTGGCGGCCCCGGGCAGGGGAGGAGCGGCACCCCTGGCCTGCCCAGCGGGACGGTCTTCGGCGCCCGTGAGGCGGGGCCGGGAGGCGGCGGCCGGGTCGGTGGGCCCGGTGGCATGGGCGGCGGCATGCACCCCGGCATGGGCGGTGCCCACGGCGGTGCGGTCGGCGCCGGCGGAGGCTCGCGCGGCCGGGGCCTGTCCTCGACCACGGGTGGCACAGTCGGTGGCCGCAAGGGCCCGACGGCCGGTGGGGAGTTCACGCCGGGCGGTACCGGTCTGCGCAACCGCGCGGCGGGTGCCGGCGAGGGCGGCCCCCAGGCCAGGCAGAACGGCATGATGGCCCCCGGAGCGGCGGGCCACGGCGGCCGGAAGGAGCGCGACCGCCGCCAGCGGGCCGACTACCTGCACGAGGACGAGGAGACCTGGACCAGCGGTACGCCGCACAGCAATCCGGACGTGATTGAGTAGGACGGCAACGACTGCCCGGCCACTGGGCACCCCCAGTGGCCGGGCAGTCTTGTTCGGGGCACGCTTCCCGGTCGACGGAGAGATTGACGAGGAGTTGTGATGGGGCGGACGAACGCGCGGGCGCGTTGGCGAGTGCTTGCCACTGCGGTCCTGGTTGCGGGGGCCCTGGCCGGATCGGCCGCAGCGCCAGCACTTGCTGACGGTTCGATCCGTGCCAACCAATGGCATCTAGATGCCATGCATGCCCCGGACATGTGGAAGACCACCAAGGGCGACGGGATCACTGTTGCGGTGATCGACGGAGGCTTCAAGCTTGACCATCCAGACCTGGCAGGACAGTTTTTGCCGGGTAAGGATTTCAGCGGCAGCCCCGGCGGCGTCGGGCTCGACGTTGGAGGTCATGGGACTCAGATGGCCAGTCTCATTGCGGGGACTGGAAAAGGCCAAGGGGGGGGCGGGGCTTACGGGCTGGCGCCTGGGGTTAAGGTCCTGCCGCTGAAGATCGCCAACGGCTCCGAGGGGTCGTCGATCTCGTCGGATTTCCTCGGCCAGATCGGCCAGGCGGTTGACTACGCGGTGAGCCAAGGCGCCAAGGTCATCAATATTTCCCAGGGTATGGCCGCAGTGCAGACTTCCTCAACGGACGTCGCCAAGCTGAACCGGATCCTTGCGAATGCGAGGGCTAAGGGGGCGCTGGTGGTCTCCAGTGTGGGAAATTCTGCGCAGGACGGAAATCTTGCGGAGTATCCAGGTGCCTTGCCGAATGTTGTCGGCGTCGGAGCCATCAACCGAAGCGGCACCGTGACGGCGGAGTCCCAGACGGGGCCGCAGGTCGCACTCGTGGGGCCGGGGGAGGACATGGTAGAGGCCTGTACCTCTGAAACCGGGTACTGCAAGAGTCACGGAACGTCCGACGCAACTGCTCTGGTGTCCGCCTCGGCGGCATTGGTCTGGTCGGTCCACAAGGACTGGACCGCGAATCAGGTCCTGCGGGTCCTCATCAATACGGCGAGCAGGCCGAACGGGGGAGCGGTTCGCACGGACGATGCCGGCTGGGGTGCGGTGCGGCCGCGTATTGCTCTGACGGATCCGGGTGATCCGGGCCCGGCGAACGTGTCGCCGCTTCCGGCTGACGCGGCTACGCCGTCGGCGGCTCCGCTGCCGTCGGCTAGCGGGTCTGCTGCTGCCTCGGCGGTGCCGGTCCCGGTTGAGACTCCGACCGACGTGGCCGCCGGTGCGCCGTCGGTGCAGCCGAAGGCTGAGACGTCGTCGGGCTCGGGCGGCGCGTTGCCGATCGTGGCGGGTGTGGTGGCCGGGTTGGTGCTGGTGGCCGGTGTGGTGATCGCGGTGGTGCGGCGTCGGAAGTCGGCCGCGCAGCCCGAGGCGGCCCAGGTGCCGCCGGTGCCGTCGCAGCAGCCGATGGGGGCGGTGCCGCCGGCGCCGTCGTCGTACCAGCCGCCGGTTCCGCCGGAGGACAACCCGTACGCGAGGTAGTTCACGTTGTTGGGGGAACGCAGGATGTGGGTTCGTCGGCTTGTGGCCCTGGGGGCTGTGAGCCTGTGCCTGGTGGGGACCGCGGTGCCGTCGGCTGTCGCGGATGGCTCGATTCGTGCTGATCAGTGGCACTTGGACGCGATGCACGCTCCGGAGATGTGGAAGGTCTCCAAAGGGGCGAACGTCACTGTCGCGGTGATCGACGACGGCTTCAAGCTTGATCATCCGGACCTGGCAGGGCAGTTCTTGCCGGGCAAGGACCTCAGTGGAAGCCCGGGTGGGGTCGGATCCTTTGCGGACAACCATGGCACGATGATGGCCGGTCTCATCGCGGGGACCGGGAAGTCGGACGGCGGCAAGGGGGCCTATGGACTCGCTCCTGGCGCCAAGATTCTTCCGGTGAAGATCGCCAATGGATCCGAGCGGGCAGTGGTTTCGGCCGATTTCCTGGATCAGATCGGGCAGGCGGTGACGTACGCGGTCGAGCAGGGCGCCAAGGTCGTCAACATTTCGCAGGGAACGGCCGCCGTTACGACTTCTTCGGCTGATCTGGAGAAGTTGAACAAGATCCTGGCGTGGGCTCGGGCCAAGGGATCGCTGGTGGTCGCGAGCGTTGGAAACTCGGGTGACAAGGGGAACATCGTCGAATACCCGGGCGCCCTGCCCAACGTGGTCGGGGTAGGGGCTTCGGACCGGAACGGCACGGTCACCGCCGAGTCCGAGCGCGGTCCGCAGGTTGTCTTCGTCGCTCCCGGTATGGACATGATCGGGGCCTGTGCGGGCGGCACGGGGTACTGCAAGGGTCACGGTACGTCGGATGCGACCGCGATGGTGTCGGCCTCGGCGGCCTTGGTGTGGTCGGTGCATCCGGACTGGACGGCGAATCAGGTCCTGCGGGTTCTCATCAATACCGCGGGGAAGGCGAATGACGGGTCCGGTCGCAATGACCTCATCGGTTTCGGTGCGGTGCGGCCGCGTATCGCGTTGACGGATCCGGGGGATCCCGGCCCCGCTGACGTGTCGCCGCTTCCGGCTGACGCGGTTGTGCCGTCGGTGGCTCCGTCGCCTTCGGCGAGTGCGCCCGCTCCTGCGCCAGTGCTGCCGAGTCCGGCCGAGGCGGCCGTTGGTGTGCCGTCGGCGCGGCCGAAGGCTGAGGTGGCGTCGGGTTCGGGCAGTGGTGCGGTGCCGGTCGTCGCGGGGGTGGTGGCCGGGTTGGTGTTGGTGGCGGGGGTGGTGTTCGCGGTGGTGTGGCGGCGGAAGTCGGCTGTGCGGCCTCGGGTGGCTCAGGTGTCGCTGGTGCCGCCGCCGGACCTGCCGGCGTACCGGCCGCAGGTGCCGCCGGAGGACAACCCGTACGCGAGGTAGCCGGGTTGCCGCGTTGCCGGGCAGCCGCGCAGGCGGGTCGGCAGAGGTGTGAGGGCGTCAGGTGCATCCTGGCGCCCTCGCGCACGTCGGGGGCGTGGGGCGGCGGGTGTGCGCCGGGGTCACTCGGGTGGAGGCTGGTGGGGGCGGGGTGGGGGTGGCGAGGGTGGTGGTATGGATGCGGAGGGTGCTTGGCGGGTCGGGCAGGTGCGGCGGGCGGCGGCTGCGGCGCTGATCGGGACGGCGATCGAGTTCTACGACTTCTTCATTTACGGGACGGCGGCCGCGTTGGTGTTCGGGCCGGTGTTCTTTCCCGGGTTGGGCACGGTGGGGGCGCTGTTGGCGGCGTTCTCGGTGTACGCGGTGGCGTTCCTGGCCCGGCCGGTGGGGGCGGTGGTGTTCGGGCACTTCGGGGACCGGGTGGGGCGGAAGGCGACGCTGGTGGTGTCGCTGCTGCTGATGGGGTTGGCGACGGCGGCGGTGGGGCTGTTGCCGGGGTTCGGGGCGTGGGGGTGGTGGGCGCCGGCGGTGCTGGTGGTGCTGCGGGTGTGCCAGGGCGTCGGGTTGGGCGGGGAGTGGGGCGGGGCGGCGCTGCTGATCGCGGAGAACGCGCCGGCCGGGCGGCGGGGGCGGTACGGGGGGTTCCTGCAACTGGGGCCGACGATCGGGTTCGTGCTGGCGAACGGGGTGTTCCTGGCGCTGCAACTCGGCCTGGACGAGGGGGCGTTCCGCGCGTGGGGTTGGCGGGTGCCGTTCCTGGCCTCGTTCGTCCTGGTCGCGGTGGGGCTGTTCGTGCGGCTGCGGGTCGAGGAGTCGCCGCTGTTCCGGACGGAGGGGCGGCGGGAGCGGCTGCCGGTGCTGGAGGTGCTGCGGGGGCACTGGCGTCCGGTGCTGGCGGGCGGCGGGGCGATCACCGTGGGGTACGCGTTGTTCTACCTGACCACGACGTACGCGCTGGCGTACGCGACGACCGGGCTCGGGGTGGCGAGCACGGTGGTGCTGTCGATGCTGCTGGTCGGGGCGGTGGGCATGGCCGCGACGGTGTGGTTGAGCGCCTCGCGCAGTGACCGTTGGGGGCGGCGGCGGACCTTGCGGTGGGCGACGGCTCTGGCCGCGGTCTGGTCGCCGGTGCTGTTCCCGCTGTTGGAGACGGTGAGCCGGCCGCTGATGTTCGTCGGGCTGGCGGGGGCGATGGTGGTGCTGGGCTGCATGTTCGGGCCGTTGGCGGCGTTCCTGCCGGAGCTGTTCCCGACCCGGGTGCGCTACACGGGCGCGGCGCTGACGTACAACCTGGGTGGTGTGGTCGGCGGTGCGACGACGCCGCTGGTGGCCACCCGGCTGACCGGCGCGTACGGGACGGCGCAGCCGGTGGGCTGGTACCTGGCGGTGCTGGGTGTGCTGGCCCTGGGGTGCCTGCGGATGCTGCCGGAGAACACCGGTGCGGAGCTCGGCTCGCTGGACGGTGTGGCGGGCGGGGTGACGGGCGGGGTGACGGGCGGTGCGGCGGACGGTGCCGAACTCGGTGCGGCGGACGGCCCGGTGGACGGCGGAGGCCGCCGGGCGCCCCGGTTGGGGACGGATCCGGCGGCCTGACGAGGGGTGGGCTCAGCCGGCCAGGGCGGCGCGGCCGGCCAGCACGACGGCGGTGTGCCGGGCGACGCGGTCGCCGAGGTGCTCGGCGGTGGCGATGTCGGACTTGTGGACGGCCTCCGGGCCGGCGTCGGCCGGGGAGGACGCGGCGGCGCCGTTGGAGAAGCCGAGCCGGTTGAGGTCGTCCTCGGAGGCGGTGGTGGCGTTCCAGCCGGGCTTGAGGCCGAGGTTGACCCAGCTCATGCCGTGCTGGGCGGCGAGGGTCTGGAAGAAGAAGAGGGTGCCCGCCTTGTCGCCGCTCTTGGAGGCGGAGTTGGTGAAGCCGGCCGCGACCTTGTCCTTCCAGGAGTCGGAGAACCAGCGCTTGCTGGTGGCCTCGGCGAAGACGTGGAAGGCGCCGGAGGCGGTGCCCATGTAGGTGGGGGAGCCGAAGACGATCGCGTCGGCGGCGTCCAGCTGGGCCCACTGCTCCTCGGTGATGGTGTCGACGGCGATCGTGACGACCTCGGCACCCGCGGCGGCGGCGCCACGGGCGACGGCCTCGGCGATCACGGCGGTGTGGCCGTAGCCGGAGTGGTAGGCGAGGGCGACGGTCGGACGGACGGCGGTCATGCGGCGCTCCAGGGGACGGGTGCGGGCCGGCGCGGTGGCCGGCGGGCAGGCGTGGGGACGGGACGGGGCGGGCGCACCGCGGTGGCGGCGGGCCCCGGCTCCGTTGGTCTCCAATATAGACCAGGTCTCCATTGGTTACCAAGGGTGGATTGGAGACCGCAGGGCTACCCTGGACGCATGACGACGGAGCAAGCGGCCCGGGCCGGGACCGGACAACCCGCGGAGCAGGACGCGAAGGAAGTGCGGACCGCGCAGGAAGCACGGGACGCGAAGGAAGCGCGGGACGCACGGGGGGAGCCGGATGAGTCGGACGAGCCGGAGTACGACGTGTTCGCCCAGCTCTGTCCCAGCCGCGCGGTCTTCGCCGAGCTGGCCGACAAGTGGTCGATGCTGATCCTGATGAGCCTCCTCGGCTGCGGGCCGCAGCGCTTCTCCGAACTCCAGCGCGGGGTCGGCGGGGTCAGCCGCAAGATGCTCACCCAGTCGCTGCGCAACCTGGAGCGCAGCGGGCTGGTGCTCCGTACGGTCTTCCCGGAGACGCCGCCGCGGGTGGTCTACGACCTGCTGCCGCTCGGTCGCGAACTGGCCGAGCTGCTCGCGCCGGTCGGCCGGTGGACGGAGCACCGCGCCAGGCGGATGGTGGCGGCCCGCGAGGAGTTCGACGCGGTGCACGGCGAGGACTGAGTCGGCGCGTGGCGACGGCCGGGAGGGCCGGTGCGGCGAGGTCCGGGCCGGCCGGCGGCGGGGGCCGGAGGCCGATTTCCCTTCCGGGCCCGGAGCCGTGTAATGTCTTCCTTGTTCGACCGGCCCGGTGAAAAGCCCGGCAAGCCCCTATAGCTCAGTCGGTAGAGCGTCTCCATGGTAAGGAGAAGGTCTGCGGTTCGATTCCGCATGGGGGCTCCACTGAAAGACCCTCGCCTCACGGCGGGGGTCTTTCGCGTTTCCCGACCGGTTCCGCGGCCCGACACGCCACGGCCTAGCGGGTCGGGTACGGAATGCGCTGTGATGGTGCGTCATCGGCCGCCCGCCCGAGGGGTGCGGGCGCGAGCCGAACCCCGACCGGGAGGGTGTCATGGGTGTTCGACTCGTCGTGGTGGACGACCACCGGCTGCTGGCCGAAGCGCTGGCCACCGCACTTCAGCTGCGCGGCCACCGGGTGCTGGCGGTCGGCTCCCCGGCCGGTGTCGCCGCCGATCTGGTGGTCGGGCGGCGGCCCGAGGTGTGTCTGCTGGGGGTGGCCGCGCCGGGGGAGTCGGGTGCCTTCGACGGGCTGCGCCGGATCCGCCGGGAGCGCCCCGAGGTGGCCGTGATCGTGCTCGGTCCGGTGGGCGAACTGCGCGGAGTGGCAGGGGCGTTCGCGGCCGGCGCGGCCGGGTACGTGCCCAGCGACGAGCGGATCGAGGTGGTCGAGCGGGCCATCGGGCGGGCGCGCGCGGGCGAGGCCGCGGTCGCGGTGGACATCCTGCGCGGCGCCTTCGACCAACTGCTGCGCCCGGCGGCCGAACCGGACGACGAGGCCGTCCGGCTGCTGCGGCTGCTGACCCGCCGTGAGGTGCAGGTGCTGGCCCGGATCGCGGACGGCGAGGACACCGCGGCGATCGCCGCCGGGATGCGGATCGCCGCCAGCACCGCCCGGACGCACGTCCAGCGGGTGCTGATGAAGCTCGGCGCGCGGACCCGGCTGGAGGCGGCCGCGGTGGCGGCGCGCACCGGTCTGCTGGAGCGGATGGCCGGCGGCTGAGGAGTTGGTGAGAAGGCTGGAAGCAGTCGTCCGGGTGGCGCGGAGCACCCCGGTGGGATTGGGAGAATGACCCCAGTCGTACGGATTCCGTCGACGGCTTCCGCCCGACCGGGCGGACCGTCGTTCGCTGGAGGTCGCAACATGAGTAAGTACCTGGTCACGGGTGGCGCTGGCTACGTCGGCGGTGTGGTCGCCGCCCACCTGCTGGAGGCGGGGCACCGGGTGACCGTCCTGGACGACCTCTCCACCGGTTTCCGCGAGGGCGTCCCGGCCGGTGCCGAGTTCGTCGAGGGCCGGATCCAGGAGGCCGACAAGGTGCTGGACGGCTCCTTCGACGGCGTGCTGCACTTCGCCGCCTCCTCGCAGGTCGGCGAGTCGGTCGCGGACCCGGAGAAGTACTGGCGCAACAACGTGGCCGGCTCGCTGGAGCTGATCAGCGCGATGCGCGCGGCGGGCGTGCGCAAGCTGGTGTTCTCCTCCACCGCCGCGACCTACGGCGAGCCGGAGGCCGTGCCGATCGCCGAGACCGCCCGCACCGCGCCGACCAACACCTACGGCGCCACCAAGCTCGCGGTGGACCACCTGATCACCAGTGAGGCCGTCGCGCACGGCCTGGCCGCCGTCTCGCTGCGCTACTTCAACGTGGCCGGTGCGTACGGGTCCTACGGTGAGCGGCACGACCCCGAGTCGCACCTGATCCCGCTGGTCTTCCAGGCCGCGCTGGGGCAGCGTCCGCACATCGCGGTGTACGGCGACGACTACCCGACCCCGGACGGCACCTGCGTCCGCGACTACATCCACGTCGCGGACCTGGCCGAGGCGCACCTGCTGGCGCTGGACGCGGCGAAGCCGGGCGAGCACCTGATCTGCAACCTGGGCAACGGCAGCGGCTTCTCGGTGCGCGAGGTGATCGAGTCGGTCAAGCGCGTCACCGGCCGGGAGATCCCGGTGCAGGTCGCGGGCCGCCGGGCCGGCGACCCGGCGGTGCTGGTGGCCTCGGCCGCCCGCGCCCACGAGACGCTGGGCTGGACCCCGCGCCGCCCGAACCTGGACGAGATCGTCGCCGACGCCTGGACGTTCACCCTGGCGAAGAACGAGCGGTGAGAAAAGACCGGTGAGCAACGGCCGGTGAGCAGTGGTGGAGTGGGGGTCGGACGGTCCAAGTCCGGCCACTCACGCACCTTCTGACGAAACTTCACCGAATCGCCACGAGCGCGTTTCCCGCCCCGTACGCTGAGTGCGGTACCGGTGGGGGCCGGCGCCCATTCGGCCTCACCGGCCACCGGTGGGCGGGCGGAACGGCGGGTCCGGAACGCGGATGCCGGGCCGGTCCCCGCCCCCGGGCTCGGGCGGTGCGAGCAGGGGGAGGGACGATGGGGCGGATTCGCGTCCTGGTGGTCGACGACCACCGGATCTTCGCCGAGGCACTGGCCGCGGCGCTGGCCGCCGAGCCGGACGTGGAGGTGGGGGCGGCCGGCAGTGCCGCCGCCGCCGAGCGGGCCTTGGAGCGGGCGGCCGGCGAGGGCCGGTCCTACGACGTGGCGTTGATCGACGCCGACCTGGGCGTCGAGCCGGTCGGGACGGTCGGTGCGGCCGGGACGATCGGGACTGGCGGCCAGGCGGGCGTGCCGGGAGCGCAGGCGGGCGGCGGAGTGCCGGCCCGCCGTCGGCCCGGCGCGGAGTACGGCGACGAGGCCCGGCGCGGCCGCGGTGCCCCGCCCGTGCCGCAGCCGCGCCGGCCGGCCGTACCGGTGGGGGTGCCGGTTCCGCTGTCGGGCGGGCTGCCGACCGGGGTGCGGGCCGCGGTGGACCCGCTGCGGGGCGATCAGTTCAGACCCGCCGCCCCGCCACCGGACGGCATCACCCTGCTCGCCCGGCTCCGCCGCGCCCACCCCGGGCTGCGCGCCGTCGTCCTGGCCACCGCCGACGACCCGCACCGCGCCGCCCGCGCCCTGCACGCGGGCGCCACCGGCTGGGTGGCCAAGGAGAGTTCACTGGCCCGGCTGCTGGCGGTGGTCCGGGGCGTGCTGCGGGACGAGACGCACCTGCCGCCCGCGCTGCTCACCGGGGTGATCCGCGAGCTCACCACCGCCCGGCGGGACCGCACCGAGAGCGAGCGGCTGGTGGACACCCTGACGCCGCGGGAGAAGCAGATCCTGCGCTGCATGGTCGCGGGCCTCGGCCGGCAGGCCGTCGCGGAGCGGCTCTACCTGTCGCCGCACACCGTCCGGACGCACATGCAGAACGTGCTGGGAAAGCTCGGGGTGCACTCCACGCTGGCGGCCGTCGCGGTCGCCCGCCGGGCCGGGGTCAGCCCGGCCGAGCCGGCCGCGCCGCCGCCGTCCCCGGTGGTCGGCACCGTCGAACGGCCCTGACCCGCAAGCCCGGGCCCGGAGCCGTCAGCCCGGGATGTTGTCGAACGGGGCGACCAGCACGCGCAGCAGCGCGGCGAGTTCGGTCTGCTGGCCGGAGGTGAGCTGGGCGAGCAGTTCGCGTTCGTGCGCGAGCAGTCCGGCGAGCGCCTGGTCGGCGCGGTCGCGGCCGTCGTCGGTGAGCCTGACCAGCACGCCGCGACGGTCGTCCGGGTCGGGCAGGCGCTTGACCAGGCCCTTGCCGGTGAGGCGGTCGATCCGGTTGGTCATGGTGCCGGAGGTGACCAGGGTCTGGGTGAGCAGCTGGCCGGGGGAGAGCTGGTACGGGGAGCCGGCCCGCCGCAGGGCGGTCAGGACGTCGAACTCCCAGGGCTCCAGCCCGTGCTCGGCGAAGGCGGTGCGGCGGGCGCGGTCCAGGTGCCGGGCGAGCCGGCTGACCCGGCTGAGCACCTCCAGCGGCTCCACGTCGAGGTCGGGGCGCTCCCGGCGCCACGCTGCGACCAGCCTGTCGACCTCGTCCTCCATGACGATCAGTGTATCGGTGGATGTGTCGATGTGAAGTCTCTTGACATCGAGAAATGTGCCAGCAAGGCTAACGCTGGATATCTTGATATCGAGATACCTGTGAGGTGAACCATGACCACCCCCGTCTGGGACCCGGAGCAGTACCTGCGCTTCGCCGACGAACGCAACCGTCCGCTGCGCGAACTGCTCGCCCGCGTCCCCGCCCTCCCGCACCCCGGTGCCGAGGTGATCCTGGACATCGGCTGCGGCCCCGGCAACTCCACCGCCGCGCTGCGCGAGCGCTGGCCGACCGCCCGCCTCACCGGCGTCGACAACTCCGCTCCGATGCTGGCCACCGCCCGTACCGCGGGCGAGCCCACGGCCGAGTACCTGCTCGCCGACGCCCGCGAGTACGACCCGGCCCCGGCCGGGCCCGACCTGATCGTCTCCAACGCCACCCTCCAGTGGGTGGACGGGCACCTGGCGCTGCTGCCGCGCTGGGCGGCGGCCCTCGAACCGGGTGGGGTGCTCGCCTTCCAGGTGCCCGGCAACTTCGACGCCCCCAGCCACACCCTGCTCGCCGACCTGCGCCGCAGCGCCCGCTGGCGGGGCCTGCTCGGCGAGGAGGCCGTCCGGGCCGGCGTCCACCCGCCCGAGCGCTACCTCGACGCCCTGGTCGCCGCCGACTGCCTGCCGGACGTCTGGGAGACCACCTACCGCACCCTGCTGCCGGGGCCGGACCCGGTGCTGGAGTGGGTCAAGGGCACCGCGCTGCGCCCGGTCCTCACCCGGCTCACCGACCCGGCCGACCGGGCCGCCTTCCTGGCCGAGTACGGGCGGCTGCTGCGCGAGGCCTACCCGGCCGGGCCGCACGGGACGGCCTTCCCGTTCCGGCGGATCTTCGCCGTGGGGACCAGGCGGCCGCAGGGGTGAGACGGCCGCAGGGGTGAGACGGCCGTACGGGTGAGGCGGCTGCGGGGCCGGGTCGGCCCGGGCGGCCCGGCCGGTCAGCCCTTGCGCTCGCCGACCAGCCGCGGGTGCCGCTCCAGGCCCTCCAGCCCGTGCCAGGCGAGGTTCACCAGGTGCGCCGCCACCGTCGCCTTGTCCGGCTTGCGGACCTCCAGCCACCACTGCCCGGTCAGCGCGACCATCCCGACCAGCATCTGCGAGTACATCGGGGCCAGCCGGGCGTCGAAGCCGCGGGACTTGAACTCCAGGCCGAGGATGTCCTCGACCTGCGTGGCGATGTCGCTGATCAGCGAGGCGAAGGTGCCGGTCGACTGGGCCACCGGGGAGTCCCGGACCAGGATCCGGAAGCCGTCCGTCGAGGTGTCGATGTAGTCCATCAGCGCGAAGGCGGCCTGCTCCAGCAGCTCGCGCGAGTGCCCGCCGGTCAGGGCCCCGGTGACCATGTCCAGCAGCAGCTGCATCTCGCGGTCGACGACCACCGCGTACAGCCCCTCCTTGCCGCCGAAGTGCTCGTACACCACGGGCTTCGACACCCCGGCGCGCTCGGCGATCTCCTCCACCGAGGTGCCGTCGTAGCCGCGCTCGGCGAAGACCGTCCGGCCGATCTCCAGCAGCTGTTCGCGCCGCTGCTTGCCGGTCATCCGGACCCGGCCGCCCCGGCGGCGGGCCGTCGGGGCCGGGCCGCCGCCGGCGCCCCGGTCCGGACCTCCGTCGTCGGTGCCGGCCGCCGGTGCGGCGGCCCGCGGACGGGCCTGCGCCGTGGCGGGCGCCGCGTCCGTCCGCGTGCCGTGGTGACCGCCCCTGCTGTCTGCGCTGCTCCCGTTCACCCCTACATCATGCTGGAAGCGCCGCCTCATGCGGCGCGGCGGGCGGCGATCCGCTGCGCGTCCGGCCAGCGGACGTCCCGGACCCAGCCGGCCAGCTCGAACCAGCGGATCAGCCGGGCCGAGGAGTCGATCTGCCCGCGGAGCACCCCGTGCCGGGCCGAGGTCGGGTCGGCGTGGTGCAGGTTGTGCCAGGACTCCCCGCAGGAGAGCACGGCCAGCCACCAGACGTTGCCGGAGCGGTCCCGGGAGCGGAAGGGGCGCCGGCCGACGGCGTGGCAGATCGAGTTGATCGACCAGGTGACGTGGTGCAGCAGCGCCACCCGGACCAGCGAACCCCAGAAGAAGGCGGACAGCGCGCCCTCCCAGGACAGGCTCACCAGGCCGCCGATCAGCGCGGGCAGCAGCAGCGAGATGGTGGTCCAGAGCCAGAACAGCCGGGAGATCCGCCGCAGGGCCGGGTCGCGCACCAGGTCCGGGGCGTACGTGAGCTGCGGGGTCTGCTCCTCGTCGAACATCCAGCCCATGTGGGCCCACCAGAGGCCCTTCATCAGCGCCGGGACGCTCTCCCCGTAGCGCCACGGCGAGTGCGGGTCGCCGTCCTTGTCGCTGAACCGGTGGTGCTTGCGGTGGTCGGCCACCCAGCGCACCAGCGGGCCCTCGACGGCGAGGCTCCCGGCGATCGCCAGCGCCAGGCGCATCGGGCGGCCGGCCTTGAAGGCGCCGTGGGTGAAGTAGCGGTGGTAGCCGATGGTGATGCCGTGGCAGGTGAGGTAGTACATGCCGACGGTGATCGCGAGGTCCGTCCAGCCCAGCCCCCGGCCCCAGGCCACCGGGACGGCGGCGACCAGGGCGGCGAACGGCACGAGGATGAACAGGGAGAGCGCGATCCGCTCGGCCGGGCCCTGCTTCTCGCCGCCGCGGGTGGCGGACAGCCGGGTGGCGGCGGTGTCGGAGTCGCCGGTCCCGGCGGTCTGGTCGGCGGTCTCCACGGCGTCGTCGGTCTCCACGGGTGCGGCGGTGTCGGTGGGTTCGGCGGGTTCGGGGTCGGGAGACGGAGTGCGGGACGCGGCGTTCCCCGCGCGCGCCTCGCCTGCCTGGATGGTCATGGGCGTCCCTTGTGCGGCGTCCCGGAACGGGAGCGAAGCGGAGCTACGTTGGCGTAACCTACGGCATCGTAGGTTGCGCTCCGTGTCCAGGGGAACACACCGCCGCGCGGCGCTTGAGTGAATTCACCCGACTGGATGGATGAACCGGGGGGCCGGCGGGTTCGGCCGCCGGGGCTGGAATCCGGGCCGTGGATCGGTCAAGTCGATACCCACGGCAGGGCCCTCTCGGGTAGGGTCTGACACGACTGTCCGCCGTGGTGTAATGGCAGCACAGGGCCCTTTGGAGGCCTTTGTCTGGGTTCGAATCCTAGCGGCGGAGCCTCTGCACGCCTCGGGTTCGGGCGTTATCCGTAGCGCCGGTATTGTCGGTGCTGCTCGGCGGACTGTGCGAATGGCGACCGGCCTGGGTCCGGGCCGGGCCTGCTCTGCCCTCTCTGTGAACCTACCGAGGAGCCTCCCCGCATGGGTGCCAATTCGCTTGCCGCCGTTGTCGTGCTCGCCGCCGGTGGCGGGACCCGGATGAAGTCGAACAAGCTGCCCAAGGTGCTGCACGAGGTGTGCGGCCGCTCGTTGGTGGGTCACGCGGTCTCGGCGGCCCGGGAACTGACGCCCGGCCAGCTGGTCGTCGTGGTCGGCCACCAGCGCGAGCTGGTCGTGGCGCACCTGACGGAGCACTACCCGGCCACCCGCACCGCGGTGCAGGCGGAGCAGAACGGCACCGGGCACGCGGTGCGCACCGCGCTGGAGTCGCTGGCCGCCGACGGCGCCGTGCTGGACGGCACCGTGATCGTCACCGCCGGCGACTCGCCGCTGCTGACCGGGGAGACCCTGCGCCGGCTGGCCGACGCGCACACCGCCCAGCAGAACGGCGTCACCGTGCTGACCGCCGTCGTCCCGGAGCCCTTCGGCTACGGCCGCATCCTGCGGGACGAGGACGGCACCGTCGCCGCGATCGTCGAGGAGCGCGACGCCAGCGCCACCCAGCGCGCGATCACCGAGATCAACTCCGGCGTCTTCGCCTTCGACGCCAAGCTGCTCACCGCGGCGCTGGGCGAGCTCACCACGGACAACTCGCAGGGCGAGGAGTACCTGACCGACACCCTGGAGATCCTGCGCACGGCGGGCCACCGGGTCGGTGCCGTGGTGGCCGACGACCACCGGGACATCCTGGGCATCAACGACCGGGTCCAGCTGGCGCAGGCCCGCCGGCTGCTGAACGACCGCCTGCTGGAGCGGGCGATGCGCGAGGGCGTCACCGTGGTGGACCCGGCGACCACCTGGTTCGACGTGCAGGTCACGTACGAGCCGGACGCCGTGGTGCTGCCGAACACCCAGCTCCAGGGCGCCACGCACCTGGGCGAGGGCTGCGAGGTCGGCCCGAACTCGACCCTCAAGGACACCCTGGTCGGCGCCGGCGCCCGGGCGAGCAACACCACGGCCGACCGCGCCGAGATCGGCGAGCTGGCCACCGCCGGCCCGTACGCCTACCTGCGGCCGGGCGCCCGGCTGGGCCGCAAGGCGAAGGTCGGCACCTACGTCGAGGTGAAGAACTCCGAGCTGGGCGAGGGCGCCAAGGTGCCGCACCTGTCCTACATCGGCGACGCCACGATCGGCGAGGGCACCAACATCGGCGCGGCCTCCGTCACCGTGAACTACGACGGCGTGAACAAGCACCGCACGGTCATCGGCGCGCACTGCCGTACCGGCTCGGACAACATGTTCATCGCCCCGGTCACCGTCGGTGACGGCGCCTACACCGGCGCCGGCTCGGTGATCACCAACGACGTCCCGGCCGGGGCGCTCGGTGTGAACCGGGCCACGCAGCGCAACATCGAGGGCTGGGTCGAGCGCAAGCGCCCCGGGACGGTGTCCGCGCAGGCCGCGAAGGCGGCGGCGGACGGGGCCGAGCAGGCCTGAGCGGGCGGGCCGGGGCCGGGGGACGGTCCCGAGGCGGACGGTTTCTGCGCGGGCGCGTAACCTTGGGGACATACGTGCGCCACAGGGCTTACCGCCCGTGTCCAGGCGTACCGACAATTCCCCAACCCGTACCGCGAGCGGGCCCTGCCTGCCCGCCACCGGGTCGAGGGTTCAGCGTTCGCAACGCGAGGAGACGGTGCAGTGAGCGGGATCACGACGTCGGGTGAGAAGAAGCTGAAGCTCTTCTCCGGCCGTGCCCACCCGGAGCTGGCGAAGGAGGTGGCCGAGGCGCTCGGGACCGAGCTGGTCCCCACCAAGGCCCTGGACTTCGCCAACGGCGAGATCTACGTCCGCTTCCTGGACTCCGCGCGCGGCGCGGACTGCTTCGTGATGCAGAGCCACACGGCTCCCATCAACCAGTGGATCATGGAACAGCTGATCATGATCGATGCTCTGAAGCGGGCCTCCGCCAAGAGCATCACCGCGATCCTGCCGTTCTACGGGTACGCCCGCCAGGACAAGAAGCACCTCGGCCGCGAGCCCATCTCGGCCCGCCTGGTCGCCGACCTGCTGCGCCAGGCCGGCGCCGACCGCCTGATGGCCGTGGACCTGCACACCGCGCAGATCCAGGGCTTCTTCGACGGCCCGGTGGACCACCTGTTCGCGCTGCCGCTGCTGGCCGACTACATCGGCGGGAAGGTCGACCGCGACAAGCTGACGGTCGTCTCCCCGGACGCCGGCCGCGTGAAGGTCGCCGACCAGTGGTGCGACCGGCTGGACGCCCCGCTGGCGATCATCCACAAGCGCCGCGACATCACCCAGGCCAACACCATCCTGTCGGCCGACGTCGTCGGTGACGTCAAGGGCCGGGTCTGCGTGCTGGTCGACGACATGATCGACACCGCCGGCACCATCTGCGCCGCGGCCGACGCGCTGTTCGACAACGGCGCCGCGGACGTCGTGGTGGCCGCCACCCACGGTGTGCTCTCCGGCCCGGCCGCGGACCGGCTGAAGAACTCGCGGGTGAGCGAGTTCGTGTTCACCAACACGCTGCCCACCCCGGCCTCGATCCAGCTGGACAAGATCACCACGCTGTCCATCGCCCCGTCGATCGCCGCCGCGATCCGCGAGGTCTTCGAGGAGGGCTCCGTGACCAGCCTCTTCGAGGGCGTGCACTGACGAAGGCCCGTGCAGGCGGCCCCGGTCCGGACGGGCCGGGGCCGCCGCCGATTTCGCGGGAGGCCGCTCGTGCGGTTAGACTCGTGAAACTGCTCGGCGAGGGATGCCGTGCGCCTGCTTGCCGGGTGCCCGCTCCGTGATCGACGCGCTGCCGGTGCCGGACTCCCGTCCACCGGCAGGCCGTTGCCGCCGAGTGACCCCCGAACGTACTGAGGGTGTGGTCCCGGCGGTTTTCGCATTGCCTGCACCCCCGCGCCATTTCCACGAGGAGTGCAGTCGTGTCCGAGATCCGTATTGCCGCTGAGACCCGTTCCGAGTTCGGCAAGGGTGCCGCCCGTCGCGCCCGCCGCGCCGGCTTCGTCCCCGGTGTCGTCTACGGCCACGGCCACGCCCCGGTTCACCTGAACCTGCCCGGCCACGACCTGATGATGGCCCTGAAGACCCCGAACGCCCTGCTGGTCGTCCCGATCGAGGGCAAGGACGAGTACGTCCTGCCGAAGGCCGTCCAGCGCGAGGCCATCAAGCGCACCATCGAGCACGTCGACCTGCTGCTGGTCAAGCGCGGCGAGAAGGTCACCGTCGAGATCCCGGTCCACACCGAGGGCGAGCTGGCCGCCGGCGGCAACCTGCTGGAGCACGTCCTGAACGCGCTCCCGATCGAGGCCGAGGCCACCCACCTGCCCGAGTCGGTCACCGTCTCGGTCGAGGGCCTGGAGGCCGGCGCGGCCATCCACGCCAAGGACATCGTCCTGCCGGCCGGCGTCACCCTGGCCGTCGACGCCGACGCCGTCGTGCTGCAGGTCATCGGCGCCCAGGCCGCCCCGGCCGAGGACGAGGCCGCCGAGGCCGAGGGCACCGAGGCCTGAGCCTCGCCCCGTTAGTCGGACCGCTGCCCCGGTCGCTCCCGTCGGAGCGCCCGGGGCAGCGGCGTGTCCGGGATGATGACGACGAGCGCGAAGGAGAGGAAGGACGGCATGGCGGACGAGTACGAGGGCCCGTGGCTGGTGGTCGGGCTGGGCAACCCCGGGGAGCAGTACGCCCGGAACCGGCACAACATCGGCTTCATGGTGGTGGACCTGCTGGCGCAGCGGATGGGTGCCAGGTTCAAGGCGCACAAGAGCCGGGCGCAGGTGGCCGAGGGACGGCTGGCGGGCAGGCGGGTGGTGCTGGCCAAGCCGATGTCCTTCATGAACCTCTCCGGCGGGCCGGTGACGGCGCTGCGCGACTTCTACAAGGCGCCGGCCTCGGCGCTGGTCGCCGTCCACGACGAGCTGGACATCGACTACGCGGCGCTGCGGCTGAAGCTGGGCGGCGGGGACAACGGCCACAACGGGCTGAAGTCGATCACCAAGTCGCTGGGCCCGGACTACCACCGGGTGCGCTGCGGGATCGGCCGTCCGCCGGGCCGGATGGAGGTCGCGGACTTCGTGCTGAAGGACTTCTCCGCGACCGAGCGCAAGGAGCTGGAGTGGTTCGTGGACCGCTCGGCGGACGCGGTGGAGGCGCTGCTGTCCGAGGGGCTGGAGCGGGCCCAGGGGACGTACAACTCCTGAGTCTCCTGACCATCCGTCAGGACCCTGTGCGGGGTACGCAACGGTCGTACAACGCTTGGCCCGTCAAACCTGAATCGGTGTGAGAAACCTGTGCGGGATCGGATAGCGTCGGCCTGGTACGCGAACGAGTCCTGGGGAGTTCTCGATGCGGGAATTGCGTCCGGACCGCCGAGTGCGGTGGAGCCGGGGGGTCGAGCTGAGGCGGCTCGGCCGGCGGGTCGGTACGGCCGGTGCACTGGGGGTGGCCGGCGTCCTGCTGTCGGGCGGTGCGGTGGCGCACGCGGAGCCGGTCGCCGAGTCGGACCCGGCGGTCTCCCCGGAGCCGGCGGCGGCGCAGTTCGGCCCGGTGCTCGGTGACTCGATGGGCCCCGACGCGGGGCTGCTGGCGGTCGGCGGCGGCCTGGTGGTCGCGGCCGGCGGCGCGGCGCTGTGGCTGAAGCGCAAGCGCGCGGGCGAGACCGCGGAGTAGGAACCTCACGGCCGAGGGCCGGTGTCCCCGACGGGACACCGGCCCTCGGCCGTTCTCGGGCCGGCCGTCAGCCGGTGTTGCGCAGGCCGGCGGCGATGCCGTTGACGGTCAGCAGCAGCGCGCGGGCGCGCAGCGGGTCGTCCTGGCGCCCGGCCGAGAGCTCCTCGCGCTGGCGGCGCAGCAGCGCGACCTGGAGGTAGGAGATCGGGTCGAGGTAGGCGTCGCGGACGGCGAAGGTCTGCTTCAACACCGGGTTGTGCTCCAGCAGTTCGCTCTCGCCGGTGAGCCGGAGCACCTCGCGCAGGGTGAGCGCGTGCTCGGCCTTGATCTCGTCGAAGACGTGGTGCAGCTCGCCGGGCACCAGCTGCTCGACGTAGTGGCGGGCGATCCGCAGGTCGGTCTTGGCCAGCGTCATGGCGACGTTGGACAGGAAGTTGCGGAAGAAGTGCCACTCGCCGTACATCTCGTCCAGCACGTCGCCGAGGCCGGCCGCGCGGGCGGCGGCGAGGCCGGAGCCGACGCCGTACCAGCCGGGGACGATCTGCCGGGACTGGGTCCAGCCGAACACCCACGGGATGGCCCGCAGGCCGTCCAGGCCGGCGCCGGAGTCGGGGCGGCGGGACGGGCGGGAGCCCAGGTGCAGCGAGGCGAGCTGGTCGACCGGGGTGGAGGCGAAGAAGTACTTCGGCAGGTCCTCCTGCTCGACCAGGCCGCGGTAGGCGGTGTGGGCGGCCTCGGAGACCTGGTCCATCGCGGCGTCCCAGCGGGCCAGCGACTCGGGGGCCTGGCGCGGGGCGGTGTGCAGCGCGGAGGCGGAGAGCGTGGCGGAGAGGGTCAGCTCCAGGTTCTCCCGGGCCAGCGAGGGGAGCAGGTACTTGTCGGAGATGACCTCGCCCTGCTCGGTGACCTTGATCTCGCCCTCCAGGGTGCCCCAGGGCTGGGCCAGGATGGCCTCGTGCGAGGGGCCGCCGCCGCGGCCGACGGTGCCGCCGCGGCCGTGGAACAGGCGCAGCCGGATGCCGTAGCGGTGGGCGACGTCGCGCAGCCGGCGCTGGGCGCGGTGGATCTCCCACTGGGAGGTGGTGATGCCGCCGAACTTGGAGGAGTCGGAGTAGCCGAGCATGACCTCCTGGACGTCGCCGCGCAGCGAGACGAGCAGGCGGTAGGACGGGTCGGAGAGCATCTCGTCGAGGATGCGGTCGGCCTGCTGGAGCTCGTCGGTGGTCTCCAGCAGCGGCACGATGCCGATCTTGGCGATGCCGGCGTGCAGGTCGATCAGGCCGGCCTCGCGGGCCAGCACGGTGGCGGCGAAGACGTCGTCGGCGCCCTGGCACATCGAGATGATGTAGCTCTCGACGATCTCGTCGCCGAAGCGCTCGAAGCCCTGGCGGACGGTGTTGAAGACGCCGAGGGTCTTGGTGCCGGCCTCGTCCAGCGGGGCCGGGGTGGGGGCGAGCGGGCGGCGCGAGCGGAGCTCCTTGGCGAGCAGCTTCTGCCGGTACTCGCGGGGCATGTCGGCGTAGCGCCAGGCCTCCTCGCCGAGCCGGTCGAAGAGCTGGCCGAGGGCGTGGTGGTGGGCCTCGGCGTGCTCGCGCACGTCCATGGTGGCGAGCTGGAGGCCGAAGGCCTCGACGGTGCGGATGGCGCGGGCGAGGCGGCCGTCGGCGATGAGCTCGCCGCGGTGGGAGCGCAGCGAGTCCTGGATCAGCCGCAGGTCGGCGATCAGCTCGCGGGTGCCGAGGTAGTCGCGGCCCTCGACGTGCGGGGTGCCGCCGGCCAGCCGCTCGCGGGTGTTCTCCAGCTTGAGCCGGATGCAGGTGGCCTTGAGGCGGTAGGGCTCCTCGGCGTTCATCCGCTTGTAGCGCGGGCTGAGTTCGGGGAGCAGGTGCAGGTCGGTGTTGAGCGAGGCGAGCAGCTCGACCGAGGCGCCGGCCAGCCGCTCGGAGGTGGAGAGCGTGTTGCGCAGGTCGTCGATCGCGGCGAGCGCGTCCTTGATGCCGTACTCGTGCTGGAGGTTGAGGACGTCCCAGGTGACCTGCGGGGTGACGTTGGGGTTGCCGTCGCGGTCGCCGCCGATCCAGGTGCCGAAGGTGAGCGGGCGCACGCCGTCGGGCAGGCTCAGGCCGACCCGGGCGAGCTCCTCGTGCAGCTCCTCCAGGACCTCGGGGACGGCCTCGCGGTAGAGCTCGTCCAGGTAGTAGACGGCGTTGCGGGCCTCGTCGGTGGGCTCGGGGCGGGCGATGCGCAGCTCGTCGGTCTGCCAGAGCAGGTCGATGACCTCGGCCAGGCGGCGGTCGGCGGAGCGCTTGGCGCTGCTGGTGCGGGCCTGGTCGGCGGCGGCCAGGCCGGAGGTGACCTCGTCGCGGTGGATGCGGTCGAGGAGTTCGCCGATCCGGCGCAGCTTGTTGAGGACGCTGCGGCGGGCGGCCTCGGTGGGGTGCGCGGTGAAGACCGGGCGGACCGCGAGGTGGGCCAGGGTGTCCTGGAGGTGCTTGGCGTCGGCCTCGGCGAGCAGGTCGGCGGTCTGCGCGAGCAGCGAGCCCTCGCGGGCGCGGCGGGTGGCGAACTCGCGGCCGCGGTGCACCTGCTCGGTGACGTTGGCGAGGTGGAAGTAGGTGGAGAACGCCCGGACCAGCTTCGCGGCGGTGTCCAGGTCGATGTCGGAGAGGAGTTCGGCGGTGGCCTCGCCGTCGGTGCGGCTCAGCAGGCGGACCTGTTCGACCAGGCCCAGCAGCTGGGGGCCCTCCTGGCGGACCAGCGTCTCGCCGAGCAGGTCGCCGAGGCGGCGGATGTCCGCACGCAGGGCGGCGTTGTCGGGATCGGCGACGACGGGCGTGGGGCTGTCCGCCGGGGTGGGGACCGGAGCGGTCACGGCTGGCTCCCTGTGGTGGTGGGGTTCGGCAACGGCTCATCGTCACAGGTCCACACGCGTGTGGCGGGTGTGACGCGTGCGGACCGCGCTGTCCGACGCGACCAGCATAGGTGTCGGGGAGGGTGCTGTCCGCGACGTGGCCGGATGGCGGACAGGGCTGCCGAAAACCACCTGTGGTCTGGACCACTTGACGGCCTAGGGGGGTGTACGGGGAGATCCCGGTGGGGAGGGGAGGGGGTTGCCGCTTACGCTGTGGGGCATGAGCAACTCGCCTGGGGAGCGCGTGCCGGTCCGGTCGTTCTTGTGGTGGAAGCGGCCGCGCAGCGCTTTCCTGGACATCGGGCTGGCGTTGCTCGCCGCCGTCGAGTGCGCGGCCAGCACGATCGCCTTCCTCTCCGCCCGGATCCACGTCAGCACCGCGGGAGCGGTCGGGATAGCCGTGCTCGGCACGCTGGCCGGCGGCTCCCTGGTGGTGCGCCGGCGCTGGCCGGCCGTCCCGGTGCTGGTGACGCTGCTGGTGATGCCCGGGATGCTGGGCGTGGTGCTGCTGGTGGTGGCGCTGTACACGCTGGCGTCGACCTGGGAGTGGCCCTCGCGGCGCCGCCGGGTGGTCGCGCTGTCCGCGCTGGCCTTCGCCGAGGCGGCCGCCGTGATGGCGGTGTCGCTGATGACGCCCGGGGACGGGCCGGTGGACCCGCCGCCGCTGTGGGGTCAGATCCTGCTGTCGCTGCTGGTGGCGGTCGGGCTGACGGTCGCCCCGGTGCTGACCGGACTGTACGTCGGCGCGCGGCGGCGGCTGATCGAGTCGCTCAAGGACCGCGCGCACGGCCTGGAGACCGAGCTGGACCTGCTGGCCGAGCAGGCGCAGGAGCGCGCCCGCCGGGCCCGGCTGGAGGAGCGCACCCGGATCGCCCGGGAGATGCACGACGTGGTGGCGCACCGGGTGTCGCTGATGGTGGTGCACGCCGGGGCGCTGGAGCGGATCGTCGGCAAGGACCCGGAGAAGGCGGCGCAGAGCGCCAAGCTGATGGGCGAGGTCGGCCGGCAGGCGCTGAACGAACTGCGCGAGATCCTCGGGGTGCTGCGGATGGACGACGAGCGGCAGCCGGAGCCGGACTCGCTGGCCGGGCTGCCGCGGCTGGTGGACCAGTCCCGGGTGGCCGGGATGGCGGTGACCCTGACGGTCAGCGGCAGCCGGCAGGAGTTCACCGGCGAGGCCGAGCAGACCGCCTACCGGGTCGTCCAGGAGGGCCTGACCAACGCGCACAAGCACGCGGGCGGCGCCCAGGTGTCCGTCCTGCTCTCGTACGCGCCGAACGGGGTGCGGGTGGCCGTGGTGAACGCCTGCCCGGGCGGGGAGCGGGGCGCGGCGAAGCTGCCCAGCGGGGGCAACGGGCTGGTCGGGATGCGGGAACGGGTGATCGCGCTGGGCGGCACCTTCTCCTCCGGGCCGGAGGCGGACGGCGGGTTCCGGATCGAGGCGGTGCTGCCGTCCCGGCTGGCGGTGCGGGCCGAGCGGCTGCGCTGAGCCGGGCCCGGTGCTCCGGCGCTCCCGGTGCTCCTCCTCCGTACGCCTCGGTGCCCGTCAGTACTCGTCAGTACTCGTCCGGGGTCCGCAGCCGCTCCGGGGCCGTGCCCAGGACCAGGGCGGAGACCGCCTGGTCGATGCCGTGCCCGAGGAACCACTCGCCGGTGTGGTCCAGGCTGTAGACCCGGCCCTCCTCGTCGACGGCCAGCAGCGCCTGCCCGTACGCCTCCTCGCCGAGCGGGGCCAGCCGGGTGCCCAGCGCCCGGCCGAGGTCGAGCAGGGTGCGCGGCTGGTGCAGGCCGCACAGCGGGTCGATCAGGAACGGCGTGCGGGCCAGCTGGCGGCCCGGGCCGGACAGGTCGAAGGCGAGGCCGCCGAACTCGGCCCAGGCCTCCACCGCCGCCGGGAACACCGCGTGCGTCACACCGGTGGGCGCGCCGTACCCGACCAGGGCGTCGGCCCACTCCTCGGCCTGCCGGATCTGCCAGCGGCCGGGGTGCCAGCCGGCCGCCTTGAGCTCGGCGGCGACGTCGGCGGGGAAGCGCGGGCGGGTCCGGGCGCCGGCGGGGGAGAGGGTGGCCGGTGCGGGCGGGATGGGCGGGTTCAGGGCGGGCTCCAGGGCTGGGGGACGGGGGACGTGTCGGCGGCTCGGCCGGCCGGTGCGCGGGCGGTCAGTGCGCGGGCGGCCCGACGGCGACGCTGCGCACGGTGAAGTGCTCCAGCATCGGAGCGCAGGAGCGGCAGGGCGGGGCGTGGCTGCCGTGCGCCGGATCCCCCTCCTCGCGGATGCGGACGGTCGTCATCCGGGAGCCCTTGAGCGCCTTGCGGGCCTCGTGCAGCGTCATCGGCTTGCGGGCGGCGCGCTTGGAGCGCCGGCCGTCGACGGTGGCCAGGTGCTGGGAGAGCAGGACGGCCTCCGGGCAGCGGCCGGTGAACCGTTCGCGGGCCTCCGTCGGCAGGGCGTCCAGGAAATCGGCGACCAGGTGGTGCAGCACCGGGCGGCGCGGGTCCTTGTCGCCCGCCAGGGTGTGCACCTCGCCGCCCTTGAGCGACAGCGCGGCGGCGACGGCGGGCAGCAGGCTGTCGCGGTGGTGGCGCAGCACGGGCGGGCCCGCCGGCTCACCGGTGGTCATCCGTCGTCCTCCTCCTGGTAACCCGGTGTCGGCCGGAGTGACCGGGCCCGTCCGGGGCAAGCCTGTTCAGGGGCAAGCCTGTCAAACGGCACTGACAACCGCGCAACCGGGGTGCGGCGGCGGCCGGTGGCGCCACGGACCGGCCCGGCGGTCACCCGATGCTGGCCGAACGCGCACGCGTCCGTCACGACTTGTCCGCCGATTTACCGAAACGGCCCCGGAGGCCGGTACGCGGCCGGTACCGTTCCGGCAGCGAGCCGAAGGGGGACGCGGCCGACCGCGCGGAGCAACCGCCGGGCGGGCCCGACTCCCGTGCCCGCGCCGGACGTTGAGGCCACCGGGGAGGGCCTGCCGCCCACCCCGGCGCTGAGCGAAGGGGCCCGTGCGATGACGTCGGAACCGCAGGACGACCACTGGCAGGCCGCCAACCAGGCACCCGGCGGCCACGTACCCGCACCGGACGAGCCGCCCCGGCCGGTGCCCGAGCGCCCCGTCGGGCTGGCCGTGGTCGGGGCCGGCTACTGGGGCCCGAAGCTGGTCCGCAACGCGCAGCAGACCCGGGCGCTGCGGCTGCACTGGCTGTGCGACCTGGACGAGGCCAAGGCCCGCGCGGTGCTGGGGGAGTACAGCACCGTCGGGGCGACCGCCAGCTACCGGCGGGTGCTGGCGGACGAACGGGTCGGCGCGGTCGCGGTGGCCACACCGGCGGGCGCCCACTACGCGCTGGTGCGGGCGGCGCTGGAGGCCGGCAAGCACGTCCTGGTGGAGAAGCCGATCACCACCTCCGCCGCCGAGGCCGAGGAGCTGGTCGACCTGGCCGAGCGGCGCGGGCTGGTGCTGATGTGCGACCACACCTTCTGCTACACCCCGGCGGTGCGGCGGATCCGCGAGCTGGTCCACGGCGGGGAGATCGGGGACGTCCAGTTCTTCGACTCGGTGCGGATCAACCTCGGCCTGGTGCAGCCGGACGTCGACGTGCTGTGGGACCTCGCCCCGCACGACCTGTCGATCCTGGACTTCGTGCTGCCGCCCGGGGTCGAACCGGTCGGGGTGTCCGCCCAGGGCGCCGACCCGATCGGGGCCGGCCGCGCCTGCGTCGCGTACCTGACGGTCCGGCTCAGCAACGGCGCGCTCGCGCACTGCCACGTCAACTGGCTCTCCCCGACCAAGGTCCGCACCACCCTGATCGGCGGCTCGCGGCGCACCCTGGTCTGGGACGACCTCAACCCGCAGGCCCGGCTGGCGGTGCACGACCGGGGCGTCGACCTCACCCCGCCCGACCAGCTCACCGACGAGATCCGGCACCGGGCGCTGATCTCCTACCGGGTCGGCGAGATGGTCGCGCCGGCGCTGGTCGAGCAGGAGGCGCTGCGCAACGTGATGGCCGAGTTCGCCGCCGCCATCACCGAGGGCCGGGCCCCGCTCACCGACGGCCGGGCCGGGGTGCGGGTGCTGCAGCTGCTGGAGGCGGCCTCGCTCAGCCTCGAACTCGGCGGGGTCACCGTGCCGGTGGGCGCGGCGGTCCGGGCCGGGGCGGAGGCGCGGTGAGCGGGGTGGTGCACGGTTCGGGGGGCGTCCCGGGGAGCGGTGCGGCGGGGGACGGCGTTCCGCTGGTCGATCTGGCGGCGGCGCACGCCGAGGTGGCGCAGGAGGTGCGGGCCGGCTTCGACCGGGTGCTCGCCTCCGGAGCCTTCGTCAAGGGCCCCGAAGTGGCCGCCTTCGAGCGGGAGTACGCGGCCTTCGTCGGCGTCCGGCACTGCGTGGGCGCCGCCAACGGCACCGACGCGCTCGAACTGGCCCTGCGCGCCCTGGACCTGCCGCCCGGCGGCGGGGTGGTGCTGCCCGCCAACACCTTCGTCGCCACCGCCGAGGCGGTGCTGCGGGCCGGGCTGCGCCCGGTGCTCGTCGACGCCGACCCGGAGTACCTGCTGATGGACCCGGAACGGGCCGCCGCCGCACTGCCCGGCGCGGTCGCGCTGCTGCCCGTCCACCTCTTCGGCCAACTCGCCCCGATGGGCCCGCTGCTGGCGGCGGCCGACGGCCGTCCGGTGGTGGAGGACGCGGCGCAGTCCCAGGGCGCCCGGCAGCACGGGCGCACCTGGTACGGGCGGATCGCGGCCACCAGCTTCTACCCGGGCAAGAACCTCGGCGCCTACGGTGACGCCGGGGCGGTGCTCACCGACGACGACGCCCTGGCCGACGCCGTCCGGCTGACCGGCGACCACGGCGCCCGCGACCGGTACCGGCACGAACGGTTCGGCTGCAACTCCCGGCTGGACGCGCTGCAGGCCGTCGTGCTGCGCGCCAAACTGCGCCGGCTGCCCGCCTGGAACGCCGCCCGCCGGGCCGCCGCCGCCCGCTACGACGCGCTGCTGGGCGGGCTGGACGGACTCGCCCTGCCCCGTACCGCGCCCGGCAACGAGCACGTCCGGCACCTGTACCCGGTGCGGATCGGCCCCGGTCGGGACCGCGACGCGGTGCTGGCCGCGCTGCACGCCGCCGGGATCGGCGCCGGGGTGCACTACCCGGTGCCGGTCCACCTGCAACCCGCGTTCCGTCACCTCGGCCACCGCGAGGGGACGTTCCCGGTCGCCGAGCGGGCCGCCCGCGAACTGCTCAGCCTGCCGCTGCACCCGCACCTCACCGAGGCCCGGCAGCTGCGGGTGGCCGAGGCGCTGGCGCGGGCGCTGGGCGGGCGGCTGTGACGGCGGGGGCACTGCCCGCGCTCCGGGCTCTCCGGGGCAGGGGCCCGTCGTCCGCCTGGCTGACCGGGGGTTGAGGGCAGGCCCTAGGCTGGTGCCCAGCAAGCACCGTATTTTGCAGCAGCCAGTGGGGGCTCCCAGATGACGACAGGTCGGCCCGGCGTCGCCGCCGCACCGAACGCGGCGTACGCAGGTCAGGTGGTGCAGTTCCCGGACCCGGTCCGCGCGGAGCGGCACCCCGCCGGGGTCAGGGTGGACGAGTACGGCTTCCCGGACTTCGGTCCGTACGCCGCCGCCGCGGCCGAGGTGGCCGACCCGCCGGCGGGCTTCGGCGTGGACGAACTGCGGCTGACCGACTACGTCTCGGCCAACGCCGCGCTCTACACCCAGGGCCACCCGCTCTGGGCGGACCTCCCGACCGCCGTCGCCACCCCGCCCGGCTGGACCTGGCACCACGCGGTCGGCCGGGCCGCCCCCGGCTGGCGGCGGATGGAGCTCGTCCCGGTCGAGGTCAAGGCGCTGCTGCGGCACCACGGCGGCCTGGCCACCTCCGCCGCCGACCACACCCGCCGCGGCACCCGCCCGCTGCAGGAGCGCCGTCCGGTGCACTTCTCGCTGGCCGGGGACGGCGGCGACCCGATCGGCGTCCCCGAGGACCTGGTGCAGCGCGCCGAGGAGCGCCTCGGCTACCGGCTGCCCGACGCCTACCGCACCTTCCTCAAGCTGGGCGGCGGCCGCGCCCCGGTCGGCGTGGCGCTGGACACCGAGCTCGGACTGCTGCTCGACCAGCCGTTCCTGACGCTCACCGAGGAGTACGGCACCGACGACGTCGTGTACGCCAACAAGTGCCTGCGCGACCACCTCACCAAGGACTACCTGGGCATCGCCTACGCGCAGGGCGGCCTGGTCGCGCTCAAGGTGCGCGGCGAGCGGACCGGCTCGGTCTGGTTCCACCTGTACGACGACGCCCGCGACGCCGGCGGCCCGGAGGCGCCGGAGGACCGCTGCGCCCGGCTGCTGCTGCCCTGCGGCGAGGACTTCGACGCCTTCCTGCTCCGGCTGGCCGGCAGCCCGCCGGAGCTGGAGACGGTCGCGGAGCTGATGGTGGACGGCGGGTTCGCCCGGGCCGTCCCGGTCGGCTGAGGCGCGTGGGCGCGGTGCTCGTGGTGCTCGCGGTGGTGTCGGTGGCCGAGGTGGTCGCGGTGGAACGGGGGACGAAGAGGATGCGGACAGGGGTGAACCGGGCGTGGTGACGTACGCGCAGGCGCAGGAGCTCGCCGAGGAGTGGATCAACGGCGGGGTGCCGCGCTCGCAGCAGCGCGAGGTGCGGGTCCGGGAGTTCGACCTGGGCTTCGTCTGCTGGGCGGTGGCGCCCACGGGCCCTGCCGACGGCTCGGGCGGTGCGGGCGGCGGCTCGGGGGAGGCGCGGCTGGTGATCGCCCGGGACTCCGGCGCCAGCACGCTCTGGCCCGCGCTGCCCGTCAACGAGGTGGTCCGGCAGTACGAGGAGGTCTACGGGCGGCCGGTGGCGGCCAACCCGGCGGGGGCGGCGAAGCCCGCGCCCGGGCCGGTGGAGGCGACCTCGTTCCTGCTCAGCCCGCCGCAGTGGCTCCAGGAGGCGGGGGCCGCGGCGATCGCGGCGGAGGCGCAGCGGCTCGGGACGGCTCCGGCCGCTGTTGCCGCCGCTGCCGCGCCCGCGTCCGTTCCGGCTGTCGCGCCCGTCGAGGAGCCGCCCGCCGCGGCGCCGCGGCCCGGGCCGGCCGTGCTGACCGAGCCGCCGGTCTCCGACCGGCCCGCCGGGGACGCGCCGACCATGCTCGCGCCGCCGGCCGGGCACGACGAGCCGGCCGTCGCGCCGGTGCCGCCGGTCGCGGCTCCCGTCGCGCCCGTCGCGCCTGGGGTGCCCGGCCGGCCGCCGGTCGAGGGCGAGGCCGCGACCGTCCTGATGTCCGAAGGGCTGCGGACCACCGGCTCGGACCTGCCCGAGCCCGCCGCGCCGGCGGGTGCCGAGGCCGCGACCATGCTGATGCCGCCGACGGGTGGCGGCTACGGCATGCCCCCGGTCCCGCCGCCCGCCGCCCAGCCGCCCGCCGCGCAGCCCCCGGCGCCGCCCGTCGCGCCGCCGGCCCCGGGACCGGCGCCAGTGCCGGCGCCCGCCCCGGCCGCCGAGCCGGCGCCCACGCTGCTCGCCTCGCCGGACGCCATGCCCGGGCTGATGGGCCTGCCGGGTGCCCCGGTGGCCCCGCCTGCCGGTGGTCCGCCCGCCGGTGGTCCGCAGGTGGAGCACGCGCCGACGATGCTGGCCCCGCCCGGCGGCCTGCCCGGCCTCGCGGGCCTGCCCGGCGCTCCGGCCCCCGGTGTCCCGGCTCCCGGCGCCCCGGAGGCCGCCGCGCCGCAGGGCGGGCTGGGCCGTGGCGCGGGTTCGGGTCCGCCGCCGCCCCCGCCGGCCGCGCTGCGCGGTGGCCCCGCCGGTTCCCCCGGCCCCGCCGCCGGGCTGGGGCGCGGTGCGGGTTCGGGTCCGCCGCCGCCTCCGCCCGCCGGGCTGAAGCACACCCCGGGCTCCGGCACGCCCGCCGCCCACCCCGGTGGTCGTGGCGCCGCCTCCGCCCCGCCGCCCCCGCCCCCGGCGGGCCTGCGGGGCGGCGAGGCCCCGGTGGCCCCGCAGGGTGCGCCGGCCGCCGGCCCGGCCGCGTCCGGTCCGTCGTACGAGGCGACCCAGCTGGCGGGCGCGATCGACCCGGCGCTGCTGGGCGCCCCGGCGGACCCGGGCACCCCGCCGTCCGGCGGCCCCGCCGTCCCGCCGCCGCCCGGCGGTCCGGCGGCCCCCGCCGCGCCCGCGGCCGGCTACGGCTACCCGAACGCGCCCGGCGCCGCCGGGGTCGTCCCGCCGGCGGTGGTGCCCGGTTCGCCGCCGCCCGCGCCGGTGCCGCCGGGCGTGCCCGCGGTCGGCCCGGGGTACTTCGCCGCGCTCAGCTACCGGGGCCCGGACGGCTCGGAGCAGAAGCTGCTGCACCGCAGCGAGCCCGGCACCCCGCACCCGGAGTGGAAGATCCTCCAGGACCTGCGCCGGCTCAACGTGCCGCCGGAGCAGGTGCTGGAGCTCTACACCGAGCTGGAGTCCTGCGACCTGCCGGGCGGCTACTGCAACCGCATGATCGCCGCGTCCTGGCCGAACGTCCGGCTCACCCACACCGCCCCGTACGGCCGCGACCACGCCTCCCGGCAGGCCGGGATGGCCGAGCTGCTCGACCACCTGGACGAGCTGCACCAGCTGGCGTCCGGCGCCCAGCGGGTCCGCCCGTTCCGGGTGCCGCCGCCCGCGCCGGGGACGGTCCAGGCGCTGCCGCCGCTGCCGCCGCAGCAGCTCGCCCAGGAGACCGGGGCCGCCTTCGGGCAGAACCTGTTCCGCTACGAGCAGCGCGCCGTCTCCCGCCAGGGCGTGCCCGAGCCGGTGTCCCAGACCCTGATGTGGGCCGGGCTGCCGCGCGACTTCGGGCCGTTCTTCTGGGCGCAGGCGCAGGAGGGCCGTCCGATCCCGACGCTCGCCGAGCTGGCCGCCGAGCGCGGCCTCGCCGCGGGCCCGGACTTCGGCGGCTACCTGGTGCTGGGCAACGACTACGGCCGCCAGCTGTGCGTCCAGTACGGCACCGCGCACGTGGTGGCCGTGGACATCGATGGAACCGGCCAGCCGCCCCGGTTCGTCAACAGCGGTGTACCGGAGTTCGTCCGCTCGCTGGCCCTGCTGGGCCGGATGTGGCGGCTCCGGTACGGGCTGACGCCGGACCAGGCCGGTCGATGGACGACCGACTTCCAGGCCCAGCTCGCCGCGATCGACCCGGCGGCCCTGCAGAACGCGGACACGTGGTGGGCCGTGCTGCTGGAGCAGTTCTGGGACGGCCTGCTGTAGCGGGTCGTCGCTGATCCTCGCAGGTGGGAGGGGTCGTTCCGGTGTCCGGAACGACCCCTTCGGCATGCCGACGCAGCCGTGCCTCGTTGGGGTTTCGCCCGGATCTGCGCAAAATAGGTCAAGAGGATGGGTCTATTCGTCCGGTCCTCGACACATTCCGGTCCGTACGACGGCGGAATCCGGCCCCGGCCTCCGAACCGGTTCCGGATCCGTCCGTTCCGTCCGATCATGGGCTCCGCAGCCCGCGAAACGAGGGGAAGAGCCCATGAGCGACGCCGTCCCCCAGTACGGCTTCACCCAGGCCCGCCGTGGCTACGTGCCCGAGCAGGTCGACCGAGCCCTGGCCGCCCTCACCGCGCAGCGTGACGAGGCGTGGGAGCGGCTGAGCGTCCTGGGCGCAGGCATCCGGCAGATGGAGGCCCGACTGGCCGACATCCGCCGGACCGCCGAGGACGCTCCGGAGCCCGACTACCAGGTGCTCAGCGAGCAGGCCGCCGGACTGGCCGCGATGGCCGAGAACGAGGCGCGCGCCGTCCGGGAGAAGGCCGAGCGCTTCGCCGAGGACCTGCGGGACGAGGTGTACGAGGCCGGCCAGGCCGCCGACCGCGCCGCCAAGGAGTACGGCACCACGACCCGTACCGATGCCGACGCGGCCGCCCGCCGTACCGAGGAGCGGACCCGGGCCGAGGCCGAGGGCATCCGGTCCGACGCCGACCGGGAGAGCCGTTCCGCCCGGGACGCCGCCACCGCCTACGCCGCCAAGGTGCGGGTGGCCGCCGCGGAGGCCAGCGAGCAGGCCGAGGCCGAGCTGGCCACCCGGCGCCGCAAGGCCGACGAGACCTTCGCCGCCGCCCAGGCCAAGGCCGACGCCGAGGACACCGAGGTCTCGGCGACCGCCGAGCGCCGGGTCAAGGAGGCGGAACAGCAGCGGGAGACCGTGCTGAACCGGATCAAGCAGCTGGAGACGGACGCCCAGGCCAAGGCCGACCAGCTGATCGAGCAGGCCCGCCGGGAGGCCGAGAAGATCAACGCGGAGAGCGAGCGCGAGCAGCGCGAGTTCGACACCCGGCTGGACACGGTGCAGCAGCACCTGGACCACATCAAGGCCACGCTGGCCTCGCTCACCGGGGCGGCGGTCGGCCAGATCGAGCCCGGGGTGGCGGCCGCGGCCGCCGCGGCCGTCCAGGCCTCCGGCGCGGCCGCCACGACCCCCGCGCCGCGGGACGCCGTCGCGGACGCCGTCGTCGACGCCGCGCCGGTGGACTCGGAGGCGGACACCGGGGAGATCCCGGTGGCGAACCTGCGCAAGGCCCTGGCCCCCGCGGCTCCGGCCGGGGCCAAGGCCCCCGCCGCCCGGGAGGGGGCGGCGACCGTCCTGCGGACGCCGGTGGTCGGCAGCAGTGCCACCAGGGCCATCGGCGGGCCCGTGGCGACCGGCCCGGTGCCGCCGAAGCCGGCCGCGCCGCCCGCCGAGGAGACGGTCGACGGGACCGCCGACGGGACGGCCGCGGCGGAGAAGGGCGCCGGGAAGCCGTCGGAGGACGAGACCCGGATCGTCCCGAAGATCATCATCGTGGACGACGGCAGCGACTACGCGACCCCGCACACGGTGAGCTACAACCGCCGCTGACCGGGCGCCCGACCGCGCGCCGCGAAGGCCCCGACCGCCCCCACCGGGCGGGCCGGGGCCTTCGTCGTGCCGGGGTGCCGGTCGTGCCGGGGCGGGGGCGGAACAGGGGGCCGGGTTCGGGATAGGACGGCGGCCGACGGGGTAGGCCCCGGGAACGAAAGAGGCCGAGACCCGTGGCGCCCTCCAGGAAAGGGCGCCACGGTTCCCGGCGCTTGGGCGGGCGCCCCCACCCAGGGCCGCCCGGCCTCGCACCTCCGACCCCCATCGGGGGTGCGACAGTGCCCCCACAGCCATCCCCCACGGTTGGGTGCGGCGGGCACGTTCACCATGGTGCGCGATCTCCATGGACGGCCAGTGACAGGAGTATGTCCAGTTCGTGGCGGATGGCCGTGCCCGGTTCGGTGCGGGTTCCGGTCGGTTCGTCCACCGGCCGGACCGGTGGTCCGTCCAGCCGTTCGTTCCCGGATGTGTTCCTGACAAAACTTGGGGCCGGCCCGGGGCGGGGGCCGACACCCCGGGCCCCGGTGCGGTCCCGGCGCGGTCCCGGCGAGGTCCCCGGTCCGGCTCGGGTCCGGCCCCGCCGGAGCCGTGGACCGCGTGCGTGTCCGTGCCGCGGCGTAGGCTGGAGACCCCCGGCCGCTCGGCGTGCCGGGCCGTTCGCGTTGCCCCGGCGGGCCTTCGCCGCCCCGGGACAGCACCAGCCACGGGACGAAGAAGAGACCCCAGATGAGTCTGACCGGACTGCTCGATGTCGTCGCGCGGGACGCGGCGCTCGCCGAGGCCATCGAGGCGGCCACCGCCGCCGGAGCCGCGGCCGGCGGACGCCGCCACCTGGACCTGGTCGGGCCGCCCGCCGCCCGGCCGTTCGCCATCGCCGCGCTGGCCCGCGCGCTCGCCGGGCAGGCCGCCGGGGAACGGGGCCGTCCGGTGCTCGCCGTCACCGCGACCGGCCGGGAGGCCGAGGACCTCGCGGCCTCGCTGCGCTCGCTGCTGCCCGCCGACGCCGTCGCCGAGTTCCCGGCCTGGGAGACCCTGCCGCACGAGCGGCTGTCGCCCCGCTCGGACACCGTCGGGCGCCGGCTGGCCGTGCTGCGCCGGATCGTGCACCCGCGGGCGGACGACCCGGCGGCGGGGCCGGTCCAGGTGATCGTCGCCCCGGTCCGCTCGGTGCTCCAGCCGCAGGTCAAGGGACTGGCCGAGCTGGAGCCGGTGGCCGTCCGGCGCGGTGAGTCGTACGACCTGGAGGAGGTGGCCCGCCGGCTCTCCGCCGCCGCCTACGCGCGCGTCGAACTGGTCGAGAAGCGCGGCGAGTTCGCCGTCCGCGGCGGCATCCTGGACGTCTTCCCGCCGACCGAGGAGCACCCGCTGCGGGTGGAGTTCTGGGGCGACGAGGTCGAGGAGGTCCGGTACTTCAAGGTCGCCGACCAGCGCTCGCTGGAGATCGCCGAGCACGGCCTGTGGGCGCCGCCCTGCCGGGAGCTGCTGCTCACCGACGAGGTGCGGGCCCGGGCCGCCGAGCTGGCCGCCGAACACCCCGGGCTGGCCGAGATCCTCGACCGGATCGCCGAGGGGATCGCGGTCGAGGGCATGGAGTCGCTGGCGCCGGTGCTGGTGGACGACATGGAGCTGCTGCTGGACGTGCTGCCGCTCGGCTCCGTCACGGTGGTCTGCGACCCGGAGCGGGTCCGCACCCGGGCCGCCGACCTGGTCGCGACCAGCCAGGAGTTCCTGCACGCGTCCTGGGTCGCGGCCGCGGCGGGCGGGGACCGGCCGATCGACCTGGAGGCCATCGACGTCTCCGCCGCCTCGCTGCGCTCGCTCGCCGAGGTGCGCGAGCACGCCGCCGAGATCGGACTGCCCTGGTGGTCGGTCAGCCCGTTCGCGACCAGCGAGTCGACGGTCGACGGCATCCTGGAGTTCGACGCCAACACGCTCACCCTCGGCATGCACGCCGTCGAGGCCTACCGGGGCGACACCGCCCGGGCGATCGCCGACGCCAAGGAGCGGCTGGCCGCCGACTGGCGGGTCGTCATGGTGACCGAGGGCCACGGCCCGGCCTCCCGGCTCGCCGAGGTGCTGGGCAACGAGGGCATCCCGGCCCGCCTGGTCGCCGACCTCGCCGAGGCGCCCACCCGGGACGTCGTCCACGTCTCCTGCGGCTCGATCGAGCACGGCTTCGTCGACGAGGACCTGAAGCTCACGGTCATCACCGAGACCGACCTGTCCGGCCAGAAGTCCTCCACCAAGGACATGCGCCGGATGCCCTCGCGCCGCCGCAACGCGATCGACCCGCTGGCGCTGGTGGCCGGCGACTACGTCGTCCACGAGGCGCACGGCGTCGGCAAGTACGTCGAGATGGTGCAGCGCACCGTCCAGGGCGCCACCCGCGAGTACCTGGTGCTGGAGTACGCCCCGGCCAAGCGCGGCCACCCCGGCGACCGGCTGTTCGTGCCGACCGACCAGCTCGACCAGGTCACCAAGTACGTCGGCGGCGAGGCCCCGACGCTGCACCGGCTCGGCGGCGCGGACTGGGCGAAGACCAAGCAGCGGGCCAAGAAGGCGGTCAAGGAGATCGCCGCCGACCTGATCAAGCTGTACTCGGCCCGGATGGCCGCCCCCGGCCACACCTTCGGCCCGGACACCCCGTGGCAGCGCGAGCTGGAGGACGCCTTCCCGTACGCGGAGACGCCCGACCAGCTGACCACCATCGCCGAGGTCAAGTCCGACATGGAGAAGTCCGTCCCGATGGACCGGCTGATCTGCGGCGACGTCGGCTACGGCAAGACCGAGATCGCGGTGCGGGCCGCGTTCAAGGCCGTGCAGGACGGCAAGCAGGTGGCGGTGCTGGTGCCGACCACGCTGCTGGTGCAGCAGCACTTCTCGACCTTCGCCGAGCGCTACGCCAACTTCCCGGTGACGGTGAAGGCGCTGTCCCGCTTCCAGACCGACAGCGAGGCCAAGGCCGTCCTGGAGGGGCTGTTCGAGGGCTCGGTGGACGTCGTCATCGGCACCCACCGGCTGTTCTCCTCCGAGACCAGGTTCAAGGACCTCGGCCTGGTCATCGTCGACGAGGAGCAGCGCTTCGGCGTCGAGCACAAGGAGCAGCTGAAGAAGCTGCGCGCCAACGTGGACGTGCTCACCATGTCCGCGACCCCGATCCCGCGCACCCTGGAGATGGCGGTCACCGGCATCCGCGAGATGTCCACCATCACCACCCCGCCGGAGGAGCGGCACCCGGTGCTGACCTTCGTCGGGCCGTACGACGAGAAGCAGATCTCGGCCGCGATCCGGCGTGAACTCCTGCGCGAGGGCCAGGTGTTCTACATCCACAACCGGGTGGAGTCGATCGACAAGGCGGCCGCCCGGCTGAAGGACCTGGTGCCCGAGGCGCGGATCGCCACCGCGCACGGGCAGATGGGGGAGACCCAGCTGGAGAAGGTCGTCGTCGACTTCTGGGAGAAGGAGTTCGACGTCCTGGTGTCGACCACGATCGTGGAGTCCGGCATCGACATCTCCAACGCCAACACCCTGATCGTGGAGCGCGGCGACACCTTCGGCCTCTCCCAGCTGCACCAGCTGCGCGGCCGGGTCGGCCGCGGCCGCGAGCGCGGCTACGCGTACATGCTGTACCCGCCGGAGAAGCCGCTCACCGAGACCGCGCACGAGCGGCTGGCCACCATCGCCCAGCACACCGAGATGGGCGCGGGCATGTACGTCGCGATGAAGGACCTGGAGATCCGCGGCGCGGGCAACCTGCTCGGCGGCGAGCAGTCCGGGCACATCGCGGGCGTCGGCTTCGACCTCTACATGCGGATGGTCGGCGAGGCGGTGGCGGAGTTCCGCGAGTCGCTGGCCGGCGGCGGGGAGGCGGAGGAGGAGCCGCTGGAGGTGAAGATCGAGCTGCCGGTCGACGCCCACGTGCCGCACGACTACGCGCCCGGCGAGCGGCTGCGGCTGCAGGCGTACCGCTCGATCGCCGCGGTCAACTCGGAGGAGGACATCCAGCAGGTCCGGGACGAGCTGGTGGACCGCTACGGCAAGCTGCCCGAGCCGGTGGAGAACCTGCTGCTGGTCGCGGCGCTGCGGCTGTACGCCCGGCGGTGCGGGATCTCGGACATTACCCTCCAGGGCTCCAACGTCCGCTTCGGGCCGGTGGAGCTGCGGGAGTCCCAGCAGCTGCGGCTGAACCGGCTCTACCCGCGCAGCCAGGTGAAGGCGGCGGCCCAGCAGCTGCTGGTGCCGCGCCCGAGCACCGGGCGGATCGGCGGCAAGCCGCTGGTCGGGCGGGAGCTGCTCGGCTGGTGCAGCGAGTTCCTGTCGGCGATGTTCGACGACCTGGCGGGGGCGAAGAAGTAGCGTCCGCTCCTCGGGTGGTCCACGGCGGTCTCGGGCTCTGCCCGGGGCCGCCGTTTCGTTTCTGTCCGCCTGCCTGTCCGCCTGCCTGTCCGTCCGCCTGAGCGGGGCGGGGCGGGGCCGCGGCTGTGAACAGGGCTGTCAGCCGATCTTCCACTGGCCGGTCTGCGGGGCGAAGCCGCTGTCCAGGCCGAACTGGGCCTTGTCGAGCTTGACGTCCTTCGGGACCTCGAAGGTGACGAAGCCGAGGGCGCTCTCGCCGGGAGCGATGTTGGCCGGGACCTGGAAGCTCGGGCCGGCCTTGGTGTCGGCGACCGTGGTGCCGAAGGCCTGGCCCTGGGCGTCCAGCACCTTGGCGCCGTTGCCCGGGGCGTCGCTGTAGGCCTTCTTGCCGCTGGCCTTGATCCGGAACTGGACCGCGACGAAGCGCTTGCCGTCGGCCGGGTGGACGTACTCGTTGTCGGCCTCGGCGTTGTCGACCACCTTCACCAGCGTCACCTCGGCGGTGTCGGCCGGGTCGTTGCCCTTGAGCGGGATGGTGTCGCCGACCTGCGCCACCTTGGGGGCGTCGGCCGGCTTGCCGCCGCCGGCGGGCGCGCTCGCGGCGGCGCTCTGCTTGGGCTCGGTGGCGACGGACGGGCCGCCGGTGGAGTTGCACGCCGTCGCGGTGAGCGTGATCAGGGCGGCGCCCAGCAGCAGGGAGGCGGTGCGGCGGCGGGTGGTCGCGGACATGGGTGTTCTCCCGGTGATCGGTGGTCTTCCTGGCGCCGCCCCCGTTCGGTGGCGACGGAGAGATCACACCACTCGGGCGTGAACCATGTCAATGCGATTTCACAAAAGAGCTCTGTTCACGTGTGAACTGGGATCGAGAGGCTCGTCGCTATGCTGTGCGGTCACAGCCCCGAGCCGCCCGCCCCAGGCCCGGCGCCCAGCCCCCGCCCGCAGTGCGGTCGCAGCCCCCCACCGAAGGAGCCCCCGTGCCGGACCGTCCCGAAGTGACCGCCGCCGAGATCGCCCGGCTGGCCGGCGTCGGCCGGGCCGCGGTCAGTAACTGGCGCCGCCGCCACCCCGACTTCCCGCGCCCGGTCGGCGGCACCGACGCCAGCCCGGCCTTCGCGCTCGCCGAGGTCGAGTCCTGGCTGCGCGCCCAGGGCAAGATCGCCGAACTCCCGCTGCTGGAGCGGGTCTGGCAGCTCGTCGACACTCTCCGCGACCCGGCCGGCCACCCCGCCGCCCCGCTGGTCGAGGCGGGCGCCCTGCTCCTGCTGCTGCACCGCGAGCCCGGACAGTGGGCCGAACTCGCCGACCGGCCCGACACCCGGCTCGCCCTCGCACTGCCCCGGGCCGTCGCCGGCACCGCCGTGCACGCCTTCGGCCCGGACGGCGCCCGCACCCTCGGCCTCCCCGGCCTGCTCGGCAGCACCCAGCTGGACCTCGCCCGGCTGCTCGCCGAACTCGCCGCCCAGGCCGGCCCGGTCGGCGCGTACGAGCAGCTGCTCACCCGGTACGCCGAGGCCAACACCCGCCAGCTCAGCCCCACCCCGCCGGAGGCCGCCGAGCTGCTCGCCGCCGTCGCCGGCGTCCCCGCCACCGTGCTCGACCCGGCCGTCGGCCTCGGCTCCGTCCTGCTCGCCCACCCGCCGACCACCGGCCGCTACGGCCAGGACGCCGACCCGGTCGCCGCCGCCCTCGCCCGGCTCCGGATCGCCCTGCACACCCCCGCCGACGAGCCCGGCCCGCTGCCGCTCGACCTGCGGGCCGGCGACGCCCTGCGCGCCGACGGCTTCCCCGGCGACACCTTCGAGGCGGTGCTCTGCCAGCCCCCGTACAACGAGCGCGACTGGGGCCACGACGAGCTGCAGTACGACACCCGCTGGCCCGGCGGGCTCGTCCCGCCGCGCGGCGAGTCCGAACTCGCCTGGGTGCTGCACTGCCTCGCCCACACCCGCCCCGGCGGCCTCGCCGCGCTGCTGCTCCCGCCGACCGTCGCCGCCCGCCGGGCCGGCCGCCGCATCCGGGCCGAACTGCTCCGCTCCGGCGCGCTGCGGGCCGTCATCGCGCTGCCGGCCGGCGCCGCCCCGCCGTACGGCGTCCCGCTGCACCTGTGGGTGCTGCGCGCGCCCCTGCCGGGAAGCGACTTCCGCCAGGTGCTGATGCTGGACGCCGGGGCGTCGGCCTCCGGCCCGGCACCTACCGGACCGGGCGGGGCCGCCGGGGCGCAGGCCGCCGAGGGGGGCCGGGACAAGGTCGACTGGACCGGGCTGCGCCGCACCGTCCTGGACGCCTGGCGCGGCTTCGACCTCGCCGCGCGCGAGGGCCTGCCCGTTCCCGCCGACCGCCCCGGCGTCCACCGGGTGATGGCCGCCATCGACCTGCTCGACGACGAGACCGACCTCTCCCCGGCCCGGCACGTCCCGCCCGCCGCCCCGCTCGGCGGCGCGGCCGAACTCTCCCACCTCGGCGGCCGGCTCGCCGAACTGCTGGCCGACCTGCCCGACCCGGTCACGCTGCTGCCGCGGCCGGGCGCCGCGACCGACGGCGCCTCCGGTGTCGCGCCCGTCGGGGTGGTCACCATCGGCGAGCTGGTCCGCGGCGGCGCGCTGGAGGTGTACTCCTCCGGCACCGGCGCCGCCACCCGGCCGGCCGGTTCGGGCGGCACCCCCGTCGTCACCGACCAGGACCTCGCCACCGGAGCCGCCCCCAGCGCCGTCCTCGCCACCGGCCCCGGCCCGGCCGGGGACGTCCGCACCCGCCCCGGCGACGTCCTGGTCCCCGCCCTCGGCGGCGGCACCGCCCGGGTCGTCCCCGCCGAGGGCCCGCTGGTCGGCGCCGCCCTCGGCCGCCAACTCCACCTCCTGCGGCCCGACCCCGCCGCCCTCGACCCCGAGTTCCTGGCCGGCCAGTTCCGCTCCACCGCCGGCACCCGACGCGCCGCCAGCCACGCCACCACCACCGCCCGCCTCGACATCCGCCGCGTCGAACTGCCCCGCCTCCCCCTCCCCGCCCAGCAACGCCTCGGCACCGCCTTCGCCCGCCTCGCCGCCTTCGACGCCGCCCTCACCCAGGCCGCCGCCCTCGGCCGCGGCCTCACCCGGGCCGCCACCGACGCCCTGGCGACCGGCGCCCTGGCGCCGCCGGAGTAGGGCACACCTCCCAGCGGTGCACGCACCCCGAGGCGGCGTGCGGCTCCGACGTGGACGACCGGTCCCGCCCCGGGGCCCGTCCTCGGGTAGGCGTCGCGTCCGCTCCGGTGGACGGCGGTGGCCGAGGGAGGGGTGGGGTCCGTTCCGGAGGTGACCACGGCTCAGTACCGGCGCGGTACCGGCGTGATACCGATGCGGCAGCAGGCGGACGGAAGCCCTCCGGGGCGACCGGGCCTGGCGGTACGGTGGGCGCAGCCGTTCGCACCGTCCGTCGGTGCCGGTCCTCACCAGCTCAGGAGCGCGCATGTCAGGGCAGTACCCCGGGCAGTTCGGACCGCCGCCCGGCGGAACGCCGTACGGGCCGGGGCCGGGGCAGGGGTACGCGCCGGGCACGGTGCCGGGCGGACTGCCGGGCGGGCTGCCCCGGCCGGTGGCGGTGGCCGGACAGGCTCCGGTACCCGGGCGGTTCGGGGTGGTCGCGCGGGTGCTCTGCGCGCTGGCCCCGCTGCTCACCTTCGGTCTGCTCGGGGCCGTCCCCTCGCTGCTGCTGGCGGTCCGGCGCCGACGGGCGTACGACATCCTCGGCGCGGCGGTGTTCTGCGCGCTGCTGCTCACCATGATCGTCTCCGCCGGGATCGCGGGCACCCTGAAGAATCCGGCCGCCGACACCACCGGCTCGATCACCCTGGCCGTGCTCTGGCTCCTGCCGACGGCGCACTTCCTGGTGATGGACAGCCGCGCGGTCTGGCTGGCCGGGCGGCCGGCGCCGCGGGCCGTACCGCCGGGCGTACCGCAGGCCGTTTCGCCGTACGCGGTGCCCGACGTCTCGCCGTACGCGGCGACCGTGCCGGGGTACGGCGTGCCCGCTCCCGCCGCCCAGGGCCCGGTGACCCCGGCCCCCGAGACCGCCCACGACCTGCGCGAGCTGGGCGAGTTGCTGCGCCGCCAGGCCCGCGAGGACCGGCCGTGACCGCCACCCGGCTGATCGCCGGCCGCTACCGGCTCACCGAGAAGATCGGCCACGGCGGCATGGGCCAGGTCTGGGCCGGCCAGGACGAACGGCTGTACCGCCCGGTCGCGGTCAAGCTGCTCCGCCCCGAGCACCTGGTCCCCGGCGGGACCGGCTCCGGCGGCGAACGGGCCCGCCACGGTGACGAGTTGCGCCGCCGCTTCCTGCGCGAGTGCCGGGTCACGGCCGCGCTCGACCACCCCGGGCTGGTCACCGTCTTCGACGCGGGCGAGGACGAGGGCGAGCTCTACCTCGTCATGCAGCGCATCCCCGGCGTCAGCCTGGCCGACCTCATCGCCGAGGACGCGCCCTTCCCGATCGAGCGCGCGGCGGCCGTCGCCGCGCAGCTGTGCACCGCGCTGGCCGCCGTCCACGCCATCCCGGTGGTCCACCGCGACCTCAAGCCGAGCAACGTCATGGTCCGCGAGGACGGCCGCACCGTCCTGCTCGACCTCGGTATCGCCACCGCCCTCGACACCGAGACCACCCGGCTCACCCTCACCGGCGTGCCCGTCGGCAGCCCCTCCTACATGGCCCCCGAACAGGCCCTCGCCGCCACCACCGACCCGCGCAGCGACCTCTACGCGCTCGGCTGCCTGCTGCACGAGATGCTGGCCGGGGAGGAGCCGTTCCGGGCCCCCACCGCGCTCGGCGTCCTGCGCCGGCACGTCGACGAACCGCCCGTCCCGCTGCGGGAGTTGCGCCCCGAGGTGCCGCAGCCGCTGGAACAGCTGGTGCTCGACCTGCTCGCCAAGCAGCCCGCCGACCGCCCGGCCGACGCCCGGACCGTCTACGCGCGGCTGCTCCCGCTGCTGCCCCCGGCCCACGGCGCCCCGCAGCCCCGCTACACCCCGCTGCCGGACCCGGCCCGGCCCTTCCGCTACCCGCACCAGCCGCAGCCGCCGGCCGAGGCGGCCGCCCCGGTTGCCCCGGCCGCCCCGCCGTCGGTGGTCCGCTCCGAGCCGCGACCCTTCCTCATCCCGCCCGCGCCTTCGACCCCTCCGACCCCACCCCCGGTTCCCGCGGGCCCGGACCTCGGCGCCGAGTGCGCCCGGCTCTCCGACCTGGTCGACGCCGGCCGCCACACCGAGGTACTCGGCCTCGCCGCCCGCCTGCTGCCCCGGGCCGAGGCCGAACTCGGCGACGCCGCACCCCTGGTGCGCACCATCCGCAGCATCTACGCCCGCACCCTCCTGCACGAGGGCCACCCCCAGCAGGCCCTCCCCGAGTACCGCCGCCTCGCCGCCACCGCCGACGGCGGCCCGCACGGCCCCCAGGGCCTCGACCACCGCTACCGCGCCGCGATCTGCCTCGACCGGCTCGGCCACGGACCCGAAGCCCTCGCCGAGTACCAGGCCCTCCTCACCGCCCACACCACCCGCCTCGAATCCGGCCTCGACACCGACCCCGAGCGCGGCTACGACCTCCGCGAACGCATCGGCCTCCACCTCGCCGCCACCGGAGACCCCCAGAACGCCTGGCAGTGGCTCCTCCCCCTCCTCCTCGAACGCGAACGCCGCGACGGCCCCCACCACCCCACCGTCCGCCGCCTCCGCCAATCCCTCTCCACCCTCACCCCCACCGCCACCCCCTGGCCCCCACCCCGCCCCTGAGGGGCGGGGCATCGGGCAGGCCGTGGAGAGGAGACCGTTCCACCCCCACTCCCACCGCCGCTTCCTGGACCGCGCCCCGTCTCTGAGGGGGCGCGGCGTCGGGTGGGCTGTGGGGAGGGGACTGCTTCGTCCTCACTGCCACTGCCACTCCCCGGCCCCCACCCCGCCGCTGAGCGAGCGGGGCATCAGTCAGGCAAGGGCAGGAGACCGCGTCACCCTCACCCCGACCGCCACCCCTGGCTCCCGCCCGCAGCTGAGGGAGCGGCTCGTCGGGTGTGCCATGGGGAGGAGACCGTTCCACCCTCACTTTCACCGCCGCTTCCTGGACCGCGCCCCGTCTCTGAGGGGGCGCGGCGTCGGGTGGGCTGTGGGGAGGAGACCGCGCCACCCTCACCCCCACCGCCGCCCCTTGGCCCCCATTCCGTCCCTGAGGGGCGGGGCATCGGGCAGGCCGTGGAGAGGAGACCGTTCCACCCCCACTCCCACCGCCACCCCTGGCTCCCGCCCGCCACTGAGGGGCGGGCCATCGGGCAGGCCGTGGGGAGGAGACCGTTCCACCCTCACCCTCACCGCCACCCCCTGGCTCCCATCCCGCCGCTGAGGGGGCGGGGTGTCGGGCGGGCTGTGGGGTGGGGACCGCTTCACCCGTACTCTCGCCGCCGCCCCTGGCACCCGCCCCGCCGCTGAACGAGCGGGGCATTGGGCAGGCGGTGGGAAGGAGACCGCCGTGGTCGGTGCCGGACAACCTGTGGGGCAGGACCGAGCCGCCGCTGGTGCGGCGGCGGCTCCATGGATCCGGCCGCCCGCCGTTGGACGACCGGAGCCATCTGCCGCAGGAGTGCGGCTTCGGTACTGGCACGCACCGGGACGGGGGAGCGGCCGCCGCAGCTGCCGTCGACCGGGCAGCACCGTGTCGGTGACGTGGACCGGTCGCGGGCGGCGATCGACGGCTCGCATCGGCGGGCCCACCCGTGACGGCCCGCAACGGGAGCGGGTCCGGTCGGCCGTGCCGCGTCGTGCCGTGCGGGGCTCGGAGCGGCATGCGGCGGCTGGTGGTCAGGAGCGTCATGCCGACCGGCGGCTCGCATCGTTGGGTTCGTCGCGATGGCCCGCACGGGGGTCGGGTCCGGTCGGCTGCGCCGATTCGAATCCGGAGCGCCGTGTGACGGTTGGCGGCCGGGGCGTGCCGTCGGCTGTCATGCCGGGAGGTGGCTCCGCGCTGTTGGGGCCGTCGCGGTGACTGGCAAGGCGGCTGGGTCCGTCGGCTGCGCCGGGCCGGGTTCGAGGCGCCGTGTGCATGCCGTCGGCTGTCACGCCAACCGCCAGCAACCGCCACGCCAGCACCCGGCGCCTTCCCCCTCCTGGACGCCGTCCTCCGTGGCCGGTTCGGCTCTGGCGCACCGGCCGCCGGATGACCGCGTGGGCGTGGCGTTCCCCCGTGCGGGCGCCGACCGGTGCGGGGCGGCTGGGAGTGGGAAGTCGGCCGGGTCGACTTCCTGTGCTTGTGCGGGCGTGGTGGGGGACGGCAGGGCTGGGGCGTCGGGTAGCGGCGGCTGAGGTTGGCTTTCCGCGCTGCCTGGGATGCCGTCTCCAGTAGCTGGTTGCGGCTCGGGCTCACCGGCCGCCGGACGACCGTGTGGATGTGGTGTTTCCCTGGGCGGGCGCCTCCCGGTGCGGGGCGGGGGTGCGGGAGTAGGAAGTCGGCCGGGTCGACTTCCTGTGCTTGTGCGGGCGTGGTGGGGGACGGCAGGAGGGGTAGGGGAGGTCAGTAGGGCGGCGGCTTCCCGCGCTGCCCTGGACGGCGTCCGTCGTGGCCGGTTGCGGCTCTGGCTCACTGGCCGCCGGACGACCGTGTGGATGTGGTGTTTCCCTGGGCGGCGCCTCCGGGGGTGCGGGAGTAGGAAGTCGGCCGGGTCGACTTTCTGTGCTCGCGTGGATGCGTGGGGGCCTCGGGGATGGTGGTCTGGCCGGTGCGGGGGAGTGGGAAGTCGGCCGGGTCGACTTCCTGTGCCCGTGCGGGCGGGGTGGGGACAGCGGGGTGGTGGCTTCCCGGCCCGGCCCGGGGCGGGGGTGCGGGGGTAGGTTCGGGGGGTGACGACGAATGCTGTGCCGACGGAGACTCCGGGCGCGAAGTTGATCCTGCTGACCACCACCCACCGGGTGGCTCCCGGCCTGCTGGCGTGGCCGGCGTGGGAGGCGTTGCGGTCGGCGGGGCGGGTGCTGGTGGGGGACGAGGGGCATCCGCAGGTGGCGGCGGTGCGGCAGGCCGGGGTGGTCGTGGAGGCGGTGCCGGCCGGGTCGGCGCCCGCGTTGGCGCGGCTGCTGACGGGGCAGCCCGCGGGGGCCGGGCCGACGGTGTGGCTGGGCAGCCCGGACGGGGACCCGGGGCTGACCGACGCGCTGGCGCGGCTGGCGGTGGAGCACGCCGGCGAGGTGCCGGAGATCGAGGTGCTGCCCGGCTCGTACGACCTGCCGGGGTCGCGGCTGCTGGACCTGGTGACGGTGATGGACCGGCTGCGCTCCCCGGGCGGTTGCCCCTGGGACGCCGAGCAGACGCACGAGAGTCTGGTGAAGTACCTGGTCGAGGAGGCGTACGAGCTGGTCGAGGCGATCGAGGCGGGGGACCGGGAGACGCTGCGCGAGGAGCTGGGCGACGTCCTGTTCCAGGTGTTCTTCCACTCCCGGATCGCCGAGGACCACCCGACGGAGCCGTTCACCGTCGACGACGTGGCCGGGGACATCATCGAGAAGCTGATGTACCGGCACCCGCACGTGTTCGGGAACGTCGAGGTCGAGGGCGCCACCGAGGCGGAGGCGAACTGGGAGCAGCTGAAGGCGGCCGAGAAGGCGGACCGCGAGTCGGTGCTGGACGGCGTGCCGGCCGGGCTGCCCTCGCTGGCGTACGCGGCGAAGCTGGTGTCGCGGGTGCGCCGGGCGGGTTTCACGGGGGTGCCGGACGAGGCGTACGGGCTGCCGGCCGAGCTGACGGCCGATTCGGCGGGCCGGCTGCTGCTCGCGGTGGTGCAGCGGGCGCACGACGCGGGGGTGGACGTGGACGCCGCGCTGCGGTCGGCCGCGCGCGGTTACCGGGACGCGGTGCGCGCGGCCGAGGGCCTCGGTCCGGTCGGGGAGTAGGCGCTCAGGCCGCCGTGGCGGTGCGCTCGGGGCGCCGCTGCGGCGGGACGAGTTCGCCGATGGCCTCGCCGACGAGGAGGACGAGTTCGGCGAGCCGCTCCAGGTCGAGGTGGTCGGGCAGGTCCGCCAGCGAGATGATCCGCTCGCCGTCGGGGCCGGCCACGGCGAACAGGTCGATCGGCCCGAGGTGCTTCTCGGCGGTGTCCACGAGGGCGGCGACGTCGCTGGGGCGGCGGATGTCGCCGCAGACGCCGACGACGGGGCAGCCCGGCCGGTCGAGTTCGGCGGCGAGGTCCTCGGCGATGCCGGCGTACTGGTCGGCGATGAGCATTCCGGCGGTGCCGGCGGCGGCGAACCGGCGGGCGAGGCCCGCGCCCGACCCGCCGTCGAGGACCGCGATGACGACGACTGACCCGCTGACCCGCATGGTCTGCTCCTCCCTGTGGGCGACACCGCACCGGCGCCCACGCGTACTGCGGAGGATCGTAGGCACGTCCTGACCCTCCGCAACAGGGATTACCCCTCAGGTGACCAGGCTCACGCCCGCCCCGCGGCCAAGAGTCGGCCAAGAGCTGTCCACGGACCGGCCACGGACCGGCCATGGAGTGTTGGCGCGCCCGACGCGTCCGGTCGCGGAAGCGCGGCGGAGGAGTGGCGGGGAAGCGGCGCCCCGCCGGAGGGAGGGCGGGCCCGTCGCACCGGATACGGTCGGTCCATGCCAGCTCAGCCCGTCCCCGCCCGGCCCGCCGCCCCGTCGTCCGACGCCCCCGCCCCGCAGCTGTTCACCTGGGAGTTCGCCGCCGACCCGTACCCCGCCTACGCCTGGTTGCGCGAGCACTCCCCGGTGCACCGCACCACCCTGCCGAGCGGGGTGGAGGCCTGGCTGGTGACCAGGTACGCGGACGCCCGGCAGGCGCTCGCGGACAGCCGGCTGTCGAAGAACCCGGCGCACCACAGCGGGCAGGCGCACCGCACCGGCCGGGTGGGCATCCCGGGCGAGCGGCAGGCGGACCTGATGACCCACCTGCTGAACATCGACCCGCCGGACCACACCCGGTTGCGCCGGCTGGTGTCGAAGGCGTTCACCCCGCGCCGGGTGGCCGAGTTCGAGCCGCGGGTGCAGCAGCTCACCGACCGGCTGATCGACGGCTTCGCGCAGCGCGGTTCGGCGGACCTGATCCACGAGTTCGCCTTCCCGCTCCCCATCTACGCGATCTGCGACATGCTCGGGGTGCCGGCCGAGGACCAGGACGACTTCCGCGACTGGGCAGGGATGATGATCCGCCACGGCGGGGGCCAACGCGGCGGCGTGGGGCGGGCGGTGAAGCGGATGCGGGCGTACCTGCTGGAGCTGATCCACCGCAAGCGGGCGGACCTCGGGGACGACCTGATCTCGGGCCTGATCCGGGCCGGCGACCACGGTGAGCACCTGACCGAGAACGAGGCCGCGGCGATGGCCTTCATCCTCCTGTTCGCGGGTTTCGAGACCACCGTGAACCTGATCGGCAACGGCACCTACGCGCTGCTGCGCAATCCGGAGCAGCGCCGGCTGCTGCAGGAGTCGGTGGTGCGCGGGGAGAGCGCGCTGCTGGAGACCGGGATCGAGGAACTCCTGCGCTACGACGGGCCGGTGGAGCTGGCGACCTGGCGGTTCGCGACCCGTCCGCTGACCATCGGCGGGGTGGACATCCCGGTCGGCGACCCGGTGCTGGTGGTGCTGGCCGCGGCGGACCGCGACCCGGCCCGGTTCGCGGCGGAGAACACCCTGGACCTGGCCCGGAAGGACAACCCCCACCTGGGCTTCGGGCACGGCATCCACTACTGCATCGGCGCTCCGCTGGCGCGGCTCGAAGGGCGTGCCGCGCTGGCCACGCTGCTTTCCCGGCTGCCCGATCTGCGGCTCGCGGAAAGCCCGGAGAATCTGCGCTGGCGGGGTGGTCTGATCATGCGTGGCCTGCGCGAACTCCCGGTGGAATTCAGTCCGGAGAGCCGTTCCCCGCACGCCCCTCCGCACCTCGTTCCGGATGCCTCTTCGACGCCTCCGACCTGCTGAGATCGCGCTGACGGGACGTCGCCGATCGCCCGCCGACGGGGGTGTGAACACCCATCAATCCGGACATAACGCCGCTGTTGGTAGGCGATCGGACACGGGCCGTAATTGTTGTGTGATATCGGTGATATGAGCTTGTGATTGGTCTGATGATCTGTCTACTCTCCCTGGAGTTCGCAGCTGCGGACCTCGTACGCGGAACGCCGAATCCTGCCCGCCGCGTCACGGGAAACCGACCAGAACCCTGGGCAGGGGCGGGGGAACCAGGTTTGTTGCCGTCTCCCCACGGCTTGGGGTGAAGCCGCCCGAGCGGAATCGTTTCCGCGTACGGCGGCCGGGCCACCTCCCGGTCCGAACCCGACAGCTCACCTCGCAGGCGTACGGAGAGGGACCTCTTCATGCTGTTCGTTGGAACTGGCCGTCACCGTCGTCGCACCCAGGCCGAGAAGGCCATCGCCGTCGCCGGTGTGGCCGGCGTCGGACTCGCGATGCCGCTCCTCACCGCCACCGGCGCCTCCGCCGCCCCGGCCTCCACCTGGGACTCCGTCGCCCAGTGCGAGAGCGGCGGCAACTGGAGCATCAACACCGGCAACGGCTTCTACGGCGGCCTCCAGTTCACGTCCAGCACCTGGAAGGCGTACGGCGGCACCGCCTACGCGGCGCAGGCCAACCAGGCCAGCAAGGCCCAGCAGATCTCGGTCGCCGAGAAGGTGCTGGCCTCGCAGGGTCCGGGCGCCTGGCCGGTCTGCTCCCAGAAGGCCGGTCTGACCAAGGGCGGTGCCCCGGCCTCGGTCGACACCTCCTCGGACGCCAAGCCGCAGTCCGCCCCCAAGCAGCAGGCCCCGAAGCCCGCCGCCAAGCCCGCCGAGAAGCCGGTCGCGCAGAAGCCCGCCGCCCAGAAGCCGGCCCAGAAGCCCGCCGCGCAGCCGGTCCAGCAGGTCGCCCCGCAGCAGCAGGCGCAGCCGCAGACCCCGGGCTTCTCCGGCAAGGCCGGCTGGGACGCCGACGCCAAGGTGTACTGGTACCAGAACAACGGCGGCTGGTACTGGACCAGCCACCAGAGCGTCTACCAGCAGTACGCCGGCCAGGCCGCCGCCCAGCCGCAGTACGCCCCGCGCGCCGCGCAGCAGGCCCCGCAGGCCGCCGGCCACGACTACACCGTCCGTGCCGGTGACACCCTGTCGACCATCGCCGCCGCCCAGGGCGTGTCCGGCGGCTGGAGCGCGCTGTACGAGCAGAACCACTCCACCGTCGGCGGCGACCCGAACCTGATCATGCCCGGCCAGGTGCTGCACCTCGGCTGAGCCGCCCCGCCCGACGCCGGGACCGCCCGCGGCCGGCAGCACCCCGAGACCGGGGTGCCCGCCGGGGCGCCCGCCGCCGCGCCGGAGCGCTCGGCGTCGACGCCGCTCCACCCCGCCGTCCGAAGGGGGCCGGTCCTACCGGTCCCCTTCGTCCGCATTCGCCCGCTCCGGTGGGACAAGCTGGGACAAGCAGGTGAACTACCGGTGGGTAGCAGGGCCACACGGTGAGACGGGACCGAGGCCGACGCGGCCACGGCAGCCCGGGCGGTTAGGCTCTGGTCGTAACGACTCCGCAATCGTCCTGCTGGCAGCACCACCGTCAGACCGGACCCTGCTCTCGCAAGGAGATGCCTCGTGCCGTCCATCGATGTCGTCGTAGCCCGTGAGATCCTCGACTCCCGCGGCAACCCCACGGTCGAGGTCGAGGTCGGCCTCGACGACGGCAGCACGGGTCGTGCCGCTGTCCCGTCGGGTGCCTCCACCGGTGCCTTCGAGGCGCTGGAGCTGCGCGACGGCGACAAGAACCGCTACTTCGGCAAGGGCGTCGAGAAGGCCGTCCTGGCCGTCATCGAGCAGATCGGCCCGGAGCTGGTCGGCTACGACGCCACCGAGCAGCGCCTGATCGACCAGGCCATGCTGGACCTGGACGCCACCCCGGACAAGTCCTCGCTCGGCGCCAACGCCATCCTGGGCGTCTCGCTGGCCGTCGCGCACGCCGCCTCCGAGGCCAGCGACCTGCCGCTGTTCCGCTACCTGGGCGGCCCGAACGCGCACGTCCTGCCGGTCCCGATGATGAACATCCTCAACGGCGGGTCGCACGCGGACTCCAACGTCGACATCCAGGAGTTCATGATCGCCCCGATCGGCGCGGAGTCCTTCTCCGAGGCCGTCCGCTGGGGCGTCGAGGTCTACCACACGCTCAAGGGCGTGCTGAAGGAGCGCGGCCTGTCCACCGGTCTGGGCGACGAGGGCGGCTTCGCCCCGAACCTGGACTCCAACCGCGAGGCCCTGGACCTCATCGTCGAGGCCATCGAGAAGGCCGGCTACGTGCCCGGCCGTGACGTCGCGCTGGCCCTGGACGTCGCCTCCTCCGAGTTCTACGAGGACGGCGCCTACCGGTTCGAGGGCAAGGACCTCACCGCCGCCGAGCTCATCGAGTACTACGCCGAGCTGGTCGCCGCCTACCCGCTGGTCTCCATCGAGGACCCGCTGGACGAGTCGGACTGGGCCGGCTGGAAGGCCATGACCGACAAGCTGGGCGACAAGGTCCAGCTGGTCGGCGACGACCTGTTCGTCACCAACCCGGCCCGTCTGGCCCGCGGCATCGAGACCGGCACCGCCAACGCGCTGCTGGTGAAGGTGAACCAGATCGGTTCGCTGACCGAGACCCTGGACGCCGTCGAGCTGGCCCAGCGCAACGGCTACCGCTGCATGATGTCGCACCGCTCCGGCGAGACCGAGGACGTCACCATCGCCGACCTGGCCGTCGCCACCAACTGCGGCCAGATCAAGACCGGTGCCCCGGCCCGCTCCGAGCGCGTCGCCAAGTACAACCAGCTGCTGCGCATCGAGGAGATCCTCGACGACGCCGCCGAGTACGCCGGCCGCGGCGCCTTCCCGCGCTTCCGCCACGAGGGCTGAGCGCTCCCGGTAGCGCACGCCTGACCGGTGCCCCGCCGTTCACCCCGTAGGGTGGACGGCGGGGCACCGTCGCGACCAGGAGGGGATACGGGAGATGGCTGGCTGGAGGATCCCGGGCTTGGCGGCCCGGCCCCGGTTCACGAGCCGGGCGACCGTCCTCGTCCTGGTGCTCTGCTCGCTGGTGGCGATCCTCGCCTACCCGACGCGGCAGTTCATCTCCCAGCGCGCCGAGATCTCCGCCCAGCGGGCGAAGGCCGACCACGCGCGCCAGCAGGTCGAGCAGCTGCGCCGGGAGAAGGCCCGCTGGCAGGACCCGGAGTACGTCAAGGCGCAGGCCCGCGCCCGGCTGCACTACGCGGTGCCGGGGGAGACCCCGTACATCGCGGTGGACCCGGCCGGCCAGGCCTCCGCCAGGACCTCCTCGTCCGCGGGCGGGGCCGCCTCCGGGCCGAACGCGGCGCCCGGCGGCGCCGCCGGCCAGGCGAAGGCCGCCAAGCCCTGGTACGCCAGCATCTGGGACTCGGTGGACGCCGCCGACACCGCCGCGGCGGCCCCCGCCACCCCCCTTCCCCTCCCACCGTCCCCCGTTGGAGACACCTCCCCCCATGACCACTGAGAACCACCCCACCGTCTCCGACGCCGACGTCGCGGCCATCGCCGCCCAGCTCGGCCGGGTGCCGCGCGGCCTGCGCGGCGTGGCGCACCGCTGCCCCTGCGGCAACCCGGACGTCGTGGAGACGGCTCCCCGGCTGCCGGACGGCACGCCGTTCCCCACGCTCTACTACCTGACCTGCCCCAAGGCCGCCTCGCTGATCGGCACCCTGGAGGCGGAGGGCGTGATGAAGGACCAGAGCGCCCGGCTCGCCGAGGACCCGGAGCTGGCCGCCGCCTACCAGAAGGCGCACGAGGACTACATCGCCCGGCGCGACGCGATCGAGGTGCTGGAGGGCTTCCCGAGCGCCGGCGGCATGCCGGACCGGGTGAAGTGCCTGCACGTGCTGGTCGGCCACTCGCTGGCGGCCGGCGAGGGCGTCAACCCGCTCGGCGACGAGGCGATCGGCATGCTGGAGGACTGGTGGGCCAAGGGCCCGTGCGTCTCCCCGGCCGAGGTCGAGGCGGCCGGTGAGCGGGTCGCCCGCAACCGCGCCAAGGAGCAGGACCACGAGGCCGTGATCGCCGCCAAGCAGCAGAAGGCCGCCGAGCGCGCCGCGAAGAAGCGGGCCGCCGAGGACGCCGCGGCGGAGCGGGAGTCCGAGTGAGCGCGACCCGGGTGGCCGCGATCGACTGCGGCACCAACTCGATCCGCCTGCTGGTCGCCGACCTCGACCCGGAGACCGGGGAGATCACCGACCTGGACCGCCGGATGATCGTCAACCGGCTGGGCCAGGGTGTGGACCGGACCGGCCGGCTGCACCCGGACGCGCTGGCCCGCACCTTCGCGGCCTGCCGGGAGTACCAGGAGGTCATCTCCGGCTTCGGGGTCGGCCCCGAGCGGGTCCGCTTCGTCGCCACCAGCGCCTCCCGGGACGCCGAGAACAGCGACGAGTACGTCAAGGGCGTGCGCGACATCCTGGGCGTCGAGCCCGAGGTGGTGAGCGGCGAGGAGGAGGCGCGGCTGTCCTTCGTGGGCGCCACCAAGGAGCTGACCGGCGGTCAGTTCCCCGGCCCGTACCTGGTGTTCGACCTCGGCGGCGGCTCCACCGAGTTCGTGCTCGGCACGGACGACGTGCAGGCGGCGCGCTCGGTGGACATCGGCTGCGTGCGGCTCACCGAGCGGTACTTCGGCGACGCCGAGCTGCCCTCCGAGGCGCAGGTCGAGGCCGCCCGGGCGCACGTGCGGGCCGAGCTGGACCGGGCCGAGGAGGTCGTCCCGCTGACCGGCGCGGCCACCCTGGTGGGCCTGGCCGGGACGGTCACCACGGTGTCGGCGATCGCCCAGGGCCTGCCCGGCTACGACTCGGCGGCGATCCACCACTCGCGGATCAGCCGGGAGCGGGTCGCCGGGATCGCCCGGGAGCTGCTGGCCGCCACCCACGCCGAGCGCGCGGCCATCCCGTCGATGCACCCGGGCCGGGTGGACGTGATCGCGGCCGGGGCGCTGGAACTGCTGGAGATCATGGAGCGCACCGGCGCCGCCGAGGTGGTCGTGAGCGAGCACGACATCCTGGACGGAATCGCCTTCGGTATCGCCTCCTGACCCCGTGCGGGGCTTACCCGACCGGCCCCGGCACCCCTTTCGGGGGGCCGGGGCCGGGGCGCGCCCGAGCGCGGGTGGGAAAGTTCGTGAATTTCTTCACATGGGGATCCGGCCATTCGCCGCACCGGCCCGCCCACTACGTCCGAAATGTGGGACCGAAGGCCCGTCGGCCGGGTGGCCCATGGGATCGCAGGTCAGGCCTCGTTTGAGGTTTGAAAATCGAAATCACGTGCGGGAACCCGGGCGTTGTGCGGATCGTTGCTGCTCAGGCCGGTGGTGCTCCGCCGTGCGTTCGCGCGGGGCCGCCCAGGGGTGGGGGCCACCGCGCCGGGCCCGGTTTTGCGGCCGCGCAGTGTAGCACGGGGGGTCCGTCAACTTGTGACCGGGCTCACGAAGGCTGCTCCGGACGGTGCTGGATACTTTCGGATATGAGCACCACGGAGCGTCCTCGCATCCTCATTGTCGGCGGTGGTTACGTCGGCCTGTATGCCGCGATGCGCATCCTCAAGAAGATGCGTTACGGCGAAGCGACCGTCACGGTCGTCGACCCGCGGTCGTACATGACGTACCTGCCCTTCCTCCCCGAGGCGGCCGGCGGCAGTGTCGCGCCTCGCAACCTCATCGCGCCGCTGCGCAGCACCCTGAAGAAGGCGGAGGTGCTGACCGGGTCCGTCACCGGCATCGACCACGCCCGCAAGGTTGCCACCATCCAGCCCGCGGCCGGTGACAGCTACGAGCTGCCCTTCGAGTACCTGGTCGTCGCGACCGGCTCGGTCTCCCGCACCTTCCCGATCCCGGGTCTGGCGGAGAACGGCCTCGGCATGAAGACGGTCGAGGAGGCCATCGGCCTCCGCAACCACGTCATGGCCCAGCTCGACAAGGCCGAGTCCACCACGGACGAGGACATCCGCCGCAAGGCGCTGACCTTCGTGGTGATCGGTGGCGGCTTCGCCGGCATCGAGACCGTCGCCGAGGTCGAGGACATGGCCCGCGACGCGGCCAAGCTGTACAAGACCGTCAGCCGCGAGGACATGCGCTTCGTGGTGGTCGAGGCGGCCAACCGCATCCTCCCCGAGATGGGCCCGGACCTCGGTCTGTGGACCAAGGAGAAGCTCGAGGAGCGCAACATCGAGGTCTACATCGAGACCTCGATGGACTCCTGCGTCGACGGCCACGTCATGCTGAAGAACGGCATGGAGATGGACGCCTCCACCATCGTGTGGACGGCCGGCGTGAAGCCGAACCCGGTGCTGGCCAACTTCGGCCTGCCGCTGGGCCCGCGCGGCCACGTCGACACCGCGCCGACCCTCCAGGTCCAGGGCTTCGACTACGTCTGGTCCGCCGGCGACAACGCCCAGGTGCCGGACCTCGCCGCGGGCGAGGGCGCCTGGTGCCCGCCGAACGCCCAGCACGCCAGCCGTCAGGCCGTCGTCCTCGGCGACAACGTGATCTCCGGCATGCGCGGCTTCCCGCAGAAGGAGTACAAGCACAAGAACCTGGGTGCGGTCGCCGGTCTCGGCCTGCACAAGGGCGTGGCGATCCTCTTCGGCAAGTACAAGCTGAAGGGCCGTCCGGCCTGGTGGTTCCACCGCCTGTACCACGGTGCGATGGTGCCGACCTTCAACCGCAAGGTCCGCGTCTTCACCGACTGGACCCTCGCGATGTTCCTCAAGCGCGAGATGGTCGGCCTCGCCCAGATGGAGAAGCCGCAGCTTCCCATCCAGGAGGTCACTCCGCCCACCAAGCCCGTCGAGGCCGCCAAGCCGGCCGCCGACAAGGAACTCGCCAGCAAGTAAGCGACTGAGACCCCGGTGTGGGAGCACCGGGGTATGAGTCGGAGGCTCTCCGCCCGGCAGCGTTGCCGGACCACGACCTCCGTGGTGCTCAGCCGGCCGTGCGACCGGGCGGAGTACAGAAGTAGAAGGTCCCCTGCCGAACCCTCCGGCAGGGGACCTCTCTCGTTGCGGGACCGGTCAGTCGGTCTTGATGCTCTCCAGGATGTCCAGCTTGGACGCCCGGCGGGCCGGCCAGATCGCGGCCACCAGGCCGACCACCCCGGCCAGCGCCAGGAACAGCGCCAGCTGGCCGAACGGCAGGACCGTGGTCAGGCCGGAGAGGCTGGACTTCAGGGTGCCGTTGATCGCCCAGGCGATGAAGCAGCCGAGCAGCAGGCCGATGCCGGCGCCGAACAGCGAGATCACCACGGACTCCAGACGGACCATCCGCTTGATGCCGCCGCGGTCCAGGCCGATCGCCCGCAGCATCCCGATCTCGCGCTTGCGCTCGAAGACCGACATCGCCAGCGTGTTGACCACGCCCAGGATCGCGATCAGGACCGCCATCCCCAGCAGGCCGTACATCAGGTTCAGCGCGAAGGTGATGGTCTGGCTGAACTCGTCCCGGACGTCCTGCTTGGACTTCACCTCGATCACCGGGTTGGCGCCGGTGGCGTCCTTGAGGGCCTGCTTGAGGCCGTCGGTGGCGCCGTCCTTGCCCTTGACCAGGACGTCGGAGATGTACGGCTTCGGCTCGTGCTTGGCGATCTCGCTGTTGGCCAGCATGACCGGGCCGAGCATGCCGCCGGTCTTGTACACGCCGCCGACGGTGACCTTGCCGGTGGACTCGTCCGGGTAGGCCACGGTCAGCACCGAGCCGGTGGTGACGTTCAGCTTCTTGGCGGCGTCCTCGTCGAGCAGCAGCTGGCCCTGGCCGAAGCCGGCGGTGGAGCCGCTGGTCAGCTCGACGTCGGCGAGCTGGTCCAGGACGGCGGCGTCCAGGCCGTTGACCGTCCTGCTGGTGCCGTCGAGCTCCCAGTACGCGGTCGTCATCGCCGAGGAGGCGGCCACCCCGGGGGCCTTGGCGATCTGGGCGGGCACCTGCGCGGACAGGCTCATGCCGTTGGCGGCCCCGACGATGAAGTCGGCCTTCATCGAGCCGGTGACGGCCCGGTCGATGGTGTCGTTGACCGAGGCGCCGATCACGGTGAGCCCGGTGACCAGGGTCAGACCGATGGTCAGCGCGGCGGCGGTGGCCGCGGTGCGGCGCGGGTTGCGCACCGCGTTCCGCTGGGCGAGCCTGCCCGGGGTGCCGCCGAGCCGCAGCAGCGGGCCGACCAGCGCGACCACCGGACGGGAGAGCAGCGGCAGCAGGACGAACACGCCGATCAGGGCCAGGAAGGCGCCCAGGCCGACCGGCAGCCGGCCGCTGTCGTTGCCGGTGGAGGCGCCGTAGCCGATCAGGGCGAGGCCGCCGCCGGCGAGCACCGAGCCGATCGTGTTGCGGACCACCAGGCTCTTCTGGGAGACCGGCTGGTCGCCGCTGCTCATCGCGGCCACCGGGGCGATCCGGGAGGCGCGCATGGCGGGCAGCAGGGCCGACGTGACCGTCACCAGGACGCCGACCACGACCGTCACCACGACGGTGAGCGGCTTGATCACCAGCGAGCCGTTCGGCATGTTCTCGTTCATCGCGCCGATCAGCGACTGCATCCCGGCGCCGATCCCGATGCCGGCGGCCAGACCGGCCACCGCGGAGACGGTGCCGATCAGCAGCGCCTCGATCAGCACGGACCGGGTGACCTGCTTGCGGCTGGCACCGATGGCCCGCATCAGGGCCAGCTCCTTGGTGCGCTGGGCGACCAGCATGGTGAAGGTGTTGGCGATGATGAAGATGCCGACGAAGAGCGAGATGAAGGCGAAGACCAGGAGCATCGTGCGCATGCTGCTGGTGCTCCTGGTGATCATCTCCTGCTCGTCGGCCTTGAGCTTGGCGCCGGTCTCGATGTCGAACTGGTGGCCGGAGGGCACCACGGGCTGGGCCTGGGCGAGCAGTACGTCCTGGCTGGTGCCGGGCTTGGCGGTGAGCACGACGCTGCTGTAGCGGCCGGGCTCCAGCAGGGTCTGCTGGGCGGTGGCCCGGTCGAACAGGGTGAGCGAGCCGCCGGTGTTCACGACCGGGTCGTCGGTGGTGAAGATCCCGGTGAGCTTCGCCTCGATCACCGGTCCGTTGGCGGCGACCCGGACGGTGTCGCCGACCTTGTAGCCCGCCTTGTCGGCGGTCTTGCGGTCGAGCGCGACCTCCTTGGCGGCCTTCGGGCCCTGGCCCTCGGCCATCGGGTAGCGCGGGTCCTTGCCGTCCTGGCCGGGTGCGAAGTTGGCGCCCTTGGCGGCCCAGACCTGGCCGATCAGGTTGCCCTTCTTGTCGGCCACGCCGGTGAAGCCGCTGACCACGCCGCGGGCGCCGGCGGTGCCCGGCAGGGCGGCCAGCTGCTGGACGGTGGCGTCGGTGAGGGTGGCGGAGCCGCCCTCGCTCTTCTGCCGGGCGGAGGCGTTGGAGCCGGCCGCGCGGTCCACCACCTGGACCGAGACGTCCGAGTAGCTCTTGGAGTTGCTGTCCCGCATGGCCTTGCCGAAGGTGTCGGAGAAGACCATGGTGCCGGCCACGAAGGCGGTGCCGAGCATGACGGCCAGGGCCGTCATCAGCAGCCGGCCCTTGTGGGCCAGCACGTTGCGCAGTGCGGTGCGATACATGGGGTGTCCTGGGAAGGTCGGTGAGCGGGCTGCGACTGCTGCGCCGGACTAGCTGGTGCGGCCCTTGGCGTCGAAGCGGCGCATGCGGTCCAGGACGGTGTCGGCGGTGGGCTGGTGGAGCTCGTCGACGATGCGGCCGTCGGCGAGGAAGACGACGCGGTCGGCGTAGGAGGCGGCGACGGGGTCGTGGGTGACCATGACGACGGTCTGGCCGAGCTCGCGCACGGAGTTGCGCAGGAAGGAGAGGATCTCGGCGCCGGAGCGGGAGTCGAGGTTGCCGGTGGGCTCGTCGGCGAAGATGATGTCGGGCTTGCCGGCCAGGGCGCGGGCGCAGGCGACGCGCTGCTGCTGGCCGCCGGAGAGCTGGGAGGGGCGGTGGCTGAGGCGGCCGGAGAGGCCGACGGTGTCGACGACGCGGTCGAGCCAGGGCTTGTCGACCTTGCGGCCGGCGATGTCCATGGGGAGGGTGATGTTCTCCAGGGCCGTCAGCGTGGGGAGCAGGTTGAAGGCCTGGAAGATGAAGCCGATGTGGTCTCGGCGCAACTGGGTGAGCTGCTTGTCCTTGAGGCCGACGAGCTCGGTGTCGCCGATGGTGGAGGAGCCGGAGGTGACGGTGTCGAGGCCGGCCATGCAGTGCATGAGGGTGGACTTGCCGGAGCCGGAGGGGCCCATGATGGCGGTGAACTCGCCCTGGGGGAACACGACGCTGACGTTGTCGAGGGCGACGACGCGGGTCTCCCCCTCCCCGTAGACCTTGTTCAGGCCGGTGGCTCGGGCGGCCGCCAGGCCGGTGCGGACGGCGGTTGCGGTCGACGTGGTCACGGGGACTCCTAGTGCTCGCGGACTTGTACCTCCATGCTCCGCGACGTGATCATGGTTCTGCGTCGCTCCGCCGGACGGTTGGTCCTACCACCGCTGGGCGTAGGGGCGGGCGACCCCCTCCTCCTGCGGTATGACGTGAACCCTGAGGCGGACGGGTGGCCGGAACGGATATCCTTCGTGGCCGAATCCCGGACAGTTCGTCAGATGGCAAGGAAACATGACAACTTCCGGGGCTGGGAACATGCGAAAGGGTGATCCGGGAGACTAGGCTCAGGGGGTCCCACAGACGCCCGGATGGTGGAACGCAGACACGGGCAGCTTAAAACTGCTTGGCCGCGAGGCCGTGCCGGTTCGAGTCCGGCTCCGGGCACCGAGTGTGGTAGGTCACTGACCTGCAAGAATGGCCGATCCTGATGGGTCGGCCATTGTCGTGTCTGGCGCACGGACTGGCGCACGGGCCCTAATCTTCCGCCATGGCGTACGTGGCACCCGTGAAAGACAAGGACGGCGTTCCCACCAGCTACCGCGTGAAGTGGCGTGAGGGCGGCGGCCGGGACGACCCGTGGCAGGGCGAGAACTTCGAGGACGAGACGGCGGCCGGCGTCTTCAAGGACCTGGTGAACGCGGCCGGCCAGCACTGGCCGGAGGGCTGGGTCAAGGGCCGCGGCTTCGTCAGCGAGGAGGAGGAGACGGAGGACGAGCGGTGCAACTTCCGCGCCTACGCGCTCGCGTCGATCGCACGGCGCACCGGGGCTGAGGAGCGGTACCGGCGGGCCTCGGTGAAGGAGGCGGAGACCTACCTGTTCCCCACCTTCGGGGACGCGGACGTGCGGAGTACGAAGGACTTCAGCAAGGCGACCATCGCCGACTGGCTGACGCAGATGTCCCAGACGATGGTTTGGCGCGGCGGCGAGCACCGGAAGATGTCGCCGAAGACGATCAAGAACCTGCACGGGCTGCTGAGCTCGATCCTCAAGGAGGCTGCGGAGGAGGAGCCGCCACTTCGGGCCCGGAACCCCTGCGACAGCAGCAGGCTCCCCCGTGCCGACGATGACGGCCTGGAAGACGAGGGCGAGGACGAGGACAAGTACTTCCTGACCCCCGCCGAGATCGAGGCGATCGTCGCCGAGCTGACACGGCCGGAGGACAAGCTGCTGGTGCGCTTCGCGTACGCGACGGGCCTGCGTTGGGGGGAGTTGTCGGCCTTGGCGAAGCGGCACATCTTCCGTGACCCGAAGGACGGGAAGGTCAAGGTTCGCGTCACCCGGGCGTGGAAGCGGCACCCGGATGACGGGTACTACATCGGCAAGCCCAAGTCCAAGGCCAGCCGGCGCACGATCCGTCTGGCGGAGACCATCTGGCAGGAGCTGGTCGAGGCCGGCCTGCTGCGCCTCGCGGCCGGCGCCCTGGTGTTCCACAACGGCCGGGGGGACAGGCTGCCGTACTCGACGTTCTACGATCGGTGGATCGCGGCGGTCTCGAAGGCGAAGGAGAAGTGGCCCAGCCCGGAGGAGATGGAGTTGAAGCTGCACGAGTTCGAGCGCTCCGGTTCGCGTGGGCACGTGACGCTGCCCGGTCTCGACCCGGAGAAGTACCCGGGTATCCACGACATCAGGCACAGCACCGCGGGGGCGCTGCTCTCCGAGGGCCGGGCGCTGACGTACGTGCAGCGGTTCCTCGGGCACGAGAGCATCGAGACGACGAGCGACACGTACGGGCACCTGCTGCCGCAGGCGGATGATGACGCGATGGACACCCTGGAGAGGGCCCTCGGCGGCGGCCGGGGCCCGGCGGACAGCGAGGCCGGGGCGGTGCCGGAGCAGCGGGACGGGCGGCAGGTCTGGGCGGTGCAGGCGGGTGCCGTGCTGATCGGCTTCTGGACGGAGGAGCACGCGCGGGACGTCGCCGCGCAGTGGGGCCTCGACAAGGGCCGGGCGGCGGAGGTGCTGCCGTACACGGCGGCCTGGTGGACGCGCACGGTCGCGGGCGGGCTGACCGCGGTGTGCCGGTCGGTGCCGGACCGGGTGCAGGTGTGGTCGGTCGGCCCGGCGGTGTACGCCGGGGACGGGACGGAGCACCTGCGGTCGGCCGGGTACGAGCCGGTGGCGGTGTGGCGCTGGGACTGGGAGGAGGGCTACACCGACGAGCCGGCCCTGCCGCGCGCGGAGTGGCGGCCGTCGGGACTGACGGAGGCCGAAGCGTGGGGGACGGACCGGGATGCGGTGTTGGAGGCGTTCGCCGAGGCCCGGGCGGACGCACTGCGGATCTGCTCGCTGAACCCGGCGCTCGGGGCCGGGGACGGCCGGGAGGCCGAGGTCTGACGGATCGGTAGGCAACGGAGAGGGGCCCCGGCATCAGCCGGGGCCCCTCTCCGTCATCCTGCGTCGCCGTGGGCGGCGGCCTGCTGATCGGGAGGCTGGCCGGCGAGGGCCGGCGGGCAGGCCGTCTGGAGCAGGCTGACCGGGGCCGGCGCCGACCCGGGGGTGATGGTGCGGTGAGGTCGGCTGAACCGGTCGGCGTGTTCCTGCATGGTCTGGCAGACCAACGTGTTGTACTCGGCGGCGAGTTCGTCGAAATCGCGTTGAAGTTCGCGGCGGGCGGCGCGCTCGGTGTCGAGCTGGGCGTTAGCTTCGTTGAGCTTGCGCAAGCCGTCGGTCTGCCGGAGGTGGGTTATCTCGGCGGCACGGTTGATCAGAGATTCCCGTGCGTCGAGGTCGAGTTGACGTCGTTGGTATAGCTCCTCGAAAGCTCGGCGCTGATCGAGGAGGCTGGCGAATCGGGTCCGGGTTTGTTCGTCGTGCTGGCTGACCCATCTCTTGATAGCGACCAGGGCGGCGAAGGTGATCAGGGCGGCCGGGAAGAACCGTTCGCCGGCAATCTGGAGGATCGAGGCGATCTCGTGGTCGTCCGGCAGGTTGGTGGTGGCCGTGAGGGTGAGGGTGATTCCTACTCCGATGCCCGTGAGGGTGGCGAAGGTGGTTCTTCTCGGCATGAGGCGGGTCCCTTGTACGCCGGCTATCCCCCCGTGGCGGAGTCCGGCCTGTTGGCGCGCTGCTGTAGCTGGATGGCCTGCTCGATGTTGCTGACGAGCATGCTCCTGATCATGGGATCGGTGATGCCCCAAGCATCTGCCGCGGCATCAGGGGTCAGGAGAGGGCTTTGTGAAGAAAGCGAGCGTACATCGGAGTTGTCACCCTTTGGCCAGCTTTCTTCGGAAATGACCCTCCCTTCGACGAGGAGGTCCCGGACGTCCACGCCCAGGCCCTTGGCGATGCGCTCGAAGTGCGCCGGGAGGGGGAGGGTCTTGCCGTCGAGCATCCGTCCGAAAGTTGATCGGCTCATGCCGATCCTGTCGGCGAGCTTCGCTCGGTCGCCGGTTCCTGGTGTGACGTCGTAGCCCCTCTGGGCGGCGAGTCTGGTGACTAGGGCGCCGAAGCGCACCGCCACGTCATTGTCTGTGTCCATGCTCCGCATTCCATGAGCGTAGCGCCCGCGCAATCAACTCGCGATGCATTGCATGCGCGCAACTGGGCAGGTGAGAGCCCGTTTGCGCAGCCTCCCAGGTGAGTGGGGGCGCACTTTGGAGGTGCGGTCGATCGGAATGCTCCGTCTCGGTAGTTGATTGCGTGCAATCCTTCGATGTATGTTGTGCTCGCAATCAACTGTTGCGCCCGTGCAATCCACGGGGAGGAGGGGACTCATGCCCAACAGCAAGCCCAGGAACGGCAAGCCCAAGACGGCCAAGTCCAGGCCGCGCCTGGACTGCGGCCGGCTCGACGCCGTCGCCGCCGAGAAGGGCGACAGCACCCGGAGGGCCATCGCGACCAGGGCCCGGATCGAACCGTCGACCCTGTCGCGCCTGTACGGCGGGACCGCGGTGCCCAGCGTGTCGACGCTGGTCGCCCTGCGGGACGCCTACCAGCTCGACACCATCGACGAGTTGCTCGCCGGCATCCCCACGCCGAGGGCCGCCGCGTGAGCGCGGGCACCCTGAACCGGCGCGCGTACTGCCGCTGTACGACCGTGCAGAACTACGACTACGCGCAGGCCGCCGCCAAGCTCGGCTGCAAGGTCCGTTACCTCCAGGACCGCATCAGCAAGCTGCCGCACCAGAAGCACGGCGAGAGCGTCGCGTTCTGCGACTGCGAGTTGCTGTTGATCATGCAGCTCGGCAGCGTCGTGCCGGACAACGTCGTGCCGCTGATCACCCCCGCGCCGTCGAGCGCGGAGTCCACCGCCGTTGCCGACATCCGCACGATCCGGCCCTCCGGGGCCAGGAAGCGCGCGGGTCGCTGATGGCCGGCGGGGCCGCCCGGACCGTGCCGGGTCGACAGGCAGCCCCACCAGCCCCGTCCCTCAACCACGAATCGAGGAACGCAATGAAGAAGAGTAGCCACAACCCCACCGACAAGGGACACCGGGCGGCGCGCTGCCCCCTGTGCGCCCCGCTGCGCCACCCCTCCCGGCAGGACGCCCGGGCCGGCCTCGCCGTCGCCCTGCCGCGCCAGATCCGGAAGGGCGGCCAGTGATGAGTGCCCGTCACGTGAACGACCACCCGGCTGCCGCCGCCATGGCCGAGGCTCTGCCGGGTCAGTGGGTGTACGCGGGTGAGTTCGGGTCCAGCCTCTCCGCGAAGTCGTCCGCCGCGGCCATCCGTGACGGCCGGCTCCCGGCGTACCACCCGGCCGGGGCCTTCGACGCGTACGCCGCCCCCACCACGGACGCCGATGTCGTCTGGGTCCGGTACGTCGGCCACGGCCAGCCCGTGCAGCCGCTGCCGGACCGGATGACCGTCCGCGTCGCCGACCGCGGTGACGGCTCCCGCGGGTACGAGGGCGTCTGGGTCGTCACCGTCACCATCTCCACCCGGTGCGCGCAGTGCGGCGGTCCCCGTGGCTGGGACACCGTCCGCGCGCACCGGCAGTCGGAGGACGGTGACTGGTTCACCGTCGACCAGTGGCGCAACCCGTGCGGGCACATCGACATGTACGCCGCGGTGCTGCGGGAGTCCCGGCTGCGTCCGCTGCCGGCCGCCCCGGCGCCGAAGGTCGAGGGCCGCCCGGTGCTCGACCCTGCACAGGTCTCGGCCCCGGTCGCGCTGATCCTCAAGGCCGTCGCCGAGACGAAGTGGCTGCACGGCCAGCAGGCCGCGCACCTCCTTACCCAGCACGGCCACGTCGACGCCGCCGCGGCGTTGCAGACCGAACTCGCCGCCCGCGACGGACACATGTCCGCCCGGCAGGCCGCGGAGTTCCTGAACGCCTTCACCACGACCGTCCCCACCACCGACCTGACCGAGGGGAGCGACCGGTGACCGACCAGGCGCTGTTCGACCTCGGCGACCCGAGCGTCATGGAGCTGATCGTGCCCGAGGTGACCGTCTCGCCCGCGCCGCCGTTGGCCGCGCCGACCGCGCGCCTGATCCTGCCCGCCGGCGCGCCGGAGGAGGACTGGCACGCCGTGCGTCGCGCGGGGATCGGTGGCTCGGACGTCGCCGCGATCCTCGGGCTCGACAAGTACCGCGGGCCGCTGCACGTCTACGAGGCCAAGCACGGCCGCGACCTGTTCACCGGCAACGAGGCGACGGAAATCGGTTCGGAGATTGAGGACTTCGTGGCCGGGCTGTTCTCGAAGCGGTCCGGGATGGCGGTCATGGACCCGCCCGGCACCCTGGTGAACGTCGACCGGCCGTGGGCACTGGCGAACGTGGACAAGTTCGTCCTGTGGGACGAGGAGACCCGCGCGGTCGCCGGCCCGCTGGAGCTCAAGAACCGCTCCGAGCACCAGGCGGCGGAGTGGGAGGACGGGGAGATCCCGGACGCCCCCGCCCTCCAGTGCCACTGGTACATGGCCGTCGGCGGCTGGGAGTGCGGCTGGGTCGCCGCGCTGGTCGGCGGCAACAAGCTCCGGTGGAGCCGCCTGGAGCGAGACGAGGAGATGATCGGCCAGCTCTTCGAGCACTGCGCGGCCTGGTACGAGCGGCACGTGCTGGAGGGGTATCCGCCGGAGCCGGGCGGCCTGGAGTCCACGACGGAGTTGCTGGCCAAGCTCTGGTCCGTCAAGGCGGAGACCGTCGGTGAGGTCGACGTCACGGAGGCGTCCGCGCTGCGGGCTCGCCGCGCTGAGCTCAAGGCGCGGGCGAAGGCCGTTGGGGACGAGCTGACCGCCGTCGAGAACCGCATGCGGCAGATGGCCGGCGAGCACTCGATCGTCAAGGCCGACGGGAAGCCCGCGTGGACGTGGAAGGCGAACGGGAACTTCGCGCCGAAGCAGTTCACCGAGGCGCACCCGGAGCTGGCCGCCCAGTACACGCGGATGGTCCCTGCCATCGACACCGACCTCCTCAAGGTCGAGCAGCCCGACATCTACGCGCAGTTCCGAGCCCGGCGCCTGGTCGTGCCGGCGAAGGGAGTTTGATCATGGCTCTGAGCACGTTGAAGGCCCGCGTCAGCGCGGCCACCCGCCCGGTTGCTCCGGTGGTCGACGCCGTCGAGGGCGCATCCGCGGTGGAGCTGCACGAGGCGCAGCAGGCGGACGGCGGGCAGGCCGCCGACACGGTCATGGACTGGCTGGGCCGGCGCCGGGCGGACATCGAGGCGGCGCTGCCGTCCTGTGTCGAGCCGGGGGTGTTCCTCACCGCGGTGCGGACGGCCCTGCCGGGGCTGTCCCGGTGCACCCCGGCGTCGCTGCTCCAGGCGGTGCTGACCTGCGCCCGGTTCGGGTTGCTGCCGGACGGTCAGCAGGCGGTCATCAAGGCCGAGGGCTCGACCGCGGTGATGGTCCCGATGTACCGGGGCTACGTGGAGTTGATGTACCGCTCCGGCCGGGTGCGGTCGGTGCACGTGGGGCTGGTGTACGCCGGGGATGAGTGGTCGTGGGAGCCCACGGCGCCGGCGCCGCTGGACTTCACGCACAAGGCCCGGCCGGACCTGCCCCGGGCGCAGCGCGGTGAGGCCGTGCTGGCGTACGCGTTCTGCTGGATGGAGAACGGCGCGCGCAGCCAGGTGGTCGTCCTCAACCGGGAGGACGCGGAGGCGAACCGGGACGCGTACAGCGAGGCGTTTCGGCGGGCGGAGGCGGACGGCAGCAAGTCCTCGGCGTGGCACACCCACTTCGGCGACATGTGGAAGAAGACGGCGATTCGTCGGCTGGAGAAGACGGTGCCCACGTCGGCGGAGCTGCGGAAGCTGGCCGTCGTGGAGGACGCCGGGGACGAGGGGCGGGTGCAGGTGGTGCACGCCCCGCAGCCGGGCGCCGAGGACGCCGCCCTGGCCGCAGACGCGGCGGCGGCGCACGAGGCCGCAGAGGCCGGCCAGGAGGTCGGCGCGCTCGGGGCCCCGGTGCCGCCGCCGGTCGTGAAGGCCCGCCGCCGGGGCCGCACCGGCACGAAGAAGGACCGCGCGGGGCGCCGTGCCGCGAGGCGAGCGGCGTGAGCTGTGCCCCCTGGGCCGCTCTGGTCGGGTCCGGCACCGCGGCGGCTGTTGCTGCCGCCGCGGTGCTGGCCCCGCACCTGCGGCGGGCCCAGCGGATGACCCCCCTGCCTGTGCGCGGCCGGATAGCGGCGGTGGTCCCGCCGTCCGGCTGCGACGTGACGGATTTCTACGAGTGCCCGGCCGAGCACCGGCGGAGGCCGCACGCGGTGAGCGCGGACGGCGCCCGGCGCTGCTGGCAGTGCGGGCACGAGACCCCTGGAGAGACGCGATGAGCGAGACGTTCGGGCCGGAGTACGTCCGGCCGAAGACGCGGCAGGAGGACTGCCCCTACTGCCCGTGCTGCACGAGGGTCCTGTGCGAGCGGGGGCGTACGACGTACCTGCGGTGCGACGGGCACACGAGCGTGGAGACGCGGGCGGCCGTCGCCGACTGCCCGTGCTCGGCGGAGGAGACGCGGGGAACGGCGGCGTGGCGGGCGGCGAGGGTGCGGGCCGTCTCGCACGCCCTGTCCCCGCAGGCCCTCGGAAAGGACATCGTCGCGGTCCTGGCTCTGGTCGCCCACGGCCAGGACACGGCCGGGCGAGAGGACCAGGTGCGGACCCTGGCGATGCGCCGGTACGTGCGGCTCACGGACGGCGACCCGCTGCTGACGGAGCTGGGCGAGCTGTACCTGCGGACGGTGAATCAGACGAGGAAGGCGTCGGGGGTGACGGTCCTCGACGTCGACCAGACGGCCGGGACGGCGCGGGTGCTGGTCATGGGCTGGTCGATGTCGGAGCCGGTAACGGTGCTGCTGGACCAGCTGTGCTCCGAGACCGGGCTGACCGCCGGTGAGCTGGTCGGCTGGCCGCTGGAGGCATCGGCGGACCTCGCCGTCATGCTGGCCGACGATGTGGTGCTGTCCGGTATCCGGGTCGTGGGGGCGGTGGAGGGGCGCGTGGATGGCGCCCCGAAGCGGCTGGTGCAGGTCGTGCAGCCGGTGCTGCCCGTCCCGCCCACCTCGCCCGTTTCGGGCGGAACGGGCAGCCCGGGCGGGGAACTGCCGGCCACCACCGCCGACCCGACCTCCATGATGCAGGCGGCGCAGGCCGTCCGGGCCGCTGTTCCGGGCGACTCGGAAGCCCCGACGGAGGTCCTGCCGCCCGTCACCGATGGGCCGCCGCCGACGACCGCCGCCGCGCTGCCGCTGTCGGTGCTGCGCGCCGGGCAGGAGGGCGGGCGGTGACCGCGTTGACCTACGACGTCCCCCTCTTCGACCTCCCCGGCGGCGTCGGCCTGGCCGTGGCCGAGGGCCCGGTCGAGCCGCCGGCGCCCCGGCTGGTGACCCTGCCTCAGCTGGTGCTGCCGGAGCCCGCGCTGGTCGTCGTGGTGCGCGGCCTGCCCGGGCCGCAGGGCAGCAAGTCGCACAAGGGCAACGGTGTGCTGGTCGAGTCCTCGGCGTTGGTCAAGCCCTGGCGGGACTCGGTCGCGTGGCAGGCCGTCGCGGCGAAGAACCGGCGGCGCGGCTACCAGCTGCTGACCGGCCCGGTCTACGCCGAGATGGTGTTCAGCCTGCCCCGGCCGAAGGGGCACTTCGGAACCGGCCGCAACGCCGGTCAGCTGCGCCCGGCGGCGCCCCGGTTCCCGGACGTGAAGCCCGACTTGTCGAAGTTGATCCGCAGCACGGAGGACGCCCTGTCGGGGGTCGCCTACCGGGACGACGCGCTGATCGTGCAGTACGTCCGGCTCGGCAAGTGGTACGTCACGGACGCCGGGGTGGTGCCGGGGGTGCTCGACACCCCGGGCTGCACGATCCGGCTGTGGGCGGCCCCGATCGAGGACGGCGGGGAGGTGGCCGGCCATGGGGCTTGATGACGTCACGGTTCTGCTGCTCGCGGTGATCGCGTCGTGGCCGTGGTGGGCGCCGGTCGCCGTGCTGGCCGCCGTGGTCGTGCTGCGGGAGGCGTCGCGGGTGGTCAGCGGGACCGGCCCGGAGCGGGCGCCGGGCAGCTCGGACGGACAGGCCCGCCGGTGTCCGGACAGGAACGCGGGACGTGTCCGCCGGTGTCCGGACACCCGCCGCACGCCGACCCCGAAACCGCACGTGACCTGCCCGGACACTGTCCGGCCGGTGTCCCGGCAGGGTGTCCGCGGGGCGTCCGCGTGCCGTGTCCGGCCCGGCCGGGCGGGCGGCGCCGGCAGGGGGGTGTCCTGATGTCCTTCCGGAACAAGTACGCGCCCAACAACTTGCCGAGGCCGCCGCACTGGCGGGACTTCGCTGTGTGCCGGGACGAGAAACCGGACCTCTTCTACAGCGACCAGCCGACCGACATCGAGGCGGCGAAGAGCGTGTGCCGGGGATGCCCGGTGCAGGCGGAGTGCCTGGCCGGCGCGCTCGACCGCCGGGAGCCGGCCGGGGTGTGGGGCGCGATGTCGCACGAGGAGCGCCAGGTGGTCCTTGCGCCGGTGCTGGCGGCGGAGAAGGCGGAGAAGCTGCGGGCCCGGGCCGAGGCCGAGCAGGCCCGCCGGGAGGCCCGGGAGCAGCAGGCCGTGCAGGCCGCGCTGGACACCGCTCGGCTGCTCGACGTCCGGCCGGCCCTCGGAACGGAAGGGGCGGCCGGTGTCCTCGCCGCGACGTGCGCAGCCTGAGCCGGCCGCCCCGGCCGCGCTGCCGGAGGTCCACCTCGACTGGCGCGGCCCGCAGCACTGGTCGGACCGGGCCCGGGAGTGCAGGCACTGCGGGGTGACGACGCCGCTGCGCGACGACGAGGGCAAGCCCGCGCACAAGGTCTGCGCCGAGAGGGCCCTGGCGGCGCAGCAGGCGGACCTGGCCGACCGGTACCGGGGCGCGGCCCCGGCAGCCCGGGCACAGCGGTAGACGGACGGCCCGGGCGTCGCGCAGGGGCCGCCCGGGCCTCAACAGACAGCGAGGAGAGAGACGTTGGCGATCACCGAGCAGGAGATCCGCAACCGGTTCGCGCCGCCCGAGGCCGACCCCGACCCCGTGAAGCTGGCCATAAAGGTTCGGATCGCGCAGGCCGCGCAGGAACTGGCGCTGATCATCGGGGAGTTGGTGCCCGGATCCCGCGAGGAGTCCGAGGCCATCACTCACCTGGAGATGGCGACGTACTGGGCGATGGCGGGCGTCGACCGCCGCCTCGTCCCGCGCGGCACGCAGCAGTCGGCCGGCGTGGACGGCGCCCCCGGCCCCGGGGGCGCGTGATGGCGGCGACCCTTCGCGGCCTGGTCGTCGAGGACGTCGCCGAGATCGTCGACTGTCTGCTGGTCGGCGCCGCAGCCTGCACCGAGACGAGCCCGGCCCTGGCCGACCGTCGGCGGGACCTCGCGCACCGGATCGGCGATGCCCTGGACGAACCGCTCCGCCCGGCGCGCGCGGTGACGGCGTGAGCGCAACCGACTACCGCACCGGACCCGGCCGCGGCTGGAGGACCGGTCCCTGGCCCGGTCGCCCGAACACCGGCCGCCCCTGACCCCCTGCAGAAGACGAGAGAGGAACCCTCATGGCCGAACACCACCACCGTCCCCGGCAGTCCGGCAGTGCCAACCGTCGGCCGACCCTGAACTCGATGGACCGGGTCGCGCTCCGCGCCGCGATGGCGACGGCGTACGACGCGGTCACGGTGCGGAAGGGCAAGGAGCGGCGCGGGTCTGTCCGCTCGGTCGCCGATCAGTTCGACCGCAGCTACGGCCAGACGCGGACGCTGCTGCTGGAGGCCGGCGTCAAGCTCCGGACCCGCGGCGGCTCGGCCGGCTCCCACTGACCCGCTGAAGGGCGGCCGGACTCGAGGTTCGGCCGCCCGTCGCCCGCCCCCTGCTGACCGCCTCGGCGGGCGCCTTTCCTGGCGCCCGGCCCCCTCGCGCACGGAGCCACCATGACCAGCCCTGCCCTCGTCCGCTACTTCCACGGCGGCTTCCCCAGCCTCAAGGTCGGCGACCGCATCACCCCGCACCCGCCCCTCCAGCACCCGGGCTGTGCGGAGTGCGCGGCGCGCGCCGCCGGCGTCCAGATCGTGATGCCCGACGGCCGGCTGTCCGAGCCTCCGACCGGCCGCCCGGACCGGGTCTACATCAGCACCGACAAGGCGTATGCGCGCTGGTACGCGTCCCGCGCCGTCGCCGGCGACCTGTACCGGGTCGAGCCCGAGGGCGATGCCGTCCGGTCCGACGAGGACCCGTTCGAGACGTACATCTGCGCAGCGGCCGTCATCGTGCAGGTCGTCGAGCGCGCGGTGCGGCTGATGGACAAGGACCGTGGCAGGCTCGACCGCCGGTGGAAGGCCGTCGAGGCCGCGGACCGCCGCGCCCTCCTCGGCATCCCGCAGCAGCTCAACCGCCGGTGACCCGGGCACGCGCGAAGAGGGCGGCCCGCCGGGGCCGCCCTCTTGACGCCGTCGAGCGGTGGTCAGTCCTGGCCGGCGTCGTCGGCCTTCCTGCGGCTGGTCACGGTGGGCTCGCGGAGCCGCTTGACTCCGCGGCCCCGGGCGATCCGGCGTACGGTCTCGTAGCTCATGCCGATCTTGTCGGCGACCGCCTGCGGCTTCATGCCGTCGTCCAGGGCGCGCGCGACCGCGTCGGCGAAGGCGTCGGCAGCGGCGTCCTTGATCTCCTGCGCCTTCTTCTCGGCGGCCTTCTTGGCCTCGATCGCGGCGTCCAGGCGGCTGGTCACGGGGTCGTCGTCCTTCTCTGGCATGGGCCGATGGTTACACACAGGCCGTTGGCCTCGGGGTGATTGTGCTACACGACACGCCCGTTTGCCAACATTGTGTGTGGCCAAGTGTAATGTTGGCTATGTGGTGATCGTCGATCACCACCCGGGCATCGGCATGCACCGACCCGAACCCGTTCACCCGCCGACCGAGGAGAGGGGGGCCGCGTGAGCCTTCACCCGGTTCTCTGGGCCGTTGAGCTGGCCCCGGTCAAGGACGTGCAGGAGCGCGCCGTCCTGACCGCGCTGGTGGTCAAGGGTGACTTCGACGGCCTGAACTGCTTCCGGTCGTACAAGACCCTGGGCGAGAAGGCCCGTGTTGACCCGAAGACCGCCGGCCGCAAGTGCCGGGACATGGCGTCCCGTGGCCTGCTGCGGCGCCAGGAAGTGCACATCTCTCCGCGCTGGTACGCCATTCCCGAGGAGCAGCGGCCGGTGGTCTGGGAGGTGATGATCCCGGCGGACTGCTGGAGCCCGGAGGACCTGGCGGAGCTCAACGTTCGGCGTGCGGAGTTGGGCCGCCCCGCCATCACCAGCGAGAGCCGACCGAGGCTCGGCATTGCCCCGGTGAAGGTCACTCGCTCGGACAAGGGGGTGGCGCGGCCGAAGAAGCCAGCGCCGGATGCTGCTGACCCAGGGACTGAGAGTCCCTACCCCCCGGGGACTGACAGTCCCCACCCCGGGGACTACGAGTCCGGGGCCCGGGGACTTGAAGTCCCACAACCCTCTAAGTCACCTACCGAGTCACCTTCTGAGAACGACCTGGCTGTGCCTGACGCCGTAGGCAAAAGTGCAGGTGGTTTCGTGCGCGCGGCTCGCGGCGACGGTGCGGCCGGGCAAACCGGCGAGGCCGGTGGCGGCTGCGCCGCGTCGGACACCGATCCATCACCCGAGCGCAGGAAGTCCCCGAGGCCGGCGACGGTGAAGACCCGGCCGCGCCAGGAGGCGCCGGGGTTCGACATGGTCCGTGCGGCCGTGCCGGTCGAGGTGGCCAAGCGGGGCACCCGCCTGTATCCGGGACTGGTGCGGGCAATCAACGACCTGCTGACCGGCAACCCGGAGTCGGGCATCCCGCGCCGCACCCCGGAGCTGGTCGTCGCCCGGTTGAACCGCAGGTGGTTTGGCGAAGGAGCGGACGTCCGCTCGGCGGCCGAGTACCGCGGCTGCGAGCGCTGCACCGACACCGGCTGCACGGCCGCCCGGCGCAGCGAGGCGACCCCGTACGGCTGTGACCGCATCCTCAACCGCAGCTCCTGGCTGGCTGCCGCGCTGCTGGCGCAGGACTGCCCGGACCCCGGGTGCGAGGACGGGCAGCTCATCGGCGGGCCGGCCTGCCGGGCCTGCCAGGTCCGGCACGAGGAGCGGCGCGCGGTGCAGGCCGCCACCGGGGAGGCCGCCGACCAGTGGACGGCGGAGGCCGACGCGCGGGCCGCAGACACGGCCGCCGCGAACTGGGAGGAGGCGCGGGCGGCCGAGGAAGCCCGCATCCGGGGGATCTTCACCGCGACCGGGGTGTGGGGCGAGCTGCTGGAGCACCGGGTCGAGCGGCAGATGAGTGGCTGGTGCGAGCGCAACCCCCGGCCGACCTCCGGCCGGCCCGCCGCCCCCGCCGCCCCCGCCGCCCCGGCCGCCCCGGCCGCCCCGGTGGCCGAGGTGGCCCCGGTCCCGGAGACGGCGGTCTGGCAGCCGGCCTGCGCCGCCGACCTGTGGGCCGAAGGCACACCGGGGGACCACGACGTCCCCGCGCCGGTCCCGGCCTGCTCGCCCCACCTGCCCGACGACGTCCCGGCCGAGGACACCCTGCTGTGGCCCGCGGGCGCCGAGCCCGCCCCGGCCGCCCCGGTGGCGCCCGCCGCGCCGAAGCCCACCCCGGCTGTCGCCGAGGCGCCCGCCGACCCGGCCCCGGCCACCGCGGCGCCGGTGCCCGCCCAGCGCTCCACCCAGGCCACGCAGGGCACGCTCCTGCTGGAACTGTCCGGCGGCGGCGAGGGCGCTCCGGCCGGGACCGCCCGCCCTGACCTGCACCTCGCCCCCGACGGCCCGGAGCAGCCGGCCGACCCCCTTCCCGCGGACGCCCCGGCCCGGGTGCCTGCCCCGCGGCCCGAGCGCCACCTACGGGCCGTCAACGACTAACCGACGGGCGCCCGCCCGGCCGACCCGGCCCAGGCCGCCCAGCACCCTTTGCCAGACCGAGAAGGGAGACCCCGATGGACCCGACCGTCCTGCTCGACCAGATCGAACCCGGTTTCTACGCCGTCACCGACCCGGACCACCCGGACACGGTGATCTACTGGCGGCGCGTCAAGACCCGCAAGACCGACGCCCTCAACGCCTGGCCGGCGAAGGCGTGGCACGGCCCCGCCATCCCGAAGCGCTCGGAGCTGCCGGACGACCCGATCGCCCGCACGGTGTTCGTCGACGCCTGGTCCGCCAGCCGCCGCGCCTACCTCACCCTGGTCATCGTGGCGATCCACGCCGACCGGGCCGCCGCCCGCAGGCGGTTCGCCGACTTCTCGATCTGCTGCGCCCGGTGCGGTCGGCCGCTGCTGGACCCCGAGTCGAAGGCGCTCGGCATCGGCCCGGACTGCCGCCGCGGCATGGACCCCGCGCTGCTCGCCCGGTACGCGCCGCCGCTGGTCGGCCAGGCCCACGCCGCGCACCTCGACGCGAAGGGCGTCGACCGGTGACCGCCCCGGCGGGGGCGTGCCGGCACTGCCCGCTCCTGGAACGCGGCCACGCCCGGCAGTGGACCGAGGCGGCCGGCTGGCACCCGTGGACGCCCCCCGCCGAGCAGCAGCTGCGCGACCGGGCCCGCGCCCGCCTCGCCGCCAAGGAGGTGCAGGGGTGAGCTACCGCCACAAGACGGTGCGCGTCGCGGACGGCGTCGCCGCCGGCCTGCCGCAGCTGCGCGTGCACCTGGCCGCCGCCAACGACCTCGGGTTCCACCTCTCGCTGACCTCGACGGCCGACGAGTTCGAAGCCCTGGCCGAAGCGCTCAAGGAGGCGTACGACCTGGCCGCGCAGCTGGCCCGCCGCACCACCCGCACCGGCTGCGCGGAGCACCCCCAGGGCCCGGTCGACCCGACCCCGGAGGATGGCTGGGGGAGATGCCTGCTGTGCAACAGCCGGCGCCGCACTGGCCGCGCCCGCCGCGCCCTCACCCCCTGCCCGGACGCCCAGTTGACCGGCGCGACGTCCGACCTCAACCGCGCCCAGCGGGCCGTACAGGCCGGCCGCGAGCGCAGCGCCCCGGAAACCCGCGGGTGGCGAGAGCCCGAGATCAGGCACACTGCCGCCCTGGACAGCCCGATCCTCGTCCAGCGTGCCGCCACAGCCGACCAAGACCGGAGGCACGCCGCGGCCCTCGCCCGTGCCCGCCGCGAGAAGGCCGAGCGCCGACAACAGACCTGACACGCCGACGGCCACGACCGGCCGAGAAGAGGACCCCGTGAACCCCGACTTCCTGCCCCCGCTCAGCACGGTGCTGCGCACGCTGGGGGAGTACGCCGCCGACCACGAGGTCAACGACTCCACCCTCGGCAGCATCGCCGCCGACCTCGACCGCGCACAGGCCCTCGTCGCCTCCGCCCGCGGCACCGGCCGCACGACCACCTGCGGCCGGCACCCGAACGGGCCGTACGACCCGACGGCGGACAACAAGTGCCTGCTGTGCGGTGCAGCGAGTCGCACTCCGGCGGCGCCGCCGCCGGCCGGAGTCACCCCGGAGATCGTCCTTGCCGAGGTCGACGCGCACGGCGAGGAAGCCGCCGCCGCCCGGTACGGCGCCCGCGCGCTCGCCCGCGCACTCGCCGTCCGCACCCGACAACCGAACGAGACCCGCGCCCCCGCGGTAGCCCGCTGACGGGCCACCAGGGCGTGCGGGACCCACCTGGAGGAACCCCCGCCCATGCCCACCGCCACCCCGCACCCCCGCGAACCCGACGTCCTGCCCCTGCTGCGCCAGGGCCTCACCAACAGCGAGATCGACCGCCGCATCGGCGTCGACCACCGGCAGGTCGCCCGCATCCGCCACGCGCACGGCATCCCGAACATCGCGTGCAGCGAGTGGCGAGCCAGGGTCGACCACCCGCAGGGCCGAAAGATCCGGCTGCTCCTGGACGAGGGCTACACCAACGCCGAGATCAGCCGCCGCACCGGCGCCGACGCACAGACCGTGGCCCGGGCCCGGGAGGCCGGCGCCTTCGGGCCGCCGACGATCCCGCCGGCCCCGCCCCCGCGCCGCATCCCCGCGCCCGGGCGGACGCTGACCGCCCGCTGGGCATCCCGCCTCCAACTGGTCGACGGCGGACACCTCGTGTGGACCGGCACCCGTTCCAGGCGCGGCGGCGGTTCCCCGATCATCAAGGCCGGCGACCGCAACCTGAGCGCCGGCCACCTCTCCTACACCTGGGCGACCGGCCGGCCACCGGTCGGGCACGTCCACCCCGGGTGCGGCTACCCCGGCTGCCTGGCCCCCGCGCACCTCGAAGACGCCGGCGACCGCACCCGCACCCGCCGCGCCGTGCGCGCCGTCCTCGTGCAGGACGAGGCCCCCGCCGTCTGCCGCCGCGGGCACGACCAGCGGAAGGCCGGCCGCTTCGATCCGGACGGACACGCGCACTGCGCGGTCTGCCGACGCGATGGCGCGCGCGCTCGCCGGGCCGGCTGACCCGGGGTTCGGCCCGTCAGCCGGCGCTCGGCCGCGCCTTCGCCGCCGCGGCCTCCCGAAGCTTCACCAGCGTCTCCTCCTGGTGCGCGCCGGCCACAGCCAGCACGGCCAGCAGCACGTCCGACATCGACAGCCGGAGCCCGGCCGGAGAGGTGAGGTCGACGGTGGCCCGGCGCAGCGCGTCCCGCGCCGCGGGGGTCAGCGCCGCTGAGACGAACGGCGTCTTCCGAGTAGTCATGCCAGCACTGTAGCGAACAGTGCGCTACAGTTGCGTGCATGCAATCAACTCGGATTGCATGCGTGAACGTACGTCCTGGGCTACCAACTTGGCGTTGCATTCGCGCAACATCGGCCCTCAAGGAGCCCCGACCACATGGTCATGACCCGCGAGTTCACTCGCGAAGAACTCGGCGCCCTCGGCGTCCCCCCGGACCGCCCCGAGGACGTCGACGGCGACGTCATCCTCGACGACCAGCAGGTGATGGTCCTCAAGTACACCCAGGAGCGCGCCGTCGTCTTCCGTGACGCCGACGGCGACGGTCGGACCTACACCCTGACCTACGAGGCCCCCATCGATATGGGGGACTTCGAGGTCGGCGACGGCGGCCCCGACGACCACGGGTGGACCGGCGACACCGTCACCGCGATGGAGGTCGAAGAGGTCCCCGTCGTCGTCAACGTCTGGCGCCCCGTGGACCACCACTACGACGACCCCGACGACGACAAGGACGACCGCACCGCCGTGCAGCGCCTCGTCGAGCTGTACGAGGAGACCGGTGCCCACTCCGCGGACGCCCGGGAGTGGGCCGCCGATCTCCTCGCCCAGTACGCCGACGAGATCGGCGCCGACCTGCCCTGCCCCCACCTGTCGTGGGAGATCGTCGGCGAGCGCGAGAGCGACGGCCAGCGCTTCCAGACCCGCCGCTGCGCCGACTGCGGCGCCCTGCTGCCCGAGCTGCCCGTCGCCCCGCCGGCCGCCCCGCGTCCGTCCTTCAAGGACGCCACCGGGCGCACCGGCTACGAGGGCGACACCGTCGGCGGCACCACCTCCGGCCGCTACCAGTCCACGATCCTCGGCCCCGTCGTCAAGGTCGGCAAGGACAAGGTCAAGGTCCGCACGACGATCGGCGCCAGCAGCCCCCGGGCCGCCGCCGGCGACGAGGTGTGGATCAGCCGGGACCGCGTCTTCCTCGTCGCCGCCGACGGCCCGACGTCGGCGCGCTGACGGCCAAGCGCCACACCTGGCAGGAGGCCGGCAGCCACCGCAAGCGCTGCGACGACTGCGACCTCCTGGCCATCCGCCGCCCGCACCCCTACGCCCGCCGCTGGTTCACCGAGTGGACCCGCGGTGAGCAGAGCTGGAACACCCCCCAGGGCGACAAGACGCCGCCCTGCACACCCCCGGCCGACCCGGCCTGACCGAAGGGACCAACCCCGTGAGCAAGAAGCTCGCCGCCGCCCTCAAGCGCGAGGACGACCAGGAGGACACCGGCGCCATCCACGGCGACGACCGCACCACCTGCCACAAGCACCAGGGGTGGGCGAAGGACTGCGAGGACCGGCACCGGCCGCTGATCGCGGACCAGCTCCTCACCGAGGGCTCGATCTGACCGTCGCCCCGCCGCTGACCCGGTCGGGCCGGCGCCGCCCCCGCCCTTAACAGGGGCGCCGCCGGCCCGACGGCCAGCCAACCACACACCATCCAGGGAAGGACCTGCACCCGTGAGCATCATGAACGTGACCGTCACCAACGGCGCCGACGAGGTCGTCGAGATCGTCTCGATCCTCCCGCCCGCCTCGCCCGCCCCGGACTACCGCTACACCGACGTGGACGGAGACAGCATCGTCCTGATCCCCGCGTCGGTCCCCGGCCAGGGCGCCGCCGTCAACGTCGTCAGCTCCCGCGCCGGCTGCTCCATCCCGACCGCCGACCTGGAGCCGTTCATCGCCGCCCTGCGCGCCAGCGCCCGGGACGCCGTCGCCCTCGTCGGCACCGTCCCCGGCGAGGACACCGTGCCGGCCGCCATCGAGGCCACCGGGGAGCGCCGGTGAACACCCCGAAGCCCCCGACCCCCGCCCCGACCCAGATCAGCACCTCCCAGCTGCGGGTAGGGCTGGCCGACGTCCTGCGTCGCCTGGCCGAAGGGGAGGCGTTCGAGCTGACCAGGCAGCGCACGCCGGTCGCGACCATCACCCCGCTCGCCGAGCTGACGCCTGGCCCGGTCCCGACCGAGTTGGAGCGGCAGTTCGCCACCACCCTCCGCGGCATCGCCCGCGTCTGCGCCGCCCTCAACCGGCACGGCTACACCACGCTCCAGCAGGTGCGGACGGCGACCGACAACGACCTCTTGGCCATCCGCGACGTCGGCCCCGCCGCCCTCCAGATCATCCGCGAGGTCACCGGGGGAGGCAGCCGGTGACCCCCGACGAGCACGACCCGGCCGAGGCCGGCGCCGTCGCCGTCGAGCAGGACGGGCCCGAGGCCGACTGCACCGCCACAGTGGAGGAGCGGGCCGTCACCCTGATGACCGGCGGCATGACGAACCGGGCCGTCGCCGCGCAGCTCGGCATCACCCAGAAGGCCGCGGCGTTGATCCGGACCGGGCACGGCATCCCGCCCGTGCCCCGCTGCAACTACAAGCGCCAGCCGCACCCCAAGGCCAGGGACGTCCGCTCCCTGCTCGCCGCCGGCCACAGCAACACCGAGGTCCGCCGCCGCACCGGCACCGACCTGCGGATGATCGCCCGGCAGCGTGAGGTGACCGGCGTCGGCCCGGCGACGATCGTGAAGACCGCCACCCGCGTCCACCCCCGCTACGACGAGATCCGGGCGCTGCTGCGCACCCACAGCAACGCGCAGATCGTCACCAAGTTGGGCGTCGACAAGGACGCCGTCTCCCGCATCCGCCAGGAGACCGGCATCGTCTGGCGGCGCCCGCAGCGCTGGATGAACATCACCGAGAAGTGGCTCGACCACCTGGTCCCCCTCGGAGACGGCCACCTGGAGTGGACCGGCCCCCGGGCGAGCAAGAGCCGCACCCCGGTCATCCGGTACGGGGAGGCGTCGTACAGCCCGGCCGCCCTCTCCTTCCGCTGGGGCAACCCCGGCCGGGAGCCCGTCGGCCACGTCTACGCCGAGTGCGGGCACCATCAGTGCCTCGCCCCCGACCACGTCAACGACGAGCCTGGCCGAGCCGCCATCCGCGAGCAGATCCGCTACATCCTCGGCGGCACCGCCCGCCCGGTGCGCTGCGTCCACGGCCACGACCAGGCCGAGCACGGCCGCTACGCCCCCGACGGCCGCGCCTACTGCGAGGCGTGCAAGCGCGACTACCGCCGCGCCCGCTCGACGGCCGGCACCGTCCAGCACCCCACCGACGAGCAGGAGGCGCACCGGTGAACCCCCGCACGCCCCGCCTGACCGCCCCGCAGATCATCACCGCCGCCGCGGACCTGGCGATCACCGCCGACCCCATCCCGGCCAACGCCCGTGACGCCGTGGCCGACTGGCTCACCTGCGTCGCCGCCCGCTGGACCACCGCCAGCACGACGCACGAGCGACGGCACGCCCTCACCATCGCCCTCGCCCTCACCGACGACCCCGACGGAGGGCCGATCCTTGCTGACCGATGACCAGCTGGCCGTCATCCGAGCGGACCTCGAACTCGCCGAGTCCGGCCGCATGATCGGCGTGCCCGCCGGCGCCGAACGCTACGAAGCGTGGGTCCGCATCGGCGACCACCACGCCCGCGCCCTCCTCGACCACGTCGACGTCCTCACCCGGCAGCTCGGCGAGGCCCGCGAACTGGTGGCCTCCTACGGCACCCCCGTGACCCGCTTCCCCCCGCTTCCCCCGGAGGACCCTGGCCTGGCCCGTCAGCGCGCCGACCGCGAGTTGATGAAGTCCGGCTTCACCACCTACCCGCCGTTCGTCGGCCTCGGCATCTGCCCCGACGACCGCTGCCCGACCGGCCCGACCTCCGCGTTCCACCTCACCACGCGCGGCCGGCTGCCCGTCCACCGCGGCGGCCTGTACGACACCAGGTGCGACAGCTCCGGCGCCAAGCCGGCCGCCGTCCTGGCCTGCGCGTACGAGCCGGACCCCGACGGGCCGCGCGTCCACGCCGCGGACGACCAGCTGCCGCAGACCATCCACGCCCCCGGCCTGGCCGGCCAGACCCTGTGTGACCGCCCGGCGACCGCCCCCCTCACCCGCGAGCAGGCCGAGCAACACGGCCTGTGCCGCGCCTGCCGCGAGGCCCTGCACCAGGCGGCCGGCTACGTCTTCAACAGCCGCTCGGTGAACCGCTCCACGAAGCACGCCCCCGTCGGCGACGGCCTCACCCACTGCGGGTTCCACGCGACCGAGCCCATGGACCTGCCCACCGCGCTGAGCCTGCCACTGTGCGGCGCCTGCCGCCGCGCCACCACCCCGCACCCGTCCTGACCGAGGAGACACCTATGAAGGCCATCGAGACCGCCACCTACCCGACCCAGGCCGGCGCGACGGTGACGGTGCTCCGCCACACTCGCCTGGCCGGCCTGCTGACGCTCCTGTGGGAGGCCGACTGCTCCGGCTGCCACGACGGCGTTGTCCTGGACGCGCGCCGGGGCGCCACCGGCCTCGACGACGAGATCCCGGGCCGCCCGGCGGACGAGTCCCCGAGCGTCACCACCGACCGGTGGGCGCGCGAGCACGCCGCCACCTGCACCCGCACCTGGGCCCTGGCCCCGGCCAAGGCCTGACACCCCGCAGCCCCGGATGGCCTGCCCTCGACCTGCACGGGCCGGGGGGAGGCCGTCCCACCCGGAAGGAAGTCCGATGCCGTACGACTCCATCCTCGACATCTCCGCCGACATCCTGCGTCGTGCCGCCACTATCGCGCGCACCGTCGCCCCGCCACCGCTGGAGATCGTCCGCGGCGGAGGCGCTGGCCCCGGCGTCATCTACGCCGCCAACCGCAACATCGTCGCCGATCGGTCTTGGGACCAGTCCTGTGATGCCGCAGATCTGCCGTACCTCACCATCGTGGACAGCACCTTCGGCCTGGCCGTCGCGCAGCTCCTCCAGACCGCTGCCGACCACGAGCGCGCCGACCACGCCGCCGCCCTGAGCGTCTGGCCCGACAACGAGCACCAGCGCGCGGACTTCTTCGCCGGCCGCGAAGACCCGATGGCGCGTAACATCGCCCGACTCATCCTCGACTCCCACACCCGGATGGGCCGGTGAGCCCCGTGCTTCACCCCCTGCGCGCAGCCCGCGCCGCGATGGCGCACGCCTGCACCTGCGAACGCTGGTGGACCAGCTGCGGCACCGACCACGACCCCGACTGCCCGACCCACGCACCGCAGAAGCCCCCGATGCCCGGCCCGATCCCCGCCACGCCGACGGCCTCGACGAGCAGCTGGCCGCCCGGCTGCGTGAGCGCGCCACCACCGACCCCGACCTCGCCGCCGCCCTCGCCGAGGTCGACCGCCTCACCAGCGAGCTGCACCAGGCCTGTGGACGGTCCTCGCCGCCATGTCCAACGCCAAGGCCCCCGACACCCCGAAGGAGCACTGACCCCATGACCGCCACCGACGACACCACCCCCGGCCAGACCGCCTATACCGCGTACGGCGAGGCCACCGCCGGCCTCAACTTCCTCGGCGAGCCGATGCCCACCTGGGACGGCCTGAGCGACGTCCAGCGCACCGCCTGGAACGCCGCCGCCACCGCCGTCACCCTGGCCAACGCCAGCCGCATCGACGCCATCGCCCAGACCATGCGTGCCGGGGAGGGCCCCTACCCGGAGGAGTGGACCTCCCGAGACATCCGCGACGCCGTCCAGGCCGCCGCGACAAACCTGCGCGCCACCGCCCGGCTCACCGCCCGCGCCGTCGTCCAGATCCGCCCGGAGGCCCAGCTGTGACCCGCCGCATCCCCCTCGACGGCCTCAAAGCCGATGCCCTGGACGCCCTCTACGACCGCGCGGAGCACGCCGAGGCCGGGCAGGCCGCGGCCCGCCACGCGGTCACCGTCCTGGCCGCCGCCATCGACGAACTGCCCGTCCACTGCCGCTTCCACGGCGACCGACTCGACCCGCCCCGGCGCTCGCGCCAGACGGAGGCGTGCTGCGACTCCGGCCGCCCCGCCCGGCACCGGCGCGCCGCCGTCGAGGCCCTGGCCGTCCTCGTGCAGGGCAGTACGCCGCTGGTACGCACCGGGCCCTCCGTCGCCACCGTCGACCGCCGCCGCGCCGCCGCGCCCGTCCCGGACCCCCGACAGCCGGCCTGGGACGAGGTCTACGCCTATATCCGCCGCCTGCCCGTCCGCGACGCCGACCTCAACGCGCTGATCTGGCGCGCAGTCGACGCGGCCCTCATCGGCCTGGGCTACCCCTCCAGCTACGTCGAGGTCGCCCGCGCTGCCGACACCCCCGGGCAAGCCGACACCCCGTTGGCGGACGAGCCCGGAAGACCGCGGACCACTGCGGACGCCTGCCCGGCCTGCGACCGGACCTCCCTCTACCTTGGCGACGGCGGATACCTCACCTGCGCCACCGCCGGGTGCCCCCGACCGGACGCCGCAGCGGACACCTTCCGGACACCCGGACATCCCAAGGGCGGACACGTCCGCGAACTGCCGCCAGCCGGGGAAGACGGCCTGCTCGCCGAAGCTCTGACCTGCGCGGACACTGTCCGGACACGGCCCGGACACCCCTGCCCGGACACCAGTGCCGGACACCCGGACACCACCCCCGACCCCGTGCCCCCGGACACCCGGCGCATGGAGATCGCCGCCGCCATCTCCACCGCCTTCGGCCTCCCCGTGGCCCGGGTCGCCGCCGACACCCAGCCCGCCCCATCTCCGAACCCGACCAGCTGACCGAACAGACCCCGGAAGGGGCCAGCACCGCCCGGTGCCAGCCACCCGAACAGAGAGGCCCCCGCAGCGCGGGGGCCTCTCGGCGTTCCGGCCCGTGAGCGAGGTGGGACTCGAACCCACACGCCGTTTGGCCGCACCTTTTAAGGGCGCTGCGTCTGCCTTTCCGCCACTCGCCCGCCGACCACGAGCGTGCCGACCACAGGATCAGATCACGGTCCCTGGTCAATCTCCACTGACGCCTCGTCAGTGTCAAGGGCATGCCCACGCCCGGCAGTCGATACGACGAGTGACTGCTGCCACACCACTCGTGCACATCCAGGTGCACACAGACCCGGCCACGCCCGACAGCCTGATCACGCACGACCAACAAGGAGCCCCGCCATGTCCCACCCCGCCATCCAGGCCGCCGTCGCCTACGCCGCCCTCACCGCCGCCCATGAAGTCGGCGACTACCTCATCCAGGCCGACAAGGATGCAGCCGCGAAGGGCCACCCCGGCCCCGCTGGCGCCGCCGCGTGCGGCCGACACGTTGCCAGCTACACCGCCACCCAGGCCGCCGCCCTCTGGGCAGTGAACCGCTACCTCCGACTCGGCATCAGCCCGGCCCGCGCCGCGGCCGGCCTGGCCCTCTCCGCGGCCACCCACTACGCGGCCGACCGCTGCGCCGGGCACTGGTCCTCGGACAGCCCGGACGAGCCGCTCCTCGTCCGCGCCGCCCACAAGGTCGGCAAAGGCGGCTGGCTGAACGCCGACCACCGCGCTGGCGCCTTCATCGACCAAGCGTGGCACAAGGGGTGGATCTTCGTCGCCGCCGCCGTTATCGCCGGTCCCGGACGCCGGGCCTGACTAGCCCGGACCACTCAGGCCTTCCGGAGCACCTCGTTGCGTAGCGCGCGCAACAACATCAGGGCGTCCTCGTTGTCGGCGTCGGTGAACGCGTGTACCGCTAGTAGGACAGACCGGCCGATCGACTTCGCGACGGCGGGGTGGTCGCCCGCGAGAGCGGCCTGACTGTGCAGGGCGTCAGCCAGGACGCCGACCAAACGGCCCGCCGGCTCGCCGTTGATCTCCGCGATCAGTCGGCGCGTTTCACCGTGATCCATGGCGGGGGTGAGCCCGGCGGCGGCGACCAGGATGCGGTGGAGTGTGTGCTGCCCATAGGCGGCCAGCAGGGTCGGCAGCGGGCGCTCACCCGCATCACCCGCCAGCGCCACCAGTGCGCCGTCGTTGTTCCCGACGACGGCCTCCAGTGCAGCCAGTGCCCGCAGATGCTCGTCGTCAGACAGTTCGACATCCATGGCACCACACGCTAAGCCAAGGCCTGTGACATGCAGGGGCGTTCGCCCTAAGTCGCTCGCTTGCCACCCGCGTGGGGGAGCACCGGAAGAACACCCGCCAGCGCGCCGGCACCCAGGTCGGCTACCCTCCCCCGGCGGACGGGGCCGTACAAGCGTCCGGGCGGCCATCCACGCCGCCCGGCCGCCGCCCCACGGGCCGTCATCCGATGTCGTCGACCCGCGCCGACAGCGTCCGGGTAGTGTCCGGGCACCGGTGCAGCACCCCGGCTGGCCCTGTCCGCGCAGCCGCGCGGCACCCCCTCCGACCAGCGCGGACAGCGTCCGGACACGGCGAAGGCCCCGGTGTCCGGACGGTGTCCGGGCCGGGGCCCTGGGGGCGGAGGAAGCGCAGGGGGCGCGCAATGCCGGCGAACGGGGCGCTACGCGCCGTCTGCCGTCGCCCGCTTCTCCGCCTTCGCCCGGTCCTGGTCGGAGCGCACGATCCCCTTGGCGATCTGACGCGCGCGGCTCTCCGTCACGCTGATCAGCCCCCCGATGTCCTTGTACGTCATCCCGCTGCCGCCGTCGTACAGCGCGGCGCCGGCCTCCTGGCGCATCTCCCGCACCGCCTCGTGAAGGGGGCGCCAGCCCTGCAGAAGGGCGGTCAGGCGAACGAACCGCTGCTCCGGGGTGTCCTCCGCGAACAGGCCAGCGATCGCGTCGCGGACTTGCTGCGCCTCCTCATTCAGGACATTCCCACTCAAAACACACCTCATCTCTGTTGCGCCCCCTCCAAGCTGTAGGTTAACCTACAGCTCTGGAAGGTGACGCCCTTTCAGAATTCAGCACCATGCCCCAGCTACGTGGTTGCACACGCAGGTCGGGGCCGCTGAAAACAACGGTGCCCGGTGGTTGCACACCGGGCACCGTCAACAACCCCGACCCGTGGTTGCACACGGGCCGGGCCGCCCACCCCTGATGTCACCAGGAGCAAGCACATGAAGGTTACCGATCAGATCACGGTGGGGGGAGAGCAGGCCGGTCGGCTGATGGCGCGCGTCGCCATGGTCCTCCGCCGCGTGTACCCCAGTCTCCCCCTCCAGGCCGGCCCCGAGGGCCCCGTCTTCGGCGTCCTCTTCTCCGAGTCGTACGCCGAGGCCGCCACCGACGCCGAGGCCGAGCAGCTCGCGCAGCAGACCCTCGGCCTGCTGCCCGAGATCAGCGCCAAGACCAGCCGCGGCGAGTACGCCCTGCTCCTGTTCAAGGCCGCGTACGCCGCCGGCTACGACTGGGAGACCGGCGACACCCGCCCGATCACCCCGATCGACTCCGCCCCGCAGGCCGGTCTGAAGGAGGACTGGGCCCGGGACGTCCGGACCCCGGCGATCCCGAAGATCCCCGGCCAGCGCACCGCCTCCCCCGTCCCCGCCCCGCAGGGTGCGGCGGCCGGCCCGCGCGGCCCCAAGGACCCGTCCGCCCCCGGCGGCCCGCGCGGCCCGCGGCTGGAGGTGGCGGTCTGATGGCCGAGGAGACGAACGACGGCAAGGACGACCTGCACGCCCAGTGCGCCGCCGACTACGGCACCCCCGAGCAGCGCGAGGACCGCAAGGTCAAGGCCCGCGACCAGCGGGCCGGCGCCCAGGCCCACGGCAACGAGTCCGGCGGATCGTGGGGGCGAGGCTGATGTTCGAGTGGCTGACCGGCGGCAACGACCGCCAGCTCGCGGCGACGACCTACGAGGGCCGTGAGTCCGCGACCGACCGCAAGGCGCGCAAGGACCGCGAGGCGCGCAACAAGCGGGACTTGAAGGACGGGCAGCAGCGCGTGAAGGCCGCCAACAAGGCCGACCGCGCCGGCCGCCGGACCCACGCCGCCGGCGAGCACCGCCGCTTCGGCGGCCGGTAGCCCCCCGCCCCGACAAGTCCCTCCCGTTCACCGGCCGGGCCCACCCCCGTGGGCCCGGCCAGATAGCTGACCACCCGAGCCCGGAGGGCCCCCGATGAACACCACCCCCAGCGGCGAGCAGCAGCTCCGCGTCCCCGGCGTGAAGTACCGCCCGGTCACCAAGACCCGGATGGTCGAGACGACCATCGGCGGCGAGACCCGGCTGACCGCCCAGACCTACAAGGACTGGGAGCCGGTCCCGCCGAGGAACCTCGACGCGATTTTCCTGCGCGCTGTGATCGGCCTGGCCGTCGGAATGACCGCTGTCTCGGTGATCTGGTCGACCGCCAGCATCGGCGACCAGCTGAGCACAGTCGTCCTCGCCGAAATCGCCTACGGCTCGGCCTCAGCCTTCGAACTGACGTGGATTGCGCTCCAGGTCGTTGAGTGGCTGCTCCGCTACGACCCGGAGCGCGCCAAGCTCGCCCGCTGTGGTGGCTGGGTCGCGCTCGCGGTCGTCGTCGGCTCGGTGGTCACCCACGGCGTGGACAAGGACAAGATCGCGGCCGGCGTCATCGGCGGCGGCGTCAGCATCCTCGCGAAGGGGTTGTGGGTCGTCGTGATGAAGATGTTCACCGTGCCGCTGGGTGAGAACTCGGCGGACTTCCTGCGGCAGAAGCGCGAGGAGCTGGCGGTCAACCGGGTCGTCCTCGGGGAGAAGAACCGCCTCGACGGCGTCCAGGCGTACCTCACCGCGATCTACGGCGAGCAGGCCGCTCAGCCGATCGAGCAGCCCCGCCCGGCCCCGGCCGAGCTGCCCGCCGCTCCGGCGGCCCCGCCCGTCCCCGCGGCGCCGGCCATCCCGGCTGCTGCGCCGATCCCGGCGGCGCCCGCGCTCCAGCACGTTCCCGCCCCGGCCATCCCGGCCCCGGCTGCTCCTGCGGTGCAGCCGACCGTGGCCCCGGCGGTCCCGGCGGTGCCGCCCGCCCCGGCACCGGCGGTCCCCGCGGCTTCGGTCGCTTCGGTCGCTGCTCCGGCGGCGGCGCCCGCCCCGGTCGCACAGCCGGCCCCGGCCCCGGTGGCCCCGGTGCTCCAGATCGCCGGCGCCCCGTCCATCTCCAGCACCATCCGCGAAGCCCTCAAGGCCGACCAGGCAATCAGCGACGAGGACCTGATCGCCCACGTCGCCAGCGTCCACGGCGACCGGCCCGGGATCGCCGACACCGTCACCCGCACCCGCCGGCGGATCGAGAACCCGGCGCCGAAGAAGAGGAAGAAGGGCGCATGAGCGACATCGACGACCTGCTCGCCGAGATGGCGGCCGACGACGCGGCGGACGCCGCCGCTGACCTCGCCGTCACCGAGGCCGCCGCCGCGGTGGTCGAGGAGGCCGTCCAGGCCACCCCGGCTGCCCCGGCCGTCGAGCCGGACGACTTCCCGCTGGCCCCGCCCGCTCCGGCGGTGGACGAGGCCGCGGCGGCAGCTGCCTTCGACGCCGCTGTCGGCGACGCGTTCGGCGGGACGCCCGTACCGGCCGAGCCGGACGAGGACTGCCTGATGCTGTCGACCGACCCGGCCGAGGACTTCGCCCAGGCCGGCCGGGCCGTCCCGCCGCCGCCCACCGCCCCGCCCACGATCCCCGCGCAGGCCAGCCCGGCCGTCCCGCCGCCGCCCACCACCCCGCCGACCGTCCCGGGCCCGGTGTACACGCAGAAGTACGACCTCCCGCCGGGGCACGTCCCCGGCGGCGGCCGGCTCCCGCGGGCCGGGCAGACCGTCGACCTCACCGCGCAGCCCGCCGCCCCCGAGCCGGCCCCGGCCGACGAGCAACCCGCCGACGAGGGGGAGCAGCCCGCCGCCGAGGCGCAGCAGGCGGACGACGTCTTCCCCTGGTGGTCCCTCATGTGGGCCCGCGTCACCGCCAAGGACGGACAGGCCGCCCGCGCCGCCCACACCGCCTACACCGAGGCCCAGGCCGCCTACGCCAAGGCCCAGGCCCAGGCCGCCGCCGAACACGCCGCCGCCCAGGGCGAGGAGCAGGCCGCCGCCCCGGCCGAGCAGACCTACGGCAGCGGCAGCTGGAAGCCCGCCGACAAGCGCCAACGCTGGATGCTCTTCAACAGCGGCGCCGCCGCCATCGGCTACGGCTTCAACATCAGCCCCTGGTTCGAGGGCTTCATGCCCGCCGCGCAGGCCGGTGTGGTCGGCACCATCGGCCTCGCCTTCGACCTCGCTGGCGGGTGGGTGACCTGGAAGGTCCTCGGCCACCGCGCCGTGCAGGCCGTCCTCCCGCACCCGTTCATCGCCCGCATCGTCGGCACCATCAGCCTTGGCGAGGTCTGCCGCCGCCTCGCCCCCGCCGGTGCCGCCTGGCTCGACCAGCACGGCAGCAGCTGGGGCCTCGGCCCCAGCGTCGCCTCGCTGTGGATCACCGCCGTCGTCGTCAACGGCGGCATCTACTACCTGATCGACCACCGGGTCCGCCACCGCACCGCCTTGGTCCGCTTCATCTGCCGCGTCCCCCTCGCCACCGCCGCCGTCGCCACCCTGCTGTACGCGCCTGGCCCGACCCTCTGAAAGGTCTCACGATCATGAGCCAGCTCATCGGCGCCATCACCGCCACCGGCTTCGCGGCCGGCTCCTCCATCGCACTCCTCGCCGGCCTGCGCGGTAGCGACCGGATCAACCTCAAGAGGGACACCGCTACCGGCCTCGGCTTCGTCGTCGGCAGCCTCTGGATGGCCGCCGGAAGTACCTGGTTGGACATGGCCAACGATGTCCACGAGATCCCCGACTCCGTGTTCGGACAGGGCGGCATCGGCGACCCCGGCCCCGGCGGTGCCGTCCTGTGCATGGCCTTCACCGCCCTCTTCTTCAAGTGGAAGAAGATGCTGATCCCGAGCGTCCTCGGCATCAGCATCGCCGTCGCCGCCGATGCCGCTGGCGGACTCGGCGACAGCGCCGTCAACGCGATCCAGATGTTCACCGGAAAGCTGGGCTGACCATCATGGGGGAGGACACCACCACGACCGCACCCGCCGCCGAGGGCACCCCGGGTGAGGACTTCGACTACCGAGAGGTCCTGCGCACCCTCGGCCCCATCGCCGCCCTCGGCGGCAGCATCGTCCTCATCCGCCTGCTCCTCGCCCTCCTCGTCCGCACCCTCAAGGCCGCCGCCAACATGAAGCAGACCCCCGGCCCGGTGGAGGAGGGCGACGACAGCAAGCCGAAGGGGGCGGGCCGGGCCGCCAAGGCCAAGGCCAAACAGCAGTCCCTCCAGGACCTGCTGGAAGGCATCGGCATGGCGGCCCTGTGCGCTGGCATCACGGCCGGCATCACCGGCACCCTCGGCACCATCCTCTGGAGCCTGCTCACCCCCTGGCACAGCTACATCATCGGCGTCGGCATCGCCGCCTGGTACGTCTCCGCCCTCGTCGTCGCTCCCCAGCGCAAGCCCCGTCCGGCCGCCGAGAAGGCCGCCCCCGCTGCCGCCGACGAGGATGAGGCCGGCGACGAGGAGGCGGACGAGGACGACGAGCTGTACGACGACGAGGGGGAGGACGAGCTGCACGAGGAGAACGATGCCCCTCGAAACGATCATGAAATGATGGGGGAGCAGCGCATCTGCGTCGAGCACCCGAACGACGCTCTGGCCCGCCTGGCGCTGAGCGAACTCCTGGCCGCCATCGGAACCGGCCGCAAGGGTGTCCACCTCGCCACCATGATCGAGTCCATGGCTCCCGGCTGGGACGTTGCCGCCCTGCGGCAGCGCCTGGCCTCCATCGGCATCCCCTCCCGGAAGCTCCAGATCCGCAACGTCGGCAACACGTGGGGCCTCCACGTCGACGACGTGACCAAGGTGTTCACCGTCCCCCTGGAGGAGGTCCTGGCCACGCTCACCGGGAACGCCGACCGGGCCCGCTCCGGCACCCCCACTGTGGCCGTCCAGCGGCTCCTCCCGCCCCCCGCCAGCAGCACCAGCACGACGGCCCTCGCCGAGGCTGTCCAGGCGCCCGCTCCCGCCGCCTGCGCGGCCCCTCTGCCGGCCCCCGCCGGTACCCCGACCGAGGGCCCGGGCGGGGCTCCCGCCGAGGCCCAGCAGCGGCCCGCGATGGCCCGAATCCTGCACCTCGCCAAGGGCCCCTCCCCCGACCAGGTCGCATGACCCCCCGCCCGGCCGGAATTCACCATCAACCGGCCCCTGACCTGCACATCTACCAGGCCGGTTGATGGCGTCAACCGGCCCTGGTTGACGCCCGACAGGCCCGTCAACCACTTCCGGAAAGGGGCGCCCGACCGCCGACTGCGCGGCAGGACGCCCCTTCACCTTGCGCGGATTGCTACCGTATAGCTACACCCCGTGATCTAAGCGGACAGCAGTCGAAGGGGGCACCGACCGTGCCGAGCTACTACTGCGGGAAGTGTGGCACCACCTCGCGCGCCTACCTGACCGCCGCCGGCGCGCACCAGCACGGCGCCGACCACCGAACCCGCGCCCACGGCGGAGACCACCCGGACGGCGAGTGCCTGGTGGCGAACGCCCCCTTCATGCCGCGGGCGGGTGAGGACTGGCGGCTCATCCTTGCGATGGTCGCGCTGCTCGCCCTCGCAGGCTTCTGCAGCCGCTTCATCAGCTGAGCCCCACGAGCATCCGGGCGGCCGCGCTCCCGCCGCCCGGGACACGCCGAAGGGCCGCACACCGCTCGATGGATGTGCGGCCCTTCGGTGCGTCCCAGGTTGGGCAGTGCGCGGTGCCGGCGCCGCGTCAGAGCAGCTTGAGTGGGATGTCGGGCCAGGGGCCTCCTCAAGGCTGCCGCTGCGGACCTTGGCGACGTGCTCGCGGGAGTACCCCGGCGGGCACCCTGCCCCGGGGTCAGCCAGCGAGCTTCGAGCGCAGCGTCCTGGTCTTCCGACGGCGTCCGCCGGGGACGCCGTGCTCCTTGGCGATGACGCGGATGGTTTCCTCGGTCCACGGGACGGCGGGGACCTCGGCCATCTCCGAGTTGGAGATCATCGCCGCCCTGAGGTCGTCGGCGACGGCCCCGCGGGCGGCCTTGCGCAGGGTCTCCTCGTTGCCGACCGAGTCGGCCCACGCCTTGAGTGCGGCGGCCAGGGCGGGGCTGGGCTTGTATGCCGGGCGCTCGGAGGCATTGGCGGCGTTGGCGCGGATCAGGTCGCCGACGCCGTACTCGTTCGCGATGCCGTGGACCGTCGCGGGCGTCCACGGGACGTGCTCGGCGATCTCGGCGACGGGGACGCGGGCCTCGCGGAGGTCGTCGGCGACGGCCTTGCGGGCGGCATGGCGCAGCTCGGCTTCCTTGTCGACGGATTTGGCCCATGCCTCGAGTGCGCCGGTCAGGGCGGCGCTGGGCTCGTACGGCGGGGCGGCGGGGGCGTGATCAGTCGGCATGCCTGGAGTGTGCCACGAACCGGCTTGGTCAAACCCATCTTGGCATGCAGACTCGAAAAGACTTGCGAAAACTAATTTGGGAAACTTGGGTTAGCCAAATGGATTTGAGGAAATGATGGAGGTGTAACCACTCCACACCGCCCAACCGAGAGGCCCCCAATGACCGACCGCACCGACCGCGCGAGCTACGCCGAGCACCTGGCCGCGCACTCCCCGCTCGCGAAGGCCTCCCTCCTCCTCGGCGAGACCGTCGCCGCGGTCGACGCCCAGCGCGCCCTGGACGACGCCGAGGCCGAGATCGACGCCGCGTACGCGGACATGCCGAACACCCACTTCTTCGGCGACACCGACGAGATGCGCAGCGCCCTCGGGCGGCGCAGCGACATCCGTGACGGCGACGTCCTGGTGATGCCCGGCCAGGGCGTCATCGTCGTCCTGGCCGGTGCCCGGATGATCCCCGTCACCGAGGAGCGCGGCGGCCTGGACCTCCCGGCCCACCCGGTCGACGTCCACCGGTACGGCCGGGGCCTGGACCGCGCGGTCGACGTCGCCCGCGAGTACCGCTTCGAGCTCGACGGCCCCCAGGCCGACCTGAACGTCAAGGCGAGGGAAGCGGCCGAGCAGGAGGAGGACGCGGCCTCCACCGGCCGGTACCTAGTCATGATCGGCTCCGAGGAGCACTGGCCGAGCTTCCACGACTACGGCCGGGCCCTCCGGCACGCGGCCAGCTACGGCCTCACCGCCAGTGCGATCCGGGACACGGCCCCGGCTGCGCACCCGGCCCTGAGCCACACCAAGGCCCTGATGGCCTCGCCCATGCCCGAGCCGCACTGGACCCCGGCCGGCGGGCGCCGCGGCGAATCCGTTCTCGACGTGCTCGCCGACGCCTTCGCCAACCGGGTGGAGCCGACCATGACCATCGTCGACGTCGAGCTGGCCCCGAACCACTGGCGGCTCGCGCTCCAGCGGCCGGAGTCGGCCCCGGCCGCGCTCGGCAGCGCCCCCAAGTGGACCGACCACCCCGACGTCATCGCCGCCCGCCACGCGCTGGAACCCCTGCTCCCCGCCCTCGTCGCCGACGACTACGACCCGGACGACGCCCCGCTCGACATGCGGGGCTACATGGTCGAGCCCCGCGACGAGGGCACGGTCCGCGTCTACTGGATCGCAGACGGCCGCCCGATCAGCGCCCGGGACAGCGCGATGAACGACAGCCGCCTGTCGCTCATCGCGGACAAGCTCATCGGAGCCGGCTGGGAGACCGCTCGCAGCGGCCCCTGCATCTACGCGGTCCGGTCCAGCCGCGAGGCGACCGACCTCGGCACCAGTCGCTGACCGACCCGCCCGACCGGCCGCCGGGCGCCCGCCCGGTGGCCCGCCCCTTACCCACCAGGAGAGAGCCGTGTACGAGATCACCCTGCCCGCCCTGCCCGGCCGCACCTTCACCGCGAAGGACGGCGCCGAGCTCCGGAGCCTGGTCTGGGCCGTCGCCCGCGCCCAGGGCAAGCCCATCGGCAGCGACGGCGAGGACCGCGAGATGGTCCGCGAGATCGGCGACCTCCGCTCCCGAGCCGACATCGAGGGCGTCGGCGTGCTCGACGTCCACGACGTCACCGTGCGGGTCATGAGCACCGCCGCCGGCGACTGGGAGTGCGAGGGTCACGAGGACCTGTACGTCGGCCTCGGCGAGACCAGCTACTGCGACGGCGGCTGCGTGCCCCGCCCGCTGTTCAACCGCCGCGCCGCCCTCGACCTGGCCGCGGCCCTCCCCGCCTGACCGGCCGCCAGCACCCGGCCGCCGCGCGCACCGCGCGGCGGCCCGCGGCCCAGAGGGCCGGACTGACGAGACCCGGAGCCCCGCCCCCGACCGCCGGGGGCGGGGCTCCGTCGTACTCGGGCGAGAGTCCTTTGCCAATTCTTTGCCAAATCAACTTGGGAAAACTTGGTTAGTCAAATCGACTTCCGGAAATGATGGTGAGTAGCAACACCAACCACCCCAACCGACCAGAGAGCGAGGGCCCCGACATGGCCAGCACCGAGACCAAGCCCACGGCCCCCGCTCAGGACCAGCAGCGCTGCATCAAGTGCCACCGGATCCTGCGCAACGCGAGCCCGGACGGGCTCGGCCCCAAGTGCAGGGGCAAGGTCCGCAAGGCCACCAAGGCGCCCACGATGTCCAACTTCAAGCCGCACCTGGTCGAGAAGGCCGTCGAGCTGCTGGAGCAGGGCGCGGTCCAGCCCCTCCGCAAGAGCAGCAAGAACGAGATCTTCCTCGTGGTCAGCGAGGACGGCAGCCAGACCTACCGGACCGCCCGGGCCGCCTGCACCTGCAAGGCCGGTCTGCGCGGCCAGCACATGTGCAAGCACCGCATCGCGGTGATCGCCCTGACCACCCAGACCACCACCGAGGGCCAGAGCGCCCCGATCGCCCTGGGCATCGCGGCCTGACCCCCACTCGCCCCCCGGCCGACCGGGCGGGGCGGGAATCCCGCCCGGCCGGCCACCCCCACCAGGACAGGAGAACCATGTTCGTCGAGGTCGTGAACCACGCGGGTGGCTCCATCCCCGGCATCGCCGCCGAGGCCCACGCCCTGATGCTCCTGCGGCGCGCCCGCCAGCAGGACGCCGCGATCGAGGCCACCCCGGAGGGCGGCGCCCGGATCACCTGGTCCCGCCCGGCCAACGGCGGCGCGGTCGCGATCCGCTCGATCGACCTGACCCCGGCCGCGGCCCCCGAGTCGCTGGATGCGACGGTCCTGCCGTACCTGGCGATCGTCGCCACGGGCGACGCCTGGCTGGAGGGCGGCCCGGCCGGCCCGGCGATCCACACCTTCATGAACTCCGTCAGCCCCGGCGCGACCGGACGCCTGTTGGCCCGCGGCCTGGTCGCCGAGTACGGCGCGCACCGGAAGGTCCGCCTCACGCTCGCCGGCGGGCTCGGCCTGGTCGCCGCCGCGCACTACGCCGAGGCGGTCGGCGCCGCCGCCCGCTGCACCTGCGGCCACGTGGACGAGCGCGGTGACCAGCGGGCCGCCCGCCTCGCCGCCCGCGCGCACGTCCGCGAGCAGGCCGCCCGGTTCGTCGACCGCCTCGCGCCCGCCTTCGTCACCGCGCTCACCGCCGCCGCCCGCTGACCGACCACCACGCCTTCCCAGACCCCAGAGAACGGAGCACCACGATGACCCCGCGACTGAACCTGACGGCCCTCCAGGGCACCGGTTACGACGCCCGCGCGATCCACCTCGCGGACGGCCACCGGCTGTCGATCGCCGCCGGCCCCCGCGCGGGCTGCCTGCCCGCCCCCGGCGAGGACGGCACGCCCGACGACTACACGGGCCCGTTCAGCCACCTGGAGGTCTACCTCTTCCCCGGCCTGGACGCCCCGGCCGACGACGCCTGGCAGGCCGAGGTCGACACGGTGGTGCTGGAAACCCCGTGCTTCGCCCTGAAGGCCGAGGGCCGCCTGTTCCTCACCGTCCCGGTCGACGCCGTCCGCGCCATCATCGCGGCCCACGGCGGCGAGCACCCGGACCAGGACTGACCACCCGGGCATGGGGCGGACAGCGTCCGCCCCATGCCCGGACGCCCCCTCAGCCGACCCTCGGCCACCCCACCTGACCAGCCCGGACACCGTCCGGACAACAGAAGGAGACCACGATGACCACCATCCCGACCACCGCCCCGATGACCAACGCCGACTCGGCCGCCTACGCCCTGGCCGCCTACGCCGCCGACCTGGAGGCCCGCCGGGCCTACGTCGACATGTGGATGAACGGCTCCCGGGGCTGTCCGCTCACCCGCTACACCCGGACCTCCTTCAGGCTCGCCGACCGCCTGGCCATCGAGGCGAAGAAGCCGACCGCGCGCCAGGAGTGGTTCCTCTCCGAGTGCGAGGACTGCGGCTGCGAGATCGACGTCAACCGCGACGGCGACCGCACCATGTGCGACTGCACCGTCGCGGCCTGACCACCACCGACCCCGGCGAGGGGCCCGCCCCGGCCCCTCGCCCCACCCCCGGAAAGGGGAAGCCCATGACCGTCCTGATCGTCCTCGCCCTGGCCGCCGCCGCAGCCTGGGCCTGGCGCCGGTACGGCACCAGCGGCCGGACCGGCGCCGGAGCCTCGGCCGCAGCCCGCGCCCGCGAACTGCGCACCGTCTGGGTGCGCCTGGCCTCTGCGGCCGGCGTCCAGACCGAGGCCGGACGGCAAGCCGCTCGGTGGGAGGCCGGAGCCGACGGCGAGCGCCGCACTGCGGCCCGCCTCGCCCCGCTCACCCGCGAAGGCTGGATCCTGCGGCACGACCGGGCGCTGCCCACCGGCCGTGCCAACGTCGATCACCTGGTCATCAGCCCGTCCGGCAGGGTGTTCGTCCCGGACACGAAGCGCTGGTCGCGGCGCTACCCGCTGACTGTGCGTGGCGGACGGCTATTCCATGGTGACCGCGACGTCACCAGCCGGCTCGCCGGGCTCCGCCACGAGGCCCGCACGGTCGGCCAGGTCCTCGGGGTCCCGGTCACCCCACTCGCCGTCATCGACGGCGCCCCGCTGGTCGGCGCGACCGGCCAGCCCGTGCGCGAGCTCACAGTCGACGGCGTGCGCATCGTCCCGGCCGAGCGGATCGCCGACGTCCTGCGGGTCTCCGGCAGCCTGCCCGGCCAGCGCTCGGCCGCCCACCTCGCCAAGGCCGCCGACAGGGCTCTCAAGCCCTACACCAGCCGCTGAATAGGAGAAGGCCCACCATGCACCCCGACACGAAGTTCAAGCGGAACCACGTCCTTACCCCCCGGTTTTACGCGCCCACCGGCTACACCGGGGCCGGGTTCAAGGAGTCGCCGTTCACCGACGACTCCCACTCGGTGGGCTACCTGACCGGCCGTGAGGCGGACCTGCGAGTCGGCCTTGCGGCGAAGAACGGCCAGCGGATCGTCCCGGGCCTGACGGGCGCCTTGACGATCCACAGCAAGCGCCGCCCCGGCAGCTTCGTGCGCCTCGACCCGGTCGTCCATGCCAAGCGGCTGACCGAGCGCCAGTACGACGACCTGCGGCTGATCGCCGCGCACGAGCACCACGCCCGGGTCGTTCGCGACGAGGCCGGGCACCCGGAGCAGATCATCGCCGGGATGTGGGCCATCCCGAGGGTGCAGACCGCGATCCTCCTGGACCGCGGCTGGCTGGCCGAGCAGCCCCACACCGACCTCGTGTGGATCTCCACGGCCGGACGGATGGCGATGGCCTACCGGGAGGTGACGGCCGAGGGCCTGGACCGGCGCCTCCTCAAGGGCCTGTACCTGGACGCGGCGCTGACGGCCGCCGCCCGGGCCCGGCTCGTCCAGAACCAGGAGCTCGCCCGCCGACTCCAGGCCGAGCTGTCTGCCTGACCCCCCACGGCGCCCGGGCAACCGGCCCGGGCGCCCCGGACCACCACCAGCAAGGAGCCATCAGCCATGACCACCTACCTCGCCCTCGGCCCCTGCGCCCCCCGCTGCATCGCCCCGCGCGGCGAGCACGTCCCCGACGAGCGCTGCACCCCGGCCGCCGCGATGCGCAAGGGCGACACTGTCTCCGCCGGCGCCCCGTCGATCCTGCTCGCCGACCCGACCCCGGACCCGGAGAACGAGGGCTGGGTGATCCTCGCCTTCGACACCTGCGAGCCGCGCTCTTACCCGGCCGGCGAGGTGTTCCAGATCCGCCGCCCGGCCCCGCAGCGCCTCGCACCCGCTCTGCCCGAGGGCACCCGCCGGTTCCGCGTCCACTCGGCCGACGGCGGCCCGGCCGTCGACTGCCACCTGTGGCCCTGCGGCAAGCTCACGATGGACATGTTCGGCCAGCGCCTGCGCTCCGGCTTCTCCCTCGACGAGATGTTGGAGAGGAACTGGGAGAACGCCCGGATTGAGTGGGAGCCCGAGGGCCCCGCCCCGCAGGACCAACCGCTCCCGCCGACCGGCCCGCTGGCGCTCTTCGACGTGTCCGAACACACGGACACCGGGCGTCCGGACGGTGTCCGAATCACGGGGTGACGGCCGCGTGACCGGCGCCTGGGCGGACACCCGGGCGCCGGGCGGCAGGACAGTGTCCGGATATGCCTGACCTGCGAGAACGGGCGCAGCGCGGACAGTGTCCGGCGGCCCGAGATCCACCGCGATCCCCTGGCGATCACCCGGTACCCCAGGGGGTTTCTGACGTTGGACATAGTGCCTACCCACTATCACGAGAGGAAGACGAGATGACCGCCCAGCCTCCCAAGCGCCCGACCGTGGCCCTCGCCCGCGTCCTGCGCACCCTCGGCCTGACCCAGGGGAAGGGCCGCGACTTCCGCATCGAGGGCGAGTACCGCAACAGCGAGCGCATCGGCACCTACGCGCTGCTCCTCACCCGCCACGCGCACGAGGTGGTAGCCGAGCACGCCGACGAGATCGAGAAGCTGACCGGCGAGGCCGGCTTCCCGTTCCGCGTCTCGGTGCGCTACTTCAACGGCAAGCCCCGGCCGTTCACCAACATCGAGAACCGCGGCGACCGCGTCCGCGAGACCCCGCCCGCCCCGGCCGAGCCGCACGAGGCGCCCGCCGCGCCCGCCGAGGCCGAGCCGGCGGTGCAGCCGGACCCGGAAGTCGGCCTCACCGCGACGGCCATCGCCGAGCGGCGCCAGGCGTACGCCCTCGACTGGTCGATCAGCCAGGCCGCCCTGATGGACGCGGCGGGCTCGGTGCGGCTCCTGTACGACAGCGGCGACCAGAACGTGCTGCGCCACTACGCGCGGCCCGGCGAGGTTGGACGGGTCGTCGAGGGTGACCGCGTGGCGCCTCTCGTGGCCGCCGGGTTCCTGGCCATCACCGAGCCGTACGGCCCCGGCAGCAAGCGCATCAGCACCACCGAGGACGGGCGGCACGCACTCCAGCTGTGGAGGCGCTGGCGGCCCGACCCGGCCTTGAAGGAACGCGCGGTGCTCCAGCCGCTCATCGGCGGCCAGGAGGAATCGGGCCGGAAGGCCGCTGCGGACCAGGAGGCCAAGGATCGGTTCGAGCGGCGACAGGCCGAAGCGCTCGACTGGACGAGCACCCAGGCCGACCTGATGCTCGCCGCGGCGGGTGGCCAACTCCGCCTCGACCCCGGCGACGTCCTGCGGCACATGCCCGAGCCCGGCCGCTCCGGCCGCCGCCTCGACCTGCGGCGCCTACGCCCGCTCATCCTGGCCGGGGTCCTCACCGTCGAGCCGACTGACGCGGCGGGCCGCAGGGCGGTCGCCCTGACCGCCGACGGCCTCCGGGCCGTGGAGGTATGGAAGCGCTGGCAGGCCAACAAGGAGCCCCGCCGCCCCTGGTACGAGGAGCTGATGCCGATCGTGCCGCTCCTCGGCGGCCACGAGAGCATCCGCCGGGCGCGCGAGCGCCGCGAAGAGGACGCCGCCCGCGACGCCGCCAGCCAGGCGGTCGCCGACGCCATGGACCGTCTGCTCACCTGGGAGGAGCGGCAGGCCCGCATGCGCGCGGCCTGGGTCAAGGTGGAGGGCATCCGCAACCCGGTCGCGCCGCGCCCGGCAGGCTGGGTGCCCACCGACGACGAAGCCGCCCGGCACGGCATCGCGTCGAGCGTCCTCGCCGAGCTCCGCGAGGACGCCGCCGACCCGCAGCCCAAGCCGACCCTGCCGAGCACCCGCGCGGAGATCCGGCCGGAGCGCGCCCCGCTCCCGGCCGTCCCCGGCGGCCCGACGCAGCTTGGCCTGTTCGACCTGATCGCAGCCTGAACCGCGCGGATGTCGTCGCCCTCCGCGACTCCGTGGCCGCCCCGGCCTGACCGGGAGTCGGCCCGCGACAGCGAAGCGCCCGCCACCACCCCGACCGAACCGGGGCGGAGGCGGGCGCTTCGCCGTGTCCGGGTCAGTCCCCGGACCGGGTGATGCGGACGTTGGAGAGCGGGCCGCTCTCAAGGACGTCGCCGCCGTGCGGCGGGGCGTAGCGGCCGGCCGCCGGAGCAGCGGGCCGGTCGGCCCGCGCGAGGTCCGCGCGGGCGTGGATGTTGTCGGTCTCGACCTTCGCGCGGCGGACCTCGCCCCAGGTGATGACCAGCTTCCAGAGGACGCCCGACGCGCCAGCGATCGCGCACGCCAGGACGAATGCGGTCGTGTCCGTCATGGACCTGAGCCTACGAGGAACGAGACCCGGGTCGAGGGCGGCGCGGCGGTCAGGCGCGGGCGGCCCTGGTGGCGCGGGTGTGGGAGTGCCCGGCGGCGATGTCGGCGACACGCTGCGCGGTGAGGCCGAGGCGCGAGCCGATCTCGCCGTTGGAGTGGGTGGCCTTGAGCTCCTGGAGGACGCTCCGGCGCTGCTCGCGCAGCCACCGCTGGAGCTGCGGCACCGCGTTGAGGGCTTCGCCGAGCTGGGCGGCGGTGTGCATCGTGGCGCCGCCGGCGACCAGGTCGGCGAGGACGGCGAACGGCTCGGGCGGGGGTGTGGTGGACGCCATGCGGTCAGCATAGTGGGCACCCACTATGCCCCAGGACGGCGGCGGGCCGGACGGTCGGGTGTACCGGTGCCGAGCTGTGAAAACTTGTGAAATCAATTTGGGAAAATTGGTTTGGAAAAACGGATTACCGGGGATGATGAAAGTAGAACAACAAGCCATCGACCAAGGAGCCAGCCGTGAACGCCACCACCGCCGCCGACGGCCTCGCCATCCTCGGCGCCCGCGCCTTCACCACCGCGGCCGACGCCCGCGCCCGCCTGAACGGCGCGCTCGGCGCGCACGGCGCCTACCTGCCCGGCCTGATGGACGAGGTGCTGACCGCCGAGGCGAAGGCCAAGCCGTGGGTCGCGATGAGCAAGCGGGCTGAGCGCCTGGGCATCCGCGAGGCCCTGGCCAAGACGCGACAGGAGGCCCTGGAGTCCCTGCTCGGCTGCGGCTTCTCCACCAGCACCAGCCTGGTGGTCAACGCGGCGAACCTGGCCGAGCTGGAGGGTCTGCGCCGCTTCCTGGCCGCCACGGAGAGCTTCGAGATCGACGCCGACTGACCCCGCGCGCCCATCGCGTAGTGGGTACCCACTAAGGTTCCGGCCGGGCAGCGTGCCCGGCCGGCCTCGTTCCAATCGAGAGGACAGAAGCATGCGCATGCGCCTTTCCCGCCACGCCCGGGTCGACGCCGCCACCGCCGCCGCGGTCCTCGTCGTGGCTGCCGCGCGCGGCACCTGGCGCCCGGCCGACGGTGGCCTGGCGGCCGTCGTCGGCCATGGCGGCTACGGCTGGACGGTCACCCTGGTCCCGGCGGGCACCGACCGGAAGGGCCGCGCGGTCCCGGCCCGGGTCCGCATCACCCACCGGCAGGGCCTCGGCGACGGCGAGGCTGTCGACATCCAGGCCACCGAGGAGCAGGCGGCCGCGATCGTCGCGAGCGCCGCGTCCGGCGAGCACCCCGCCTCCACGCGGGGCCTGCTGCCCGGCCAGTGGCGCGGCGGCCGGGTCGCCGAAAACGTGCTCTGACCTGCACTTTCTTCGCGTCACCCCGGTGCTCCAGGGTGGGTTCAGCGTTGAACATAGTGCCTACCCACTAAGCCCCAAGCCAGAGAGGCCAGCGCCATGACCGCCACCGCCACCCCCACCGTCACCACCGAGACCGCCGCCGCCGTGTTCACCGCCGCCGCGCGCGCCACCCACTGGACCCGGACGAACCTCGGGCTGCGCACCGAGGTCAACCACGGCGGCTACGGCTGGACGGTCGAGCTGCCCGCCGGCAACGAGCCCCACCGCGCCCGGATCGCCTTCCGTGACAGCTGGGGCAACGTCGAGCACCTGGACGTCCCGGCCACCTGGGGCCAGACCCTCCCGATCGTCGAGGCCGCGATGGCCGCCACCCGCGCGCTCTGACCGAGACCGCACCCCAGCCGGCCGGGCACCCGCCCGGCCGGCCCCACCCAGAGAGGACCCGAACCATGACCACGAGCACCACCGCCTTCCCGGCCGACCCCGACCAGCTCGGCGACGCCGTGGGCCGCATCGCCGGCTGGACCGCGAAGTGGCTGAACGAGCTGAACCCGAACCTGTCGCGGGAGATGCTGACCGAGCACTTCACCCGCGACCGCTCGGTGGACGCGATCGCCGCGGTCTACACGCGCGGCCTGGCCGGCGGCCTCACTCCCGCCGAGGCCGCCGCCGAGGCCGGGAAGATGCTCATCGAGACCTGGGCCAAGGCCGCCCTGGAGGCCCGCGACGAGTCCGCCGCGCGCGAGGCGGAGATCGACCGCCTGCTCGCCGAGGACGAGGCCGAGACCGAGGCCACCGGTGGCTGCCCGGCGTGCGACACCCAGGCGATCGAGATGTGCGTCGGCTGCGGGTCCTGCCGATGCGACCGGCACGACGACTGCGAGCGCCCCGCCTGACCTTGCCTCACCCCTGCGGCCCGGCCGACCGGCCGGGCCGCCCCCATGCCCGGAAGGAGCCCGAGATGAGCACCCAGACCACCACCGCGGCCGACGTGATGCGCGCCGCCCTCGCCGAGTACGGCATCGGCGGCGAGGCCGCCCAGTACGGCGTCGACGTCGACGGCGACGTGGGCAACACCTGGCTCCACGTGTACGGCCTGAACGGCGGCTACGCGGCGATCTACGTGGACCTCTCGGGCGTCGAGGGTGAGGACCTGCCGGACGCCTCCGTGGAGCTGCCGATCGGCGAGCTGGCCGGCGGCACCTGGACGGTCGTGGTGGTCGGCACCACGTACGAGGAGAGCCGCGCCCTGTCCGTCCCGGTCGAGAGCGGCGCGGCCGAGTGCGCCGAGCTGATCGCGGACTGGATGACGGCCCCGAAGAAGGAGGCCCCGCAGGCGGCCTGATCCCCCAGCGGCACCCGCGGCCCGGCCGACCGGCCGGGCCGTTCCCATCCCCGGAAGGAGCGAGCGTGAGCACCCTGACCGACCTGGTGGACGACGAGGAGACCGTGGCCGACGCGATGCGGGCCGCCCTCGCCGAGTATGGGATCGCGGCCGAGGAGCGGTGGAGCGACGAGGGCGGCTGGCTGGTCGTGGATGGCCCGGCCGACGCCTACGCGGTGCTGACCGTCGACACCTCGGAGATCGAGGCAGAGGGGCTGCCGCGGTCGTGCGTCGGGCTCCCGGCCGGCGAGCTGGCGGGCGGCGAGTGGGTCATGACGATCTGCGACCGGCCCGGCTGGGGCGAGCGGTTCGTGCTGGCCGTGCCGGTGTGGGACGAGTACGGCTGCGCGGAGCGCGTGGCGGACTGGCTGACGGCCCCGAAGGCGGCCTGACCTGCGAAAACTCGGAAACCAACTTGGTCAAATTGGTTTGGCCAAGTGGATTTCTGGAAATGATGAAGGTAGATCAACAAGCCACCCAAGCAAGGAGAGCCCAGTGCGCTACGAGACCGAGACCATGTCCTACGCCCTGTACCTCGGCGCGAACGGCGCCTGGCACGTCCGCGAGGCCAGCGAGGGCGGCGACCTGGTCACCGCCTGGTACGACGGCCGCGACGAGATGGCCGACTTCGTCGACAGCGCGCAGTCCGCGCTCCGCGAGACGGGCGCCCCGGCCGGCATCGAGGTCGGCTTCTGTGAGATCCCCGGCGTCGGCACCGGCTTCTTCCTGGTGGCCGCCCAGACCGGCAGCGACAGCGACGAGCCGGCCACCGACCCGGCCTGGGACACCAAGCTCCAGGCGGCGGCCACCGCGCTCGCCCTCACCACCTTCCGGCCCGCGTCCTGGATCGACGCCCCGATCGAGCTCTGACCAACCCACCCGGCCCCGCAAGGGGCCGGGCCCCCTGCCCCACCCACCGAGAGGACCCCCGTGACCGGCGCCGCGACCCCCGACCTGACCGCGACCGACTTCGACCTGGACGACCTGCTCACCCACGCCGCGCACCTGCTCGGCCCCGCCTGGGGGCGCAGCATGCCCGGCGACACCCAGCCGGCCGTCTGGCAGCACGACGGCCTGGTCGTCGAGTTCGACGGCATCCCCGGCGACGACCCGGACGAGGACGTGCTCGTCCTGGCCTCGGCGACCGGCGACGACTACGCCCGCCGGACGCTGTGCCCCGAGGAGGACGAGACCCTGGCCGGCTTCGGCGAGCGGGTCGCCGCCGCGGTCCGCGAGGTCTGCGCCGAGCTCGGCCCCTCCCCGCTCGGCCCCGGCCACGGGCAGAGCGCCCTGTTCTGACCCGCCCACAGCCCGACCAAGGCCCGGCCGCCCTGCCGGGCCCACCCCAACCACCGAGAGGAACGCCGTGACCGCCACCGCCCCCGCCAGCCTCGACCGGCGCGCGACCGCCTTCGACATCGACGACCTGGCCGAGTTCGTCGCCAGCCTGCTCGGCCCCGGCTGGGAGCACGGCCCGCAGGACGTCCACACGGCCGTCTGGCTCGGCGACCTGGTCGTGTTCTTCGAGGACGCCCCCGAGTGCGAGCCCGACTTCGTGCGGGACGCCCTCGGCGACCGGCCCTGCGAGGACGTGCTCGTGCTGACCGCGATGCTCGGCACCGACTGGGACCACCGCACGGTCAGCCCGGAGCGCAGCGACGACCTGGCGGCCGTCGGCGCGGCGGTCGCCGCCGCGGTCCGCGAGCTCCGCGCCCAGCTGACCAACTGACCCGCCACCGGCCCGGCCCCGACCGGGGCCGGGCCGACCCACGCCCAGAGAGGAAGACGTCATGGAGAGCACCTGGAAGGCCCGCGCGCTGTGCTGGTGCGGGACATCGGTCCCCGACGAGGACGACGCCCGCCAGGGCCACCAGAACGCCTGGCACACCGACGCGAAGCCCGCCGTGTACGCCATCGCCGGCCCCGGCGCCGCCGCCCCGTCCGAGCCGGAGCAGCAGGAGCAGCCGGTGCAGGCCGAGCCGGACCTGACGATCACGCACACCCGCGCGCAGGGAACCCTGCTGGAGGGCAGCCGTAAGGGCGACGGCGTCTGGGAGATCGTGCGCCCGATCGGCTTCCGCTCGTCCCGCACGGTCGGCCTGTACCTGCCACGCTCGCGCGACCGGCGCGCCGACACCTGGCGGATCGGCCGGGCCAAGGACGCTCTGGAGGCCGCCGGCTTCACCGTCGCCGTCGAGATCGACGAGTACGAGCGCCGCTCGTTCGCCGAGGCCGAGGCCGACCGCACCGAGCGGGCCGAGGAGCGCGCCGAGCGCTTCGACGACCGCGCGGGCCGGGCGCTCGCCGCGTCCGACGCCCGCCACGAGGCGGCCCGATCGATCATGCGGCACATCCCGTTCGGGCAGCCGATCCTCGTCGGCCACCACAGCCAGCGCCGCGCCGAGAAGGACGCCGAGCGGATCGACGGCCACATGCGGAAGTCGATCGCCGAGGGCAAGCGCGCCCAGCACTGGGCGGCCCGCGCGGAGGCCGCCGGGCACTACGAGGAGCACCGCAAGAACCCGGGGACGACCCTGCGCCGGATCGAGAAGCTGGAGGCCGAGAAGCGGACATACGAGCGCCGTCAGGCGCAGGCCGTCGCCCGGGCGTCCAAGGCGGTCGACGGCGAGCTCGACCCCGAGGTGCTGGTCGACGCGCTCGCGGCGAACGACCTGGAGCTGCTGGACCTGTGCGACGAGCTCGGATACTGGCGGGCGATCGTCGCCAAGGCCGAGGCCGAGGGCTTCAAGGTCTGGGGCCCGGCAGACTTCGTGCCCGGCGACTACGCCCTGTACTGCGGCGACTGGCACCAGGTGGCCCGGGTCAATGCGAAGAGCCTCAGCATCGCCTGGAACCTGCGGGCCAGCGGCCGAGTGGTCACCCTGGAGGCCGCCCAGCAGATGGGCCGCCACGGGACGCACGTGGCGGACTACACGAAGGTCAAGGCCCGGTGCCCGGAGACGGCGATGCGGGCATTCCTGGATGCCGGGAAGATCCCGGGGACGAAGTCGGCCGCGGCGGCGTCGGCGGATTCGCCGGCGAGCGCCCTGCGGGAGGCGGAGGCCGCGAAGCCGAAGGCGCCGAAGAAGCGGGCCGACCCGAAGATCCCGAAGCGGGTCAAGGTCGAGTGCCGGTGGGACGCGACGGAGGCCCTGGTGACCTGGCTGGACGGCCGCGGCAAGCCGCACCCGGGCCACCCGCCGGTGAAGGTCGAGGCCCTGGCCGGGACGAAGTACGCGGGGTCGGTGCACTCGGACGAGCTGCGGGTGCAGGTGGCCGAGCTGGTGGCCGGGCTGGGGCTTAGGTACCGGGGGAGCTGGAGCGGCGGCCCGGGCGCCGGGATCGTCTGCGCGGTCGAGCCGGTCCCGGCGGCGGAGCCCGAGCAGCCGGCGGCCGAACCGGACGCCGCCCCGGCGCCCGCCGCCGAGCCGGAGCCCGAGCCAGAGAAGGCCGCTGACCTGCGGATTTGCGGGAGCTTCTTTGCTCAAATTGGTTTGGACAAGTTGACTTCCGGAAATGATGGTGGCGTAACCACTCACCACCCCACCAGGAAGGCCGGCGCCATGCCCAACGCCACCGCCCCCCGCTTCGCGGATTGGTTCAAGGCCCTGCTCGACCAGAACCGGCCGCTCGCCATGACCCCCGAGGAGTTCGAGCAGCGCGCGCACCGCGGCTACATCTCGTACGAGCTCGGCGGCACCGACGGCCACTACGCGCCCGAGCCGCTGGACGCCTGGGTGGCGGGCTTCCGCGCGGACCCCGTCGGCGCCCTCTACTGGGGCAATGACCAGCGCACCGAGCTGGCCCCCTACGCGAACGCCTATGCGGCGGCCGTCGGCGCCGCCCAGCCGGCCCCGGCCGCCCGGCCCGGCGAGGGCCGCGACGACCTGATCCCGCTGCACTGCTCGCGCTGCGACGAGAGCGGCCCGCTGCGCGTCCGGGAGCGGGGCGACTTCGGCTGCGACAACTGCGGGAAGCCGGTGAACATGTCGGCCCTGGTTTTGCCCCCGGGCGGAGACTGGGCGGTCCGGGCCGACGGCCTGCTCTGCCGCGTGCCCGCCGGCGAACCCGTCCCGGCCGAGCCGGTCGCGGAGGCCTCGCCGGAGCCGGCCGAGGAGCCCGCCGTCGAGCCCGCGCCCGAGCTGGAGGTGGCCTCTGACCTGCGGATTTGCGGAAACTTCGTTGCTCAAATTGGTTTGGACAAATTTACTTCCGGAAATGATGATGGTGTAACTAACCATCACCCCACCAGGAAGGCCCGCGCCATGACCGCCACTCCTGCCGCCAAGGCGACCGCCAAGCCCCGCGCCGCGAAGAAGGCCGCCGCGCCCGCCGAGCCGGCGGCGAAGAAGGCGACCGCCATCAAGCCGCGCACCGCGAAGAAGAACGCCGCCAAGGCCAAGGTCATCGAGCCCACCAAGGTCCAGACGAGCAGCGAGGTGAAGACCGCGACAAGCGTCGCCACCAAGGCCCCGGCGCTCGACGTGCGCGAGATGCACAAGCTCATCCCAATCGAGCAGATCGAGGTCGACGAGACTCAGCCCCGCGAGGAGTTCGACCCGGTCAAGCTCCAGGAACTCGCCGACTCGATGAAGGAGATCGGCCAGCTCCAGTCGATCACCATCCGCAGGGTCGGCCTCCGGCGCTACAAGATCGTCGTGGGCGAGCGGCGGTGGCGCGCGGCCAAGATCGCCGGTCTGACCGAGATGAAGACCATCGTCCGGACCGGCGGCGAAGCCGAGGCGGGCAGGACCCTGGCCGAGCAGGTCGCCGAGAACGCGGCCCGTGCCGACATGACCCCCATGGAGGAGGCGAAGGGCTTCAAGCGCCTCGTCGACGAATACGGCTACGAGCTCGCCCAGGTTGCCAAGATGGTCGGCAAGTCCCCCCAGTACGTGGGCTGGCGGATCGACCTCCTCAAGCTCAGCGCCGCCGCCCAGGACGCCCTCTCCAAGGGGCACCTGCCGGTCGGCCTCTCCTGGTACGTCGCCCAGCTCAGCACCTACAACCAGGCCCGGTTCCTGGCCAAGTGGACGCGCGACGAGTTCAAGACCGTGCGCGACGCCGAGGCGTTCGCCCAGGCCGCCCGCACCGAGGAGGCCAGGCAGGAGCAGCAGGGCAGCTTCTTCGTCCTCGCCGACGCGGACCCGCGGCCCGCGAAGGACAAGCAGGAGGAACTGCTGCCCGGCGCACACCTCCCGGAGAGCGAGCGCGAGCGCATCCAGAACGACCGCAAGAAGCTGGTCGGCAAGGTCGACAGCCTGAGCAGCGGCGGCCAGATCCTCGCCGACCTCGCCGCGGCCGCCCCGGAGGAGCTGGCCCTGCTGCTCGCCGGCACCCCCGGCGGAGTCGCCGGCTACTCGCTGCGCCTCAAGCACCTGGCCGACGTCATCTCCAAGGCCCAGGCCAACCTGCGGAAGGCCGAGGCCATCGCCGCGGTCCGCGAGGGCAGCACCATCCAGATCAACCCGGAGCTCGCCGCCGCCTGACCTTCGCATAGTGGGTACCCACTATGACCACCCCGGGGCGCACCCCGACCGAACCGCGGTGCGCCCCACCCCACCGCCAACCGAGAGAGCGGAAGCCCATGCGATTCCCCAGCAGCGTCCTCGCGGTCCTCACCGACCCGCGCACCGAGATCCGCGACGACCGGGTGCGCGTCCCCTTCTCCATCGACCGGAACGGGTACGAGGAACTGGACAGGGTGCTCAAGGAGATGGGTGGCCGGTGGAACGGCGCGAGCACCGTCCACGCGCACGTCTTCCCGTACCGGATCGAGGAGCACATGCGGCAGTGCCTGGCGGCCGGCGAGTTCCCGACCCGAACCGAGCAGGGATGGTTCCCGACCCCGCCGAGCCTGGCCATGCAGGTCTGCGACCTGGCCGGGGCCTGGGTCGGGGCGACCGTCCTGGAGCCCTCGGCCGGATCGGGCGCGCTGACCACCGAACTCGCCAGGCGCGGCGCCGTGGTCGACGCCGTCGAGATCGACCCCGTGCGCGCGAACGTCCTCCGGCAGCAGGGCGACTGCCGGATGGTCATCGGCGGGGACTTCCTCGACGTCGACCCGATGGACTACCCGGAGGGCTTCGACCGGATCGTGATGAACCCGCCCTTCGCCAAGGGCCTCGACCACATCAAGCACGCGATCGCGTTCATGAAGGACGACGGGATCCTAGTCTCCGTCATGAGTCAGGGCCTGATGTGGTGGACCGACCGGGCCTCGGTCGAGTTCCGTGCGATGGTCGAAGAGGTCGGCGGCGAGATCGAGGCCCTGCCGGACGACAGCTTCAAGGTCTGCGGGACCGGCGTCCGGACCTGCCTGGTGTTCCTCCCGGGCTACGCGGGCGGCCCGCTGCGCACCTACGACTGGCTGATGCGCCAGCCGGTCCAGCTCGGCCTGTTCGGCATCGCCGCGTAAGCCCCTGAACTGCGACTTTGTCGCGATCCCCCCGGGCCCCACCCGAAACCACAAGGCGTCTCAGGCGCTGGCCATAGTGGCTACCCACTATGGCCAGCACTGCGAGCCACGAAAGGCCCCAAGATGACCCCCCACCACCAGCAGCAGCGGAAGGAACCGCCCAGCATGACTCTCACCCTCGCGACCTGCACCTACCAGGAGTACCGGCCCACCATGGGCCTGCCCGTGCGGACCACCGTCGGAGGAGCCCGGTTCTTCACCGAGCCGATCGCCGGCCACGCGCAGGCCATCACCCCGAGCCGGGACCTGGTCGACGCGGCCCGCTCCGGCCTGCCGGCCGACGCCTACGAGCTCCAGTACCGGCGCCAGCTCAACGCGGTCGGCCTCGACGCGATCCGCGCCGAGCTGGAGTTCATCGCCCGTCGGAACGCGGCCGGAGACACGCCGCTCGTGCTGCTCTGCTTCGACGTCCTGAGCAAGCCGAACAACTGGTGCCACCGTTCGCAGTTCGCCCGCTTCTGGGGGGAGCAGACGGGCGAGGTGATCCCCGAGCTGGGCTCCCAGCCGCGGCCGACGGTGCAGGCGCCGCCCACCCTGTTCGACCTGTGACCGACCGGCTGGGCCAGGGCGCCCCCAAGCGGCGCCCCGGCCCGGCCGGCTCCCCTCACTCCACCCGAACCCTCACAGGAGGCCCAGTGCCCGCCCACAGCCCCACCAGCCCCGCCCAGTGGACCGCCTACAACCTGCCCTCCGGCCGCGCGATCAGCGCCGCCGCCGACGAGGCGATCAAGGCGAGCAGGGCGGCGGCGGACCGCCTCGGCCGCGTGATGGTCGTCGTGACCGCCGCGGCGGTGCGCGACGTGCTGACCGGCTGCGACCACGCCGCCGGCTTCGACGCCGCGCACGCCGAGCTCGCCGCCAACCCGGACGGCGCGCTGCGCGCCACCGGCCGCTACTGGACGGCCGCCGGCGAGGAGCGCACCTTCGCCGACGCCGTTGGCGCCGAGGAGGCCGGGGTCGGCCTGTTCGACATGAGCGAGTGGACGGCCTACCTGGACGACAGCACGGCGGACGCCTGGCGGCCCCTGGTGGCCGACCTGCCCGACCGGGACGGCCGCCCGGCGTACCGCCTGGACCTGGCCCGCGCGGCGACCCTGCCGCTCGACTGACCGACCCGACCACCCACCGGCCGGCGGCCGGGGCGCGAGCCCCACCCGCCGGCCGGACCCATGACCGGAGGAGAGAACGATGATCGAGACCCTGGTGTGCTGCAACGACCGCGACCGGTACCCGGCGATGGTGGACCCCGCCGACCAGTGCGACGGCTACGTGAAGCCCTGGTTCGACCTGGAGACCGTGCGCGAGATCGCGGCCGTAAGCCAGGCGGAGGCCGCGAGGTACGGGCACGGCTCGGTGGACACGGTGCACGTGCTGGACGGCGAGGTCGACGGCACCGCGCACGCGGTGGTGCTGGTCGTCGCCTGGATGTGGATGGGCGGCGAGCCCGCCGAGCGGGCCGCCGAGATCCTGTGGCCGAACGCGGACGGCCGGTACGCGGTCGGCGGCCACGCCTGGTGCTGGTACGCGACGGACGGCCTGTTCCCGCTGATCCCCTTCGAGCCGGATGTGCTCTGACCTGCGAACCCCTGCCGACCTTTTGTGAAATCCATTTGGCCAAATGGGTTAGCAAAGGTCATTACGGAAATGATCTTGGTAGCACCACAATCCACCACATACCCCACCAAAGGAGATGTCAGATGCGACTGGTCACCACCCGATTCCTCCTGGACGACGGGCTGGCCGTCGACGCCGAGACCGACCTCGACACCGACCGCTGGCGCGCCCCCGCCTTCTCCCTGGCCGGCGCCCGCGCCCTGGCCGCCGCCACGCAGGCCCTCGCCGAGCGGATCGGCCACGAGTGCATGCAGACCGTCCACGTCCTCGGCGACGACGACGACACCGACCCCCGCGACCACGACTTCGACCAGGACGAGGACGCGCCCGCCCTGAAGGCGATCGTCCTGGTCATCACCTGGGACCACATGGCGGACGGCCCGAAGGCCGCGACCCGCATCGTCACCCCCGACCCCACCGGCCGGTACTGGATCGGCGGGGACTGGCCCTGGGAGGTCGCCACCTGGCAGTGCGCCTGCGGCCTGCGGGACGAGTGGCACAACACCACCTGCGACAACTGCGGCCGCACCCGCGACGACCAGGCCAGGCCCGCCGGCGCCAGCGCCTGACCCAAGCTCACCTCCGCCGACCGGGCGGGGCGGGAATCCCGCCCGGCCGGCCACCCACCACAGACCCCAGCAAGGAGCGCACGATGAGCGTGACCAACCGCATCTGGACCCGGGTGACCCTCGACGGCCCCGACTACCGGGCCAAGGTCGACCCGACGAACCGCTGGAACGGCTGGCTGAGCCCCTACTTCACCCTGGACACCGTCCGCGAGCTGGCCAAGTGGTTCGACCAGCAGGCCGAGGAGTACGGCCTGGACGCGGTCGACACGATCCACGTCATCGACGGCGGCACCACCGAGGACGGCAGCCCGCGCGTGGTCGTCGCCAAGGTCAGCTGGATGTACATCGGCGACGAGGGCCCCGAGGAGTGCACGGAGATCATCGAGCCGACCTCGGAGGGCCTGTACGGCATCGGCGGCTGGGAGTGGTGCTGGTACGAGAAGTCCTGGTGGTGCGTCGACTGCGACGGTGGCACCGACTGGCACGAGACCCACTGCGACGAGTGCGGCCAGCACCGCCGGGACTGCGAGATGCCCGCCGATGACAAGGCCCAGCAGTACCAGGCCAAGCAGGCCGCCGAGCAGGCCGCCAAGGAAGCCCTGGAGGAAGCCGCCAGGAAGGCCGTCGAGCAGGCCGCCGCGACCGCCCCGATCCGCACCCGGGTCTGCATCGACACCGACGTGGTGACCGCCGAGGCCGTCGTCGACCCGGGCTACCGGCGCAACGGCTACGTCCACCCGCGCTTCACCCTGGACGCCTCCCGCAAGCTCTCGGCGGACCTGGCCGCGCTCAACGAGCAGTACGGCGCGGGCACCTTCGACACCGTCCACGTCCTCGACGAGGGGGACCAGGCGGTCGTGATGGTCGTCGGCTGGCAACACCTCGACCCGGCCCGCCCCGAGCGCTTCGTGGAGATCGTCGCCCGCGACGAGGACGGCCTCTACGCCATCGGCGGCGGCGGATGGACCTGGTGCATCGAGACCCGCGAGTGCCCCTGCGGGGCGTTCCCCGAGCACCACGAGACCGAGTGCCCGAAGTGCGGCGCCCCGCGCCCCGACGGCAAGCGCACGCACTGCTCGAAGGGTCACCACCTGGACACGGCGAACACCTACGAACACAAGGGGCGCCGGACCTGCCGCGCGTGCAGGCGCGAGCGCGACCGCGTCCGCCGCGCTGCCAAGCGGCCCGCCACCAGCGCGGCCTGACCGGCCATCAGTCATCGGCCGGCGGCCACCCTGCCCGCCGGCCCCCTCAGCGAAAGGCACAGCGATGACGAACAGCACCCAGCGGAACGCGGGCGGCTTCCCCGCCGGGACCATGGTCCTCGTCCGGCACGGCATGGCCCGCATCGAAGACTTGTTGATTGGACACGAGGTGTTCACCCACCGGGGCCGGTGGCAGCCGATCAGCCGCGTGATCGTCAAGGGCGCTGACACCGTGCGGGTCCAGTGCGGAGGGCTCGCCACCGGCCTGGTGACTACCGCCGATCAGCTGCTCCGAGTGCGGACCGGGTCGCTCCTCCTCGCGAACCCCGGTGGCGACGGAATGTCGGCCGCCTCGTGGGTGAAGGCCGGGGAGTTGACCGACCGGCACCACGTGGGCGCTCCGATTGACCTCGGGAGCGAGTTGCAGTTCCCTGCCCTGCCCGCTGCCCTTGTCGGCGCCGACCCGGTGGACGTGCTCCGTACGGCCGGGACGATGATCGGGCTCAGGGGCGCCGCGGCGGACGCTGTCTGCCCCGAACTGGTCGGCTGGATGCACGGGCACTTCGGCCCGTACGGAGCCGGGCGCCGCTTTCCGGCCTGGATCCTGACGGCCCCAAGGGAGCAGCGAGCGGCGTTCCTCGGCGGCTTGGTCGCTGACCTCGACGGCCGGCGCAGCTGCTCGGTGTGCATGTTCTCGAAGCCGTTCATGTTTGGGCTGCGGATGCTGGTCTGCTCCCTCGGGTACGCCGGGGGGCTGTCCGAGAGCGGGCGGTCCGGGCGCCGCAAGTGGTCCCTCAGCTGGCAGACCGAGGGCGGCCGACGGTTCGACCGCGACGGTCTCCGCTGGCACCGTGCCTTGCGCGTCGATCGCGGCCCGCGAGAGGCCCTGTTCGACCTGGCCGTGATCGAGGACGGCTCATACGTCGCGGACGGCGCGATGGTGCGCGCCAGCGAAGCCTGACCGAGCGCCTGGAGGCGGGCGGCGGGCACAATGCCCGCCGCCCGTTCGCCTGCGAGCCCCGAATCTTGCGCTAATCTATTTGGCCAAATGGATTAGTCCAAGTCCATTTGGGAATGATGAAGGTAGATCAACTCCACACCACCCCACCAGGCGAGCAGAGGCGGGAATCTCCGCACGCCTGGCCACCAGCGAGAGGCGAACCGATGGCTGCATTCAAGACCGCATGGGCGGACGAGCTGACCGTCATGGACTGGTTCTGCGGCGCGGGAGGGTCCTCCCAGGGCGCCCACGCGGTCCCCGGTCTGCGGGTGTCCCGCGCGGCGAACCACTGGAAGCAGGCCATCGACAGCCACGAGGCGAACTTCCCGGGCGTCGCCCACTACCGGGGCGACATCCGCAAGGCCCCGGTCTGGGCCTGGCCGGTGACGGACATCTTCTGGGCGAGCCCCGAGTGCACGAACTGGTCGATGGCCAAGGGCCAGAAGCGCGAGTTCGACAAGGCGATGCAGGGCGACCTCCTGAGCCTGTACGCGGAGCAGGAGGCAGAGAAGTTCGGCACCGACGAGGACGGGAAGCCGGTCGGCCCCACCAAGGAGGAAGAGGCCTCCCGCGCACTCATGGAGGAGGTGCCGCTCTACCTGCGCGGCGTGATCGAGCGCGGCGGCCTGGTCAAGGCCGGCGTCGTCGAGAACGTCACCGACGTCCGGCAGTGGGCCGAGTGGGACCGATGGCTGAACGAGATCCGCAAGCTCGGCTACTACGTGAAGGTCATCGCGCTGAACTCGATGCACGCCGACCCGCGCAGCGTCCACCGGGCCCCGCAGAGCCGCGACCGGCTGTACGTCGCCTACTGGCACAAGAGCCTCGGCCGTCACCCCGACTGGGACAAGTGGCTCCGGCCGAAGGCGTGGTGCAAGAACTGCGCGGAGTGGGTCGACTCGATGCAGGTGTTCACCATGCCGGGCAAGGACATGGGCCGGTACCGCGCGAGCTACACCTACCGGTGCCCGAAGACCTTGTGTGGCCAGGTCGTCGAGCCCGACGTCCTCTCCGCCGCCGCGGCGATCGACTGGTCCATCGCCGGGACGCCGATCGGCGACCGCCCCAAGACCGAGGAGTGCCCCGAGGGCCTGGCGGTCAACACGATGGCGCGCATCCGCTCCGGGATCAAGCGCTACTGGCCGGCGCCCGGCGGCCAGGCCGACGTCGGACAGGGTGCGCTGTTCGGCGAAGTCCTCGCCGGTGGCCAGGCAGCCCCGCTGCTCGTCCCGGCTGGCGGAACCTGGCGGACCGGCGCGGCGAGCGTCCTCGACCCGATGTCGACCCGCACCACCCGGGAGTCCGACGGTCTGGTGATCCCCCCGATCCTGATCCCCTGCGAGGGCCGCGATGGGAAGAAGGCGATGAGCCTGGACAACCCGCTGCGAACCCAGACGACCCGGCTGGAGACGGCCCTCGCCTACGCGGCGCCGTTCGTGATCCCGATGCGGGGCGGCGGCGACCTGGAGAAGGCCCGCCACATCACCGAGCCCCTGCACACCGTGTCCGCCGGCGGCAACCACCACGGTCTGATCACCACCCCGGGTGACGGCCTGCTCGTCCCGTACTACGGCAACGGCCGGGCCAAGCCGGTCAGCGAGCCGATGGGCACCCAGCCGACCCGCGACCGGTGGGCGTTCATCACCCCGGGCGGCGAGTACGACGTCTCGAAGGTCCTGTTCAGGATGCTCCAGCCCCACGAGATCGGCCGCGCGATGAGCTTCGCGGACGACTACGTGGTGCTCGGCTCGAAGAAGAACCGGGTGAAGCAGTACGGGAACGCGGTCACCCCGAACGCGGCGGAGGTCCTGCTCTGCGCCCTGGTCGAGTGCGTCACCGGCGAGGAGATCGACCGGTACGCCCCGGGCCAGGAGCGCCCCTGGCTCGGCCTGGCGGCCTGACCGTCGAGTGCGCGGCCGACGGGCGCAAAAGCGAGGGAATCCGTCGGCCGCGCCGGTCGCGTCCGCCCCACCAGGTACTACGACCCCGGCAGACGCGACCCCCACAGCCTCCCACACGACCGTCCCAGAGAGGGATCAAGATGCGCAGCACCTCCACCATCGCCCGGGCCGCCCAGGTCGTTATCGCCGCGATCAACACGGTTTTCGAAGACGACACGCGGATCACCCTCGCGGTCATCCCCGCCCGCGGCGGCCTCGCCCAGGCCGTCGGCGAGCTCGGCCCCGAGTGGGAGGTCGGCTTCGACCGCCTGGAGCTCGGCCGGCTTCTCGACACGATCGCCACCGCCCTGGACGACGACGCGCCCGCCATCGTGGCCGTGACCGTCCCCGACGTCACCGACGACGGCGCGTACGGCCTGTGGGCCTGGCACCTGGCGGACGGCACCGCGCTGACCCGCGACGAGGCCGACATGCTGCTCGGCGAGGGCGACCAGTACACGGGCGGCGAGTACCCGCACCCGCTGCGCCCCGACGCGGTCACCGACCTGATCACGACCTCGGTCGACGAGACGGCCCGGGACATGCTGACCGCCTGCCTGGCGACCGCAGCCTGACCAACCGACAGCCGGGCCGGGGCCACACCGGGGCGGTCGCCTGCTGGGAAGGCTGAATCGGGCAAGCGGAAATGAAAAGGGCCGGGAGCGTGCTCCCGGCCCTTTCGCGCGCCCGAGCTCGGAAGGAGCGCAGGCAGGGCGGAAAACTCTCCAAAATTAACTTGGGCAAATTGGTATGCCAAAGTCACTCTAGGGAATGTATGAAGTATCGAACCTTAATAAATCAACAGTGGAAATCAGGCACTTCTCAAGGGGATTACCCCCCATTTATCACGGTAATTCAGGCCCCTCTTAAAGGGGAAACCGGAAAGGCGTAGACCATGAGCATCCAGACCGCCACCCAGAACCCGGCCGGCCTCTTCACCAACCTCACCGAGGCCGAGATCGCAGAGTTCACCACCTGGCTCCGGGCCATCGGCACCGGCCAGCCCAGCACCTTCCAGAACCTCTCCGAGGTCGAGGCCGTCGAATTCATCGTCCGACTCCAGGCTGCCGCGACCGACCAGCCCCGGGAGCACGAGAACAGCGACCTCTGCCAGACCCTCTCTGCTGTAATGAGGAACGCCGCCCGGCTCTACGGCACCGCCCCCTTCGTCCACCAGCACTGCATCTGCTTCGGCTGATCCAATGGAAAGCCCTCCGGGCCGGTACCTCCGGCCCGGAGGGCTTTCCCTATGCCGGCGCCCACCCGCCGTGCAGACGATCGTCGCCGCCCAGTTCACCGGCCACTACGACGACGACTGGCAGGCCGCCTACCGGGAAGTCGCCGCCGCCTGGCGCGCCGGAGGCGTCCAGCGCGTCTAAGTCGTCCACCTGGGACCGCCTTCCCCAACCTCGTGGATCTCCTGACGGGACGCCACAGGACGGGCCCAGGGCCTCCCTGGGGCACTGCTTGTGGCCATTCGCCCCGATGTGCCATGCTTCGCGCCGGTCAGCTGCGCACCGCCGGGGCGTAGCCGGCCGCACGCGCCGGTAGTGCAGTGTCAGCACGCCCGCCTACCAGGTTGGGAGGCCCAGGTTCGAGTCCTGGCCGGCGCTCACCGCGAAGCCCTCGGGGACGGTCCCTCGGGGGCTTCGCCCGTCTTCCGACCCCAACACCCTGTTCGCCCGGTGTGTCATCATTCCTGGCCGCGCCGACCGGTGCAGGTCAGCGGCCGGTCAGCGCACCCGATACCCACTAGGCGCGCACCAGCCGGAGGCCGGCATGTTCCGTGGCTCGATCCCCGCTCCGCTCAGGTCGATCATCTACGAGCACGCCGGGACGTGGCCGGGCGAGGACATCTACGTCGGCTGCTCCGGCAACTTCACGATCGAGCGGGTCCTGCACACCCGCTTCGGCGACGCCCGCCGCGTCCACGGCAACGACATCCAGGCGTACTCCTGCTCGCTCGGCTGGTTCCTCGCCGGGCAACCGCTGGACTTCACGCTGCGCCCCGAGTACGAAGACGAGCTGGGCTGGCTCCACCCGTACCTCGAGGACCGCACAGACCTGATGGCGACGCTGATGCTAGGCACCCGGTTCCTCCAGTTCGTCGGCAAGGAAGGCGCCTACTACCGGCGGATGATGGCCGCGACCCAGGACCAGTGGCCGCGCATGCACGAGAAGACCGCCACCAAGCTCAAGGGCTTGCAGACCAAACTCGGCGGGTTCTTCGCCGGCGACGTCCGCGACTACCTCGACCAGGAGGTGCCGCCCGAGGCCCCGGTGGTGATGTTCCCGCCGTTCTACTCGGGCGACTACCAGGCGCAGTTCGCGCCGATCGACGCCGCGTTCGCCTGGCCGGAGCCGACGTTCGGCGACCTCACCGAGGACGGCAAGGAACGGATCATCGAGCAGGTGCAGGACCGGCCGAACTGGGTCCTCGGCCTGCACATCGAGCGCCCCGAGCTCCGCGACCGGCTCGCCGGCGTCGTCCAGACCGCGAACCGCGGCATGCCGATCTACGTGTACGCCGCCTCGGGGCCGCGCCGGATCGTCCGGCCCCGGCAGCCCATCGAGACGATCCGCATGCCGAAGATCGGCGAGAACGACGAGCTCGGCGACCGGATGAGCCTGCACATCCTGACCGGCGGCCAGTTCGCCGCCGTCCGGTCGCAGTTCATGTCCAAGTCGATCAAGCCCGGGAGTCCGCTCCTCGCGGTCGGCGTCGCCGTCGACGGCAAGCTCATCGGCGCGTTCGCGTACCTCCCGCCGAAGTTCGACCCGGACTGCGCGTACCTGATGTCGGACTTCCCGGTGTCGTGGACCAAGTACCGGCGCCTCGCCAAGCTGATCGTGATGGCCGCCTCCACCCGGGAGGCGCAGCTCCTCATCCAGCGCTGCCTGTCGAAGCGGATCAGCTCGTGGTCGACGACGGCGTTCACCGACCGGCCCAACAGCGCGAAGTACGGCCGCGGCATCCCCGGCGTGAAGCTCCAGAAGCGCACCCAGGCCACCGCGAAGGACCCCGGCGACGGCATCCACGCCTACCAGCTGCAATACGGCGGCCCGCTCGGCAACTACGACCTCGCCGGCGCCCTCGACCTGTGGAAGCGCAAGCACGGAAAGGACCTCCTGCGATGACCAGCAGCCCGCTCAAGGCCCGACTTGTCCGCCGAGACCCGCGGCTCCTCACCCCGCTCACGGTGAACGCCCGCTACATGGCCAAGGAGGAGTGGGACCGACTCGTCGCCAACGTCAAGGCCGACGGCTGCCTCACCAGCGTCCCGCTGATCTACGGGGCCGGCGAGTACGCCGAAGGCCACGAGCTGATCCTCTCCGGGAACCACCGCACCGGCGCCGCGATCGAAGCAGGCATCGACGAGATCGACTGCATGCTGATCGACGACCCGCAGGAGAAAGACCAGCTGATCGCCCGGCAGCTCTCGCACAACAGCATCGCGGGCAAGGACGACCCCGCGACGCTCAAGCAGCTCTACGACTCGATCGAAGACGTCGACTGGCGGGCCTACTCCGGCCTGGACGACGAAGCGCTCCAGCTCCTCGCCGAGGTGAGCCCCGAGGGCCTGTCCGAAGCGAATCTCGACTTCGCCACCGTGAGCCTGGTGTTCCTGCCTGCCGAGCTCGAAGTGGCCCGCGAAGCCTTCGAGCAGGTGAAGCTCGGCCAGACCGTCTCGTGGCTCGCGGCCCGGGCCGACTACGAGCAGACCCTCGACACGCTCGCCTCCGCGCACGCCGCCCACAAGGTCGGCAACGTCGCGACGGTCATCCACGCGCTGCTCGCCATCGTGGAGAACCACCTCACCGACTTGCAGGCCGGCTACCAGAGCCCGGCATGGGAAGCGCTGCACAACGGGCAGGTCGGCATGGAGACCGTCATCGGCGCCCGACACCTCCCCGCCCCGGCAGCCGCCACGCTGAACAAGGCCATCGCCGCGGCAGAGGGACGCGGCGAGATCCCGCAAGGCAAGGGCTACCTGCTGCTGGAGCGCCTGGCCGGCGAGTACCTGTCCGGCAGCAACTGGGAGCCCAGCACGGTGCCCGCCCCGCCTGACGCCCCCCAGAACGACGCCCCCGCTCCGCAGGGTGACGCCTAGCCATGACCACGAACCCGCCGATCGCACTGAACCCCTCCCTGGACCCCTGGGAGCGGCAGCCCGGAGAGTCAGCCCGCAAACACGGGCAATTCGTCACGTACCGGGACCTCGGCCGGGCCCGCACCCTTGTGAGAGCTGCGGAGACCCTGACACTCGCGCCCGGGCACGTGAGGAACGTCGCGGCGGAGTTCCGCTGGCGGGAGCGCGTCGAGGCGTACGACCGGCACCTGGACCGGCTGTACGAAGCGACGTGGCTGGAGGAGCGCCGCAAGGCCGCCGAGGCGGACTCGAAGATCCTGGGCGCAGCGATCGGCAAGCTGGCGCAGCGCCTGGGCACCCTGCGGGCCGATGACCTGACCCCCGGCGACTTCATCCGGCTCATGGACGTGGCCATGCGGCACCGGCGGGTGCTGTTCGGCGACCCGACCGAGACGATCGCCATCACCGGGCAGGGCGGGAACCCGCTCGCCGCGCAGATTGCCGCGTTCGCCCAGCTCCCCGAGGAGCAGCGCCGCAAGCAGCTCGCCGACCTCGCCGAGTCGGTGAACCGGCGGCTCCGGGCGGTCGACGGCACCGACGATGAAGACCAGGTCCCGGCCGGCGGCGGCCAGGCCGACGAGGAGGACGACGAGGAGACGTACCCGGCCGGGCCGGACGGCGAGGACGACGAGGACCAGGGCGCCGAGTGAGGGCACGGGACGCCGCCGACGGGCTGGAGCACCTGGACGACGCCACGGTGCTCCAGCGGCTGGAGGCCGCGAAGAGGGCGATGAGCCGGGACCTGCTGCGCGACCCGGTCACCCTGGCGCGGGGCCTCGACCCGACGTTCCGCCTGCGCCCGCACCTGCGGCTGATCGGCGACGCGCTGGCCGGCGTCACCAGCGGCGACTACGACCGGCTGATGATCTTCACGCCGCCGCAGGTGGGCAAGTCGACGTCGGTCGGCGAGTGGTTCCCGTTCTGGTGGCTGTGCCTGTACCCGGCGGATGCGGTCGTGGTGACGTCGTACGGCGACGACCTGGCGCTCAAGCGCGGCAAGACGATCCGGTCGTACGTCGAGGAGTACGGCGACGAGTACGACCTGCGGATGAAGGCCGGGTCCGGGGCGATGCAGGACTGGTCGGTGACCCTCGGCGGCGGCGTCCGGTCCGTGTCGGTTGGCATGGGCCTCACCGGCCACAGCGCGAACCTGCTGATCATCGACGACCCGCACAAGGACCGCGCGGACGCGGAGAGCGAGGCGTCCCGCATCGCCCTGCACGACTGGTACTCGTCCACCGCCCTCAAGCGGCTCCAGCCGGACCGCAACGCGGTAGTCGGGATCCAGACCCGCTGGCACCCGGACGACTGGGCCGGGCGCCGCCTGACCGAGGAAGGCCGGATCGAGGACGGTGGCCGGTGGAAGGTCATCCACCTGCCGGCCATCGCGAACCCGAGCAAGTTCGGGCCGGACCCGCTCGGCCGCCGCGACGGCGACCCGCTTCCGCACCCGAAGATCCGCACCCGGGACCGGCGGGCGCTGCTGGCCTGGTGGGCGGACATGAAGCGCACGTCGATCGTCCGCGACTGGCACTCGCTGGCGCAGGGCGACCCGCAGCCGGCCGAAGGCGCGCTGGTGTCGGAGGCGCTGCTGCGCCTGATCCGGGACACCGGCGACGGCGTGACGCCGCAGAAGATCGCGGTAGCGGTCGACCCGTCCGGCGGCGGCCGGGACACTGCGGGTGTCGTCGGCGGCTTCCTCGGCGACGACAAGCGGGTGTGGATCACGCGCGACGTCTCGGCGGCGATGTCCTCGGCGGAGTGGTCCACCGCGGCGTGCCGGCTCGCGTACGAGACGGACGCGGCCGTGATCTACGTGGAGTGGAACTTCGGCCGGGACATGGCCGTGCTGGCGCTCAGCAACTCGTGGGAGGCGTTGCAGCGTGAGGGCGTGATCCCGGCCGATGTGCTGATGCCCGCGATCATGCCGATCCGCGCGAAGCAGGGGAAGCTGCTCAGGGCGGAGCCGGTGGCGCAGCTGATGGTGCAGGACCGGGTGCGGCTGCGCGGGGTGCTCACCGACATGGAGCGGGAGTGGTCGACGTGGATGCCGACCGACCCGGACTCGCCGGGCCGCATCGACGCCTCGACGATCCTCGTCTACGGCCTGATCCCGGAGGCCAACAAGGGCGCCATCGTGCACGCGCCGCTGCCGACCGCCCCGCAGCAGGGGACCGGCGCGGCGCAGCAGAGCGCGGCGGCCGGCCTGTACGGGCGGCGGATCCGCCGGTGACGGGCGGCCGGGGCGCACCCCCGCCCCGGCCCGCGCCTCGCTGCGCCCCCCTGTGCCCGGTCTAACTCCGGGGTGGCGCCCCGCTTACTGGAGGAGACTGCCCGCATGACCGAACACGACAAGGCCACCGACCCGACGTGCGCGTACTTCGGGCCCATCCCCGGGCCGGTGACGAAGACCGGGCCGGACGGCAAGACGTACCGCCGCCGCTGGGCCCTCACCGGCAGCAGGCCGACCGTCGCCGGGAACGCGCAGTTCGAGTCGGCGTACGTCCTCGACGACGGCACGGCGGACGGCGAGGTCGTCCACGAGTGGCAGGAGGCGGAGGGCCTGCTCCCGGCCTGCCTGTCCGTCACCGGCTGGACGTACTGGTCCTGCCACCGGGCGTACGAGCGGCTGTGGAAGGAGCGGCAGGAGGCCGCCGCGGCGTCCCGGTGACGGCGCTATCGGCGGCCCGCCCGGCTCTGGAGCGTCTTGGCCAGCAGGGCGGCGCCGGGGTCGAACCCGCCCTGCCCGTGCTGGCAGTCGGGGTCCTGGCAGGCGTGGTCGCCTGCGGCGGGGGCGTGGAGCAGCGTGGTGCCGTGCTCTGGGCAGACGCAGGTGTCGTCGCAGCGGTGCGGGTGGTGGGCAGCCATGGGCGGCAGCGTAGCGGCCGGCTGACCGGGGACGGCGGCCACCGAGTGCGGATCAATCTCGGCGCTTCCCATGGGCACTGGCGTCAAGCCGACCGCCGTCCCCGGGGGCGGGAAGCATAGCGGCCGGCCTCACGCGGCTGTACTCGTTGCGCCCGGTCGGTCACACTGCGGATGTGAAGCTGCCCCGGGTGAAGTGCCCAAGTTGCCCCAAGGACGTCGCGGTTGGGCCGGTCGCCGGACGGCCGTCGAAGGGCCGGCTGTGGCGGCACGACGCCCCGGACGAGCGCCGGGTGGGCGGCGTGCTGGTGTCCTGCAAGGAGTCGCTGGAGATCATCGACACGCCGGGCCCCGGGGCGCAGCTGGAGATCCCCGGCGTCGAGCCCGAGCCGGACGATCCGACGTCCCTGTTCTGACGTCCGATCACGCCCGAATTGCAGCGTGATCGTTCGTTTCTGACGGGATTTCGCCGATTGCCCTACGATGCCCCCTCGTTTTCGGAGGCACCACCCGAGGGGCAACCTTGATCGCAGCCGCAGAACTCGCCGTGCTGGCTCTCGCGACGTACCGCGGTACCCAGCTTGTCGTCCACGACACCATCCTGGATCCGGCGCGCGACCGGGTCCTCGCCTGGCACGAGAACCGGCCCGAGTCCAGCGCCCGGGAGCTGCTGGTCACCCTGATCTCCTGCGTGTACTGCACCGGCTGGTGGGTCGCCGGCGCCGTGCTCGCCGTCTACCTCCTCGTCACCGGCCAGTGGGCGCACGCCCCGGTCCTGGTCCACGGCGTCGAGTGGCTGGCCGTCGCCGGGGGCGGTGTGCTCGCCAACCGGTGGGACGACTCCCGGAACGCCGGATGAGCGCCGCCGTACGCGTGGCACCCGCTTCCGGCCGCTCGCTGACCGCCGCCGCCGCCCGCTACACCAACCGCAAGGTCCGCTCGGCCGGGCCCGACCAGTCGTGGCAGCTCGCAGCGTGGCGGCACTACCGCACCGTCCCCGAAGTGCGGTTCCTCGGGAACTGGACGGGAAACGCCATGTCGGGCGGCACCCTGTTCGCGGGCCGCCGTGCGGACGACGGCTCGATCGAGCCCCTGCCGCCGGACCACCCGGCCACCGCGATCGTCGCGCAGATCGCCGGAGGCCCGGACGGGCAGGCCCAGCTCCTCGGCGCGTTCGGTCCGCACCTGACCGTCGCGGGCGAAGGCTGGATCATCGTCCTGCCGGTCGACGAGAGCCAGGACGCCACCGAGGCGTGGCGGGTCCTGTCCGTGAAGGAGGTTCGGCAGCAGTCCGGCGGGCTAGTGGCGATCATCGACGGCGAGCCGGTCACGATTCCGCCCGCCGTGCCGGACGCCCCGCTCGACGACTCGGCACCGGTCGCGATCCGCGTGTGGGAGCCGAGCCCCGACCAGTACATGGAGGCGGACTCGGCGGTCCGCTCCAGCCTCGACCAGCTGGAGGAACTGGCGCTGCTCAGCGCCGCCGTGAAGGCCATCAGCCGCTCGCGGATCACCGGCCGCGGCATCCTGCTGGTGCCGAAGGGCGCAAGGTTCCCCACCGGCCCCGGCCAGGCCGGCGAGGACGACCTGATCGAGGTCCTGATGACGGTCGCCGAGACCGCGATCAAGGACCCGGAGTCCGCCGCCGCCACCGTCCCGATCGTGCTGGAAGTTCCCGCCGACGTCGTCTCCGAGATCAAGCTCCTTCGGATGGAGTCCGACTTCGACGAGTTCGCGCTCAAGCTGCGCGGAGAGGCGATCCGCCGGTTCGCCATCGGCAGCGAGATTCCCGCCGAGATCTTGTTGGGCATGGGCGACGTCAACCACTGGGGCGCCTGGGCGCTCACCTCGGAGGCGATCCGTCTCGGGATCGAGCCGAAGCTCAAGACCGTCAGCCGCGCCCTCACCACGCAGTGGCTGCGCCCGCTCCTCGAAGCCGAGGGCGTCGAGGACGCCGGCCGCTGCCTGGTCTGGTACGACTCCAGCCCGCTGAGGGTGCGCACCAACCGCTCGGAGACGGCGCTCAAGCTGTACGAACTCGGCGCGATCTCGGCCCGCGCGCTGCGCCGCGAGACCGGCTTCGACGAGTCCGATGCTCCCGACGCGGCCGAGGTCGCCGCCCGCGCGGCCCAGCACCAGCCCACCGCCCCGGTGTCCGGGCCGCTGCCGGTCGACGAGACCACCGCCGAGCCGGCGACCCTTCCGGCCTCCGCCGCCCCGGCCCCGGCAGACGCGGCCGGGCTCCTCGCCGCCGCCGACGGCCTGATCTGGGCCGCCCTCTCGGCCGCCGGGGAGAAGCTGCGCCGCACCCCCGCCTGCCCGCGCTCCGAACGCGGCCGGGCCCGCGAGATCGAGCCCGCTGCCCTGCACACGCTGCTCACTGTCAGCGCCGAGCAGATCGACCAGTGGCGCCTCCTCCACGGCGCGTGGACGCGCGTCCCTGAGGTCGCCGCCCGCTACGGGCTGGACGCGGACTGCATGACCGCCAGCCTCGACAGCTACTGCCGCGAGCTGGTCGCCGCCGGGATCGTCCACTCCTACGACATCGTCCCGGCCGCGCTCGCGTCCTGCACTGGGCGGGGGATCGCGGCATGAGGCCGGGCGAGCAGCACATGGAGCAGGACCCCGCCGTCGAGGCTGGCGTCTCCCTGACCGCCGGAGCCGTGACCACCGCCCTGTGGTGCCCGACCTGCAAGGCGTTCACCGTGCTGGACGGCGAGATCTGGCTGCTCGCCCGGGGTGGCCTGGTGAAGGTCGGCGGCTGGCGGTGGTGCGAGGTCTGCGACGACCCTGCGGAACCACCCATCGAGAGGCGGACCGGCCGTGGCCAGTGACCATGTCCTCGACCAGGCCGAGCAGCAGGTCGCCGAGGCCGTCGCCCAGGCCCTCGCCGACGTCGCCGACGAGTTCGCCGCCGAGCTACTCACCGCGACGGAGATCGTGGCCGCCCGCTTCTCGGTGTCCCGGATCGCCCGGATGTGGCGCAGCCGGGTGACCCGCATCGTCCGCAGCCTCCTCGGCGTAGCCGAGACCGCCGCTGCGGATGCCGCCGACTCGGTCGGTGCCGAGCTGCCGCCCGGCTGGGACGACCTCCCCGGCCGCCACGACGACGGCCGGCCTCTGCCCCGCACCCTCGGCGATTACGTCACCGTGACGGAGTACCTGCTGAACGCGGTCGGCGAGCGCCTGGCCGCCGCCGCCGCGCGGGACCTCGCCGCCGGAGTCGACGCCGGGGAAGACGTCGACCAGCTCCGCGCGCGTCTGCGCGCCACGTTCGCCCGTGAAGGTGCGCAGCTCGGCGACGGCCGCGAAGAGCGGATCGCCCGCACCGAGGCGACGCGCGCCTGGAACACCGCGGTGGAAGCTGCCGGCCGGGACCTGACAGGTCCGGACCGGCCCCTCGTGAAGCAGTGGGTCGCCCGGCGCGACGGCCGCGCGAGGGCGGCCCACAAGGAAGCGGACGGCCAGATCCAGCTCCTCGGTGAGCCGTTCACCGTCGGCGGCTTCCACCTGGCCCGCCCCGGCGACCCGACGGCGCCGCCTGGGCTCACCGTGAACTGCCGGTGCCGCATCGCCTTGGCCCCTGACCCGGCCCGGCACCGCGCCTCGGCCTTCGATCCTCAGGTGACCCCACGGGTGGCATTTTCAGAACGAAGGGAAACCGACGTGGAACCCAGCGTGACGGCTGCCGCCGACGGTAGCCACCTGCAAGGGGCGGTGATCGCCCTGATGCCCAGCGCGGCCGACGCCGAGCGCATCGCGCTGCCCGGCGGCGAAGTCTCCGACGAGCTGCACCTGACCCTGGTGTTCCTCGGCAAAGGCGCCGACTGGGATGCCGGCCAGCGCGCCGAGCTGGTCGACAACGTCCGCTCGGCCGCCGCCGACCTCCTCAACGGGCCGATCGTCGGCGCGGCGTTCGGCGTGAACCACTGGAACCCGTACGGCGCCACCCCGTCGTGGGTGTGGGCCGTCGGCGACGACCGCGAACGCCCCGACGGCGCCCCGGTACTGGCGGACGCCCACGACGCCGCGGTCCTCGCCCTGGAAGGCACCCACGACCGGCCGGCCGTCCCCGTGCAGCACTCGCCATGGGTGCCGCACGTCTGCGCGGCGTACAGCGACGAAGGGTGGCCGCTCCAGGAGATGGCCGACCGGCTCGGCCCCATCACGTTCACCCGGCTGCGCGTGGCGTTCGCCGGCGAGCACACCGACATCCCGCTCGGCCCCCCTGAGGAGGACGCCCCCATGAGCGACACCCACGACACCACGGCCGCCGGCGTCGAGACCCGCAGCTGGTCCACGCCCGGCGACACCGGCCTGGCCTTCGAGAACGAACAGACCGGCGACGGCCGCGTGTTCGCGAAGAACAGCCTGTACTGGTCGGACGGCCCGTGGCCGCTCCAGTACGCCGACGAGATGCTGATGGGCCACGAAGGCGCCGAACTGATCGGCTCCATCCAGGAGATGACCCGCGGCGGCGACCGGATCGGCGGCATCGGCGTCCTCTACCCCAGCCGCGACGCCGGCGCCGACGCGGTGATGCTGCTGGAGGAAGGCGCCCCGCTCGGCGTGAGCGTCGACCTGGACGACGTCGCGGTGGAGTTCGTCGATCGCACGTACAACCCGGCCGACCAGCAGCTCGCCGAGGACGACAGCTGGTACTCGCTCGCGGCGTCGTTCGCCGCGATGAGCCTGCTGCACCTCGAAGACGGCTCATGGATGGTGACCGCCCGTACCGCCCCGGAGTGGACGGCTTCCGGCACGGTCCTGGCCCGGGCGCAGCAGACCGTGCAGCTCATCACCGGCCCGGACGGCCGGGTCACCGCCGATGCCGCCCGCTCGCTGATCGACCGGGCCGGGAAGCTCACCGCGGCGGCCGGCGACCCGGACAGCACCGACGGCCTGGTCATCCACTCCGAGACGTCCGGGGACTTCCTGATGCGCATCACCCGGGCCCGGGTGCGCGGCGCGACCCTCGTCGCGATGCCCGCCTACAACCGCGCCAGGATCGTTCTGGACCCGATGGAGGAGCCGAGGGCCTCCGCCGCCCCGGTGGAAGAGCAGACCGCCTCCGCTGACGGAACCCACGACCAGGTCGTGGCGTACGTCCGCTCCTCCCCGGTGCCGCTCGGCGCCCGCGAGGTCGCGAAGACCCTCGGCCTGCTGATGGTCACCGCGCAGCGCCACCTGTCCCGGGCAGCCGAGACCGGTCGGCTGGTTCGCCTCGCGCGCGGCCTCTACGTTGGCCCTACCAACCACCCGGAGGGCCCGGATGCCACCGCGTCCGGCGAGCCGGAGGACGAGCTGGTCGCCTCGATGTGGACCACGATGCGCTCCGCCCCGCCGATGCCCGCCGCCTGGTTCAAGGAACCGACGGGGGCGGAGTTGCCGCCCGGCTCTGGCGGCGTGCACTACGCGGACGGCCGGATCTACGGCTGGGTCGCGCAGGCCGGCGAGCCCCACGCGGGCATCCCCGGCAAGAAGGTGACGATCGAGTCGCTTGGCGAGATCGACCTGACGCACTTCCTGCGGGCGAAGTTCGCGGTGGACGACGGCAGCACGGTGCGGGCCGGGGCGATGACGATGAACGTCGGCCATCACCGGGACGGCGCCGAGTGTGAGACCGCGGCGTGCCAGTGGGACGACACCCGCACGGTGGCCGGGATCGTCACGGTCGGCATGAACAGCCGGGGCATGTGGTTCTCCGGCGCCGCTGCGCCGCACCTGTCCGACTGGGACCGCAGCGTGTTCCAGGCGTGCCAGCCGTCGTACCACCTCCGGCAGGCGCAGCGCGGCGGTAAGTGGCAGCTCCGTGCCGTCCTGTCGGTGCCGGTCCCGGGGCACTCCTCGCCGCTGGTGGCGTCGGTGATCGAGCGGTCGAACATGGCCCTCGCGGCGTCGGCCGCCTTCGCGCAAACCCTGTCCGGACAGCGCCCGGACATCCCGGCGGACGTGTCCAAGGTCGTGTCCGCGATCGCCGAGGATGTGGGCCTCGACCTGAGCCGTGGCCTGGACGGACACCGTCCGGACACCACGTCCGGACGGGCCCCGGACACGCTGTCCGGGCAGGTCTCCGAGGTCATCGCCTCGCTGCTCACCGACGGCGCGTTCCTCGACCGGATCGCCGACGCCATCGACCAGCGAGCCCAAGCCCGAACCGAGGTTGAGGAGCTGTCCGCAGCGATCACCCCGGCCCGCCGCGAAACCGACGCCGGCCTCGCCGGCACCACCACGAAGGGACTCTGACCGCCATGGGATGCGCCTGCCAGAAGGGCCGCCGTGAACAGTTCGAGGTCGTCGCCGACGGAGGCGCCGGCAAGGTCCTGTTCTCCAGCTCCAGCAAGCCGACGGCCGAGACGGTCTCCAGGCGGTACCCCGGAAGCGTCGTCCGGGAGAAGGGCAAGGACGGGTAGACCGGCAAACCGCGCACAGCATGCGGCGCTGCCGACCTGGCTATGCTGGTCGGGAGCGCCGCTGGTGATAGGCCGGGCTACCACTCCACGTACGACCTGGAGACATGGCCCATGGACCCGTTCGAGCTCCCCGAGAACTTCTCCGCGCTGACCGATGACGAGCTCGGCGCGCTCCTGGACAACGCGACCGGCGCCTTCGAAGCCCGTTCCGGTGCCGCGAACATCAGCACCGAGGACCTGGCCGAGATGCGCGCCCTCGCGGCAGGTGTCGCCAGCATCCGTGCCGAGCAGGCCGCCCGCCTGGACGCGGCGCAGCAGGCCGCCGCCGAGATCGACGCGCTCGCCGCGCAGGTGCGGGGCGAGACCCCGGAGGAGCCGGCGGTCGCCGAGCCCGAGGCCGAGGCCGAGCCGGAGATCGGGGCGACCGCCTCCGACGGCCCCGAGCCGGAAGCCACCGCGGCGGCGACCCCGCCGGCTCGGCCCGCGCCTACGCTGAATCTCGGGGCGGTCCGTGCCCGGCAGCGCCGCGTTCTGCCGGAGCCCGAGAAGCCGGCGACCCGCATCACCGCGTCCGTGGACGTCCCCGGCCACAAGCCGGGCTCGGAGATCGACTTCGACGCCCTGACCTCTGGAACGATCGCCCGCGCGAACGCCCTCAAGACGGTCGGCGGTGGCAGCAGCCAGGTGGCGTCGTACGTCCACCCGTTCCCGGAGGAGCTGATCGTCACCGACGCCGGCTCGCTTCCCGAGGGCACCTCCGTGACCCTCGCCGCGTCCGGCCAGCGGCGGCTCCCGCAGGGAGACCTGGTCGCGTCCGGCGGCTGGTGCTCGCCGTCGGAGACGGTGTACGAGATCGCCGACGTCGCCTGCCCCGACATGCTGTGGGACGTGCCGGAGACCCAGCTCGCTCGGGGCGGCCTCAGGTTCTACAAGACGCCGACCCTGGACGTCTCCGCCCTCACCTGGGTGCACACGGAGGCCGACGACATCGCCGGCACCACGAAGCCCTGCTTCAAGGTCCCGTGCCCGCAGCCGGAGGAGGTGCGCTGCGACGCGGTCGGCGTGTGCCTGGAGGCAGGCATTCTGACGCAGCGACACTTTCCGGAGCTGGTCTCCTGGTACTTGAGGAACCAGATGGTGGCCCACGAGATCCGCATCAAGCAGGAGTTGTTCAGCCGGGCGCTCGCGTCCGCCACCGCGGTCACGCTGGCCGCGACGATGGGTACCGTCTCGGCGGTGTACGCCGCCGTTGCGCTCCAGGCCGCCGACATGATCGAGCGGCACAGCCTCTGCGAGTCGACCGCCCTGGAGGTCGTGTTCCCGTGGTGGAGCAGGTCGATGATGCTGGCCGACCTGGCCCGCCGGAACGGCGCTGGGCTCGACGAAGTCAACCTGGCCATGATCCAGGAGACGTACACGCCGCTCGGCGTCCGCGTGCAGTGGGCGCGCGGCCTGGCCCCGGCCGTGCCGACCGACATCGGCGGCGCGACCCCGGCCACCACCTGGCCGGACGAGGTGAGGTTCTTGATGTATCCGGCGGGTAGCCTCCAGCTCGGGCGCGGTGCCGAGATCAACCTGGGCGTCGTGCACGACAGCGCGAAGTTCTCCACCAACGACTACACCGCGACGTTCTCCGAGGAATGCGTGGCGCTCGTCAACCGGTCGGTGGACACCCGCCTCGTCACCGTCCCGGTGTGCGCCGACGGCACCACCGGCGCGCAGAAGGTACTGACCTGCCCCGTCGCCTGACGCCTCCGCACCCCAGCGCGAGCCGGGCCCGCGACACGGGCCCGGCCGCGCACCGCTACCCGCCGACTGGAGGCGCGCGATGCCGCAAGGGCTGCGCAGCTATGTCGAGGCGATCCCGGGCACGCCGCTTCCCCACGGCATCCTCGGCGCCTCCTGCACAACCGTCACGGATGTCTCCGAGGAGCAGATCCACGAGCTGAACGGCGTCGAGTGGATGGCCCTGGGCTGCTGCCCGGTGAAGGTCTGGACCGACCCCTGCGAGGCGGACCCGCCCGGGCCGCCGCCGGACAAGGAGTTCTGCCGCCCGGAGACCGAGCATGCCGCGCCGATCCACATCTACGCCGGCGCCGAGTGCTCGGCCCCCGGCTGGTCGTACGACGAAGCCCGCGCCCACGCCGAAGCCAGCCTGGCCCTGGGGGAGCAGCAGGCCGTCGAAACCGGCTTCTGGCGAACCAAGCTCACCGCCAACGCCGTCGATCTCACTCCCGCCGCCGGGCCGCTGAGCATCGCCCAAGGCGTCGCCGTCCTCGAGGGCTGCCTCGCCGAGTCGTACGGCGGCGTCGGCACCCTGCACGTCCCGGCCGGAGCGGCAGCGATCCTCGGCTGCTGCAACCTCCTGCGCGAAGACCCGGCGAGCGGAGCGCTGCGCACCCTCGCCGGGAACTGCGCGATCATCGGCGCCGGCTACAGCGCGGAGAACACCGGCCCCGGCGGAATCCCCGCAGCCCCGGGCACCGCCTGGCTGTACATCACCGGCCCCCTCGTGATCCGGCGCGGAGCCGCCTCCGTGATCCCGGACCGGCCGGGCCCGTCCGTCAACACCCGCAACAACGACAGGCGCGTCTTCGTCGAGCGCACGTACGTGGTCGCCACGACGTGCACCGTCTGCGCCGTGAACGTGGTGGTCTGCCCGTGAACGACATGATCCGAGTCCGCCCGGCCGCGTCCTGCCTCCGGGCCTTCGCTGCTTGGGCGGTCGCCCAGGACCCGAAGCTGCGGACCGTCAGCGCGGCCGAGTTCGCCGTCCCGGTCGAGCTGTTCCCCGTCGTCCCGGAGGACGTCCTGGCAGGAGCTGTGATCGACGGCTTCCCCTACGAGCCGCCCGGCGAGGCTCCGGTCGAGTCGTCCGCTCCGGAACCCGCGGTCGAGGTGTCCGCAGCAGCGGGCTCGCCCGCGGGTTCCGGAGCGGTGTGCGACGAGTGCGGCCGGGGATTCAGCAGCGCGCGAGGCCTGGACACCCACCGCCGCCAGGCCCACCCGGAGGCGTGACGTGCCCGTCGAACCGCAACCGTGTGACGCCCCAGTCGGCGGCGCACCAACCGCGCTCGCCGTGACGGACACCCCGACGGTCGACCTCACGCTGACCGGCAGCGGCGCGCCCGGCAGCCCGTACACGGTGAGCGCCGACGTGCGGCTGGACCCGGCTCCGCCCGGCGGCGCGAACCTACTGCACCCCGGGCCCGGCGGCGTCTACGCCACCTGTAGCGACTTCCGCGGCTGCCTGTCCGCCGGGAATGGTGCCACCTACGCGCCGACCACCGGGCAGGTCGCTGCCCGCCTCTCAGTCGACGCCGGGAACAAGGTCGTGTTCGGCGCGGACGGCGGCCTCTTCGTGCCGCTACCCGCCCCGCCCACGGTCGGGTGCGGTCTCACCGGCGACGGCTCGGCCGTCGCCCCGCTCACCGTCGCCCCGGCGGCCGGACAGGAAGCGTGGCCGTGGCCGTGCGACGTCGCGGTGGAATCCACGCTCAAGTGCGACCCGAACACCGGCAAGCTCTGGACACCACCCGAGCACTACAGCGCGGCCGATCACATCTACGTCGAGCACTTCCAGGGCGGTTGGGCGACACCGATCACCGCGACCGGAGGATGGGCCGTCGTCTCCCCGGGCGCGAACCAGCGCTTCGACGTCCCGGCGAACTTCCTCGGGAACATGTGCCGGGACTGGTCGTACCACGTCACCACCGCCGGAACCTGGGACATCAGCTACACCGCGGACGCCACCTTCGAGGTCGGGTACGCGCTGAGCGTCAACGGCGGCGGCGCGTCAGCCCGCCCGCTCTGGGGTCACCTCACCGCGATGGGCACGGTCCGCCGGGAACGGGCCAGCGGCACCGTGCAGTTCGCGGTGTTCAACATCCCGGCCAGCAGCGGAGCCTCGATCATCGTCTACCCCGCGGTGTACGTGAGGGCTGGCTCCCTGACCATCACCTCCTGGGTGTCGGACGCGACGATCCACACCACCACCAACACCTCATGACGGAGGCCACCATGAAGACTTACGTCAGCCCGGACGGGCTGACCCTGATGCAATCCGGTGGCCTCCTCCCGCCGCCGGAGGGCTGGACCGAGATCACCGCCGAGGAGTACGAGCAGCGTCGCGTCGAGGCTGCCCAGCTCGCGGAGCAGCGTGCGGCCGAGTGGCTGGCCGAGCAGCAGTCGGCCGCCGCCTGACCCGCGGGCCGCCGGCCCTTCCCGGCGGCCCGCGTCCGCTGCGCCCCGGCCCGCGCGGCACATAGACTCCACGGAGCTGCTGGTTCTGGGCCGGGCGCCGCCTTCACCGAGGAGGAGCCCATGCGTAGGTGCTGCGGCGCCAGCGAGTGCACATGTGCCATCAAGGTCGGATCCGGCCTCACTCTCACCGGCAACGGCTCGGCGAGCACGCCGTACAAGATCGATGCGCCACCGCTTCAGGTCGGGTGCGGCCTCACCGGCACCGGCCAGTCCGGCAGCCCGCTCGCCGCCCGGCCGGCCGGCGGCTCGGCCTCGTGGGCGACGTCCTGGTCCTGCGACGCGGCGGCGAACTCCACGCTCAAGTGCGACCCGAACACCGGCCAGCTGTGGACCCCGCCGGAGCACTCCTCGGCCGCCGCGACCGCGCGTCAGGACCACTGGCCGAACTCCTGGGGCGGCCCGACCATGGGCGTCACCGGCTGGCTGATCGCGGACAGCAACATCTTCAGCGAAGCGGTGTACACCGCGGACTCGCTGACTCGGTGTCGAGGTGTCAGCTTCGCGGTGACGTTCACCGCCCACGTCGACCTCTCGTGGACGGCCGGATCGACGTTCGAGATCGGATACGCGGTGAGCATCGACGGCTCAGGTCCGGCGGTGCGGCGGCTGTCCGGGATGGCCACCCCCAACTCCCCGGCCGGGCGCCTGTTCGCCTCCGTCAGCACCCACCACGCGGCGGTGTACGCCCCGCACGTCGGCGGCAGCGCTCGTGTCTACCCGGCGATCCAGGTCATGACCGGCAACGTCACGATCGTCACCTGGCAGACCGAACTCGTGCTGACCGCCATGACCAGGTAAGGAGAGAAGGATGGCGTACTACGTATCGGGCAACGGCCAGGCCTTGGAGGCCGTCGGCGATGCCTTCCTGGTGCCCGACGGCTTCCGGGAGGTCACCGCCGAGGAGTACCGCGCCGCCCTCGGTGCGGTCGTCCTCGCGCTCCCCGAGGCCGTGGCGCCGCAGAAGCCGGAGGAGATGCCGACGGGCCGGCGGAGTACGAAGCGCCGTCAGTGACGGCAGGTCCAGCCGTCCGGGCGCGGTGGGTGGGACGGCGCCGCGAGTTGGGGCTCGTCGGGGCATTTGTCGGACAGCTCCCGGGACTTGGTCGCGATGACGATGCCGGCCACGACCGCCACCACGGCGAGGACCACGGCCCAGCCGGGAACCCTCGGGCTGCAACAGCCCCGGCGGTCCGCCGGCGTGCTGTTGCGGCACTTCACACATAAGCCGTGGCCGGCCATCTTCTGCCCCTCCCCGCTTCGCCCCGCAGGCGATTACCCCGCCGGAAGCGTAGGGGACGACCCGGAGTAGGAACACCTATGCTGGTGGCTGAGCCGCTGGTTTTGGGCCGGGCCTCCACACATGGAGGTTCTCGGCATGTCCTGCCCGCTCATCGCCAACGCCGACACGATCCGGGTGACCCGGGTCGACGGCTGTGGCCGCCCGACCTGCGGCCCCGAAGGCTCCTTCGTCTTCGACTGCTTCGCCTCCCTCGGGATGAAGGCGAACGTCGACGACGGCACCGACGTCGAGTACAAGGCCGCGAACGGCCGCGTCTGCGGCTTCAAGCGCGGCTGCCCGTCCTTCAAGGGCTACGACGTCGAGCTGTCGTTCTTCTCCGTCAGCCCGGAGTTCATCGAGATCACGACCGGCAACCCGCTTGTTTTCGGTTTCGACGGCAAGCCGATCGGCTACGACGACTGCTCGATCCAGTGCAACTCCGGTTTCGCGATCGAGCTGTGGGCCGAAGTGCTGGGCGCCGACGCCTGCACCAGCGCGACCGCCGGTGACGGCGCCTGGATCTACTTCCTGATGCCGTGGGTGGCCTCCGGGCAACTCGGTGACCTGGAGATCGGATCCGAGAAGGCCGCGCTCACCCTCACCGGTGCGACCCGGTCGGGCGGCGGCTGGGGGACCGGCCCGTACGACGTCATGCCGATCGACGCGGCCGGCGCTGCAGGCAAGATGCTCACCCCGATCGGTTCGGCCTGCCACCGGCGGACCTTCATCACCACGGTGAAGCCGCCGAAGCCCTCCTGCGACTACACCCCGGTCCTCTGCGCGTGACCGCCGCCCCGGCCGCCCGCGAGTTGGGGTGCTCGCGGGCGGCCAGCTCTCCGCCACCCAGGAGGCGCTGATGCCGCTCCAGACCGGGCTGTGCGACCCGTGGCCGGTCGAGCTGTGCTGCAAGCTCCCCGACGACCTGGACCAGGCCGTCATCGACCGCTGGCAGCGCGTGGCCTCACAGACCCTGTGGCGGCTGTCCGGCATGCGCTGGGGACCCTGCCCGGTCACGGTGCGGCCGTGCCGCCGGGCCTGCCTCGACGACGCCCCCGTCTCGTTCCAGGCCGGCGCCGGCACGGGCCCCTGGGTGCCGTACACCGGTGCCGACGGGGCGTGGCGCAACGCCTCCGTGTGCGGCTGCGCTTCCAACTGCTCCTGCGGGGAACTGTGCGAAGTCCGACTGGAGGGCCCGGTGCACGACGTCGTTGCCGTCGCCGTCGACGGCCAGGTCCTCGTGCCGGAGGCGTACCGGGTCGACGCCCCCGGGCTGCTGGTGCGCACCGACGGCGAGTGCTGGCCGACCTGCCAGGACATGGCCGCCCCCGAGGGCGCCCCGGGCACGTTCACCGTCACCTACCGGGTCGGCCTGCCGCTGGACGAGGCCGCGATCGCCGCCGTGTCCGAGCTGACCTGCCAGCTGATCCTGGCGTGCCTGCCGCCCGGCACTCGCGGCTGCGGCGAATGCCGGCTCCCGGGGAACGTCACCCGAGTCGTGCGCCAGGGCGTCGAGCTGGAGATGGCCGACCCGACGATCGTCTTCGCCGAGGGCCGCACCGGCCTGCCGCTCGTCGACCTCTGGCTCAGCACCGTGAACCCGCACCGGCTGGACTCCCCGAGCAGGGTCTACAGCCCCGACTTCCGGCGCCCAAGGGTGACGACATGGCCATGAACCCACTCGGCGCGCACGAGCTCGCGGAGACGCTCCTCGGCTGCGTCTGCGCCGAGCTGGAGGAGACCGCAGCGGCCGTGGACGGTCAGCCCGGCTGTCCGTGCCGGGCGTGCGTCGTCCCCGGCCCACCGGCCTGGGACGGCTGCAACGACCCGTGCAGCAGCGACGCAGCCGGCGGCCAGCTGACCGTTCACGTCGCCCGGCTCCTCGCGACCAGCGCGTTCCCCTCCGAGGACCGGGCGCTGCAAGGCGCCCGGAACTGCGCGCCGCCGACGGTCGCCGTCGAGCTGGTCATCACCCTGCTGCGCTGCGCCCCGGTCATGGACGAGCGCGGCTGCCCGCCCGCCTGCGACGAGCTGTCGGCCGCCGCCCGTACCGTGAACATCGACATAGCGACAATCCACAATGCCGTGCTGTGCTGCCTGCCGACAGCGACCGGCGGTGGACGCCGCGGCCCGCAGTTCTACCTCGGCCCCGGCCGGCTCCTGGAACCCGAAGGCGGGTGCATGGGCGTCGAGCAGCGCGTCACCGTGGCCCTGCCGACCTGCGGATGCCCGACAGAGGAGGGCCCATGAGCGTAGAAGTCCGAATTGACCAAGGCCGCATCGCCCGGCTCCTGCGACTGCGCGGCGGGCTCGCCGAGCGAGGCCTGCGCCGGCGCACCGAGCGGACCGCCGCCATCGCCGAGCGGATGGCCCCCGGCCGGATGGGCGACTTCATCTCGTGGAAGATCACCGAGGGCCCGCGCGGGCTCCAGGGCGTCATCGTCTGCGATCACCCGGCGACCCGGTACGTCATCGAGGGCACCCGCCCGCACATCATCAGGCCCCGCCGTGCGAAGGCGCTGCGGTTCGAGGTCGGTGGCCGGACGGTGTTCGCGAAGGTCGTCCACCACCCCGGCACGAAGCCGAATCCGTTCCTCCAGCGAGCGTTGCGCGAGGGCAGCTGACCACCCTGGCCGTGGCAGTGGGAACTCCTAAGCCAACCCGGACGCTGATCCGCTCGTACCCCAGAGGCTGCCTCGTGTTGAGTCGGCGGAGAGGAGTGACGTAGGTGAGCGCATCGGGCGGCGAGGACGAGGTCCCACCTCCATACCTGTCCACCCTCAAGGACGGGACCTCCTACTTCACGAGGCACCCTGAGCCCGAGAGCTGGTGCTGCCACGGCCACGTCCCGGGTCTGGATCCGGTCACCCACCGGCGGGCGGTGTGTGTTCACGAGGCCGGCCATCTCGTCGTCTCCCTCGATGTCGGGATGCACGTCAAGACCGTCGAAGTCGACAGCTACTCGTGGGTCCCTGCGTGCGGGCCTCGGCTGGATTTCACCGGGGCGGTGACCCACGCGCCCTACGAACTGCGCCACTCGGCCGTGATCATGCAGTTCGCGGCCGGGGAGCGGGCCGAGCAGCGATGGCTCCGGGAACAAGGCCGGTGGACAGAGAAGCGAGGGTGGGCCGCCGAGATGGCTGCCCTGAACGACCGTGGACGGGCCATCGAGAGGCTGATCGCCCTCACTGGCTCGTACGACCTGGAGACTGTGCTCGGCCGGTACGTGTTCCTCGGGGACCAGGTCGAGGGAATCCTCGATCGGCACTGGCCGGCGGTGCTTGCCGTAGCGGAAGCGCTCGACGCCGCAGGCGAGCTGACCGGCGACCAGGCCGCCGAGCTCGCCGGTCTGCCGAACCCGATGCCCGCCTGAGCCGCCCGCCAGTCGGCGGCGAGCAGCCCGGCCCGACCCACGGCTACCCTTCGAGGTACGCCGCTGGTTCTGGGCCGGGCGACCTGCGCGGGAGGAAGGGCTACCCGTGGCCACCAAGAAGTTCGCGCTCAACACAACGCCGCACGTCGCCGAGGTCGGCGCGCACACGTTGCTGTTCCAACCCGAGGCGTTGGGCGACGAGTTCCTGGAGTCCTACAGCCGGCTCCAGGGCACCTACAAGGGCCTGAACCTCGACCTTACGAATCCGGCCCTCGACCTTGGGCAGGTCCGCGATGCGACCGTCGCCCTGCGCCAGTTCCTCGCCAGCCTCATGCTCCCCGAGTCCGCCGAGGAGTTCGCCCGCTGGGACGTCGTCGTGGGCGGGAAGACGGCCAGCTCCCATGGCGACCCGGCGGAGGCCCGGGAGGCCGCCGACGGCCGCAAGGGCGCCCGGGTGGTCGACCGCGGGCTGCGGCTGCCGGACCGGGTGCTCATCGAGCTCATGGAGTGGGTCGTGGAGCTGTACGGAGGCCAGCGCCCTCCTACGTCGTCCAGCGGCTCTGCGACAGCATCGCCGCGGCCTGGGAGTCCTGGGAGGGGCACCTCGCGCTCCAAGGCGTAGACCTTCACAAGTGGCCGCTGCGGGTGATGCTCTCCGCCGCCGAGGCCGCCATCGATGACGCCGCAGCGGACGACACCGAGCGGCAGCGCAACCGCGCACGGCTCTACACGCCGCCGCGCACCGCCGATGGCCGGCGCATGCGCCCGGCGGGCACCCGCCTCGACGCCGCCAGCGCGCAGGCGCTGATGGCGCAGCTGGCCGCCGAGGACGCACAGCTCGCCGGGAGACGGACCAGCTAGTCTGTAGTCGCCGCTGGTTTTGGGCCGGGCAACCACCGCTGAGAAGCAGAGGTTGCCTTGGCCGCCGAGGAGGACTACGGCGCCGGCCGCATCCGCATCGAGCTCGATGATGCGGGCGCGGTTGCTGACGCGCGTACGCTCGGCGAGCGCATCCAGCAGGCGCTCGACCGCAGCACCCGCACCGTCGGCACCACGATCCGGCGGAACATCGAGCGGGGCCTGCGCGCAGGCGGTGCGATCGCGGTCCAGGTCGAGCCGGACATCGCCCGGTTCGGGGCCAGGCTCCGGCGCGAGCTCCGAGGGCTCGACGGGCTCCGCATCCCGATCGACCCGGACGTCCGGCGCTTCGGCCCGCGGCTGGTCGCCGGCCTTCGGGATCTCGACGGGATCAACATCCCGGTCCTGCCGGATCTCCGCCGTTTCAACGCTCGGCTGGTCGCCGGCCTTCGGGACCTGGACGGGATCAACATCCCGGTCCTGCCGGACCTCCGGCGCTTCGACGCGCGGCTGGTCGCGGGTCTGCGGGACCTGGACGGGATCAACATCCCGGTCCTGCCGGACCTCGCGCGTTTCGCCGAGCGCATCCGGGCGGCCCTCGCCCGCGAGGAGTTCAAGGTCCGGGTCGTCCCGGACCTCACCGGCGTCGACGAGCGGATCCGGGCGCACCACGCGCCGCCGGTCCGGGTCGAGACCGACGTCGACCACGACCGGCTGACCCGGTCCCTCTCCGCCCTTGGCGGTGTCGCCGGCCGCGTCGCCGGAACCCTCGGAGGCCTCCTCAAGTTCGGCGCGATCGGCATCGCGGCGGCCAGCGCCGCCCAGTCGGTCGGCGGCCTCCTCGCGGCCCTCGCCCCGGCGGCCGGCATCCTTGCCGCGCTGCCCTCGGCAGCCCTCGGGTTCGCAGCCGCGCTCGGGACGCTCAAGCTCGGGCTGATGGGCGTCGGAGACGCCTTCGGGGCCGCGCTGACCGGCGACGCCAAGGCGTTCGACGAAGCGCTCGATGCGCTCAGCCCGAAGGCCCAGTCGGCCGCCCGGGAAGTCCGGGCGCTGAAGCCGGCCTTCGACGACCTGCGCAGCTCGGTCCAGGACGGGCTGTTCGGGCCGGTCGCGGGACAGATCACCGCCACCGCGCGGGCGCTCCAGGGCCCGCTGAAGGCGGCCTTGACCGGCATCGCCACGGAGTGGGGGCGCGCCGCCTCCGCGGTCCTGAGCTACGTCGCGTCGGGCGATGGGGTCCGCAACGTCCAGGGCATCCTGGCGGGCACCCAAGCGGCCATGGGCGGCGTCGCCCAGTCCGCCGAGGACGTCGTCCAGGGTGTCTTGGAGATCGGCCGCGCCGTCTCCGAGGCGTTCGGCACCCGCCTCGCCGGCGGACTTCAGCGGGCCGCCGCCTCGTTCGGTTCGTTCCTCTTCGAGGCGGGCCAGTCCGGCGATGCCGTCCGCTGGGTCGACGGCGCGCTCACGGTCTTCGCGCAGCTCGGCGGCGTCGTCGCGAACGTCGGGCGCATCATCGGAGGGCTCTTCTCCGCCGCGACGACCTCCGGTGGGGGTTTCCTCGCCAACCTCCGCGAGATCACCGGGGCGTTCGCCGCGTTCGTCGCCTCCGCTCGAGGGCAGCAGGCGATCGGCAACGTCTTCCAGACGGTCAGCCAGATCGCGGCGCAGCTCGGCCCGATCCTGGCCGCGCTGGTCACCCAGGTCGGGGCGATCGCCCCCGCGCTCGCGCCGGTCTTCACCGCGCTCGGCCCGGCGATCGTCGGGCTGATCAACGGCCTGGGCCCGGCGATCGCCGCGATCGCCCCGAGCCTCCAGACCGTCGCGAGCGCCCTCGCGGTCGGGCTGGCCGCGATCGGCCCGAGCCTCGGCCCCGTCGGCACGGCGGTCGCCGCGGTCGCCAGCGCCCTGGCCCCGCTGCTGCCGCTCGTCGGCCAGGTCGTTGCCGCCGTCGCGGGCGCCCTGGCCCCGACGCTCCAGGCGCTGGCGGCGCTCTTCGCGCCGATCATCTCCGCGCTGACCGGAGCCCTGCTGCCGGTCCTGCCGGGGATCGCCGCCGCGTTCGCCCAGCTCGCCGTCGCGCTGACGCCCCTGGCCACCGGGGTCGGGCAGGCGGTCGCCGCCCTGCTCGCAGGCCTCTCACCGCTGCTGGCGGTCCTCGCCGACGTCCTGGTGCGGCTGGTCGCCGCCCTGGCGCCGGTGATCGCGGCCATGGGCGCGGCGTTGCTGCCGGCACTCGGGCCGCTGGCGCAGGCGTTCACCGCGCTGGTCTCGGCGCTGCTGCCGCTGCTGCCGCCCCTGGTAGCGCTCATCGAGGCGTTCGCCCCGCTGCTCACCCTGCTGGTCCAGGTACAGGGCCGGGTCCTGGCGGTCGAAGCGTCGTTCGGCACGTGGGGGGCGATCAATGTCGTCGTCCCGATCATCCAGCGGGTCGTCAGCGGGCTTGCGTCGCTCGTCAACGGCCTGGCGGCGGCCGTCTCGTGGGTCGCGGCGCTGCCCGGCCGGATCGTCGCGGCGTTCTCGTCGGTCGGGCCGTCGCTGACCGGCTACTTCGACCAGGCGACCGCGACCGTCAGCGGGTGGATCGACACGGCCGCCGGCTTCTTCTCTGGGCTGCCGGACCGGATCGTCTCGAAGCTCGCCTCGCTCCGGGACACCCTGAGCGCGTTCTTCACCTCCGCGCTGACCGCAGCCTCGGCGGGGATCTCGGCGGGGATCGACGCGGTCGTCTCCTTCTTCCAGGCGTTGCCAGGCCGCATCGTCGCCGGAATCCAGGCGCTCCCCGGCCTGCTGGTCGACGCCTTCGTCAACGCCGTCGCCGGCGTGGGCATCGCCCTGCTGACGGCCTTCGCCGGACTGATCTACCTGTTCACCGTCCTGCCGGTGCAGATCGCCGATGCGCTGGTCGCGCTGAACTCGGTGATCGGTGACGCGTTCGTCGTTGCGTTCGACTGGGCGAAGGCGCAGGTCGTTTCGTTCTTCACCGGCGTGGTCCAGGACGCGACCGCGCTGCCGGGACAGATCGCGGCCGGGATGTCCTGGCTCGGCTCCGCGATCGGGGGAGTCTTCGCGGGGGCATTCAACTCCGCCTCGGCGACGCTCAGTTCGTGGGCATCGTCGACGGTCGGGTTCTTCCAGGCGCTGCCTGCGCGAGTGGGGTCCGCGATCTCCGGCGTCGCCGGGCAGGTGTCGTCGGCGTTCTCGTCTGCCGGGAACTGGGCGATGAATGCCGCCTCCTCGTTTGGGAACGCGGTCGTCTCCTTCTTCTCTGGGCTCCCCAGCCGTGTCGGCAGCGCCCTGTCCAGCGTGGGGTCCTGGATCAGCGGGGCGTTCTCCAACGCGATCGGCTGGGTCTCGAACGCGGTCAGCTCGCTGCTCAACTCGATCGTCAACCTGTTCTCCTCGCTGCCGGGCCGGATCGTCAGCACCCTGGGGAACATCGGCAACCGGATCGTTGCGAAGATCAAGGACGGGTTGCCGTCGGTCGTGCGTGATCTGCTGCCGTTCGCCGACGGCGGGATCGTGCGGCACCCGGTCGTCGGCCTCGTCGGTGAGGCCGGCCCCGAGGTGATCATCCCGCTCAGCCGCCCTCGCCGCGCCGTTGAACTCGCGGCTCAGTCCGGTCTCCTGGACATCCTCGCGAGCCAGGGCATCGCCGCTGGCGGCGCGCCGAGACCGTCGGGCCGCAGCGGGGGGCGCAGCGCGGCGTCGCAGGTGACGCACAACTGGCACATCAACTCCCAGGTCTCGGACCCGTACGTGCTCTCCCAGCACCTCTACGGCCGGATCGCCGTCGCGACGGGGGTATGACGATGCTCATCGACTACGCGGACCTCGGGTGTGCGGAGGTCGTCAACTCCTCGCGCGCCGCCGCCTACGTGCGGGCCCACTGCCTCCCCGTCGACTGCGAGGACTGCCCGAGCCTGCCGCAGGCCCTCGGGCACGCGCCGTACACCAACCCGAGCGGCGACGACGCCCCGTGGTACGACCCCAACATCCCGGAGTCCGCCGGCTTCCTCGGCGTGATGGGCCTCGACGCGGCCGGTTTCCAGGCCTCGACGGTCAGCCGCTCGCCGGTCCAGCTCGTCGGGGACGGTGCCGCCCTCGGGATCGTCCGCCGCGCACACCGGGAGATCGCGTACACGGTGCTGCTCATCGCCGTCGACGAGTGCGCGCTCTCGTACGGGCTCGCCTGGCTGTCCTCGGCCCTCGACGGTGCCGGCTGCGGCGGGACCTGCACGGGGGAGACCCTGACCACGTTCGCCTGCTGCCCGACCGGAGACGGCTCGGCGCAACGGCGCTACCTGTACGACGTCGCGCTCCTGGAAGGCCCGAAGGTCACCGAAGCCGAGTACCTGGCCGAGGCGATCATCGCGAAGGTGGAGTTCGTGTTGGGCGCGGCGAAGCCGTGGATCTTCCGCGATCCGCTACCCGGCACCACGGTGTGGAGCCAGCTCGCCGCCGGGGCACAGGTGACGCTCGACCCGGATGCCATCTACGGGCTGTGCGTCGAGCCGGGCGACTGCCTGGACGATCCGGCCTGCCCGCCGCCGGCCCTCCCGGTCCGCCCGCCGGTCCCGGTCGACGCCTGCTACCCGAGCGGTTCGGCGACGTTCCGGCGTACGGTCATCTCGATCCCGCCAACGGACATGTACCAGTGGCTGGAGGCCGTGCCCATTCTGGAGTTGGAGACCGGGGCGAGCGACCTTCGCCGCCTGATCGTCCGGCTGCGCCCCAACGTCCTCGGCGACTGCTCGCTGAGCCCGGACCCGTGCGGGATCTGCTCCGACATCCAGATCCCGTACCTGCCAGCCGGGTCGACACTGCGGGTGGACGGCAGGGTGCAGCGGGCCGAGGTGCAGTGCAACGCGGCCGGCACGGCCACGAGCGCGCCCCTCGTGTACGGCCGCCAGGGCCACGCCTTCGAGTGGCCCGTCTTCGACTGCCCGACCGGGCTGTGCATCGAGATCCTGTCCACCGCGGCGACGACCGCTTCGGATGCGCGGGCGCGGGTGCTGCTCACGGCGCGCGCGGATGCGGGGTGACGCGCCGTGCCGGGAGTGCTGGGGTGCGCGCAGGAGTACAGGGCCGTCGTCCACTGGCGGGGCGGCGCCCGGCCGTTCACGACGCCAGGCGTGGACTCGCTGACCCACGTGAAGTGGAACCGGACGATCAACGACGTCTCCGAAGGGCAGGTGACGATCTCCAAGTCCTTGGCGCCGGACTGCTGCGGGCTCCTCGGCGACATCGAGCCCTGGGTGCACGAGCTGACCGTCTACCGGGACAGCGAGCTCGTCTGGCAGGGGCCGGTGACCCGGGTCGTGGAAAGCCGGACGAGCCTGCGGATCGAGGGGCAGGACATGGCCGCCTGGCTCGGCCGCGTGGTGAACACCTACCGGCTGCGGTTCGTGAACGCGACCGGCACAACGCACGCCGGGCCTGTCCAGGAGATCGCCGACACGATCATCCGGCTCAACGTCAGCGACCCGGGGCTGAGCACCCCGCCGGACTGGTGCAGGATGCTGCCGTACATCGTCCGCCAGGACTCGCCGGTGACCACCCGGTTCGAGAAGGACGGCAGCGACGACGCGTCCATTTGGCTCGTCCCCGTGCTGCGGATCCTGCACGACGAGCTGGTGCCGCGCGGACTGCAGTACACCACCGTGGGCCGGGCCCTGGTCCTCGGGCGGCCCCAGACGGCGAGCGACCGGCCGCAGGCCCGCCTCACCCTCGACGACATCGCCGGCGACGCCCAGCTCATCAAAGATGGCCCGTCCGGGGCGGCGATCGTCTGGGCGACCAACCAGACCGGCAACGACATCACGGGCGCGTCCTGGGGCCTGTCCGGCTACACCAACACCGCGTATGGGCGCCTGGACAGCCTCGTCGTCACCCAGGCCGAGAACATGTCCGGCTACGACCTGCTCCAGCTCGCCCAGGCCTCCATGCTCGGCCGCTTCCCGGTGCCGATCTCCCTGAGCATCCCGGCCGGTTCCCGGCTCACCGCGACCGCCCCGGTGACGATCGACCAGCTCGTGGCCGGCGTGCGCCTGGACGTCGAGGCGACCGGCATGTGCAGTGCCGTCACCGTGCCCTACCGCCTGTCCGACGTCGAGGTCGAGTGGAGCGACCAGGGCGGCGAGCAAGTCGGGGTGTCCCTGATCCCGCTCGGCTACGACCCGCCGCCTCCAGGAGGTCCCTGATGCCCGCAGCACCCGGCCAGCGCGCCGCACAGCACCCGCTGAGGGCCGCCACGGCGACGCAGCGGGCCCTCGGTGCCGCCCTCACCCAAGGCGGCAACGAGGCCCTGCCGCCCGTTGGCGTGGCCCTGCTCGACGGCACCTACTACACCGTCGACCTCTCCGGCGACGTGCCCCGGCTGGTGCCCAGCCCACCGCTCCAGGCCATCGAGCCGCACCCCGATCCGCCGCAACCGGTCCCGCAGCGGGACGCCGGGTCGGCGCTCCTTGGGCCGGCCAGGCCGCCGTGTCGGGCGGACCGCGATGAGAACTGACGCGGGCACCGGACGCCGGGTGTCCGGGCGTTGTCCGGACACCCGGATCCGTGACCCTGGCACGGCCCGTGAGCTGGGCGGACACCATCCGGACAGGGCAGGCCGGGCACTGGCCCGCCGGGCATCGAAGACCGACCAGCGGACACCGAGGACACCGTGTCCGGACATGCCCCTTCTGGGCGTCCGGACAGGAGCGACAACGAGGAGGACACCAACGATGAGCGCACCACTGACTGCCGACCAGCTTCTCGCCGCACTGCGCGCCGAGGGCGCGACCGTCGTCGAGACCGGTGGCTGGCGTACCCACAACCGCAACAGCCGCGGCCCCTGGGGTCCGGTCAACGGCGTCATGATCCACCACACCGTGACCCGCGGCACCGACGCGACCGTGCGGATCGTCCACGACGGGTACGAGGGGCTGCCCGGTCCGCTGTGCCACGTCATGATCGCCAAGGACGGCACGATCTTCACGATCGGCTGGGGCCGCACCAACCACGCCGGCCTCGGCGACCCGGGCGTCCTCGCCGCGGTCGTCGCCGAGCGCGCCCTGCCGCCCGACGTCCAGGCCAGCGTCGACGGCAACAGGGCGTTCTACGGCGCCGAGTGTGAGAACTTGGGGACGGGCGACGACCCGTGGCCCGAGCTCCAGTTGCTCGCGATCGAGCAGTTCGCGGCGGCGCTGTGCCGCGCCCACGGCTGGACGGCCGCCTCCGTCATCGGGCACCGCGAGTGGCAGCCCGGGAAGGTCGACCCGCTGGGCTTCCCGATGGATGCGATGCGGGACCGGATCGCGACCCGCCTCGGCCACGGAGCGCCCCGCCAGGTGCCGCCGCCGTCCCGCCCGCAGGTGTCCCTCTCCCAGCTGGTCACTGCGGCCCGGACGAACCCCGGCATGGCGGGCACGCCCGTCACCTACCCGGGGGTCCTTGCCGTCGAGGCCGCCCTGGTCGACGAAGGCCTGCTTGCCAAGCCGTACAGCGATGGGCACTACGGCACCACGACCGTGACGGCGATGTCCGGGTGGCAGGAGCGCTGCGGATACAGCGGCAGGGCCCCGGGCCAGGCCGCCGACGGCATCCCCGGCCGGGCCAGCCTCACCCGACTCGGCGCGAAGCACGGCTTCGACGTCATCGACTGAGAGGAACACGACCATGGCCAAGAACCGCGTGGAGACGAAGGTGACGGCTGCGTCCGCCTTCGCCTACCTCGGCTCGACCGGCCTGCTCGCCACCATCGCGGCGGTGCAGGACAACGCCCGGCTGATCAGCTGGATGCCGGACTCGCTGAGCCCGTTCGTCCTGGCGCTCCTGCCGACCGCCGCCTCCTTCGTGGCGGGCTGGGCCGCGCGCCACACCCCTCGGGAGGAGTGAGTGGTGAGCACCGGTGTCCCGGTGCTGGACGTCGTGCTGCTGTGGGCCGGCGTGGCCACCGTCCTCGGGACGGTCGGCGCCGGCCTGTGGCGGGTCGTCCGTGCCGGGCTGCGCCTGGCCCGCCGGATCGAGGAGCTGGCCGACGACTGGGTCGGCGAGCCGGCCCGCCCGGGTGTCCCGGCCCGGCCGGGGGTCGTTGAGCGCGTGGCGGTCATTGAGGAGCGGGTCAGCGGCATCGAGCACGAGCTGCACCCGAACGCCGGCGGCTCACTGCGGGACGCGGTCGACCTGGCGAACACCAGGCTTGCCCGGCTCTGCGTGCCCGGGCCCGCTGGCGACGACGGCGACCCGCCGCCGGCGGCCCCCTGACGGACCGCCCGCCCCTACGGCTCCAGGGGCGGGCGGTTCACTTCCACGGCTTTCGGCAGGTCACGGGGTGTTGTCCTGTTTCCGGAAACAAGTGGAGAAAAGTGGAAACAGCTACCCTCTGGTGGAGGGGTGTTGCGGAGGGTCATCGTCGTGGGTATGGAACCCATCCGGATTGCCCCCGGCCTGCTGCTCAGTGAGGCCCAGTACGAGACCGCGGCGGCGGCCGTCGCCGCCCATGCGCCCGAGGTCGGCCCGCTGGCGTGGTCGACGTTCACGGACCCGATGCGCTGGTGGCTGGTGCCCGACCTCGATGGCCGGCTGAGCAAGGCGGAGCTGACCTTGCGAGAGGACGCCGAGCGGACCGTCAAGATCAACATCTGGCACTTGCCCGACCTGCGCGGGCCGGACGGTGCGCCTCGCCCGCACAGCCACCCCTGGCGGTTCGAGTCGTTCATCCTCGCCGGCGGGTACGCCGAAGACCGCTATGTCCTCGACGCCGGCCGGGTCGTGGAGGAACTGGGCGTCGAGCACCGCAAGGGCGGCGTCAACGGGGTGCCGCGGGAGTTGTACCACGAGGTGACGCACGTCGAGGCGCCCGGGGAGACGATGACCCTGATGGTCTGCGGGCTCGGCGTCCGCGGTTCGTGGCGCCACCTCGACCCGGCCACGGGCCGGCTCTACCGGCCGGACGCCGACCCGGGCTTCTCGTCCCGGCTCCAGGCCCTCAATCCTCACCGGGCGTGATCCGGCGAGCGCGAGGACTCGGCAGGAGGCGCGGGTGCGGGCCGCGCTGGACCAACATGAGCGAACCGTGCACTCCGATCACGCGTCGGGTGCAGACTCGGGAAGCGCCCGGCCGGACCCCCCTCGGCTGGGCGTGCCTGGCCGGGCTCCCCCCACCGGCCAGCGGTGCCCCGCCGGACCCCCCCTTCGGCGGGGCACCGCTGTGAGCGGGCAGTCAGATCCGCCGCAGGACGTCCTCGCACTGCTGGCACCGACGCGCCCGGAGGTAGACCGGGTACCAAGGTTCGCCTGGGCGGGCCGGCCGGTAGTGCGAGTGCACCATGGCGGCCGTGCTGAGCCCGCAGAGGGTCTGCTCCAGGGGGTCCTCGACCGCCTCCGCGCTGGCCCCGGCGGCGTGCACTCGCAGCACCCCCGAGCTCTCGTCCTCCGGGTCGGGGCTCTGCCCGGGCCCCATCTCGAACAGCACGGTGATCGCCATAGGTCGACCATGGGGCAGAGTTGCGGCGCCCGCACCTCCTGGCGGGCTGGGACTACCGGTATTCCAGCGCCTGGAGCACACGGGCGGGAAGCGCTCGCTACGCGCTGGTCTCCGGCGCCGGAGGGAGGTGCTTGAGCTTGGACCGGGCGTCGCTGCGGTCCTCGGGCGAGAGCGTGGCCCAGAAGTTGTCCGACCACACAGCGTGGCTGGCCTGGCGCTCTTCCTCCTCCAAACGCTTGGACTCCGTGACCTGCTCCTCGCCCAGACCCTGCTTGGCGGCATCTAGGTTGCCTCCCCAGATGGGGAGGCTGGCGAGGAAGGCGTGCCGCCGCGCCTGAACGTCGTTGAGCTTGCGCTGCGCCTTCTGGAGATCATCAGGGAAATCGAACGTCTTTTCTTTCTTGGCCACGCTCGAATCGTACGGCGCCCCCTCCGCTGTGGAGGAGAGCCACCCTGGACGCCTACTCCTGTCGGTGCCGGCCGCGGCCGTGTGCCCGGGGAGGGCGCCGCGCGTTGTTACCCCGGGGTCGGTGGCGGTGGCGCCGAATGCGGTCGGGTCCGCTGGATCAGAGGGTGATCTGTCGGAACATCGACACGTATCGGGGCGATCCGGGGTGCTGCATGATCCCCATCTTCTCGTAGCCCCACCGCTCGTAGAGCGCCCGCACCTTCGGGTGCTCCTCCTCGACCAAGAGGTGCGACCGCTCCTCGGGGCGGTGCGACATCAGCTCCTCGTGGAGGGTGCGGGCGATGCCGGTGCCCCTGACTTCGGGAAGGACCATGATCTCGCAGAAGGCGAACGTGCGGGTGTCCGTCTCCGTCAGGTCGGCGCCGGGCTCCGTCTCGATCAGGCCGCCCCACTGGTAGTCGGCGCGGCGGGCGAACCCGTAGGCGTAGCCAACCGGCCGGCCGTCGACCTCCCCGAGCGCGCAGCCCCAGCGCGGACCGGCGGCCTGACGGTGGAGACGGCCGGTGAACGCCTCCATGGTGAAGAACTCGTCCCCCGCCTTCTCCTCGGCGTAGATCCGGGCGTAGAGGTCGAGCAGCACCGGCTCGATCTCGGGCAGGTGCTCGGTGGTGTAGTAGGTGACGGTCAGGGTCGGTCCGGGGTGGGCGGCCACGTTGCTGCTCCTAATCCCTAGGCGGCGGTGACGGTGTCGTAGCGTTCCACGAAGACGTCGCCTTCGGGAAGATCCATCCCGGCCACCTTGTCCCGGACTGTGCCGAGGTGGACCGCCCAGCGGGGGCAGTTGACGGTCGGGTAGAGGTCCAGCGCCTTGCCGGCCATGCTGATCCCCAGCTCGACCTGGCCGTCTGCCAGGTAGCACTGCGAGAGGTGAACGGACGTAGCGAACTGGTTCCTCCTGAACCCCGAGGGGCGGAGCGCCATCGCCTGTTCTTCCTGCTGCGCCGCCTTGCCGGGCTGACGGAGATTCATGTAGGCCAGCGCCCCGGCCGACAAGACCTCGCCAGCGCCGACGAAGGCGAGCCACGGGGCGACCGGGTCGGGGCCGATGCGGTCGAGGACGGCCTCGGCTCTCGCCAGCGAGTTGCCGGTCTGGGCCTTCTGTCCGGAGGCGGCGTAGCCGAGGGCGAGTCGGCCGTGGAGGAGGGCACTCAGCCGGTGGTCGCGGTTGTTGCGGGTTGCGTCGAGGGCCAGGCGCGCGATGGTGATGGTCTCGGTCGCGCGGCCGAGCGCCCAGGACTGGCGGGCCATGTACGACCAGATGCGGGCCTGGAGTTGCCGGTCGCTGGCGAGGAGGCCTGCGCGGAGGCCGGAGTCGAAGTTCTTGCTTGCGCGTTCCTGGTCGCCGCTGTCGAATGCGAACCATCCGGCTGAGGCGTGCAGTTCGCCGATCACGCGGTAGAGCGCCTTCTCGACGCTGGGCCCGTACAGGCAGCGGGCCATGGCCTTCTCGATCTGTCGGACGAACTCTTCGGCGATGTCGGCCAGTTGGTCACCGCCGTAGAGGTCGTCCACTTCGTGCAGCTTGGTGATGCTCTCGCGGATTCTTTCGACGTCGCTGGCTCCTATCCGCCCGCTGCTCGGTAGCGGAGCGAACGCGAAGGACAGCAAGTTTCCTGCGGCGGCGAGCATGAAGGAGCGTCGGAGCACGTGGTCCTCCTGGTCAGGGGTCTTCACCAGCAGCGTAGAGGCCGGTTGGAACGCGGCAAGCTCAGCCAGTCTCTTACCCGAAAGAGCGAAGCCCAAGGCGTCGCCAGTTAGCCCGAACACGTCCATCATGCTGACCAGGTAGTGCGTTTGGGGCATCGCCGTCTCTCCGGACAGCCACCTGCGGACCTGGCGCCCGCTGGCGTTCCCCGGCTTCTCGAACCGCTTCTCCTCGGCCTCGTTGACCGCCTTCGCCAAGTCCTCGTGGGACAGCTCGGCGGCCTCCATCAGCGCTCTCAGCACGGTGTTCGGGCGGGCGTCTGCCATGGGCACTCCTGAGTCCGGTGAGGCGACCCCCTCGCCTCCCTCGCGCTGTCGGCCCCCCGGAAGTGTCCTAGGGGCGTGAAGACAACGCCCTCAGAATGTCCTATCCCCAGTTGCGTGACTACCAGTTCACTGAATGTCAGCAGCCGGTGGGCAGCACGAGGAACATCGCGCACCGGTCGCCCCGCACCCCCGCAACGGCGCGGTGGTGCGGTCCTGCGCTCCCGGCACGGGTCCTCACGGATTCTGCGGAGACGTATCCACACTGACGCCGCCTCGGCGGCCCCCAGGAGGTACAGACCCATGAGCAACAACAACCACGGCAGCGGGAACAACGACCACCACTCCGGCGACGAGGGCGGCAACAACGACAGCGCCGGCGGTTCCACCGGCGGCGACGAGTAGTCAGGCCCGTACGTAGCAGGGCCCCGGGTGCACCCCTTTGCAGCGCCCGGGGCCCTACCCCTCGCGGAAGAGTCAGCGCCCTCTGACCGCTGCACGTCCCCCGACGTGACTGGCCATCAGATTCAGGTCGGCACCCGCTTGAGCTTCACCGCGGGCCCCGGATTCCCAGTGGCGCACACGCTCCCTACCGAGCTGCCGTGCTCGGCCCTGCGACCCCCGTCGGGGCCGGGCGCGGCGACCATCTGTGTCGTCCACAGGAGCCCCCCACCATGCGCACCGCGATCGTCTACCTGTGTTCCACCGACCAGCTCAGCGGCCCCCTGATGGAGGGATGGTGCGAACAGCGCGCCGCCGCCGAGACCGTCCCGGTGTCGGAGGTCATCACCGACACCGACGAACTCCTCCCGCCGGCCGAGCGCCCCGGCTGGCAGCGCGTGATGGCGCTCGTGGCCGGCGGCGACGTCGTCATGGTCGTGACCCTTGACCGCACGATGCTCGCCGTCGGCCGTAAGGACTGGGACGCGCTTTCGGCCGGCCTCGCCGAGCACGCGGCCGTCCTGATCACCCACCGCACGCCCGTCCCGACGGTTCCCCCCACCGACGGGACGCAGGAACGACCGACCGTCCCCGCGGCTCCCCCCGTGGTGGAGCTGGTCGAAGCCGGGGCGCAGCGGTGAGCGGGCGGAGGGCGCGGCGCTTCGGCCGGGGCTACCGCCTGGCGATCGACGCGACGGACGAAGACCCCGACGTGCGGCTCTGCGTCATCGCCCCGGTGAAGGAGAAGCTGCACGAGACGCTGATCGACTGGGGCATCAAGGGCGTTGACCACGACGACCTGATGTCCATCGCCTACGAGCTGCTTGCGAACGCCGTGCGGCACAGCCCGCCCGGCCAGCACCAGGTCTCCCTGTTCCTGTTCCCCGAGGGGGACCGCCTGGTGGTGACCGTCCACGACAGCAGCAGGGCGATGCCGTTCATCCCGGCGGACGCCGTTGGCAACCCCTTCGCCGAATCCGGCCGCGGCATGGTACTGGTCGACGGGCTCTCCGAGCGGTGGAACGCCGCGCTGACCCCCGGAGGGAAGAAGGTGTGGGCCGTGCTGCCCCTCCAGGCCCCGGTGCCCGTTCTGAACCTGGCGTCGATCACGCCGCAGGCCGTACGGCGCGCGGCCGTCATCGCCGCGGCGGTCGGCACATCCCGCTTATGGGCGGTCGGGCCTCGTCAGGCGGTCGCATAGGCACCACAAGCTCCCGGGGCCCGTGCTCCCCGGGTGTCCGCCGGCGTCGGTCGGCGGACGAAACGGCGCGCTGTCGGGGCGCGCCGGGCCTCCTCCGGCTTCATGGGTCGGGCGAGGGAGGCCACCACAGAGGCCCCGCAGGTGGTGACACCTCCCGCCTGCGGGGACTCTGCCCAGCTCCTCCCCGGTCTGACTGACGACACCAGACCGGGGAGGCCCACCCTGTCTTTCTCGGAGGACGTCGTGCAGCCCACCCCTGACGAGCCGGGCCGGCTCGACACCGTGGCTATCGCCGCGGCGATGGACCGCGTGCACCAGTTCACGGTCGACGCCCAGGTGAGCGGGCCGCCGCCGGAGGACGGGTTGGCGGAGTTCGTCGAGGAGCTGACCGGGCATCTGGCGCAGCTGATCGCCGCGGTGCACGTCACCTGCGGGGAACTATCCGAGGACGCGGCGATGCGGGGGCCGGCCGAGAGCATCCTCTGCGACGCCCGCCGCATGCTCAGCGACCCGCCGCCGGACCTGGCCTCGGGCGTCGTCCTCATCGGTTCGTTCTGCCGGGTGCTGTTCGCCCTGCGGGCGGTGCACCTCCTCACGGGGGAGATTCAACAGCGGTGCGTGCCGTGCGGCGGCATCAGGGTCGACAGTAGGCCGCCGACGGCCCCGCAGAGCCGTCACCGGCACGCCCGGATGCGGGCACCGCACGGGCGTCGGCCGGGGTCGAGCTAGCTAGACGGCCTGCTCGGCCCGCACGCCGGCGGCCCGTCGGCTGCGTCCTGAACCTCTCCCGGCCTGACGACGAGACCAGGCTGTGGAGGCCCCGGCCTTTCTGGCCGGGTTTCCCCTCGATCACTCGCGAGTACCCCGGAGGACATCGTGTCTGGCAATGCCCCTGTTGACGCGGCGGCGCCGCCGACTGCTGGTCGCAGCGGCCCTACTGATTCGGGCGGAGGCCTGAGAGGCCACCTGGTGACCGGCGTGGAGCGCGAGGCCGCGGTGGCGCAGTGGCTCATCTGCGCTGTGCAGACGATGGAGCGCCGCGCGGTCTGGCAGGACTGGACGGAGCGCGGTGCGGCGCTGATGCCCACCGGCGTCCTGTTCTCCGGGGTGAGGATCCCGGCGCGGACCGTGGTCGCGGCGGCCGGCAAGGAAGACGTGGACACGTACCTGGCGCGCGTGATCCACGGGCCGGTGATCTGCACGCAGGGCGGTCGGTCGTACGTGGCGCTGGTCGGGCCGAGCGTGGCCCGGCGGTGGAGGGTGCCCGGGGTCAGCATGGTCGGCGACGGGGCGCTCCTCGGTGTTCCGCGGCCGTCGCTGGACCGGGCCTCCGGGGCGGTGGCGTACTGGTCGGTGCCGTTCGACTCGCCCGGCGTGCTGTGCATGGGGCCGGACGTGGAGCACGTCGTGGAGGCGGGCAGGCGGGGAGGGCCGGCCTGTGACTGAGACCGGGTATCCGCTGGACGTGAAGGCCGCCGAGGCGGCGGTCCGGGCGGCGGACGAGGTCGGGCTGGCCGCTGCGGTGGGCGGCTCGGTGGGCTTCGTCGCGCTCATCCAGCTCCATGAGGAGCTGACCGGCCATCTGCTGCTGCTCCTCGCGGCGGTGGAGGGGCTGTACCGGGATCAGCCGGGGCGCTCGTGGATGGGGCAGGTCGTCGAGGGCGCGGCGCGGCTGGCCGGCGGGCTCGTGGCCCGACCGGGCATCGGCCAGTTGAACGAGGTCCTGGTGGTTGCGGGTGTCTGCAAGCTGCTGCTCGTGCTGCACCAGATGCACCCGCAGGCCGCTCCCGTTCTGGAGGCCCTTTCGTGATCGCAGATCTGTCCATGAACGACGCGATGCGGTGGCTGAACAAGGAACTCGCCACAGCGGGGTTCCGGGCCTGGGAGGTCATCAAGGACGGCCGCTACAGGCAGGTCACCGAGGGCACTGGCTGGTGTCAGGCGGCCGGTGTTTGGCCGGAGTGCTGGCCGCCCGGCGTGCTCGGGTGCCTGCGCGTCATCTGGACCCCCGACCCGGCGTACCAGCGTGACGACAGGACCGGTCGCATCCCGGCCGGCGCCGCCGAGCACTGGCAAGAGTCCACCGGGGCGCTGCTCGCGGCGGTTCGGGCGCTCGGCCTCGGCGCGGCGCTGACCGGGCCGCCCCGGACCCCGGAGCGGTTCACCTCTGCGGAACTCCTCGTGTGGGAGCCGGGCCTCGAAACTCCGGCGGAGTGGCCACCGCCCGGTGCCTGGGAGGGCGTCCCCCCGACGCGGCCCAACTGGGTAGACGGCTGGCACCGATGGGGCTCCGATCCCCGGGAGGAGCTGGCATGGGCGCTGCGGCAGGTTCGTAAGGCGCGCAAGGCGGAGGGGCGGCGGACCATCGGCAAGGTGTCGGCCGGCGACCTCGACGGCGTCCTGTGGCCGCCCGGCGCACACGCCTGCGCCCGCGTGCTCTGGCACCCGGAGCCGCCCCACGAGCGAGGCTCTGGCGGACTGCTGCCGGAGGCCGCCGCGACGCACTGGCACGACGGTATCGCCCAGCTCCGAGACGACCTGACCTCGCTCGGCTACAAGAGCCGCACCGCGTGGGGCCACCGCGCGGCCAGGCGGACCAACTTCGCCGTCGTGCTGGCCTGGCGCGGCGCGCTGCCGGCCGCACGGACGTGAAGGACTACCTGATCCGCACCAAGTGAAGTGGAGTTCAGCGTGATCGCACCCGCCGTGTTCCCCACGTTCCAGCACGCCTACGCCGCCGTCCTGCGGCACGTCACCGAGAACCACGAGCACGTCAACACCGCTCGGGGCAACGACAGTCACGAGATCATCGGCGCGGCCTTCCGGCTCACCGACCCCCGCCGGCGCGCCCTGTACCTGACGAGCCGGCCGGTCAACCCCGTGTACCACTACGCGGAGGCGCTCTGGTACCTGGGCGGCCTGCGGAACCTCGACCTGATCGGGCACTACGCCTCGCGCCGCCGGGCGGACTCGCGCGACGGGACGACGATCGAGGGTTCGTCCTACGGGGCGCGGATCTTCGCCCCCCGGTCGGACGGCACCCCGTCCGCGTTTGACCGCGCGCTGGAACTGCTGCGGGCCGAGAAGGACAGCAAGCGCGCGTACCTGCCGGTGTTCCAGGCCGGCGACCTGGACGAGATCGGTCACCCCGATCTCCCGTGCCTGGCCGGGCTCCACCTGCTGGCCCGTGACGGCTACCTGCACATGGTCACCTACATGCGCGCGAACGACGCCAACCGCGGCATGGTCTGCGACGTCTACTCCTTCACCCTGATCCAGGAGTTCGCCGCCGTCCTGCTCGGCCTGCGCCTGGGCGACTACACCCACCACGTCGGGTCCATGCACGTCGGCGTCCGGGACCTGGAGCGCGCGGGCAAGGTGCTGGAGGAGTCGGCAGCCAGCGGTCCCACGGCCGCGCCGCTGTTCCCGGGCCCGGTGATGCCCGCCGGCACCACGTGGAAGCACATCCGGACCGTGCTGGAGCACGAGGAGCTGCTGCGCACCAACCGGGTCCAGTACACCCCGGCCGACGTCGCCGGGCTGGACCTGCCGCTGTACTGGCAGCGGGTGCTCCTGCTCTTCGAGGCACACCGCCAGATCGTCAACTGCCCGGCGGACCCGGTCGATCAGCAGACCCTCGACGCGCTGGAGCCCGGGGCCCGCTGGCAACTTGAACGCCGCTGGCCCACCCGGGTCGCCACCGGGGAGATCGCGTGAGGCAGAACCCGCTGCACGGCGTGGACTGGTCGCGCTGGAGCGTGGTCCTCCTCAAGCCGGACTGCCTGCACCGGGGCCTGGCCGATGAGGTGCTGGCCCGGCTGGAGCCGGCCGCCCAGGTTGTGCACCGGCGCCGGGTCGTCGTCGCCGACTGGCAGATCCACGTCCACTACTGGGACCTGCTGGTCGACCGGGACCTGTTCGAGGTGGACGTGCCCGGCTGCCTGCGCACCACCTACGTGGGGCAGCGGGTCGAGGTGGCGCTCGCCTACGGCGCCCCGGGCATCCCTGAGCGGCTGCGCGGCCTCCTCGGGCACTTCGATCCGACCCAGGCCGAGCCGGGCACCATCCGCGCCGACCTGGGCACCGACAGCCTCACCGCCGCCCGCGCCGAGCGGCGTCTGGTGGAGAACCTGATCCACACCTCCGACCACCCCCGTGCCGCGCGGCGGGACTTCGGGACGTGGTTCGGCGCCGGCCAGCACCAGCTACTGGAGATCAAGGAGGATCACCGATGACGACCGCCACCCCGAGGGCCCGGCGCCCGCTGCCCCTGCTGACCAGCGGGCAGATCGCGGGGCTCAAGCCCGAGCTCGCCGAGGTCATCGAGTACCGCAAGTCCGGGCTGTCGCTCAACCACATTGTGGGCTGCCCGCTGGACTGCGGGTACTGCGTGCGCCACCTGTTCGACAACTTCGAGCTCAAGACGCCCAGGCGGCTGATGAGCGACGAGGCCGCGGTGGAGCTGCTGACCGGGCACCGCTACTTCCGGCCCCACCGCACGCCGATCCAGATCTTCAACAGGGCGACGGACCCCATGCTCCCCGTGGTCAAGCCGCACACGTTCAACACGCTGCGGCTGCTGGACGAGCAGGGCCTGACCAACCACGTCCTGGTCATCACCAGGTGGCGGGTCGACCCCGAGGACTGCGAGGTCCTGAACAGCTTCCACAACATCCGGTTGACGGTGCTGGTCACTCACTCCGGCATCGACCACCCGGGCATCGAGCCGGTGGACTCGGCCATCGCCGCCGCCAGCCTCCAGACGCTCCACCGGCACGCCGAGCGCTACCGCACGGTGCTGTACTGGCGGCCGATCGTGCCGGGCCTCAACGACTCCGACGCGCACATCCAGCGGGCCCTGGAGCTGTCGAGGCACGCCGACGCGACGGTGTTCACCGGGCTGTTCTTCCGCAACGAGATCGCCCAGTACTACGCCGACCACGGCCTGCCGATGCCGTACGAGGACACCGCCCGCCGCAAGATCATGCCGGAGGAGTCCGAGCAGCGCATCCTCGCCGCCTTCCGCCGACCCGACGACCAGGGCGAGCCGTACGGGCCCCTGTTCCGCAAGACCAGCTGCGGCGTCGCCTACGCCCACAAGGTGCCCGACTACAACGGCCACTACGGCATCCGGGAGTTGTGCGACATCTGCCCGGTGGCGCAGCTCGGCCTGTGCCGCGACGCCTGGAAGGCCCCGAGCCTGGAGGAAGCCACCGAAGCCGCCCGTGCTCTCGGGGCGATCGGGGACGTTGAGGTGGATGAACGCGCCATCATCGTCGAGGGCTTGAACGAGCCGCCGCGCTACTTCATGCAGCACGGCTTCGGCTACCAGGTCCACGACCGTGACAAGCCCCACCGCCCCCGTCGGCACGGCCGGGCCGAGATCGGCTGGACCGACCCGAAGTAGAGGAGACCGAGATGGACTTCGGCACCTGGCCCACCGTCTTCGTCGTGGACGTCGAAGGCAACGGCGGACAGCCCCCGGAGCTGGTGGAGGTCGCCGCGATCCCCGTGGTCGGCGGGAGTCCGGTGCCGTCGTCCGTCCGCTCCACCCTGCTGCGCCCGCCGAGCCCGATCACGCCGTTCGCACGGCGGGTGCACGGCATCCGCAACCAGGACGTCGAGCAGGCGCCGACCTGGGAGAAGGTCGGCCCCCAGATCCACGCCTCTCTGGAAGGCGTGTGGATCTGCGCGCACAACGCGCACGTGGACTACGGCGTTCTGCTGCGGCACATGCCCGACTGGAAGCCGGCCGGCGTGCTGGACACCCTGCGGCTCGCCCGCGCGACCTTCCCGAAGGCTGGCGGGTACAGCCTCGACGCGCTGGTCGGGATGACCGGCCTCGACCTGGCCGCCATCCCCGGCCAGCGCCACCGCGCGGCCTACGACGCTCACGCCACCGCGCTGCTGCTGATCGCCCTCGCCGGGCACTACGAGACGTGGGACGCACTGCTCGCCGCAGCCGTCCCGCCCGGAATGCCCGGCGCTCCCCTCCCACCCGCCCCCAAATCCGAGGAACAGAAACTGTGGTGACACCGCTTCGCCTCTGCATCGCCGGCACGCACTCGACCGGCAAGACCACCCTCGCCAGGCGCATCGAGATGGAGTTGCGCGCTACCGGCATCACCGTCGCCCGAACCGGCGGCTTCGCCAAGCGGGCCGCCCAACTCGGCTTCCCGAAGATGACGCGCCACACCGACCGGTCCACCGCCTGGATCATCCACGCCACCGCCAACGCCGCCCTGGAGGCGGAGCTCACCGCGGACGTCGTGATCGTGGACCGCACCCCCTTCGACGCGCTCGCCTACTACCTGGCCGCCGTCCGGCATCGCGGCGAGCACCCCGACCCCGAGGCGCTGTCCCGTCTGACCGCCCTGGCGCAGCTGGCTTGCCCCCGCCCGCAGGTGTTCCTCGCCACCCTCCTCGACCCGGCGATGCCGCTGGCTGAGCACCCGGGCAAGGACCCCGACTGGGCGGACAGCGAGTTCCGCGAGGCCGTGGACGAGCAGCTGCACCGGGCCCTCAGCGCCTACGCCGTCCCGCACGTTCCGGTGCCCAGCGACGGGCACGCCGCCGCCGTCGAGCTGGCGGTCGAAACGATCACCGCTTCCTGGGCGGCCGCCGCGTGAACACGATCGCCATCGCGGGCAAGGAGGTCCCCCGGCTGGGCCTGGGCACCATGCGGCTGACCGGCCCTGGCACCTGGGGCGAGCCGGCCGACCCGGCCGACGCCATCGCGCTGCTGCGCACGGCCGTGGACGACCTCGGCGTCCTCCACATCGACACCGCCGACGCCTACGGGCCGCACACCGTCGAAGAGCTGATCCGCCACGCGCTGCACCCCTACTCCGAGCGGCTGCTGCTGGCCACGAAGGTCGGCATGGTGCGGCCCACGCCGAACGTCTGGAAGCCGCTGGGCCGTCCCGAGTACCTGCGCGCCGCCGTCGAGGCGTCCCTGCGTCGCCTGGGGACCGAGCGGATCGACCTGTGCTACCTGCACCGGGTGGACCCCGCGGTGCCGCTGGCCGATCAGGTCGGCGAGCTTGAGGACCTGAGGACCGAAGGCAAGATCGGTTCCATCGGCCTGTCCAAGGTGACCCCCGAACAGATCCGCGAGGCCGCCGCCCTGGTGACGGTCGACGCCGTGCAGAACTGCCTGAACGCCGCCGAGCCGGACGATCCGGCGCTCGCGTACTGTCTGGCCAACGGAACTCCGTACGTGCCGTACCGGCCGTTGAACGCGGGTCTGCTGCCCGACCCGGCGGCGGCCCTGCGGTGGCTGCTGGACCTCGACCCGCTGGTGGCGCCGATCCCTGGCACCGCCAACCCCGCCCACCTGCGCGCGCTCTTCGCGCCCGCGACCTGAGCGGCAGGCGCATGATGTCGAAGTCCTGGATGCCCCGCGAGGAGTTCGTCGAGACGCTGCCCCGTGCCCTGCACGGCTGCGGTGTGCTGCTCTTCGACCCGGACGGGAAGCTGCTGCTCCTGCACGACTCCTACAGCGCGGGCCGGGCCGCCCAGGGCTGGCCGCAGCGGTGGTGGGCGCCGGGCGGCCTCCTTGACGACGGCGAAGCGCCCGAGCAGGCCGCGCGCCGGGAAGTGCTGGAGGAGACTGGCCTCAAGCTGGACGGCCAGCTCTGCCCGGTCGGCGTGGACTTCCTCCCGCCGGCCGAGGGCTGGCCGCCTGTCTCAACCTACTTCTTCACCGCTGAGCCCCTTACCTGGGAGCAGATCGACTCGATCAGCCTGTCCGAGGCGCACGATCAGCACCGGTTCCTTGAACTTGCCCATTGGGAGGACGAGGTGTCGTCGACCATGTACGCGCGCCTGACCGCGCTGGTCACCGCCTTCACGACCGAGCAGCAGATCGTCCTGCACTGCGGCAGGCCGATGTGATCTGGAAGCAGCACGCCCGCGCGACGGTCCTGACCGGCCCGCGCCTGGCCGTCCACCTGGACCAGGTCACCCGGCCGGACGGGCAGCCGGGGGAGGTGTGGGTCACCGAGCAGCCCGACGGTGCCCTGATCGTCCCCCTGGACGACTGCGGTCGGGTCGGCATGGTCCGCTCCGTCACGTACATCCATGGCGAGGTCGTCACTCCGCCGGGCGGGGCCGTCGAGCCCGGTGAGAGCCCTGAGGACGCCGGGCGGCGGGAGCTCCGCGAGGAGGCTGGGATCACCGCCCAGGAGTGGACGGCGCTGGGGAGCGTCGCCCTGATGACCCGCAACACCGCACGCCTGCACGTCTTCCTGGCGCGAGGCCTGACCCTCGGCGAGCAGCAGCTGACCGTCTCGGAGTTCGGCATGACCTTGGAGTGGTGGGGTCTGCCGGAAGCGGTGAAGGCGGCGTGCGACGGCCGGCTGACCCTGGCCGGCGCGTCGCTCGGCATCCTCGTGGCCGCCCGCTACCTGGAGACCGAGTAGGAGAGGGGACGCTCGTGTGCACGGCCTTCGTCAGCATCGACCCTGGCTCGTCGGTGCCGGTCCTCCTGCTCGCCGTCCGGGACGAGTACACCGACCGCCAGTGGCTGCCGCCCGGCCGCCACTGGCCCTCACGGCCCGCCGTCACCGGCGGCCTGGATCTGGAGGCGGGCGGAACCTGGCTTGCCATCCACCAGGGCGACGGCGGGCCGGTGGCGGCCTGCCTGCTCAACGGCTTCGGCCCGCGCCTTCCCCGGCAGCGGTGCCTGTCCCGGGGCGAGATCCCGCTGATCGCCGCGAGCGGTCAACGGATCGACCGATTGGAGCGCTACGACCCGTTCCACCTGATCCTGGCCCGCCCCGGCAGCGTTCGGCTTCTCAGCTGGAGCGGCAGCACCCTGGAGGATCGCGAGCTGCCCGCTGGTCTGAGCGCCGTACACAACGACGGCCTGGCCGGCCGGGCAGTTGCCAGCGGCTGCCCAGCGCACATCCGCGCCACGATGGCCGCCCGCACCGCGCACTTCCGCGCCCGGCTACAAGCCGTCGCGCGCCCTGAACCGGTGGCGGGCTCGTCGGACGCCGCGTGGGGTGAGTGGCTGCCGATCGTGTGCGGCGACGGTTTGCCGGCCGACGACCCGGCGGCCCTGGTACGCCGTCTTGAGGCGCCGGGCGGGCGCGTCTGGGGCTCCGTGTCGCTCTCCATGGTCGCCCTCGCACACAGGCAGGTGCGCTACGACTTCGGAGCTGTCTCCACTGCCGGTCCTTTGCCCCGGATCGTTCTGGAGTCAGTGCCGATGCCTGCGGTGAGGGCGGCTGCCGCAGGCTGAGCACAGCACTTGCAGGGGCATTGGGGCCTCGTCGGGGCCGCTGCGTTTGTGGTCGGCGTAGTGCCGGCCCTGTTCCGAGAGCATGGGGAGAGGCGGATGGAAGACGAGCTGTGGGGGCGGGTCGGGAAGTTGCGGACCTGGCTGGACGACCAGGCGGACGAGGTGCCGGTCGCGGACGTGCGGCTGCTGCGCATCCTCAAGGTCGGTGAGGAGTTCGGGGAGGCCTCGGAGGCCGTACACGGGGCCCTTGGGGCGAACCCCCGCAAGGGGCGCTCGCACACATGGGGGGACGTCGAGTCGGAGCTGGCGGACGTCATCGTGACCGCGATGGTTGCGCTCGACACGATCTCGGGTGATGGCCGGGCGGTGCTTGCGGAGCGGCTGCGGTACCTCGTGGAGAGGGTCGGTCTCGAGGAGCACGCGGAGGCCGGCTGAGCGCCCTGAGTCCGGCGGCACCGGCGGCGGGCCAGGTGCCAACTTCCGTGGCGCGACGGGCTGCGGGGGCCTCGGTCATGAGGATTCCGACCGTGGGCGCACTAGCCCTTTAGGGTGATTGACGGTCCATCACCTATCCGGGTGGACGGAGCTGGTACAGGGTATTGGTACCCGCAGCATTTCAGCCAAGATCAAGAGTCTCGCGCAGATTGCCGAGACGGGATAGGTTGCGGCAACGAACTGCCTGATGTCCATGCTCCGCAAGCTGGGCAGACGGGGATGTGGAAGGCCCGGCGGGGTGACCGCCGGGCCTTCCGCGTGTCCGGGTTCAGGCGGTGCGCCGGCGGTGCGCCAGCCGCTGGCGCACGGGCCCCCGAAAGTCCGGTTATGAACGGGGAGAAGCGGGGAGAAGCGGGTCAGTCCGGGGACGTTTCTGCACGTGAGGGCAAAAGGCCAGGTCAGGAGGGGTGCACCCTGCCGGTTCGAGTCCGGCTCCGGGCACCGATCACCCGGCGGGGGCGCGACGGCGTCCCCGCCGGTCGTTGTTCACCGGATCCTCCTCGCGGCGTATCCCGAAATTTTTGCCAAGCCATTACCCTTGTGCATGGGCGGTGCAGTGCCGCCACGGAGGGAATGAGCAATGAGAAGCAGCAACCCGGTCTTCTCGCGGGAGGGGTCCTTCACCCGCGACTCCGGCTACGCGGGGTTCGGTACCGCGCAGGCCGGGACCCAGCACGGCCAGAACCAGTACGGCCAGAACCCCTACGCGGGTACGCCCTACGCCCAGCAGCAGCCGCAGGGCCAGCCCATGACCGACGAGCAGCTCTACGAGCTGTACAACGGGCCCTCGGCGGGCCCGGCGGCCACCGGGCGGATGACGCTGGACGACGTGGTCGCCCGCACCGCCATGACGCTGCTGACGCTGGTCGTCGCCGGCGCGGTGGCCTGGTTCGCGCTGCCGTTCGAGAACTTCGGCTTCGCGATCGCCGCCAGCCTGGTGGCCATGGTCGTCGGCCTGGTGGTCTCGTTCAAGCGCAGCGTCAGCCCGCCGCTGATCCTGACCTACGCGGCCCTCCAGGGCTTCGCGATGGGCGCCGTCTCGCACGCCTTCAACACCATGCTGAACGGCATCGTGATCCAGGCGGTGCTGGGTACGGCGGCGGTCTTCGGGGCGATGCTGTTCGCCTACAAGAGCGGCCGGATCCGGGTCACCGCCCGGTACCAGCGGATCGGCATCGCGATCGCCCTGGGCTTCGTGCTGCTGATGATGGTCAACATGATCGCGATGGCCTTCGGCGCCGACATGGGCCTGCGCTCCGGCCCGCTGGGCATCGTGGTCGGCTTGGTCGGCATCGGCCTGGGCGCCTTCTTCCTGTCGCTGGACTTCGCGGCGATCGAGGAGGCCATCGCCCAGGGCGCCCCGCAGCGGGAGTCCTGGCGGGCCGCCTTCGGGCTGACCCTGTCGCTGGTCTGGATCTACATGGAGATGCTGCGGCTGATCGCGATCCTGCGCGGCGACGACTGACGGTCCCTTCCTTCGTGAACCACTGCCGCCGGGCCCCGGAGCGACTCGCTCCGGGGCCCGGCGGCTTTTCGCCTAGGCTCGCTGCCATGCATGACGTAGAGCCCCACGACGTAGCGCCCCTGGACGTGGATCCCCTGGTCGAAGCCGTCGAGTCCCTGGCGGATCGTTTCCGCTCGCTGCCGCAGAGCAGGCTGCTGGGCGCCGTGCCCGGGTACGGGTCGCGGGCGGCGGCCGCGCTGGAGCTGGCCCGGCGGCTGGTCGCGCTGACGGCGGCGGTGGAGGGCGGCCCGCGGCGGGAGTTCCCGGACGCCGGGGCCTTCGCGGTGGGGGACCAGCTGGCCGTCGCCGGGCACGACCTGGCGGCCGCGCTCACGGGGCTGCGGGAGGACGCCCCGGTGGGGCTGCCGGAGGGGCCGGCGGCGGCGGCCGCGGTGCTGGCCCGGGCGGTGGCGGCGGCGCGGGAGACGGCGGCGCTCTGCGGCTGAGGCCCGGAGGAGTCCGGACACGCCGAAGGCCGGCCGGGTCGGTAACCCCGTGACCCGGCCGGCCTTCGGCGCGCTGCTGCTGGTGAGCCGGTGTCAGATGCTGGCGACCACCCGGTCGGCCAGCACGTAGACGGCCTCCTCGTCGGTGGAGAAGGTCAGCGAGTACGAGCCGGAGAAGCGCGAGCCGCCGAGCAGCCGGACGTGCTCACCGGCGCGGACCGCGTCGATCAGCCGGTAGGCGGCCTCCCGGTCGCCCGGGGCCACGCAGAGGGTGGTGCCGTCGGCGAAGGCGTACACGTCCAGGGTGCCCAGCGGGCCCGGGCGGACGTCGACCAGGGCGACGGCCTCCTCGGCGAGGGCGGCCAGCCGGCTGTCCGTCCACTCCCGGGACGGCGCCTGGCTGGGCACGAAGTCGGGGTGCGAGGGGTGGCGGCGCGGGTCGGGCGCGGCGACCGGGGCCTCCTCGACGGCCTGGTCGGCGTCCAGCAGCCCGGCCTCCAGGCCGGTGGCCAGCAGGTCGGCCTCGCGGCGGGCCCGGGCGTCCTTGGTCTCGCCGGCCGGGTGGCCGGGGCGCAGCGGCACGCCGCCCTCGCCGCCGGGCTCGGCCGGGGCGGAGCCGCCCTCGTTGATCAGGTCCTCCAGCGCGGAGCGCAGCGCCTCGCCGAACTCCGGGTCCATCGTCCCGGCGTTGTCGACGGCGTCCTGCGGGCCGGTGGGGCGGGGGAAGAAGAGCGGCCACTCCTCGGTGCCGGAGAAGGTGCCGGAGAACGGGGAGTCGAACAGCGGCGCGTCCTCGGCCGCGCGGGCCTCCTGCTCGGCCCAGAACGCCCGGGCCTCCGTGATCTCCCGCTCGCGGTCGGCGGCGAGCGCCTCGGTGACGGCCCGGCGTATCGCGGCCTCGTCCACGGGTGCGGGCGCGGACGGGGCCGCGGCCCGTGCGTCCAGCCGGCGGGAGAGCCCGCGGAGGTGGAGCAGCACGGCGGTCGACACGGCGATCAGGATCAGCAGCAGGATGGTGTAGACGGCGCTCACGGAACGTACTCCTAGCGAGGAGCGGAACGGGGTTACGTGTCCACACTGCCGCATGCGGGGCTGTTACCGCAGGGGCGAATGTCCAATTCATCCCGGACTTTCGCTCTTGTCCCCAAATTGTTAGGTAACACCGTTCTACGCAGTGGAGTTGATCCGCTCCGCAGTGTCGATTTCCGGGTCGAAAACGAACGAAATGAGGGCCGGATCGACCTCTCGGTGTGATCCGGCCCTCAATTACGCTGCGTCACTCCAAATGGGTGGTCCAGACCCTTCGGAGGGCGCCCGGAGGGTCAGCTGAGGCGCTCGATCACCATCGCCATGCCCTGGCCGCCGCCGACGCACATGGTCTCCAGGCCGAACTGCTTGTCGTGCCACTGCAGGGAGTTGATCAGCGTGGTGGTGATCCGGGCGCCGGTCATGCCGAAGGGGTGGCCGACCGCGATCGCGCCACCGTTGACGTTCAGCCGGTCCAGGTCGACGCCGAGGTCACGGTAGGACGGGATCACCTGGGCGGCGAAGGCCTCGTTGATCTCGACCAGGTCGATGTCACCGATGGTCAGGCCGGCCCGCTTGAGCGCCTGCTTGGAGGCCTCGACCGGGCCGTAGCCCATGATCTCGGGGGAGAGCGCGCTGACGCCGGTGGAGACCACCCGGGCGAGCGGGGTGATGCCCAGCTCGCGGGCCTTGGTGTCGGACATGATCACCAGCGCGGCCGCGCCGTCGTTCAGTGGGCAGCAGTTACCCGCGGTCACGGTGCCGTCGGGGCGGAACACCGGCTTCAGGCCGGCCACGCCCTCCAGGGTGACGCCGGCGCGCGGGCCGTCGTCCGTGCTGACCACGGTGCCGTCCGGGAGCGTCACCGGGGTGATCTCGCGCTCCCAGAAGCCGGCCTTGATGGCGGCCTCGGCGAGGTTCTGCGAGCGGACGCCGAACTCGTCCTGCTCGGCGCGGGTGATGCCCTTGAGCGCGGCCAGGTTCTCGGCGGTCTGGCCCATCGCGATGTAGGCGTCCGGCACCAGGCCGTCCTCGCGCGGGTCGTGCCACTCGCCGCCACCCTCTTCGGCGCGCTTCTTCGTACGGGCCTGGGCCTCGTCGAAGACCGGGTTCATGGTGCCCGGCAGGCCGTCCGAGGTGCCGTTGACGCTGCGCGAGACGGTCTCCACGCCGGCCGAGACGAAGACGTCGCCCTCACCCGCCCTGATCGCGTGCAGCGCCATCCGCGTGGTCTGGAGCGAGGAGGAGCAGTAGCGGGTGATGGTGGCGCCCGGCAGGTAGTCCATGCCCATCTGGACGGCCACGATGCGGGCCAGGTTGTGGCCCTGCTCGCCGCCGGGCAGGCCGCAGCCCAGCATCAGGTCGTCGATCTCGCGCGGGTCGAGCTGCGGGACCTTGGCCAGGGCGGCCTGGATGACGTGGGCGGTCAGGTCGTCCGGGCGGACGTCCTTGAGCGAGCCCTTGAAGGCCCGGCCGATCGGCGAACGGGTGGCGCTGACGATGACGGCTTCGGGCATGGCGGGCTCCTCGCTGGGTGACGGCGGACCTGACGTCCGGGAGGAAAGTTACCGCCTGGTAGATCAGGCGTCACCCGCCCCAGCGTGTGAGCTGGCCGACGTATTCCCGGGGCCCCCGTCGGGGGTCGTACCAGCCTCCTTCCCGCTCTCCGGGCCGGGCAGACCGATCCGCAGCCGGTGCCTCAACTGGGCCCAGCGGCGGCCCGTGCCCTCCGCCGGTACGGCCGCCACCTCGGTGCCCTCCCGACCGGCCGCCGTGGCGGCCGCGACCGCGACCGGCAGCACCGCGCCGCCCGGGACGGCCGTGGCAGGACGCTCCTCCTCCGGCCAGAGCCCGAGCGCGGCGCAGACCGAGGGCAGCACGGCCATCGCGGCGGTCGCGTAGCCCTGGGCGGAGGGGTGGTAGCGGTCGGCGGCGAACATCTCCGGGCGGGCGGCGAACTCCGGGCCCAGCAGTGAGCCCAGCGAGACCGTCCGGCCGCCCGCCTCCACCACCGCGATGGTCTGCGCGGCGGCCAGCTGCCGGCTCAGCCGGCGGGCCACCCAGCGCAGCGGCGGCCGCACCGGCTTGATCGTCCCGAGGTCCGGGCAGGTGCCCACCACCACCTCGCAGCCGTTGGCGCGCAGGGCGGCGACGGCTTCGCCGAGCTGGCGGACGGCCAGCTGGGCCGGGCTGTGCCGGGTCACGTCGTTGGCGCCGACCATGATGACGGCGACGTCCGGGTGGTGCGGCAGGGCCTGCTCCAGCTGGCCGGAGAGGTCGGCGGAGCGGCCGCCGGAGCGGGCCACGTTGACCAGCCGGACCGGGCGCTCGGCCACCGAGGCGAGGCCCGCGGCCAGCAGCGCGCCCGGGGTCTCGCCGGCCCGGGCCACGCCGAGGCCGGCGCCGGTGGAGTCACCGAGGACGGCCAGCACGAGCGGGGCCTGCGGGTCGGCGGCGCGGTCGGCGAAGGCCTCCCCGTAGACGCCGTCCGCCTTGGGCGGGACGGTCTCCAGGACGCCGATGGCCTGGATGGCGAGTCTGCTCTCGGTCACCAGCAGGCCGACGACGCCCACCCCGAGCAGGCCGAGGCCGCCGCCGCCGTACGCCGCCGCGGTGGCGATCCGGCGGGCCACCCGGGCCCGCGAGTCCCGTGCCCCTGGCATCCGGTGCCCCCTTCACGTGCTCTCCTGCCGGCCCCTCCGGGGCCACGGCCATGCCTGCACAGCGCTCTTACCCGTGCGGAGGGCGGGAGTACCGGGGGTGCCACTGGGGGTGGGCCATTGGGGGAGGGGTGCAGGAGGGGAGCCGCGGGGCGGGTGCCACGCCCTACGCTTTGCAGTACCGAACTCCGCAGTACCGAAATCGCATGCCCACAGACCGGGAGGATCCCCGTGCGGTACCACAACTCGATCATCGACCTCGTCGGCAACACGCCGCTGGTCAAGCTGAACAAGGTCACCGAGGGCATCAGCGCGACAGTGCTGGCCAAGGTCGAGTACTTCAACCCCGGCGGCTCGGTCAAGGACCGCATCGCGATGCGCATGATCGAGGCCGCCGAGGCCTCGGGCGCCCTCAAGCCGGGCGGCACCATCGTCGAGCCGACCTCCGGCAACACCGGTGTCGGCCTGGCGATCGTGGCCCAGCAGAAGGGCTACAAGTGCATCTTCGTCTGTCCTGACAAGGTCTCCACCGACAAGATCAACACCCTGCGCGCGTACGGCGCCGAGGTGGTCGTCTGTCCGACCGCCGTCGCCCCGGAGCACCCGGACTCCTACTACAACGTCTCCGACCGCCTGGTCCGGGAGACCCCGAACGCCTGGAAGCCGGACCAGTACTCCAACCCGGACAACCCGGCCTCGCACTACCACTCCACCGGCCCGGAGCTGTGGGAGCAGACCGACGGGAAGATCACCCACTTCGTGGCGGGCGTCGGCACCGGCGGCACCATCTCCGGCACCGGCAACTACCTGAAGGAGGCCTCCGGCGGCAAGGTCAAGGTGATCGGCGCCGACCCGGAGGGCTCGGTCTACTCGGGCGGCACCGGCCGGCCGTACCTGGTCGAGGGCGTCGGTGAGGACTTCTGGCCGACCGCCTACGACCGCGGTGTCGCGGACGAGATCGTCGCGGTCTCCGACAAGGACTCGTTCCAGATGACCCGCCGCCTGGCCAAGGAGGAGGGCCTGCTGGTCGGCGGCTCCTGCGGCATGGCCGTGGTGGCCGCGCTGGAGGTCGCCAAGAAGCTCGGTCCGGACGACGTCGTCGTGGTGCTGCTGCCGGACGGCGGCCGCGGCTACCTGTCGAAGATCTTCAACGACGACTGGATGGCCGACTACGGCTTCCTGCCCTCGGCCACCGACGAGGCGCACATCGGCGAGGTGCTGGCCCGCAAGGAGTCCCTCGCGCAGGGCGGCGTCCCGCAGTTCGTCCACATGCACCCCAACGAGACGGTCGCCGAGGCGGTCCGGGTGCTGCGCGAGTACGGCGTCTCGCAGATGCCGGTGGTCTCCCCGGGCGCCGGCCACCCGGACATCATGGCCGGCGAGGTGATCGGCTCGGTGGTGGAGAAGCTGCTGCTGGAGGGCATCTTCGCCAAGGACATCGAGCTCACCGACACGCTGGACAAGGTGATGTCCAAGCCGCTGCCGGTGGTCGGCTCGGGCGAGACCGTCACCAACCTGATGACCGTGCTGGAGAAGGCCGACGCGGCCGTCGTGCTGGTGGAGGGCAAGCCGCAGGGCATCGTCACCCGCCAGGACCTGCTGGGCTTCCTGACCGGCCGCGCCCAGCACTGACCCGGCGTCACCACCGCCCCCCGCGGATGGATGCGGAGGATTCGTCCACGGGGGAAGTGGTACACCGGCGTCACCTGTCCGCAGCACGTGGTTAACACGGCTCGGGCATCGTGGTGGTCAACGGCAGGACGCCGAGTGAGGCGACGGCAACCGTCCGGGAGCGGCTCCCCGGCGACCGCGGTCGGCTCCGGACACATCGGGTGGCCCTGACCCGGCCGCTGTGTCCTCCCGCCGCGGGAGGCGCCGTCGTCCCGCCCCTGACCGGCCCCGGCCGGTCGACAGGGTGCGGCGGCTCCCGCGGCAGCACCGCGCCGCACGGCGCGTGTCCCGCGGCTCCCGGGTGGGGGAGCCCAGGCGGGGAACGGTGGGGCCGGTCCTTCTCCGAGGGACCGGCCCCTTCCGTTCGCGCCGTCGCACGTTCCGTTCGCGCCGTTCACGCCGGGCGCGCGGGGTGCACTCCGAGCGGCCGCCCGTGCGCCGCGCCGGGCGCGCCCGTCCCGTACGCTCGCACGCATGACCAGCACTGAAACGACCGACCAGGATGCCCCGCGCTACGTCCGGGTGAAGATCGAGCTCATCGCGGAGATCACCGACGAGGGCGCGCTCAAGGCGGCCGCCCTGGAGGCCGTCACCGCCGACGAGTACCTCGACGACGAGGAGCGCGCCCAGTCCGTCGAGGCCATCGAGGTGGACCCGTCGGGTTCGCTCGCCCACTTCATCGACCCCGTCGCGCTGCTCGGCGACGTGCCCGGCGTGGAGCTCGCCTCGGCGACCTGGGAGTCGGCGCAGACCGAGTTCGACCCGGACGACGAGGAGTGGGACGAGTACGCGGTGGAAGGCTCCGCCGAGTAGGGCGGGGAACCGTCGGGTGACGGTCCTCACCGTCACCGCCCGTGAACGCCCGGTCCGCTCCGCGGGCCGGGCGTTTTGTCCCTGTTCGTCGGGAAGTTGGGTCATCTCATACGATCGCTTACCCTTCGGTGATGGAACCGTGAACGGGCGTATTGCGTTTCTGTATCCGTAATGCCCGGGATGATCAGCAGGGAGACGCGACGTGACGGCACGGGACGGTCAGGGACGGGCGGCCGGAAGCAGCTGGAGCCGACGCGGGGTCCTCGCGGGCCTGATCGGAGCGCCCGTCCTGCTGCTGACCGCCTGCAACGACAACAGCGCCAACAGCGCCAGCGGCGGTAGCGGCGGCTCCGGCGGCGCGAACGGCACCCCGGCCTCCGGCGGTACGGGCAGCAGCGCCCCCAAGACCTCGGCCGCGGTCATCACCGTCACCCCGGCCGACGGCGCCGCCTCCGCGAGCTTCAGCGAGCCGGTCAAGGTCGCCGTCGCCAACGGCACCCTGACCAGCGTCAAGGTCACCGACACCGCCGGCAAGGAGCTGGCCGGCCAGCTCTCGGCCGACGGTACCGGCTGGACCTCGGCCGCCGCCCCCGCCAGCGGTACCAAGTACACCGTCGCCGCCGTCGCCCTCGACAAGGACAAGCTGGAGGCGGACTCCAACGCCGTCTTCACCACGGCGACCCCGGCCAACACCTTCGTCGGCTACTTCACCCCCGAGGACGGCTCGACGGTCGGCGTCGGCATGCCGGTCTCGATCAACTTCAGCAAGCCGGTCACCGACCGCAAGGCCGTCCAGCAGGCGATCACCGTGATAGCCGAGCCGGGCGTCGAGATCGTCGGCCACTGGTTCTCCAGCACCCGCCTCGACTTCCGGCCGCAGGAGTACTGGGCCAAGGGCACCAAGGTCACCCTCAAGCTCCGGCTCAAGGACGTCGAGGGCGCCAAGGGCGTGTACGGCACCCAGTCCAAGGACGTGAGCTTCACCATCGGCCGGGCCCAGACCAGCGTCGCGGACCTCGCCGCCAAGAAGCTCACCGTCACCACCGACGGCCAGGTCAGCGCGGTCTACAAGATCTCCGGCGGCTCGCCCGAGCACATGACCTGGGGCGGCAAGATGGTGATCTCCGAGCAGTACACCCAGACCCGGATGAACTCGCAGACCGTCAACCTGGGCAGCGAGTACGACATCGCGGACGTGCCGCACGCCCAGCGCCTCAGCACCTCGGGCACCTTCATCCACGGCAACTACTGGTCCTCGCCGTCGATCTTCGGCGGCCAGAACACCAGCCACGGCTGCATCGGCCTCCGGGACACCAAGGGCGCCCAGGACAGCGGTACGGACGGCTTCAAGTTCTACAAGTCCTCGATGGTCGGCGACGTGGTCGAGGTCGTGAACTCCGGCGACAAGACGGTCGCCCCGGACAACGGCCTGAACGGCTGGAACATGGGCTGGGCCGCCTGGAAGGCCGGCAGCGCCGTCTGACCCGGCCCCGCACCCCGACCGGCCGGACCCCGGTCGGAGAACCCACCGGTCGGAAAAACTCCCCGGGCGGACCGAACCTCGCGGTCCGCCCGAGGAGTAGGACGGGTGTGAAACGCGAGCAGAGACAGCGGCAGGACGACGAGTTCAGCGAGTTCGTCGCCGGGAGCGGTCGGCAACTGCTGCGGCTGGCCGAGCTGTTGACCGGCGACCCGGACCGGGCCAAGGACATCGTGCAGTCGGCGCTGGAGCGCGCCTACCTGCACTGGCACCGGATCACCGGGGACGACCCCACCGCGTACGTCCGCCGGATCGTGGTCAACCAGCACCGCGACTGGTGGCGCCGACTGCGCAACCACGAGCTGCCCGTCGAGCACACCCCCGACCGGCCGCTCTCCGACGACCTCGCCGAGCGGCAGGCCGAACGCGCCCTGCTGCACCAGGCGCTGGGCACCCTCACCCGCCGGGAGCGGACGGTCGTCGTGCTGCGGTACTACGGGGACCTCAGCGAGGCCGCCGTCGCGGCCGAACTGGGCATCGCCCAGGGCACGGTGAAGAGCACGCTGCACCGGGCCATGTCGAAGCTGCGCGCACTGCCCGAACTCGCCGACCGTTCCGGCGTGACGGCGAGTCCCACGACGCACATCGAGGTGACGGTATGAGCTTCGAACACCGGCTCGGCGAACTGCTCAAGGACCAGGACCCGTACGCGACCGGGCCGGACCCGGTGCCGATCATCGCCGCCGCCCGACGGCGCCGGGCCAGGCGCAGAGCCGGGACCGCCGCGGCCGCGGTCGCGGTGGCGCTGGTCTGCGGGGCGACGGCGGTGACGGCCGGCAGCGCCCGGCACGTCGGGCAGGTCGCGGGCGAGGCGGGGGCGGCGTTCAGCCCCGTCGCCGTCCCGAGCCCCACGCCCACCGCCACGCCGAGCCCCACGGCCACCGCCACGCCGCTGCCGCTCTCGCCGGTACGGCAGGTCGGCCCGGGGCAGCGCATCGAGATGGCGGCCGGCGCCCGGATGTGGGTCAGCCCGTTCGAGAAGTGCGACAACTACCAGCCGGACGGCTCCGACTCCGGCACGGACTGCCGGGACGTGCGCAGCGACAACCTGGAGCACGACAGACCCGCCCTCTACGCCCAGTCGCACGGCGACCGCGACCGCTTCATCGTCGCGAGCTTCTACCTGGGCCCGGTCGCCCCGGCGAGGATCGTCGCGTTCACGGGGGGCAGGGCGACCGTCGCCACCCTGGTCAGCACCGTCGGAATGCAGCGGTGGATCGGCTACTACGTGGTGCTGCCGCCGCTGCCGGAGGCGGATCCGGCCGCCCACCGGCGTCCGGTGAGCCCGGCGATCGCGGCGTACGACTCCGAGGGCAGGCTCCTGGCGGAGCTGCCGGGCACCACCGCCGACGGCGCCGACGAGCGGGCCCCGCAGCAGCTGTGACCCGGTCCGCCCGCAGCTCTGCTCACAGCTCCGCTCACCGCTTCGCGTAGTCCGCGAAGCCCTGCCAGTCGACGATCACGCAGGGCTCGTCACCGACGGTCCAGGCGTCGTGCCCGGGCGGGCAGAGCATGAAGTCGCCGGGGCCCACTTCGGCCTCCTGGCCGCCGTCCATGACGATCCTCATCCGGCCGGAGAGCACGTACCCGGCATGGGCGGCCTGGCAGCTCTCGGTCCCGGCGATCGGCTTCACGTGCTTGGACCACTGCCAACCCGGCTCGAACACGGCCCGGCCCACCGGGCCGCCGTCCAGGTTGACCAGCCGCAGTTCCCCCGTGCCCTCCTCGAAGGGGCGGACTTCCTCGGGATCGTCGAAGTTCCGCTGGTAGAGACCGGACATGGCGCACTCCTCTCCCGCGAGGACCGCCCGGCCGCCAGTGGGTGGCCGGGCCGGCCCTGCTGGCCCTTCCAGTCTGCGCCCGGATCGGGGATCGGTCACGTTGGGTGGTCGATCCCGGGGCGGGGCCGGGCGGGCCGGGGCGGTCCGAGGGGCGGCCCGGGGCCGGAGGTCAGTCCCGGGTGCGGGCCACGCCGATCGGGCAGGAGGCGCCGGTACCGCCGAGACCGCAGTAGCCGTTGGGGTTCTTGGCCTCCGACAGGTACTGCTGGTGGTACGGCTCGGCCGGGAAGAACGGGCCGGCCGGGGCGATCTCGGTGGTGACCGGGCCGTAACCGAGCGCGGTCAGCGAGGGCTGGAAGGCGTCCCGGGTGGCCACCGCGGCCTCGGCCTGGGCGGGGGAGTGGGTGTAGACGGCGGAGCGGTACTGGGTGCCCACGTCGTTGCCCTGGCGGTTGCCCTGGGTCGGGTCGTGCGCCTCCCAGAAGGTCTTCAGCAGCCGCTCGTACGGGATCACCGCCGGGTCGTACACCACCCGGACCGCCTCGGTGTGCCCGGTCAGCCCGCTGCACACCTCCTCGTACGTCGGGTTGGGGGTGTGGCCGCCCTGGTAGCCGACCAGCGTCGTCCAGACGCCGGGCAGCCGCCAGAAGGCGCGCTCGGCGCCCCAGAAGCAGCCCAGCCCGAAGTCGGCCACCTCCAGGCCCTCCGGGTACGGGCCGGACAGCGGGTGCCCGAGCACGGTGTGCGGCTCGGTCAGGGTGAAGGCCGGGGTGGGCCGGCCGGGCAGCGCCTGGTCGGCGGGGACCAGCGAGGTCTTGTGGCGGTTGAACAGCACGGCCTGCTCCAGCGGGTCGGGAAACCTGGCGCAGTGTCCAACGCGGACGGCCGCCCCCGGATTCCGGGAGCGGCCGTCCGTTCCGCGCGGGGGCCGGGAAGGCCCGCCGCGCGGTTTTCGCATGGTGAACACGTGTGCGACCGGTGGAGGTCGCGGCGGCCCCGGGGGTTCGGCGCACCGGGGTTCCGGCCCGCCGTGCCCCCGCTCCGACCTGCGGGTTCGTCCCGGTTCCCGGTTCGTGCGGGCTTGGCGGCATTCGCACACTAGGCTCGGACCCATGACCGAGCACCAGCTTCCTCAGGGCTTCGAGACTCTCGCCATCCACGCGGGTCAGGAAGCAGACCCCCAGACCGGGGCTGTCGTCACGCCGATCTACCAGGTGTCCACCTACAAGCAGGACGGGGTGGGCGGCCTGCGGGGCGGCTACGAGTACAGCCGCAGCGCCAACCCGACCCGCACCGCGCTGGAGGAGTGCCTCGCGGCACTGGAGGGCGGCGCCCGCGGCCTCGCCTTCGCCTCCGGCCTGGCCGCCGAGGACACCCTGCTGCGGACCATCCTCAAGCCGGGCGACCACATCGTCATCCCCAACGACGCCTACGGCGGCACCTTCCGGCTGTTCGCCAAGGTGCTGACCCGCTGGGGCGTCGAGTTCTCCGTCGCCAACACCCAGGACCTGGCCACCGTCCGCGAGGCGCTGCGCCCCAACACCCGCGCGGTGTGGGTGGAGACCCCGTCCAACCCGCTGCTGGGCATCACCGACCTCACCGCGCTCGCCGAGATCGCGCACGGCGCCGGCGCGCTGCTGGTGGTCGACAACACCTTCGCCAGCCCGTACCTCCAGCAGCCGATCGCGCTCGGCGCGGACGCGGTCGTGCACTCCACCACCAAGTACATGGGCGGCCACTCGGACGTGGTCGGCGGTGCGCTGGTGCTGGCCGAGGCGGGCCTCGGCGAGGAGGTCGCGTACCACCAGAACGCGATGGGTGCCGTCTCCGGCCCGTTCGACGCCTGGCTGGTGCTGCGCGGCATCAAGACGCTGGGTGTCCGGATGGACCGGCACAGCGCCAACGCGGAGAAGGTCGCCGAGCTGCTGGCGGGCCACCCGAAGGTCAGCCAGGTGCTCTACCCGGGCCTGCCCGAGCACCCCGGCCACGACATCGCGGCCAAGCAGATGAAGGCCTTCGGCGGCATGGTCTCGTTCCGGGTCGCCGGCGGCGAGGAGGCGGCCGTCGAGGTCTGCAACCGCGCGCAGCTGTTCACCCTCGGCGAGTCGCTCGGCGGCGTCGAGTCGCTGATCGAGCACCCGGGCCGGATGACCCACGCCTCGGTGGCCGGTTCGGCGCTGGAGGTGCCGTCCGACCTGGTGCGCGTCTCGGTCGGCATCGAGTCGATCGACGACCTGCTGGCCGACCTCAAGCAGGCGCTGGGCTGAGCCGGTTGAGGGGCCTGGGGCCCCTCACTGCCCCTGCTGGTCCGCCGTGTACGACTCCATCGCGAGGTTGAAGCGGGCCAGCAGGGCGCAGAACGCGCGCTGTTCCTCCGGCGGCCAGCCGGCCACCAGGCGGCGGGTCAACTCGGCCCGGCCGTCCCGGACTTCGGTGAGCCGGCCGACGCCGTGCGAGGTCAGCGCGAGCCGTACGGCACGGCGGTCGGCCGGGTCCTGCACCCGGCCGACCAGCCCGGCCGCGACCAGCGGGGCGACCTGGCGGGTCACCGTGGAGGAGTCCACGCCCAGCGCCTCGGCCAGCGCCTTGACGTTGGCCGGCCCGTGCCGCTCCAGCCGGTCGAGCAGCAGGTAGGCGGCCCGGTCCAGCACCCCGACCCCGCCGCCGCCGGAGGTCCGGACCTGTTCCATTCGGCGCGCGAACACCGCGAGCTGGTACTGGAGTTGGGTGTGCACGGGGTCGGTGCGGTCGGTGGCCTGGGGCGAGGTCGTCGTCATCGCGGCTCACGATCGTCGTGCGGTGAGAGAGACTCAGAAGCAGCAGCGTACGCGGGCCGGGCGGGCCCGGGAACAGGCCCGGCATGCCGGATTGCCTCTCCCCGTCCCCGTACCCTGGCGCCATGCACACCTGGCCGATCACCCTCGACGACGTCCGCGGCGCCCAGAAGATGCTCGCCGGGGTCGCCCGGGTGACCCCGATGGAGGGCAGCCGGCACCTCTCCGGGCTGATCGGCGCGCCGGTCCACCTGAAGTGCGAGAACCTCCAGCGCACCGGGTCCTTCAAGCTGCGCGGGGCGTACGTGCGGATCGCGGGACTCTCGCCGGTGCAGCGGGCCGGCGGGGTGGTGGCGGCGAGCGCGGGGAACCACGCCCAGGGGGTGGCGCTGGCGGCCGCGCTGCTGGGCGTGCGCTCCACGGTGTTCATGCCGGTCGCGGCGCCGCTGCCGAAGGTCGCGGCCACCCGGGAGTACGGCGCCGAGGTGCGGCTGCACGGGGCCACCGTGGACGAGGCCCTGCAGGCCGCGCAGCGGTACGCGGAGGCGACCGGCGCGGTGTTTATCCACCCCTTCGACCACTGGGACGTGGTCACCGGCCAGGCGACCGTCGGGCTGGAGATCCTGGAGCAGTGCCCGGAGGTGCGGACCATCCTGGTCGGGGTGGGCGGCGGCGGGCTGCTGGCCGGGATCGCGGCGGCGGTCAAGCCGCTGCGGCCGGACGTGCGGGTGGTCGGGGTGCAGGCGGCCGGCGCCGCCGCGTACCCGCCCTCGCTGGCGGCGGGGCGCCCGGTGTCGCTGGAGCACTTCGCCACCATGGCGGACGGGATCATGGTCGGGCGCCCCGGCGACATCCCGTTCGAGGTGGTCAACACGCTGGCGGACGGCGTCCGGACGGTCTCCGAGGACGCGCTGTCGCGGGCGCTGCTGCTCGGGCTGGAGCGGCTGAAGCTGGTGGTCGAGCCGGCCGGGGCGGCCCCGATCGCGGCGCTGCTGGAGCAGCCGGACTCCTTCGAGGGGCCGGTGGTGGCGGTGCTGTCCGGCGGCAACATCGACCCGCAGCTGATGCAGCGGGTGCTGCGGCACGGGCTGGCGGCGGCCGGGCGCTACCTGTCGCTGAGGGTGCGGCTGGCGGACAAGCCGGGCGCGCTGGCGGACCTGTTGGGCGTGCTGACCAGGGTGGACGCCAACGTGCTGGACGTGGCGCACGTGCGGACCGACCCGCGGCTGGGGCTGACCGAGGTCGAGGTGGACCTGCACCTGGAGACCAAGGGGCCGGAGCACTGCGCGCTGGTGGTCGGGGAGCTGCGGGACGCGGGGTACGTGGTGGTCGCCGGCTGAGCTCCCACCCTTGACGCGATATATCGCGTGCTGGGAGACTCGCGATACATCGCGTTCGAGTCCCACGGGCCGAGAATCGAGTCGCCTGTGTGCCCAAATTCGGGGCAAAGTGGGACAGATCGCCCCATACGTCCGAGGAGATGAGGCAAGGCCATGGCGCCAGCCATCCAAGCCGAGAACCTGGTGAAGACCTTCGGCGACGTACGAGCCCTGGACGGCGTCAGCCTCGACGTCCCCGAGGGAACGGTGCTCGGGCTGCTCGGCCCGAACGGCGCCGGGAAGACCACCACCGTGCGGGTCCTCACCACCCTGCTCCGCCCCGACTCCGGCCGCGCGGTGGTCGCCGGGGTCGACGTGCTCAAGCACCCCAACCAGGTCCGCAGCCTGATCGGCCTGTCCGGCCAGTACGCGGCGGTCGACGAGTACCTGACCGGCTTCGAGAACCTCACCATGGTCGGCGAGCTGTACCAGATGAGCAACCGCGCCGCGAAGGCCCGCGCGCTGGAGCTGCTGGAGTGGTTCAGCCTCACCGAGGCCAAGGACCGCACCGCCAAGACCTACTCCGGCGGCATGCGCCGACGCCTGGACCTCGCCGCCGCGCTGGTCGTCCGCCCGCCGGTGATGTTCCTGGACGAGCCGACCACCGGCCTCGACCCGCGCAACCGGCTCGCGCTCTGGGAGGTCATCGAGACGCTGGTCGAGCAGGGCACCACGCTGCTGCTCACCACCCAGTACCTGGAGGAGGCCGACCGGCTCGCCCACGACATCGCGGTGGTCAACCACGGCCGGGTGATCGCCCGCGGCACCGCCGACCAGCTCAAGGCGCAGATCGGCGGCGAGCGGATCGTGGTCGTGGTGCACGAGCCCGGCCTGGTCGGCGACGCGGTCGCCGCGCTGTCCCGCTACGCGCTGAGCGAGCCGACGGTGGAGAAGAACACCCGCCGGATCACCGTGCCGGTCAGCGGCGGCGCCCGGGTGCTCGCCGACGCGATCCGCGAACTCGACTCCCGCGGGATCGAGATGGACGACATCGGGCTGCGCCGCCCGACCCTGGACGACGTCTTCCTCACCCTCACCGGCCACGTCGCCGAGGAGCGGCCCGAGGAGGAGGACGGCGCCGACGCCAAGGCGCGCGGCCGGGGCAGGGGGAAGGGCGGCCCGGACGGTCCGGGCGGCCCGGGGCCGGACAAGCGGGCCGTCGCGGCCGGGAAGGAGAGCTGAGATGACCACCGCCACCGAGCACGCCATCGGACCGGCGATACCCAGGCAGCGCCGGGGGATCGCCGCCTCCCTGCACGACTCCTGGGTGGTCGCCAAGCGCAACCTGCGCCGGATGACCCGCATCCCGGAGATCGTGGTCTTCGGGCTGATGCAGCCGGTCATGTTCGTGCTGCTGTTCTCGTACGTGATGGGCGGGGCGATCAAGATCCCCGGCACCGACTCCAGCTCGGACACGTACATCCAGTACCTGATGGCCGGAATCTTCGCCCAGACCGTCACCTTCGCCGTCGCCGGCGCCTCGGCGGGCATCGCGGAGGACATGAGCAAGGGGCTGGTGGACCGGTTCCGCTCGCTGCCGATGGCCCGCTCCGCGGTGCTCGTCGGCCGCACCCTCGCGGACCTGTGCCAGACCGCGTTCACCCTGGTCGTGCTGGCGGTGGTCGCGCTGCTGGTCGGCTGGCGGATCCACGAGGGCGTGCTCAAGGCGCTCGGCGCCTTCGGCCTGCTGCTCCTGCTCGGCTACGCCTTCTCCTGGATCGGCGCGCTGATCGGCCTGTCGGTACGCAGCCCCGAGGCGGCCACCTCGGCCGGGCTGATCTGGCTGTTCCCGCTGACCTTCGTGTCCAACGCCTTCGTGCCGGTCACCTCGATGCCGGGCTGGCTCCAGGGGATCGCGTACTGGAACCCGTTCAGCGCCACCGTGCAGGCCTGCCGGGTGCTGTTCGGCAACCAGGTCGGGCCGGTGGACAGCGCCTGGCCGATGCAGCACGCGGCGCTGGTGTCGGTGCTGTGGTCGATCGTGATCACCGCGGTGTTCTCCTGGCTGGCGGTGCGCAAGTACCGCTCCTCCACCGCCTGATCGGGCCCCGGGGCTGATCGGGCTCCTGGGTTGATCGGGTCCCGGAGCTGATCGGGTCCTTGGGCTATCGGGTCCCGTGCCCGGCCCCGCCCGGAACGCCGGAGGGCGGCCGCGGAAGTCCCTGACTCCCGCGGCCGCCCCCGCGTCGTGGCGCGGCCGGATCAGCCGGCGTGCGGCACGACCTTGACGATCTTCACCATGGCCGGCTTGCCGTTCGGCAGCTCGTAGGTGGCCTCGTCACCGATCCGCTTGCCGTCGATCGCGCGGCCCAGCGGGGACTGCGGCGAGTAGACGTCCAGCTCGTCCGAGCCCGCGACCTCGCGGGAGGCGAGCAGGAACTCCATGAGGTCGTCCTCGTCGCCGTCGAAGGCGACCGTGACGACCATGCCCGGGGCCACCATGCCCGAGTCGGCCGGCGCCTCGCCGACCTTGGCGCGCTCCAGCAGCTGGGTGAGCTGACGGATCCGCAGCTCGTACTTGCCCTGCTCCTCCTTCGCCGCGTGGTAGCCGGCGTTCTCCTTGAGGTCCCCCTCCTCGCGCGCCGCCTCGATCTTCTGGGCGATCTCGATGCGCCAGGGCCCGGTCAGGTGGTCCAGCTCGGCCTTGAGCTGGTCGTAGCCGGCCTGAGTGAGCCAGGTCACGTTCTCACTGGTCTGGGTCACGGGTGCTCCTCGTAGGTGCTGGGGCTGTGCTGAGGGTGTGAGTCGTCAGCAGGGGTCGGTGGTGATATCGGTCTCAACTACAAAGCAACGCCCGCTCCCGTACCATCCGGTGCGGAAGGGGCGAAACCACGAGCCTAACAAGTCCTGCTGACAAGCGGGAGGGGCGTTTGCGCGCCATTGACGGCGGCGTTACGCCGAGGTGTACAGCAACCGGGTGCGGGACCCTCTACGGATGCCCGTTCTCCGGATCGAATATGCGCGCCGCCCCGGTCGGGGTGCGCTGTCCGGCCCGGGCGCGCCGCCCGCCCGGGGCGCGTTGCGCGGTCGGGGTGCGCTACTCGGCGGGAGTGCGCTACTTGGCGGGGGTGCAGCCCAGCAGCTCGGCGGTGGTGCCGCGCGAGGTGGTGCGCAGGGTGACCACCGCGTCGTAGCTGGAGCCGGCCGCCGGGACGGGGAAGTCGGCCACCCCGACCACCCCGTGGTCGTCGCCCTGCGAGCGGACCGTGCAGCTGCCGGCCTGCCCGCTGCTCTTGCGCACGGTGAGGTGCAGCTGGACCTCGGAGTCGGAGAGCACCTCGAAGGTCGGCACCGAGCCGTTGATCTTCGACTCGCGCAGCATGTAGGAGCCGCCCAGCCAGGCGATCAGGCCGAGGCCCAGCACGCCGCAGACCGCGCCGATCACCTTCAGGCGGCGGTCCGAGTCGCGGTCGCCGCCACGGCCGTAGCGCCCCTCGGGCGGTGCGGTGGCGGTGGTGTCTGCACTCATCGGACTCCGTCCTCTCCTGGGGGAGGGGCCGCCCGGGGTGGTGCGGGGGAATGCGACGCTCCTCCAGTCCGTCACTATAGGAGGGGCACGCCCGCGGCCGGTCCGGCGGGGGCAGGGCTCGGCCGCGCCGGCGACGATCCGCGGCCCGGCCCCGCGGCGACGCGGTCCCGGAGTGAGCGGTTCGTACGGTGGGCAGACCCGGACTTCGCGGAACGCCCGACAAGTGTGGAAGGAACGCAAGGCGTTGACTGAGCAGTTGCGACTGATGGCGGTGCACGCCCACCCGGACGACGAGTCCAGCAAGGGCGCGGCCACCATGGCCATGTACGTCGAGCAGGGCGTGGACGTGCTGGTGGCCACCTGCACGGGGGGCGAGCGCGGGTCGGTCCTCAACCCCAAGCTCCAGGGGGACCCGTACATCGAGGAGAACATCCACGAGGTGCGCCGCAAGGAGATGGACGAGGCGCGGGCGATCCTCGGCGTCGACCAGGCCTGGCTGGGCTTCGTCGACTCCGGGCTGCCCGAGGGGGACCCGCTGCCCCCGCTGCCCGAGGGCTGCTTCGCCCTCCAGGACGTCGAGGCGGCGGCGGAGCCGCTGGTCCGGCTGATCCGCGAGTTCAAGCCGCAGGTCATCACGACCTACGACGAGAACGGCGGCTACCCGCACCCGGACCACATCATGACCCACAAGATCACCATGCTGGCCTTCGACGCCGCGGGTGACCCGGACGCCTACCCGGAGGCCGGCGAGCCCTGGCAGCCGCTGAAGCTGTACTACAACCACGGCTTCCCGATGGGCCGCATCCGGGCCCTGCACGAGTACCTCACCGAGCACGGCCACGAGTCGCCGTACGGCGAGTGGATCGAGGGCTGGGAGAAGAGCGGCCGCAAGGAGCGCGAGATCACCACCCGGGTCCGCTGCGGCGACTGGTTCGAGACCCGCGACCGCGCGCTGATCGCCCACGCGACCCAGATCGACCCGGACGGCCCGTGGTTCCGCGTCCCGCTGGAGGTCCAGCGCGAGGTCTGGCCCACCGAGGACTACGAGCTCGCCCGTACCCTGGTCGACGTCGACCTGCCGGAGGACGACCTGTTCGCCGGCCTGCGCACCCCCACACTGGCGGCCGAGGCCGCCGACACGCGCGACTGAACCACCCCCCGATGGCCCGGCTCCCCGTGAGCCGGGCCACCATAGAGATATGAGCGCCTCCGTGAACCTCGTCAATCTCGCCGCTGACCTCGCCGTCGACGACGCCAAGGTCACCCCCGGCCTCCTCGGCTTCGTCGTCTTCGCCGCCCTCGGCGTCGCGACCTGGTTCCTGGCCAAGTCGATGAACCGGCAGTTCAAGAAGGTCGACTTCGTCGAGGAGCCGGAGGGCCCGAAGGAGTGAGCCGTCGGCCGGTCCCCCGTGGGGGCCGGCCTTCTCCGGAACCGGCTGGGGCCCGTCTGCGGTGAGAGCCGTCCGTTGGGTCCGTCTTCGGTGAAGCGTCCGCGGGGCCCGTCTTCGGTGAAGCCGTCCTGGCGGGCCGTCAGGCTTCGTAGGATCCCGAACCATGACGTGGTCGTGGCACACCGTGGTGCGCAGGGCGGGGTACGGAACGGCGGCGGCGGGGGTGCTGGCGGCCGCGCTGGCCGGGTCGGGGGACCCGGGGCCGCTGATCGTCGGCTCCGGCGCGGTGGCGGTGGTGGCCGGGCTGTTCCCGGTGCTCTGGGCCCCGGGGCGGGTCGGCGCGGTGGGCCCCTCGGTGCTGGCCGCCTGCGCGGTGTCGCTGCTGGTGACGGCCGGCTACCGGGGGCCGGCGTCCGGCGGCATCGAGTTGTGGTGGCTGCTGGAGGCCGTCGCGCTGCTCGCGCCGGTCGTCCCCGCGGTGCGCAGGCTGTCCCCGGCCGCCGCCTTCGGCCACGGCACGCTGCTGGTGGCGGCGGTGGCGCTGCTGCCGCTGCGGATCGCCCTCTGGGCCGAGCCGCCGGCCCCGCCCGTGGTGACCGTCAAGCTCTGCCTGGGCTCGGCCCTGCTGGCCTGCGTGGTGGTCGGGGTCGGCCGCTACCTGCGCTCGATGGACAGCCGCGCGCGGGCGGCGGTGGTGGCCGAACGGCGGGCGCAGCGCCTGGACCTGGCCCGAGACCTGCACGACTTCGCCGCGCACGACGTCACCGGGGTGGTGGTGCTGGCCCAGGCCGCGCAGGTGCTGGCCCAGAAGGACCCGGGGCGGGTGGTCGAGCTGCTGGCGGGGATCGAGGCGGCCGGTCGGCAGGCACTGGTCACCATGGACCGGACCGTCCAGGTCTTCACGGCGGACGACGCCGATCCGGAGCCGCGCGGGTCCGGGGCGGTCGCGACGGCCGACCGGGGCGCGGGGCGGGCGGCGGCGGGGGGAGCCGGTGCGCGCAGTCTGCGCCGTGACCTGAGCGAACTGCCCGCGCTGGCCGAGCGGTTCACCCGCAGCGGCTCCGCGCGGGTGCGGCTGGAGGCCCCCGCGGAGGCCGAACTGGCGGCGGTGCCGGCGGCGATCAGCGGGCTCGGTTACCGGCTGGTGGTGGAGGCGCTGACGAACGTCCGACGGCACGCGCCCGGGGCCCGGGAGGTGGCGATCGAGGTCGGCCCGGACCGGTGCGGCGGGCGGCCGGCGTTGCGCGTCACGGTCACCGACGACGGGGCGCCGGACGGGGCCGGGGGCTCCGGCGGTGCGGACGGCGGCGTGGGTGGCACGGGCGGCGCGGGCGGTGTCGGCGTCGGGCTCGGCGGGGCCGAGCGGGAGGGCGGCGGCTTCGGCCTCGCGGGCCTGCGGGAGCGGGTGGAGGCGGCCGGCGGCGAACTGACGGTCGGGCCGGGGCCGGAGGGCGGCTGGCGGGTCGACGCGGTGCTGCCGACGGAGGGTGTGGCGGGCCTCGGGGGCTGATCGGGCGGGGTGGTTCCGTCGGGGCCGTCCGGAGGGCTGATTCGAGCCCGCTGACGGGTCCATCCAGGCCATTCGGCACATCCGGAGGCGCCGATTTCGGCGTTCTCGACGATCAAATGGGCCGATCGGCCGATGGCGACGCGCCTCGCGGGCGGGCAAGGATGTCGGTGCGGCGATCAGGGTGCGGGGTTCCCCTGGGCCGTCCCGATGCATGAACCCCGATCGGGGGATCAGTCTGTGATTCGCATTGCGATGTCCGCCGAGGATCTGGCTCGTGTACGAATTGCTGGAAATGTCGACCAGGAGATGGAGGCGGTGCTGGCACTGGAGGCGTGGCGGAGCGGCGGGGAGTTCTTCCGCCCCTGGCAGCGGGCCGTCCGCGGGCAATTGGCGCGGCAGCCGGTGCTGGCCGAGCGGCTGCGGCGCCTTTCGGGAGCCAACGGTGGTTTCCGGGACGTACTGCGGGTGTGGGCGAATGGCCGGATCGTGTCGTCCGGTCGCGGCGCCGAATCGGTGGTCCAGCGGGCCGACGTCGCGGCGGCGGTCCGCGAGTTCCACCGGGTGGCGCTGCAGCCCTGCTGGGCGGACGTCCGGTCCCGGCTGGAGGCGGAGCGGGACGCCCGCCGCCAGATCGCCGGCCGCGGCGGGGTGGACGCGCTGCTCGGCACGCTGCACCCGCGGATCCGCTGGACCGCCCCGGTGCTGGAGATCCCCGCCGAGCGGGACGTCGAACTCACCCTCGACGGGCGGGGGTTGCGGCTGGCCCCGTCGCTCTTCCTGCAGGGCGCCGGGGTGGTGCTCCGGCCCCGGCACGGGGAGCCCGAGGAGGCTCCGACGCTGCTCTTCGCGATGCGTCCCGACCGGATCGGCCTCCCCGTGCCCGTGGGGGCGCGGGAGGCGGCGGAGAGCGCGGGCCGGGGCGGGGAGGAGTCGCTGGCGGCCCTGGTCGGCCGGACCAGGGCCGCGGCCCTGCAGGCCCTGCTGGACGGCTGTACCACCGGCGAGTTGGCCGGGCGGCTCGGAGTGACGGCCTCGGCGGTCAGCCAGCACACCGCCGTGCTGAGGGCGTCCGGGCTGATCGACACCCGGCGCTGCGGCAACGGCGTGCTGCACACCGTCACCCCGCTGGGTCGGGCACTGCTGCGCGGCGAGGCCCCGTCGGGCGGGGAGGGGCGGCCCCTCGGCGGCGCGGCCCCGCGGTGGATCGGGGACCGTCGGCGGGCGCTGCGATGAGCGGCCGGTGCGGCCGACGGCGGCCGAGCGGGCGGGCCCGCTCAGCCGCGCTCGGTCAGGCCCGACTCCCAGGCCCAGGTGGCGATGCCCACCCGGTTGCGGGCCTTCAACTTGCGCTGGAGGTTGGCCAGGTGGGTCTTGACGGTGCTCAGCGAGATGAACAGCTCGGCGCCGATGTCGGAGTTGGTCAGCCCCTCGGCGACCAGGACGGCGATCTCCTCCTCGCGGCTGGTCAGCGGCTCGACGGGGGAGCGGTCGACCCGGCGCGGGCCGGTGAAGCGGTGCAGCAGGCGGGTGGTGATCTGCGGGCTGATCAGCGAGTCGCCGACCACCGCCGAGCGGATCGCCTCGGCGAGCAGCGCGGGCCCCGAGTGCTTGAGCAGGAAGCCGCAGGCGCCGTTGCGCAGCGCGGTGTGCACGTACTCGTCGAGGTCGAAGGTGGTCACCACCACGACCTTCACCTCCGGGGTGATGCCGGCCAGCCGGCGGGTGACCTCCAGCCCGTCCAGCTCCGGCATCCGGATGTCGACCAGCAGGACGTCCGGCCGCAGGGTGCGGACGGCCTCCAGGGCCTCCAGGCCGTCCGCGGCCTCGGCCACGACCTCCATGTCGGGCTGGGCCGCCAGGATGTGCCGGAACCCCTGGCGGACGCTCGCCTGGTCGTCGGCGATCACGACACGCGTCTTCATGGCGTCATGATCGCACGGGCTTTCGGCGCCCCCGAAGTGAAGGCCGGGATTCCGCCTGGTATGCGCCGGATTCAGTTTCCGCTTAACACCGTTGTCACATGACGGGGAGTCCGGGAAGGATGGTTCCTGTCGGAACGGGGAGTCGGAGCTTCGAAGGTTCCGGCGGAAACCGGAATTCGGTTCAGCGGATATTCGAAAGGGGGCGGACGGCGAAGTGGACGCGAAATACGAGTCGTATGCGATAGCCGACCCGGTGTGGTACGACGCCCTGGAGCGGTGTGACGACCGGGCCTCCCGGTTCACACCGGGCGGGGGCGCGCTGCCCGAGGGCTGGCGCGGCCGCACCCAGGGCGTGTGGGAGGTGCTGGCGCCTTCCGGCGCCCCGCAGCTGCCGGAACAGGGCTGGAAGGTCCACGTCAGCGCCACGCCCGAATCCGCCGAGGAGACGATCGAGACGGCCTGGCGGGTCTGCCGCCGGCTCGGGCTGCCCTGGAAGTACCTGCGCAGCCGGCTGGTGGTCGCGGTGACGAACGCCAAGTACGCCGACCGGTCCGCCAGCGGCAAGGTCGTCACCGTCTACCCGAGGACGGCCGAGGAACTGGAGACCGTCCTCGCCGAGCTGGAGGAGGCGCTGGGCGGCCGCCCCGGCCCGTACGTCCTGTCCGACCTGCGGTGGAACCAGGGCCCGGTGTCGGTGCGCTACGGGGGCTTCGCCCTGATGTGGTGCGAGCTGCCGGACGGCACCAGGGTGCCCGCGGTGAAGGACCCGGACGGCCGGCTGGTGCCGGACGCCCGGCGCCCGCGCTTCACCGTCCCGGAGTGGGCCTCCACCCCGGACTTCCTGGCCGCGCGGATCGCCGCGGCCGCCGACGACGCGGGAGCCGGCCTCGGCCGCTACCGGGTGGTCAAGGCGCTGCACTTCTCCAACGCCGGCGGGGTCTACCTCGCCGAGGACGAGGACGGCCGACAGGTCGTCATCAAGGAGGCCCGCCCGCACGCCGGGCTGGACGCCTCGGAGACGGACGCGGTGGCCCGGCTGCTGGTCGAGCGGGACGCCCTGGAGCGGCTCGGCCACCTGCCGTTCGTGCCGGAGCTGTACGAGTACTTCACCAGCTGGGAGCACCACTACCTGGTGATGGAGTACATCCCCGGCGAGTCCTTCAGCGCCTGGCTGGGCCGGGAGTACCCGCTCACCCGGCACCGGCCGGACGCCCGGGCGCTGGCCGACTTCGCGGGGCTCGCGGTCACCCGGCTCGCGCTGGTCGAGGAGTGCGTCGCGGCGCTGCACCGGGAGGGGGTGGCCTTCGGGGACCTCCACCACCGCAACATCATGATCCGCCCGGACGGCACCGTCGCCCTGATCGACTTCGAACTCTCGACGCCGCTGGACACCCCGCGCCGGCGCACCCTCGGGGCGCCCGGCTTCACCGACCCGGAGATCACCGACGCCCGCGAGGCCGACCTGTTCGCGCTCGGCTGCTGCCAGCTCGCCGCCTTCGTCGCGCTGACCACGCTCACCAGGCGCAACCCGGCCGTCGTCGGCGGGCTGCTGGACCTCGTCGCGGAGTGCTTCCCGACGGTGCCCGCCGGCTTCGCCGAACGGATGACGGGGCGGCTCGCCCTCTCCCCGGCACTGCGCCCCCACCTCGGGGCCCGGCCCGCGGCCGGTGCCCGGGCGGAGCTCACCGCCGCGGCCCTGCTGCGCGGCATCGACGCGGCGGCGACCCCGGAGCGGGAGGACCGCCTCCACCCCGGCGACGTGGCCGGGCTGCGCCCCGGCGGCGCGCTCGGGCTGGCGTACGGTTCCTCCGGCGTGCTCCTCGCCCAGCACCTGGCCGGGGCCGCACCGGGCGGGGAACAGCTGGACTGGCTCGCCGCCGCCGTGCGGCGCGCCCCCGCGGACACGCCCGTCGGGCTGTACGACGGGCTGGCCGGAGCCGGCTGGCTGTTCCACCGGCTCGGGCATCCGGACGCCGCGAACGTGGTGGACCGGCTGCTGGCCGGCCCGCCGCCCTCCTCACTCGGTCTGTACGGCGGCCTGACGGGCGTCGCCCAGCTGCTGCTGGAGGCCGGAGCGACGGACGAGGCGCTCGCCCTGGCCGCCAAGGCCGCCGGGCGGATCGGCGAGGCCGGGCTGCTGGACCGCCCGGGTCTGCTGCGCGGCTGGTCCGGACCGGCGGTGCTGTTCGCCCGCTGCGCCCGCCTCACCGGCGACACGGCCTGGGCCGAGGCCGCCGAACGCGCCGTCCGCTGCGACCTGCGGCACGGCCGGCTGGTCGACGACATGCTGCAGACGTACAGCTCGGGCCGGCTGCTGCCGTACCTGGCGGAGGGCTCGGCCGGAGTGGCGCTCGCCGTCCTGGCCCTGCCCGCCGCGCAGGCCGAAGCCCTCGACGCCGAGCGGGTGCTGGAGGCCGCGGCCCGGGCCGGCGCGGTCCGCGTGGTCGTCCAGGGCGGGCTGTTCAACGGCCGCGCCGGGCTCGCCTACACCCTGTTCCAGGTCGCCGCCCGCCTGCCGCGCTGGCGGGCCGAGGCGGAGGAGCAACTCCGGCTGGTGGACCTCCACCTGGCCCCCCATCAGGACGGCAGCGTCCTGCACGGGGACCAGCTGATCCGGCTCTCCACCGACCTGGCCACCGGCTCCGCCGGCGCCCTGCTGGCGCTGGCCGCCGCCAAGAGCCCCGGGCAGTGCCTGCTCCCCGGTGCCCACCCCGTCCACGGGTGGACGCCGGAGCGGGCCGAGCCCGGTACCCCGTCCCGGCGAGACGACGAGGGGAGGTGACTGTGATGGCCAACATCCTGGCGCTTCAGGAGCTCGACGAGGAGATCGTCGTTGACGCCCCGTTCAGCTCGGTCAGTGCGTTCAGCTGCTGATGTCCGTGGCCTGGTGCCGCGTTCCGGCGAGACGGTGAGGAGGAGGTGATTGTGATGGCCGACATCCTGGCGCTTCAGGAGCTCGACGAGGAGATCGTCGTCGACGCCCCGTTCAGCTCGCTCAGCTACTGGAGCTGCTGATCCCGGCAGCCCGGTGCCGTGTACCGGCGAGGCGGTGAGGAGGAGGTGATTGTGATGGCCGACATCCTGGCGCTTCAGGAGCTCGACGAGGAGATCGTCGTCGACGCCCCGTTCAGTTCGTACAGCGCGTTCAACTGCTGACCCCTGTGGCCTGGTGCCGCGTTCCGGCGAGGCGGTGAGGAGGAGGTGATTGTGATGGCCGACATTCTGGCGCTTCAGGAGCTCGACGAGGAGATCGTCGTCGACGCCCCGTTCAGCTCGTACAGCGTGTTCAGCTGCTGACCCCCTGGGTCCGGCAGTACCGGGTGACAGAGAGGGGAAGGCCGCGGCACATGCGGCCTTCCCCGGCTCTGCATTCTGTTTACCGTTTTGGGGTGAGTTAACCGTGGCCGTGGCATCAGAACCGACTACCCGTCCGAGCGGACCGCTCGGCGCGCTGCGACTGTGCGTCGCCGAGGTACGGGCGTACCCGGGGCGGGTCATAGGTGTCGCGGTCGCCTGCGCGCTCACCGCCACCGGCGTGGGCGCCTGCCTGCTGCTGCTCGCGGCGGTCAGCGGCCCGTCCTACCCGGAGGGTTCGTCCGCCGCGGCGGCGGCCAAGGACGCGCAGAACCTGCTGGGCCTGCTGCTGACGATGCTGCTGATGTCGGCGGTGCTGGTGACGGGGTCGACGGTCGCGCTCTGGACCAACCAGCGGCTCGGGCAGTTCGCCGTGCTGCGCGCCCTCGGGGTGACGGCCGGCCGGCTGCGGGCCCTGGTCGTCGCGGACGTCGCGCTGGTCGCGCTGGCCCCCTCCGCCGTCGCCGCGGTGGCCGGGACGGTCCCGGTGGCCGGGTTCGGCCGCCGCCTGCTGATCGAGCGCGAGCTGTTCCCCGCCGCGGTCGACCTGCCCTCCGCCGGGCAGACCTGGGCGATCGCGGTCGGCGCCTGCCTCGGCACCTGCGCGGTCGCGGTGCTGGCCGCGCTGGCCAGCGTGCTGGCGGCCGGCCGGGTCCAGCCGATCGACCTCCTCAAGGACCAGTCGCTGGCCCTGGCCCCGCCCCGCCGCAACGCCGGCCGGCTGGTGGCGGGCATCGCCATGGTCCTGATGCTCTGCGGGCCGCTCGTGGCCCTGATGGTCGTGATGGACCTGCCGCCGGTGCTCCAGGGCGCGCTGGTGATGGGCCTGGCCACGGCCGTCATCCCCACGCTCGCGGTGCTCGCGCCCTGGTTCGTGCCGCTGCTCGTCGGCCCCTGCTGCGCGGTGCTGCTGCTGCTCGACCGCAAGGCCGGCCGGATCGCCGCCGCGGGGCTGCGGGCCGCGCCCGCCCGGACGGCCGCGATCGCGGTGCCCGTCCTGCTGGCCGTCGGCACCGTGGTCTGCCTGCTCGGTTCGGGGGCCACCATCGGGGCCGCCGTGCAGCAGCAGACCGAGCAGGCGCTGCGGGCCGACGCGGTGGTGACGGCCGAGCCGGGCCACCAGCTGCCCGCCCGGCCCGCCGGCCTGCCCGGCGGGACGGCCGTCGCGCCGATCGCGACCAAGGTGACCGCGCCGCCCAGTTTCTACGACGACAAGCCCAAGCCCACCCGCGCCTGGGGCGTCGACGGGGCGGCCCTGCGGAGCGCCCTGGACCTCGGCGAACAGCAGGGCCGGCTGGACGAGTTGGCTCCCGGCACGTTCGCCGCGGGCAGCACCGAGGCCACCGCGCGCCACTGGAAGCTCGGCCAGGACGTCACCTTCACGCTCGCCGACGGACAGCAGGCGCAGCTGCGGCTCGTCGCCGTCTACCAGCGGGACCTGGCCTTCCCCTCGTACGTCCTCCCCGTCGACCTCGCCCTCGAGCACACCCCGGCCCCGTACGCCGACCGGGTGCTGCTCCGCGGTGACCCGGGCGCCTGGGAGCTGCGGCCCGGCCAGCGGCTCGCCACGCGGGCCGACTACCTGGCCCACCTGCGGCCGCGCAACGTGCAGGACGACATGGCCTCCCGGCTGATCGTCGCCGTGGTGGGTGGGTACGCGCTGCTCGCCCTCGCCAACACCTGCGCCATCGCCCAGCGGGACCGCCGTTCCCAGCGCGCCCACCTGCGGGCCCTCGGCCTCGGCCGCGGGCAGCTGCTGCGCTGCGTGGTGTACGAGGTGCTGGCCTCGGCGCTGGTCGGGACGGTCCTGGCGGTGGCGACGGCCGGGATCTGCCTGGTGCCGCTGGCCCGGGCCGTCGGGCAGGGGGTGCTGCCCGCCCTGGACGTGCCGTGGACGGTCGGCGTCCTGGTCGGGGTGCTGGTCGCCACCGCCGTCCCGGCGGCGCTGGCGGCCCGTCCGCTGCGCGGCATCCGGCGACAGTTCGCGACGGGGTCGGCGTGAGCGCGGCGGCCGCCGGAGGGCTGGGGCGGTCGTTCTGGCTGCTCTACGGCGGCGAGTCCGCCTCGGCCCTGGGCACCGCCGCCTCGGTGATCGCCCTCCCGGTGGTCGCGCTGCGGGCCGGCGGTGACATCCGGCAGGCCGGACTGGCCGGTACGGCGCTCTCCGTCGGGGTGCTGCTGGCCCGGCTGCCGGCCGGCGTCCTCGCCGACCGCCGGGAGCGGCGGACGGTGCTGCTGACCGGCAACGCGGCCGGCGCACTCGTCCTGGCCGCGCTGGCCCTGTCGGCCTCCGGCGGCATGCCGCCGCTGTGGGCGGTGCTGGTCGCCGCCCTGCTGCTCGGCGCGGTGGGCAGCACCCTGGCCCCCGTCGAGAACGTGGTGGTGCGGTGCTTCGTGCGGCCCGAGCACCTTCCCCGCGCGGTCGGCCTGCTGCAGAGCAGGACGGCCGTCGCGGCGATGGCCGGCCCGGTGGCCGGCGGTGCGCTGCTGGCCGTCCACCCGTCCTGGGTGTTCGCCGTCGACGCCGGCAGCTACCTGGCGGCCGTCTGCTGCGTGGCACTGCTGCCGAAGGGGAGGCGGGAGCGCCCCGGGGACGAGCCGGCCGCCCCCGGCGTCCGGGCCGCGCTGGCCGAAGGCGTCCGGTTCATCTGGCGGGTGCCCTTCCTGCGCTACGCGGTGGTCAACGCGGCCGTGCTCAACCTGGTGTTCAACGGGCTGCTGATCGTGGTGGTGGCCTCGGGCGGGGGCGCCGTGCACATCGGGGTGCTGACCGCGGCCCTGGGCACCGGCGGGCTGGCCGGATCGCTGCTCGCACCGGCGCTGGCCCGGCGGCTGCCGCCCGCCCGGGGCATCGCCCTCGGTACGGCCGTGGTCGCGCTCGCCCTGCCCGGCTTCACCCTGGCCCAGGGGCACTGGACGGCGGTCCTTCCGCTGGCCCTCGCCGCGGCCGCCGGACCGGTGGTCACCGTGCTGATCGCGGTCACCCAGATGGAGGTGACCCCGCCGGGTCTGCAGGGCCGGGTGCACAGCGGCATCGGCTTCCTCGCCCAACTGGTCGCGCCCGCCGGGCCGACCCTCGCGGGCCTGTGCGCCCACGCTTTCGGACTGACCGGCACGGTGGCCGGCGCGGCCGTGGTCGTGGTGGTCCTCGCCGCGGTCGGGCTGGCCGCCACCGCGGGCCGGACCGGTGGTGGGCCCGCCGCCGGTCCGACCGGGGCCGGGGGTGCCCCGGAACGACGGAACGACAACCCCGCGGAGGCCGTCCATGGCTGACCTCGACCACCGGGCCGCGCCGCCCGGGCCGGCGGCGCCGAACGCCGGGCCGGCGGACCCACTCCTCACGCCGGCGGACCCGTACCGCTGGCTGGAGGAGGCGGATACCCCGCGCGCCCGGGCCTGGCTCGCCGAGCAGCGGCGCCTGCTGGCCGCCCGCCCGCAGCGCTCCGACGAGCCCGCCTGGGCCGCCCTGCTCGACCGGGTGGAACGGGAGGCGCCCGACCGGACGCCCACCCCGCCCGCCGAGGCCGGCGGCCTGCTCTTCCGCCACGAACGCGGCCCGGACGGCGACGTCCTGACCGTCCGGCACCCCGATGGCACCCGTCGGACGCCCACCGAGGGCGTCATCGGCCCCGGTGACCGGATCGCCGGCTGGCAGCCCGAGCCGCACGGCCGGTTCATCGCCGTCCAACTGCACCGGGACGGAGCCGAGAACGGCGGCCTGCACCTGCTCCCCACCCGCCCGGGCGACCGGCCCCACCACCTGCCCGACGCGGCCCCGTACGCCACCCTCGCCTTCACCGGCGAGGCGCTGGTGTACACCGCCGGCACCCGCACCGAGCACACCCTGGCGGCCCGCCACCCGGGCGGCGGCCCGGCCCGCCGGCTCGCCCTGCCGGTGCCCGGCCCGGTCCGGCTCACCCTCCACGGCGGTCCCGGCGGGAACCTGCTGCTGCGCACCCGCCCGCAGCCGTCCGGCCCGGCGCGCTGGTGGGCCACCCGGTGGACCGGCCGGGCGGTGCCCGACTGGCAGCCGCTCGACCTCGACGGGCGGCGGGTCACCGCCCTGGACCTGAACGAGACGGTCTGCTTCCTCGCCGCCGACGAGCTGCTCGCGCTGGACCTGGACGAGCTGGCCCGGGGCGCCACCGGGCGGCCCGCCGTGGTCGCGCCGCTCGCCGTCGGTGAACCGCCCGCCGCCGGTGAAGTACAGGCGGGCCCGGTCACCGCCCTGCGGGTGCTCGGCCCCGGCCGGAGGCCCGGCCTGGCGCTGCTCCGCCGGCTGGGGACCACCCACCGGCTCGACCTGCACCGGCCGGGCGGGGCGCCGGGCGAGGCACCTGGCGGCGGCGCCACCGCACTGCACTGGCCCGCCCGGCTGCGCCTCGGCGCCACCCCGTACGACCGGCACGGGCGGGTCGGCGGGTCGGTCTGGCTGCTCGCCGACGACCCCCGGTACGGCACCTGGACCAGGAGCCTGGACGGCTCCGGCCCGGTCGAACCCCCCGAGCGCCGCGCCGCGCTGCGCACCCTCACCGCCGTCGGCCGGGACGGCGCGCCCGTCCCGGTGACGGTCTGCGACCCCGGGCCGCGGGACCGCGGCCGCCCCGCGCCCACCCTGCTCACCGTCTACGGGGGCTTCGGCCTCCCGCTGGAACCCTCCTGGGACCCGGCCATGGAGGCCTGGCTGCGGGCCGGCGGCCGGATCGCCTGGGTGCACGCGCGCGGCGGCGGCGAGCTCGGCCCCGCCTGGGCGGCCGCCGGCCGGGGCCCCGGCAAGAGCGCCACCGTGGACGACTTCCGGGCCGCCGCCGCGATGCTGGTCGAACGCGGCGAGGCCCCGGCCGGCGGGCTGGGCGCACTGGCCGCCAGCAACGGGGCGCTGGTGGTCGCCGCCGCGCTCACCCGGGAGCCCGGTCTGCTGTCCGCCGCGGTGTGCGTGGCCCCGCTCACCGACCTGGCCCGCTACCAGGTCGGCGGCCTCGGCCGGCTCTGGGCGGAGGAGTACGGCGATCCGGCCGACCCGCGGGCGCTGCGGGCGCTGCTCGACTACTCCCCGTACCACCGGGTGGTGCCAGGGACGGCCTACCCGGCGGTGCTGCTCGCCACCGGGGCGAACGACGCGCGGGTGCCGCCCTGGCACGCCTGGAAGCTCTGCGCGGCGCTCGGACAGGCCTCCACCGGGGCGGCGCCGGTCCTGCTCGACCACCACGACAGCGGCGGCCACCAGGGCCGTCCGGCCGCGGCCGGACGGGAGCTCGCGGTCCGCTCCCTCGCCCTGCTGGCCGCCGGCACCGGCCTGTTGCCACCCGCCGACCTGCCCGCCGACCCGCCCGCCGGTCCGTGCGGAGCCCCGCCCGCCGGTCCGCCCGGCCCCCGGCCCAGACCGCAGTCCTGACCTCAGCCCGTGTCCAACCGAGGAGAGCACCACCGATGACCGAGCCCCAGTCCCTCGCGGGAGGCCCGTCCCGTCCCGGAGGCCCCCGGGCCGCCGCGAACCACGCCCCGGCCGCCGCGTCGGCCGTCGACCTGACCAAGGTGCACGGGTCGGGCGACGCCCGGGTGGTGGCACTGGAGCGGGTCTCGGTGTCCTTCCGGGAAGGGGAGTTCGCGGCGATCATGGGCCCGTCCGGCTCCGGCAAGTCCACCCTGCTCCAGTGCCTCGCCGGGCTGGAGTCCTGCACCTCGGGCGCCGCCCGGATCGGCGACACGGACCTCACCCGGCTGAGCGACGGCCAGCTGACCAGGCTCCGCCGCGACCACGTGGGCTTCGTCTTCCAGGCCTTCCACCTGATCCCCACCCTGACGGTGTCGGAGAACATCGCCCTGCCGCTGACGCTGGCCGGCCGCACCCCCGACCGGCAGTGGCTGGACACCCTGGTCGAGGCGGCCGGCCTCGGCGCCCGGCTCGGCCACCGCCCGGCCCAGCTCTCCGGCGGCCAGCAGCAGCGCGTCGCCTGCGTCCGGGCGCTGGCCGGCCGGCCCCGGATCGTCTTCGCCGACGAACCGACCGGCAACCTGGACTCCCGCTCCGCCGCCGAGATCCTCGCGCTGCTGCGCCGGTGCGTCCGGGAACTCGGCCAGACCGTCGTGATGGTCACCCACGACCCGGTGGCGGCCTCGTACGCCGACCGCGTCGTCTTCCTCGCCGACGGCCGCATCGTCGACGAACTCCTCGGCCCGACCCCCGACCAGGTGCTCGGGCGGATGCGCACCTTCGACGCCAACCTCGGCATCAGCTACTGGTCCGGACCGGCCTGACCTGCCGCGCGCCGACCGCCGGATGCGCGAGGATGGGGGGCATGCCGAACCGTCTCGCGGACGCGACCTCGCCGTACCTGCTGCAGCATGCCGAGAACCCGGTCGACTGGTGGCCCTGGGCGCCGGAGGCCTTCGACGAGGCGCGGCGCTGCGGTGTGCCCGTGTAGTCCTGACCTGGGATGTTTTCAAGGAGTGCTGGCGCGGACACGTGCGCAGGTGTACCGGGTAGGCCCGAGGTTGGCCAGTGCAAACGGCCGAGGATGGTCAGATCATGCTGAGGCCGATCTCGACCGCGAACGGAGCGGTCGTCTTGATCGTGCCCGTGAACACGTCCGCGTCGCAGTAGGAGCAGCTTGCGGGGTCGAGGACGTAGGGGTGGAGGAGCGGAACACCATTGGCACTCTGCTCTATCCGCCAGAAAGAGGCGGTGCTGGTCTGCGCGTACCGATCAGCACCCCGATCTACGTAGTGGTGGACCGGTACGCCGCACAGGTCGCCGTCCATACCCAGCCGACCGGCCCGGGTTACATTGCGCCCCACGCGCACACGTGCGGCTCGGGCAAGCTGCCCATCGAGCTGGCCGGCGGACGTAACTACACCCTCGGCCTAGACGAGCTGCTCCGACCCGAGCCAGATCCTTGCTGGCGGTACGTTGGATCCTGGCCCGCTCCTCCGCGCAGTGGAAGCGTCGTATGTGTGCGTGGAGCGGGGTCAAGTGGGGCTGGGATACCGCTCCGTACGGCGCAGGAACTGCGAGCCCAGTGCGGTCGGGGCGAGCGTCTGCACGAGGGAAGTGAGTACGAGCAGGGGCTGAACAGCGGGACAGCACCAGAACGCGGGTGCGCAGACTTTGGGCAGGACCAGGTACGTGAACGGTCAGCTGTTCGCGGCACTCCTGAATTTTCTGGGCCGACCGGCGCTCCTCTCACTGGACTTCCAGCCACCGGAGGCGATCGCATGCCCGGACTGGGCCGCACCGGGCACGGCCAGGAACGCCCACAACGACCGTGGTCGGGCAGCGTCCGAGATCGCCGCGCCGAACGCGGCCAGGACTGTGACACCGAGAACGGCAATGGCTGCCAACGGTCAGAGCCTTGGTCCTGCCCGGGTCTGGTTCTGGCAGTGCTGGTCGAATAAGGTGCCGTTGTTGTGGCGATTTCCTGCGTCCTCAGCGAGGTGCCGGATCAACCAGTCGACCTGCTCCACGCCGATTCGGATCTCCCGGTAGAGGTCCGCGATCTCGGCGGCCAGGCTGCCTCGGATCTGAACGGGGTGGGTGAGCCAGGCATCCGAGGCTTCGAACATTGCCCAGCGTGCCGCCGGACTCCCCGCCACCTCCCCGCGGCACCGCCACCGTCACCCTCGTCCGGCACGCCGCCGTCCCCCAACTCCTCGGCGGCAACCCCCGCGCGCTGGCCAGTGCCAACCTGGACGCCTTCGGCTGCGGCCCAAATGGACCCGGGTACGCGCGAGCAGGATGTGCCAGACAGGGCTGCCTACTGAGCCAGAGAAAATGGAAGTGCGCTGTCGTGCGCGCCTCGAGCTCGCTGAGCACGCTGTTGAGGGGCGATGCTGGGGAGGCTCTCGAGCCTCGGTACGCCTGAGCTTCGATGGACGCTTGAAGGGGCGAAGCGCTTGACGTCAGGAAGGCGTTCGCTCGGCTTCATGCTGGCGATTTCCCAGGTGGATTGGGTCGCCCACAGGTTCCAGCACTTGATGATCATGCCCATTTGCAGGGCGCTGATGGTACTCCCGCGCCGAGGCCGGTTGGGATTGTTGAACCAGCGACGTAGAACCCAGCGAGGATCCTTCGTTCCGATGTTCGCACCTGAGGCCAGGCCTTCGATGAACTCGATGGATGCATCAGCATCCCCACCTCCGCGCGAGATCAGGTAGGCGCATGCGAGGGACGCTGCAGGTGCAGCATGCAGGCCAGTCCTGAGCGTGTACATCAGTGGGAGGAAATCCGGCAGATCTCGGTATCGTGCGTCATAGAACCTAAGGATCTCGGACGTGGTGTACCGAGTGTTTCGCCAGGAGCTCCACGGAGATTTCGTGCGCTCTTCATCGTACAGGTGAAGCAGTCGAACGGCTGAGCAGATCTCCTTGCGGCCGCGCTCAACTCCTACCAGGCCTAGGGCCAAGGCCATCGGTCGCGCTTTCCCGTTGTCCATGTTTGCGGCTGAATCATGGGGAACATCTCGCGAGACCAGGAAGGAACGCGCAGTGTCGCTAATGACCACTGCCTCAAGTCGGTGCTGACCCTGGAGGCATGCTCCGTGGTCGCATAGTGAGATGACTTCAGGGATGCGGTCATCCCAGCCGCCGGAGGTCATGTCGCGAGCAAGTCGCTTTGCGTGCGCGGGATCGAGGCGTCGTAGGTTGCACCCGTGTGTGCGTGTGAGCCGAAGGATGTCAGCGGCCTCGGTAGGGGTGATCAGCTCCCGCATGGGCATCGGCAATACCGCCTGCTCGGGAACGCGGTTCATGATCACGACTGTTGGGCTCCAACCTGGGGTTCGGGGTTTGCGGGCTGCGCTCGCCCATATCAACAGGAGGGTTGGGCCAAGTCCAAGCCAGTGTCACCCGTCCAAGTGACGTATCACCCCTATGATGGGATGGCTTGCTTGGCGGATCGGAGCATCAGTGCGAGTCCAGGTGTCCATGGCGCAAGCGGCCAGCCGGCTGGCGGGGAAGCAGAGTCCGGCTGGCCGCTTGCCACTGATGCAGCTGGTGTGCTCAGTCGATGAAGCGACGAAGAGTCGCGAACGTCCGGCTGAGAGGGTTGTGCATCCATGAGATTGCCGTCAGGTCTTCGGCGTCGATGTGAAGCGCGACCCTGCGGATGATGGCTGTGGCTACCGAAATTGCCACCCTGGATAGCAGGAGGACTGCGACTCTCCTGCTCGTGTTGCAGCTATTGGCGGAGTTCCGATCTACCTTGTGGACCGGCGGGCCGCAGACGGGTTCTTGGTGGCCGGAGCGTACGGCAGCCGCGGAGAATGAAAATGCTTCACGCGTGCCGCTGGCGCGAATTGCCGATGGCTTTTCGGGGACTGGGCGTCCAAGATGAATCACGACAGGCCTCCTTCTTGTGGGACTGGCTGTCTGGCAGGGGCCCTCCGCTAAAGGGTCCCTGCCGCCCTCATGCCCGCTTCGGTGGACGTGGGGGCGGGATATGAACTACTGCCGTCTAATCTGATGAATTTGAGATCAGATGCGGCAGTTGCTGCCTGTGCGGCTTTTCCCGTGAGATGAGCTGCATCTGAAGCCTTGTAACGCAGATTGATGTTCGGGGTTACTGTGAGGATCTCTCCCGGGTGATTGATGCCCTCTGGTGGCTCCCCGTGGTGTAGTCGCCAGTGCCAGGATCGTTCTGCGCTTGACTCGACCAGCTTTGGATGGGCTCAACGTTGACCTGGGGCCTGCGCCGGCGGTAGTGACCGGTAGGACCCGTCCCGTCCCGCATCCGATGGTGCGGGGTGCCGCGATTCGACGTCACCAGATCCTGTCTGAAGCCGCTCCCTAGCAGTGTTCTACTGGGAGGGCTGCGGTCCCAAGTGCCTGTTCACGGGGGATCTGTGTGGTTGGGGAGCGTAGTCGCTTGTCTTGTTGGTGGTGGTGACGGCGGGGTGGCTTCAAGGCATGCTGCTGAGGGGATGTGAAACCGGGGTGGCGCAGTGGACTGGTGGGCGAGCCGGTGCACCTCGTTCTCTTGACGACGCTCGGCTTGATGGCCGAACGTCAGCGAGGGCTCGGAGGTGAGGCGGAGGACGGCTCGGTTACGTTCCTGGCTGCTGAGACATGCCTTTGTGGGGTGAAGCAAAGTGATGCCGTGCTTCCCCTCGGGCGGGCCCAGGGCTGGCGCCGCCATGATGGGAGTAGCCGCGCATCTTCGGTCTTGGTCTTCGGTAGAGCCACATCGACGCCATTCACTGAGATCCTTGACGTGGTGTAAGGCCGCATGGGGCCCGGATGCGGGAGGATGGGGGGCATGCCGAACCGTCTCGCGGACGCGACCTCGCCGTACCTGCTCCAGCACGCCGACAACCCCGTGGACTGGTGGCCCTGGGCGCCGGAGGCCTTCGAGGAGGCGCGGCGCCGCGGTGTGCCCGTTCTGCTGTCGGTCGGTTACGCCGCGTGTCACTGGTGTCATGTCATGGCTCACGAGAGCTTCGAGGACGCCGGGCTCGCCGAGTACCTCAACGAGCGGTTCGTCCCGGTCAAGGTGGACCGGGAGGAGCGGCCGGACGTCGACGCCGTGTACATGGAGGCGGTGCAGGCCGCGACCGGGCAGGGCGGGTGGCCGATGACGGTGTTCCTCACGCCCGACAAGGAGCCGTTCTACTTCGGCACCTACTTCCCGCCGCAGCCCCGGCACGGGATGCCGTCCTTCCGGCAGGTGCTGGAGGGTGTGGAGGCCGCCTGGCGGGACCGGCGGGAGGAGGTCGGCGAGGTCGCCGGACGGATCCGGGCCGACCTCGCCCAGCGGGCCGCCGTGTACTCGGCCGGTGCCCACAACCCGCCCGGCGAGGCGGATCTGCACCAGGCGCTGGTGGCCCTCAGCCGGGACTTCGACCAGAGCCGTGGCGGCTTCGGCGGCGCGCCGAAGTTCCCGCCGGCCATGGTGCTGGAGTTCCTGCTGCGCCACCACGCCCGGACCGGCTCGGAGGCGGCCCTGGAGATGGCCGTCCGCACCGGTGAGGCGATGGCCCGCGGCGGCATCCACGACCAGCTCGGCGGCGGCTTCGCCCGGTACGCGGTGGACGCCGGCTGGGTGGTGCCGCACTTCGAGAAGATGCTGTACGACAACGCCCTGCTGCTGCGCGCCTACCTGCACCTGTGGCGGGCCACCGGATCGGCCCTGGCCCGCCGGGTCGCGCTCTCCACGGCGGACTTCCTGCTGCGCGAACTCCGCACGCCCGAGGGTGCGTTCGCCTCCGCCCTGGACGCCGACAGCCTGGACGAGGAGACCGGGCAGTCCGCCGAGGGCGCGTACTACGTGTGGGAGCCCGGCCAGCTGGTCGACCTGCTCGGCCCCGCCGACGCGGCCACCGCCGCCCGGCTGTTCACCGTCACCGCCGGGGGCACCTTCGAACACGGCACCTCGGTGCTCCAACTCCTCGCCGACCCGGAGGACTTCGCCGAGTACGAGACGATCCGGGCGCGGCTGGCCGAGGCCCGGGCGGCCCGCCCCGCCCCGGCCCGGGACGACAAGGTGGTCGCCGCCTGGAACGGCCTGGCCGTCGCCGCGCTCGCCGAGACCGGCGCGCTGCTGGACCGCCCCGACCTGGTCGAGGCCGCCGAACGCGCCGCCGACCTGCTGCTGGCCGTCCACCTCACCCCCGACGGCCGGCTGCTGCGCACCTCCCGGGACGGCCGGGCCGGTGCCAACGCCGGCGTGCTGGAGGACTACGCGGACACCGCCGAGGGCTTCCTCGCGCTGTACGCCGTCACCGGCGACGCCTCCTGGCTCCAGCTGGCGGGCGGCCTGCTCGACACCGTGCTCAAGCACTTCACCGACGAGGCCTCCGGCGCGCTCTACGACACCGCCGACGACGCCGAGGAACTGATCCGCCGCCCGCAGGACCCGACCGACAACGCCACCCCGTCCGGCTGGACGGCCGCCGCCGGCGCCCTGCTCACGTACGCCGCGTACACCGGCTCCGACCGGCACCGCACGGCCGCCGAACGGGCCCTCGGCGTGGTCGGCGCCCTCGCCGGCCGGGCACCGCGGTTCATCGGCTGGGGCCTCGCCGTCGCCGAGGCGCTGCTCGACGGGCCGCGCGAGGTCGCCGTGGTCGGCCCGGACGGCGACCCGGCCACGGCGGCGCTGCGACGGGCCGCGCTGCTCGGGACGGCGCCGGGAGCGGTGGTCGCGGTCGGCGCGCCCGGGGAACCCGAGGTGCCGCTGCTGGCCGACCGGCCGCTGGTCGGCGGCGCCCCCGCGGCGTACGTCTGCCGGCACTTCGCCTGCGACGCCCCGACCACCGATCCGGCGGAACTGGCCGGGAAGCTGGGCGTGGCGGTCGAGTAGCGGGCGCCCCGGCGGGGGCGGGCAAGCCGTCGACGGTGGGGCGGGCAGGGGTTCGACGGCGGCCGGATAATCGTTGGCGAGCGGGGTCCGGCCGGGTCCACCATGGACCATGACCTGGACTTTCAGCACCTCCCTCGATGAGTTCCGCGACCAGGCGGGCGCCTTCCTGGCCGCCCGCCCCGCCGAGAACACCGTCCTGCTCACCATCGCGCACCGGCTGGCCGAGTCCGGCCTGACGGTGTTCGGCGAGCCGCCGGTCTTCGGCTGGTGGCGGGCCGAGCAGGGAGGTCCGGTCGCGGGCGCCTTCCTCCAGACGCCGCCGTTCGCCCCCCGGCTCTCCTTCATGTCGCCGGCCACGGCCGCCGAGCTGGCGACCGGCCTGGCCGCCGCCGGAGCCGGCTTCACCACGGTGGCCGGGGTCGGCGGGGGAGCCGAAGCGGTCCGCGCCTTCGCCGCCGCCTGGACGGCGGCCACCGGCACCGAACAGTCCGTCCGCGTCGACGAACGGCTCTACCGGCTCGGCGAGTTGACCGACCCGCCGCGCCCGCCCGCAGGCCGCCACCGGCTGGCCGGACCGGCCGACCGCGAACTGGCGATCCGCTGGTACCAGGAGTTCCTGGCCGAGGTCGAGGTCGAACTCCCCGACGTCCCAAGGGCGGTGGACGAGCGGACCGCGAACGGCTGCCTGCACCTGTGGGAGGACGACGGCCGCCCGGTCGCCCTGGCCGGCAGCAGCCCGGTGCTCGCCGGCATGTCCCGCATCGGCCCGGTCTACACCCCCGCCGAAAGCCGCGGCCACGGCTATGGCACCGCCGTCACCGCCGCCGTCTCGGCCCACCTCCTCGCCCACGGCGCCACCGAGGTCCTGCTCTACACCGACCTCGCCAACCCGACCAGCAACTCCATCTACCAGCAGATCGGCTACCTGTCGGTGGAGGACTCCCTGATCGTGGACTTCCGGCCCCGGTAACGGAGTTACGCGTCCCTGGTCAGATGCACGCCCGCCACCCCGGCCACCTTCGTGCCGAAGGGATCGGTGGCGGCCGCCGCAGTGGCGGGCGCGGGCAGCCGGTCGGCGCTGAGGTACGTCTGCGCGCAGGTGAGAAGGTTGCCGCCGGCCGACTTCATGTCGCCGGCGAGCCCGTCCAGCAGCGACTTCCAGGCGGTGCCGCACCCCTGCAACGCCGCCCCGCTCTGCCACCCCGCCAGCCCCCCGGCCGCCTTGTCGCCCGGCTCCGCGAGCTTCGCCGTCTCCTCCGGAACCTTCCCGGCCACTGCCAGCGCGTTGTTCCCGGCGGCGGTCAACTCGCCTGGTTTTACAGTGAATCCCTTGCCGTCACCCATCGCTCTTCCCCCAATGCCGCTGTGGCAGACGTGGGTTATGGTAGCGGTGAGTATCGGGGGGAGCACTCATGGCTGATCCGGATCAGCGGGCCGGCGCGGGCCGGCTCGACTTCGCGAGCCTGAAGAACGCCAGACCGGGGGACCTCCACGCGGCCGGCGACGCGTACGACGCACTCCACAAGGCGTTCGCGCAGCACACCGCCGACTGGAAGCGCGGCACCACCGACCGGGTCCACGGGTCGGGCTGGAGCGGACCGGCAGCCGACGCCGCGATCCCCTCACTGGACGGCACGACCACCCAACTGCACGCCGCCGAAACCGAACTGGCCGCACTCGGCCAGACCCTGCGGGACTACGCCGACCTCTTCGGACTCGCCCAGTCGAAACTCCGGCAGGCCGTCGTCGACGCCGGTGCCAAGGGCCTGACCGTCAGCGACAACGGCACGGTGAGCTGGCCCGCGCCCACCGGCCCGGTGGACGCGAACTGGGAGACCAAGCAGAAGGCGGCGGCCGAGGAGATCGCCAAGCGGATCACCGCCGCCCTCACCGAGGCCGGGACGGCCGACCAGACCCTCGCCGGGCTGCTCAGGGGCTTCACCCAGCACGCCACCAGCAAGTCGGGCCTGACCCTCGCGGTCGCCGAGGCCGACCAGCGGACGGCGAACGAGTCGGGCGCCCCGTACCTGAGGGACATGCCGGCCGCGGGAGCGCCGCCCACCGAGGTCAACAGCTGGTGGAACGGCCTCGACCCGGCGGGCCGGCAGTGGTTCATCGACCACCACCCGGAGAAGGTCGGGAACCTGGACGGGATCCCGGCGGACGTGCGGGACCAGGTCAACCGGAGCTACCTGGACAAGCGGCTGAGCGAGCTCAAGGGCAAGCAGCGGACGAAGGAAGAGGAGGCGGAGCTCAAGAAGCTGCAGCCCATCTGGGACCGCCTCGATCAGGACGGTGGGGCGACGGACGGTCGTCCCCGCACGTATCTGATCGGTATCGGTGCCGAAGGCCAGGGACGCGCGATCCTCTCCTACGGGAACCCGGACACCGCCACCGACATCGCCGCCTATGTTCCCGGCGTCACCACGGATCCCAGTTCTCTCGGCCCGGCCAAGCACGGGGACACGCCGGGCACCAACGAGTCGGAGAACGCGCTGAACGTCTGGCGCGAGGCCAACAAGAAGGTCAAGCCCGGCGGTTCGGTGGCCTCGATCGTCTGGCTGGGCTACGACCCGCCCGGCGAGGACCTGAACGCGGCCGACCCGAAGGCGGCGGTCAAGGGCGCACCCGACTACGCGAGGTTCGTCACCGGGCTCCGGACGACCAACAGCAGCGGCCAGTGCCCGCACATCACCTCGATTGGACACAGCTACGGCTCGGTCGTGGTCGGACTGGCGACGAAGGCGGCCACGCACCAGGGGAACTACACGCCACCGGATGATGTGGTGTTCATCGGAAGCCCCGGCACCGGTGTGGATCGCGCCTCGGAGCTCCGGCTGCCCGGGCACGTCTGGGCCGGTGCGGCGGACAACGACGTCGTCACCCACGCCTCGTCGCCCCGAGGTCTCGTCCCGTGGCCCCTCGGCGCTCACCCGGACGAGAACTGGTACGGACGGGATCCGGCGAGCGAGTCCTTCGGTGGCAAGCGCTTCACGGTCTCCGAGTACAGCCAGGGGGCGAACCTCGTGGGTGCGCACACCAAGTACCTCACCCCGGAGTTCGGTGGCCCCTCGCTGGGCAACATCGCCTCCATCGTCACGGGCAAGGGCGGCGACGTCCATGTGACGGGTGGCCGATGAGGGCCCGCTGGAAGCTGGTCGGATCGGTCGTGCTGGCCTTCGCCGTCGTGGTGACCGCCTGTTCGGTGCTGTTCTTCAACGGGTACGGACCGCTGGCGTTGGCCGATCGGCGGTCGCGGCTGTCACCCGGAGCGGCGAAGGTGCGGATCGACTATGCCCTGCGCACCACGATGGGGGCGGTCTCTCCGTCGTTGGCCTTCGCGGGTGCCTATTTCGAGGTGCGCAGGGAACGGGACCGCTGGGACGGCGAGCCGAGCATGGTGTCGGCGGTCACCGAGGTCGTCGTCGGTCGGACCGCGGTCGCGAGTACGAGGCTGCCGGCCCTGATGGACCAGGTGACTCAGGCCTGGCAGGGACTCGGAAGCACCGTGGTCCATCGGTCGAACCCCTCCGACGAGATCCAGTCCTTGCACGGGGTCGGGGAAGCGGGCGGCGAGACGTTCCTCCTGTTCCTTGCGGCGGCACAGCCGGACTCGACGTACCGGGTGAAGTTCCTGGTGGAGGCCTACGGGGTGCTGTACCAGCCCGCCCACGAATACGAGCCGGTGTCCCCACTCGCCAGGACATCGCTCGCCACGATGGGCGACCCCGTCGACGACCCGTACTGGTCGCACTGACCCCCCACCCCCTCACTCCCAGTCCCACCGGATCCCCAGGAGGCACGGCCGTACCGCCGTCGCCACCAGGTGGACGCAGTGGTGCCCGTCGAGGGTGAGTTCCTCGGTCTCGTACGGGGCGGCGCCCGGCGAGTGCAGTGCGAAGCGGTGGCAGCGGACGGGGAGGGCGGCGGGGTGGAAGGTGACCTGGAGGACGTACTGGCCGGCGCCGGAGTTGAAGCCGCGGACGTATTCGCAGCTGGGGTCGGGGGAGGGGGCGTCGTCGAAGCCGTAGCCGAGCAGGTGGGTGTCGCCGGCGCGTAGGCGGCGGTCGAGGAGGAGTTCGGCGGCGAGCAGGTGGTGGGCCTGGTCGCGGCGGATGCGGCCGGGGCGGCAGTTCTCCTCGGCGCGGACGCCGACGCGGGTGATGTCGCTGCCCGGGTCGCCCTGGTAGAGGGCGAGGTAGCGGTCGATGCCGTCGCGGTGGGCGCGCAGGGCGTGCTGGGAGTCGCGGCGGGCGAGTTGGCGGTCGGGGCCGACGCGGATGCGTTCGATGTGGGTGATGGTGTGCAGTCCGGTGTCGCGCGGGCTGGCGAGGGTGGCGAGCAGGTCGTCGACGGCGACGGCGGGGGAGATGAGGTCGCGGTAGGGGCGGACGGGCGGGCCGGCGGGGGCGGGGCCGGCGGCGCGGCGGGGGCCGAGCAGCCGGGTGAGGGAGTGTTCGGGCAGGTCGAGGACCTCTTCCAGGGCGGCGACGGCGCGCAGTGACTCGGTGCGTTCGGGGCGGCGGCGGCCCTGCTGCCAGTAACTGAGGCTGGTGAGGCCGACGGTGACGCCGCGCAGGGCGAGGTGGCGGCGGATGCGGTGGAGGGCGAGGCCCCGGGCGGAGATCGCGGTGCGCAGGGCGAGGTGGAAGGGGCCGGTGCGCAGGGCGGCGGCGAGGTCGGCTGGGTCGCTCTTGTGGATGGCGGCCTCCTGGGGGACGGGCGGACCGGCGTGCGGGCGGCTCGGGACGGAGCGGCGTTTGACCGTGAATATTCACATCGGTGCGGTGGTTTGTCACCGGTCCGGGCCTGCTGCGCGGTGGTTCTCCGGGCGCCGTTCACATCCGCGTCCGCCCGTTCACACCTCGGTCCGGGCCCCGCGGAGGGCCGTTGACCTGTCCCTGACGAGGCGCGATGCTCGGGGCGCGATCCGGACCGCGCCCCCACACAGCACCTCGCTCCACTCGTGCAAGGAGGCTTTCCCGCCATGCCAGTTCCACGAATACGGCTGCGCCGCGCGGTCTCGCTGCTCGCCCTCGGCGTGCTGGGCCCGGCGCTCACCGCCGCGGTGGCGGCGCCCGCGATCGCCGCCCCGGCCGGGCAGCCGGCCCCGTACCAGGCCCAGGCCCCGTACCAGGACCGGCCCCAGACGCAGGCCCAGGACCGGGCCGCGCACCAGGTCCGCCAGGCCGCCGCGCCCGGCAGCACGGCCGACCTGGCCGGCACCTTCAAGAAGCTCAACATCACCATGCAGCAGCAACAGCAGACCAACTGGTGCTGGGCGGCGAGCGGGAACACCATCGCCACCTGGTTCGGCTACAACTACAGCCAGAACCAGTTCTGCAACGCCGCGTTCGGCCGCTCCGCCAACTCCAGCTGCCCCAACAGCCAGGCCACGCTGGGCGACGTGCAGAACGGGCTGAACTGGGTCGGCATCAACCCGGGCTCGTACGTCAACGGGTACCTGAACTACGGCACCGTGCAGTCCGAGGTGAACGCGGACCGCCCGATCGAGACGCGCATCCAGTGGAGTTCGGGCGGCGGCCACATGCACGTCCTGTACGGCTACGACACGTCGAGCAACTGGGTCTACTGGGGCGATCCGTGGCCCTCCAACTACCGCTACAACTGGGCGGACTACGGGTACTACGTGAACAACAACACGTTCTCGTGGACCCACTCCCTGTACCGGATCGGCGCGTGAGGGCGGCCATGACCGAGACCAAGAGCCGCAGTCGGGCCGCCACCGCGACCGCCACCGCCCTGCTCGCCGCCGGCCTCGCGCTGGCGCTCGCCCCGGCCGCGCACGCGGACTCCCCGTCCGCCCCGGCCCCGGTGCCCGCCGCCGAGCTGGCGCAGGCCCGCGGCGCGGTCCAGGACCCGGCCGTCCTCGACAAGGTCGGCCACTTCTTCGCCCGCAAGGGCGTCCCGCCGACCCGGCAGCTGACCATCGGCGCCGCCGAGGAGGCCCGGGCGGCGGGCGAGGCCGCGCCGCGGCTGGTCGGCGACACCGTGCCGGTGTACGTCCTGGACCCCGGCTTCGTGGCCGGTACCCCCGGCGCACCGGTGGCGACGTCGGAGTTCACCGCCAGCAAGGTGGTCGCGGCGGACGGGCAGAGCGCCTCGGTCTGGACCGTCCGGCAGGGCGGCGGCTGGAAGGTGGTGAACATCGCCTCGGGCGGCGACGAGAGCGACTACGCGGCGAAGGCGGCGGGCAGCGGCGGTGGCACCGCCTTCCGCGAGCCGCAGGTCAACGCCTGGTACGTGCTGCGTGACGGCCGGGTGCTGCCGCTGGACGACGAGGCCCGGCGCTCGGTGGGCGCGGGCGGGGTCACGCTGGCCGCGTACCAGCAGCTGGTGCACCAGCGGTACGGGGACAAGCTGCCCGGCTCGGCGTACGACCGGGCGGGCAAGGGCGGCGGCTACGAGGCGGACGCCGCGCCGGAACTCGCGGCCGCGCCGCGGCCCGGGACGGCACCGCAGCCCGGGGAGGGCCCGCAACTCGCGGTCGCACCGCGACCCGCGGGCGGCGGTTCGGCACTGCCGGCCGTGACGGCGGCGGCCGCCCTGGGGGCCACCGCCCTGGTGGGCGCGGGTGCCGTGCTGCGGCGGAGGGGCGTCCGCCGCGGCTGACGGCGGGCGGGGTCGCGAGAGGTTCACCGAGGCGCTCGGCCGGGTTCTCCCGGCCGGGCGCCTTGCCGTGGTCACGTTCCGTGATGTGTCCTGGAAGTGCTGCTTCCGCACAAGGAATTGACGCAACGTTGATCTGTCGTTCGCCGCCTGGGGGCGGTTGGCCATGACTGACGGTAGATACGATGTGGCAATCGGTCAGTGCTGGCCGACGCGTGCCGAGAGCGGAGAAGAGGTGGGGCGGCGGGAGCCGACCACGAGCCCGGCACCGGGAAAGGGGACCGAGGTGGCCGACGCGGACGACAAGCAGATGAGCTCCCAGGTGTGGGGCTCGGCGGTGGTGGTGGGCTCTGCGCTGGCCGTGGTGGCGGCCTATCTGATCAAGGGTGCCCCACTGGTCCTGGCGGTCGCCGGGGTGGAGACCCTGCTGCTGATGGTCTACGTCGCCCGCCGCTGGCGCGCGATGCGCGGCGGGCCGGCCCCGGTGCGGCACCGTCCGCGCCGCGGCATCCCGGACGCCGCGCACTGCGAGCGCTGCCGCCGGGCCCGCGAGGCGCTGGACGCCCGGCAGGCGCGGGGCCGTGCGGTCGGCGCGGTGCGGTGGCCCGAGCCCGAGGCGCTCCCGGCGCCGGCCTGGCCGCCGCGCGAGCCCCACCGGGAGTCGCACGGCGAGCAGCACCACGCGCACGGGCCGCTGCAGGATCCGGGCCCGCAGTCGGAGGCCGGCGCAGCCGACCACGCGGCCTACCCGCGCCGCCCGCAGCTCCGGGCCCCGTACGAGCGGCCCTGGACGGCGGAACGGGCGGCCGTCCGGTCCGTGGACCGTTCGACCGCCCGCAGGGGTGCGCCGGGATCGACCGGCCGTGCCGTACGCCACCAGTGATCACCCGACCGTGCCGTACGCCACCGGTGGCCGACCGGCCGTGGCGTACGGCACCGGTGTTCACCCGGTCATGCCGTACGGCACCGGTGGTCACCCGGTGGTGCTGTAGGCCACCAGCGAGACGCCGACGTACTGGACGATGAACGCCCCCAGGGTGAAGGCGTGGAACACCTCGTGGAACCCGAACCAGCGCGGTGAGGGGTTGGGCCGCTTGAGCCCGTACACCACGCCGCCGATGCTGTAGAGCACCCCGCCGACGATCATCAGCACCAGGACGGCGACCCCGCCGGCGCGCAGGAAGTCCGGCAGGAAGAAGGCGGCGGCCCAGCCCAGCGCGAGGTACACCGGTGTGTACAGCCAGCGCGGCGCGCCGACCCAGAACACCCGGAACGCGATCCCGGCCAGCGCGCCGCCCCAGGCCACCCAGAGCAGGACCTGCTGGTCGGCGCCCTTGAGCAGCAGCATGGTGAACGGCGTGTAGGTGCCCGCGATGATCAGGAAGATGTTCGCGTGGTCCAGCCGGCGCAGTACGGCGTCCCCGCGCGGCCCCCAGTTGAAGCGGTGGTACACCGCGCTGACCCCGAACAGCAGCCAGGCGCTGACCGAGTAGATCGCGCAGGCGATCTTGGCGGGGGTGGAGTCGGCCAGGCAGATCAGCACGATCCCGGCGGCCACCGTGGCGGGGAACATTCCGGCGTGCAGCCAGCCGCGCCACTTCGGCTTGCTCTCCGTGAGTGCACTCTCCGCGAGCGCAGCAGCAGTCATGCGCAGCATGCTACCCGTTACCTACGGCTCCGTAGGTTACTCACGCGTAGGAAGTGGCGATCATCACTCTTAGACGTTTTGGAGTATTTGGAGTGTGGCGCCGCGCACTCCGTCGCGGGGTCGGTCGGCATGTTACCGATGAGTAATCATACTGGCTGTAGTAAAGGGTGCGTCAATTTCGACGCTTCGCCGCGTTCCGGCCTTGAGTCCGGAGCTACGCTGCAAGCACCCTCAGACCCCCGCGACGCCATCTCCACGCCGAGATGGCGTGAAACGGAGCGATCGTGTCGTACGAGATCTCTGCTCTCAGCGCATCCGCGCCCACCCGCCACAAGCAGCTGCTCGCTTGGGTGAGCGAGATCGCCGAGCTCACCCAGCCGGACCGCATCGAGTGGTGCGACGGTTCCGACGAGGAGTACCAGCGCCTCGCGGACCTGCTGGTGGCGCAGGGCACCTTCAAGAAGCTCAACGAGGAGAAGCGCCCCAACTCCTACTACGCCGCCTCGGACCCGTCCGACGTGGCGCGCGTGGAGGACCGCACCTTCATCTGCTCCGAGCAGGAGAAGGACGCCGGACCGACCAACCACTGGAAGGCCCCCGCCGAGATGCGGGAGATCTTCCAGGGCGAGCAGGGCCTCTTCCGCGGCGCGATGAAGGGCCGCACGATGTACGTCGTGCCCTTCTCGATGGGCCCGGTCGGTTCCCCGCTGGCCGCGTACGGCGTCGAGATCACCGACTCCGCCTACGTCGCCGTCTCCATGCGCGTGATGACCCGCATGGGTCAGGCCGTGCTGGACCAGCTCGGCGAGGACGGCGACTTCGTCAAGGCCGTGCACACCGTCGGCGCCCCGCTCGCCGAGGGCCAGGCGGACGTGCCGTGGCCGTGCAACAGCACCAAGTTCATCTCGCACTTCCCGGAGACCAAGGAGATCTGGTCCTTCGGCTCGGGCTACGGCGGCAACGCCCTGCTCGGCAAGAAGTGCTACGCGCTGCGCATCGCCTCGACCATGGCCCGCGACGAGGGCTGGCTGGCCGAGCACATGCTCATCCTGAAGCTCACCCCGCCGAGCGGCGAGGTCAAGTACGTCGCGGCGGCCTTCCCCTCGGCCTGCGGCAAGACCAACCTGGCCATGCTCCAGCCGACCGTCCCGGGCTGGAAGGTCGAGACGATCGGCGACGACATCGCCTGGATGCGCTTCGGCGCCGACGGCCGCCTGTACGCCATCAACCCCGAGGCCGGCTTCTTCGGCGTCGCCCCCGGCACCGGCGTGGACACCAACGCCAACGCCATCGAGACGCTCTGGGGCAACACCGTCTTCACCAACGTCGCCCTCACCGACGACGGCGACGTGTGGTGGGAGGGCCTCACCGACGAGCCCCCGGCGCACCTGACCGACTGGCGCGGCAACGACTGGACCCCCGAGTCCGGCACCCCGGCCGCTCACCCGAACGCCCGCTTCGCCGTCCCGGCCGCGCAGTGCCCGACCATCGCCCCGGAGTGGGAGGACCAGGCGGGCGTGCCGATCTCGGCGATCCTGTTCGGCGGCCGCCGCGCCACCGCCGTCCCGCTGGTGACCGAGTCCTTCGACTGGCAGCACGGCGTCTTCCTGGGCGCCAACATCGCCTCCGAGAAGACCGCCGCCGCCGAGGGCACCGTCGGCGAGCTGCGCCGCGACCCGTTCGCGATGCTGCCGTTCTGCGGCTACAACATGGGCGACTACTTCGCCCACTGGCTGAAGGTCGGCGCCCAGGCGGACGCCGCCAAGCTGCCGAAGATCTACTACGTCAACTGGTTCCGCAAGGACGCCGAGGGCAAGTTCGTCTGGCCCGGCTACGGCGAGAACAGCCGCGTGCTCAAGTGGATCGTCGAGCGCCTGGAGGGCACCGGCGAGGGCGTCGAGACCCCGATCGGCGTGCTGCCGACCGTCGAGGGCTTCGACCTCGGCGACCTGGACCTCTCCAAGGAGGACCTCGACCTGCTCTTCACCGTGGACGCCGACATCTGGCGCCAGGAGGCCGCGCTCGTGCCGGCCCACCTGGAGACCTTCGGCGACCACACCCCGAAGGAGCTGTGGGACGAGTACCGGAACCTCGTCGCGCGCCTCGGCTGAGCCTGAGCCTCAGCCGCGGTAGCGGCGGGGCGCGCGGCACGAACCGCGCGCCCCGCCGAGCGGCAGGACGGCCGGAGTTCCGCCGGGCGATTTTCCCCCGACCAAGGAGATCGCCCGGGCCGGAACTCCGGCCGTAGTGTTTTCCCGGGAGCCGTCCCGGGAGCCGTCGGGCCCGGTGGCTACGGCTGGACGTAGCCGCTCAGGAAGTCGCCGATCCGGGTCACCGCGTCGGTGATCTCCTCCGGCCGGGGCAGCGTGACCAGCCGGAAGTGGTCCGGCTCGGGCCAGTTGAAGCCGGTGCCCTGGACCAGCAGGATGCGCTGGGAGCGCAGCAGGTCGAGCACCATCCGGGCGTCGTCCTTGATCTTGTGGACCTTGGGGTCCAGCCGGGGGAAGGCGTACAGCGCGCCCTTGGGCTTGACGCAGCTGACCCCGGGGATGTCGTTGAGCAGCTTGTACGCGGCGTCGCGCGAGGCGTGCAGCCGGCCGCCGGGCAGCACCAGGTCGCGGATCGACTGCCGCCCGCCGAGCGCGGCGGCCACCGCGTGCTGGGCGGGCATGTTGGCGCAGAGCCGCATCGAGGCGAGCACGGTCAGGCCCTCGATGTAGCTGCGGGCCCGGTGCCGGTCGCCGGACAGCACCATCCAGCCGGAGCGGAAGCCCGCGACCCGGTACGCCTTGGACAGCCCGTTGAAGGTGACGCAGAAGAGGTCCGGGGCCAGGGTGGCCAGCGGGACGTGCTCGGCGTCGTCGTAGAGGATCTTGTCGTAGATCTCGTCCGCGTAGACCACCAGGTCGTGCCGGCGGGCGATCTCGGCGATGCCCTCCAGCACCTCGCGCGGGTAGACCGCGCCGGTCGGGTTGTTCGGGTTGATCACCACGATGGCCCTGGTGCGGTCGGTGACCTTGGCCTCGATGTCGGCGAGGTCCGGGTACCACTCGGACTGCTCGTCGCAGCGGTAGTGCACGGCGGTGCCGCCGGCCAGCGAGACCGAGGCGGTCCACAGCGGGTAGTCCGGGGCCGGGACGAGCACCTCGTCGCCGTCGTCCAGCAGCGCGGTCATGGCCAGCTGGATCAGTTCGGAGACGCCGTTGCCGAGGAAGACGTCGTCGACGGAGAGGCCGTGCAGCCCGCGGTCCTCGTAGTGCATGACCACCGCGCGGCGGGCGGAGAGCAGGCCCTTGGAGTCGCCGTAGCCGTGCGCGGTGGCGAGGTTGCGCAGGATGTCCTGGAGGATCTCCGGGGGCGCCTCGAAACCGAAGGTGGCCGGGTTGCCGGTGTTGAGCTTGAGGATGCGGTGGCCCTGTTCCTCCAGCCGCATCGCCTCGTCGAGTACCGGTCCGCGGATGTCGTAGCAGACATTGGCGAGCTTGCTGGACTGGATGACCTGCATGTCCGCCTACTTTAGGGGTACGGAGGGGCCGTGCGGCGGGTCTCCGCGGGGGTGCTTCGGAGGGTCGGAACGGCCCCCTTGGATCGGCAGGCGGGGGCGGCGGGCGGCCTTGTGAACCGGCAGTCGAATGTCCGGAATGCTCCTGTATGCGAGGAGCGCCGCCGCGCCGTTCCGTGGAACGAGACGGACGGCACACGCCCGGCGCGGGAGGATGTGGCCGGTCGTGTCGGTCGAGGAGGGGGTGCGCCGGTGGTCCCGGTCGTGGTCGCGGCGGTGCTGGTCGGTCTCCTGGCGGCTCCGCCGCTGCGCGGGCGGATCGCCCGCTTCGCGGTGCCGGAGGGCGAGCCCTGGTGCGAGGCCTGCCCGTCCTGCGGGCGCGCGGTGCGGCTGCTGCCGCCGACCGGGCGCTGCCCGGGCTGCCGGGAGCGGCTGGGCGCCGGCCCCTGGACGGTGGAGGCGGTCGCGGCGGCGGTCGCGGTCGCGGTGGCGTACGCGGCGGACCGCCTGGTGGTGGTGACCCTGGCCCTGGGCTGGGCGGCGGCGCTCGGCGTGGCGCTCGGCTTCGTCGACGCGCGGGTGCGCCGGCTGCCGTACGGGCTGACCGTGCCGCTGCTCGGCGGGGTGGCGGCGCTGCTGCTGGTCGCGGCGCAGGCCGAGCGGGACCCGGGCGCGCTGCTGCGCTGCCTGCTGGTCGCGCTGGCGGTCGGGGGCGTCCTCGAACTGGCCGTCTGGCTGGGCGCGTTGGGCCCCGGGGACTCCCCGCTCGGGCTCGCCCTGGGCGGGCTGCTCGGCTGGTTCGGCTGGTCGGTGGCGCTCGGCGGGCTGTTCGCCGCGATGGTGCTCGCCGGGCTGTGGGGCACCCTGCGGGCCGCCGCCGCGCTGGCCCGCCGCCGCCCGGTGCGCGGGCTCGACCTCCCGGTCGGCCCGTTCCTGCTGCTCGGCGCGCTCACCGCGGTCCTGGCGCGGTGAGCGGAGCCGTACCAGGCGCCAACCGGGAGCCGCCCCGGCCTCCGGTCCACCCCGCTCCCGGCCCCGGAGGACCCCGCCACCGCCCCCGCCGGACCCCGCCCCTAATAGAGGGGACAGGGGAAACGGAAGGGCCCGCCGTACCGGTCGGTACGACGGGCCCCGCCGCCGACGCGCAGGCCCCACCCTCAAGGAGCGGCGCGCCGGGGGAGTTGGGCTCTAGGGGGTCACGGCCTCCCGGCCGTCACGGCATCTTGTGGACGAACGGGCCGACCGTGTTGGAGAACGCGTTGCCGTTGTTGGCGTCCCAGTTGGTCGACCAGGTCATCGCGCCGCGGATGGTCGGCCACTTGGCCGGCGGCACGAAGCTGCCGCAGTTGTTACCGGTGGCCAGGCAGTCCAGCGCGTTGTTCACCACGGTCGGCGAGACGTAGCCGCCGCCCGCCGCCCGGCTGGAGGCCGGGACGCCGATGCCCACCTGGTCCGGCCGCAGGCCGCCCTGGATCTGGGTGCAGACCTGCGCGGTGATGAAGTCGATGGTGCCCTGGTTGTAGACCTTGCCGTCGCAGCCGTTCATGCCGCCCGAGTTGTAGAACTGGGTGTTGACGACGGTGAGGATGTCCTTGGTCTTCAGCGCCAGCTGGAAGTAGGCGCCGGAGGTGTTGTACATCCCGATGGTCTCGGGGGCCATGGTCAGGACGAAGCCGGGGCCGACCTTGGCCTGCAGGGCGTGCAGCGCGTCGCCGAGCGGACCGGCCTGGACGCCGTTCTCCAGGTCGACGTCGATGCCGTCGAAGCCGTAGTCCTTGATGATCGCGTAGGCGCTGTTGGTGAAGTTGGCGCCGGCGGTGGCGTCCCCGACGGTGATCGCGCCGTTCTGGCCGCCGATGGAGAGGATGACCTTCTTGCCGGCCGCCTGCTTGGCCTTGACGTCGGCGCGGAACTGGGCGTCGGTGTAGCCGCCGAGGGCCTTGGACAGGCCCGGGTCCAGGGTGAAGCTGATCGCGCCGGTCCTGGTCGGCACGGCGTCGGCGAAGGACACCGCGATGATGTCGTACGCGCTCTGGACGTCGCTCAGCCGCTGCGCGGTCGAGCCGTTGTCGAAGTTCTGCCAGTAGCCGGTGACCGCGTGGGCGGGCAGGCCGGTGACCGGCGGGGTGGTGCTGGTCGGCGTGGCGGTGGGGGTCGCCGTCGGGGTCTGGGTGGGCGTCCCGGTGGGGGTCGGGGTCGCCGTCTGGGTGGGCGTCGCGGTGGCCGTGGGGGAGGCGGTGGCCGTCGGCGTCGGGGTCGGCGTGGGGGTCGCGGTCGGCGACGGGGTGCCGGTGCCGCCGGGGCCGACCAGTGCGACGTCGTCGGCCAGGTAGGCGCTCTGGCCGTACCAGCCGTGCAGGTAGACGGTGACGCTGGTTGCGTTCGCCCCGGTGGTGAAGGTGGTGGACAGCTGGTTCCAGCTGTTCTGGTTCGACCACGCGGACGGGTCGGTGCCGCCGGTGCCGCGCGCGCCGAGGTAGACGTACGGGCCCTGGACCCACGCGCTCAGCGTGTAGCTGGTGTTGGGCAGCACGCTGATGGTCTGGGCGCACTCGGCGGTGTCGCCGGCGCCCGGGGTGGCCTGGAGCGCGCCGGTGCCGGAGTGGACCGGGGAGGACACCGTGGTCGCGGCGCCGGTGCAGGTCCAGCCGCCGAGCCCGCCGTCGAAGCCGCCGTTGGCGACCAGGTTGCCGACCGCCGCGCTGGCGCCGCCGGCGAAGAGGGCGAGGCCGCCGCCGGCCAGGGCGAGGGCGGTGGCGCCGGCCGCGACGGCCGGGAGGGGGCTGCGCCGGCGCTTGTGCGAAGGCTGGTTCAGCGTACGGGCCATGGGGCGACGCTCCTGGGGGAGGAGCGGCCGCCGCGGTGGGGGGCGCGGCGGCCGCGTGTGGGGGAGGGGAGGTCCGAAGTGAGCCTGCGGGGCGGAGCAGGAGGATCGTTCCGTCCCGGATCAAAAGCTGGACTAGACCATTGCTGGTCGTCAAGCATCGGAAGAACGGCTTACGGTTCCGTTAAGGATTCGGAGACCGTTCCGTGTCCGCGCCCCGGAGGCCCCGCGGCGGCCCCGCACAGGCCCCGCCACCCGTCCGGAGGACCCCCGACACGCCCGTCGGGACAGACTTCGTACAGGACCGTGACCAGACCGCTACCTGCGGCTTTACTGTGCACCTGCGCGCCGGAGTAGGCTGCGCCGGGGGCGGAGACGCACCAGTTGCAACGAGCACGGAGGGGCCGGGAAACATGGGTCTGCGCGATGTCGCCGAACGGACGCCGGGGCTGCGCACCCTGCTCGGCGGGATGTACGGGCTCTACGGGCGACGGGTCGAGGTCCACCTCGCGAGCACCCCGCGCCACATCGGCGTGATCCTGGACGGCAACCGCCGCTGGGCCAAGGCGGCGGGCGGCTCCACCGCGTACGGCCACCAGCGCGGCGCCGACAAGATCAGCGAGTTCCTCGGCTGGTGCGACGAGACCCACGTCAAGGTCGTCACCCTCTGGATGCTCTCCACCGACAACCTGGACCGCCCGGCCGACGAGCTCGTCCCGCTGCTCGGCATCATCGAGGACGCCGTCACCGGCCTGGCCGCCGCCCGCCGCTGGCGGGTCAACCCGGTCGGCGCGCTGGACCTGCTGCCCCAGCACACCGCCGACGTGCTCAAGCGGGCCGCCGACCAGACCGCCGACATCGACGGGATAACGGTCAACGTCGCGGTCGGCTACGGCGGTCGGCACGAGATCGCCGACGCCGTCCGCTCGCTGCTCCAGGAGCAGGCCGGACGCGGCACCTCGATCGAGGAACTGGCCGAGGTCCTGACCGTCGAGCACATCGCCGAGCACCTGTACACCCGCAACCAGCCCGACCCGGACCTGATCATCCGCACCTCGGGCGAGCAGAGGCTGTCCGGCTTCCTGCTCTGGCAGAGCGCGCACAGCGAGTTCTACTTCTGCGAGGCGTACTGGCCGGCCTTCCGCAAGGTCGACTTCCTGCGCGCGCTGCGCGCCTACGAGCAGCGCCACCGGCGGCTGGGGCTGTAGTCCCGGATCGGCCGGTTCCGGCCCGGCGTCCCGGGGCCGGTGCCCCGCGTTCCCGGGGCCGGTGCCCCGCGCCCTCGGGGGCGGTGACCCCGTGTCCGGGGGGGCCGTCGTCCCAGGTCCGGCCGTCCGGAGGAAATGACCGCCGTAGGCCTGGCCTACCCGGCGCCCGGGCGAGGCCAAACGTTCACCGGCAATGATCCGTCAGTTCGCCGGGGGCGCGAATGCACCGTTCCCCGCCTGGGAATACTCCAGTCAGTCCGGTCCCGAGGCCACCGGGGCAGCGGGGGCCGGCTTGCCGCGGATGACGCAGGGTCATCCGCTCTGGAGGCCTAGTGGTCAGTTCCAAGAGCCGCCGGACACCAGACCGGCGCACGTACGTTCTCGACACCAGCGTGCTCCTGGCGGACCCGCTCGCCATGACCCGCTTCGAGGAGCACGAGGTCGTCCTCCCGGTGGTGGTCGTCACCGAGCTGGAGGCCAAGCGGCACCACCCGGAGCTGGGCTACTTCGCCCGCCAGGCGCTGCGGCTGCTCGACGACTACCGCATCCGGCACGGCCGGCTCGACGAGCCGATCCCGGTCGGCGAGCTCGGCGGCACCATCCGGGTCGAGCTCAACCACTCCGACGTGTCGATACTGCCGGTCGGCTACCGGGCCGGCGGCGGTGAGGCGGACACCCGGATCCTCGCGGTCGCCCGCAACCTCCAGGCCGAGGGCTACGACGTCACCGTCGTGTCCAAGGACCTGCCGCTGCGGATCAAGGCCAGTTCGGTGGGCCTGCTCGCGGAGGAGTACCGGGCCGAGCTGGCGATCACCTCGGGCTGGACGGGCATGACCGAGCTGCACGTCCCGGCCGATCAGGTGGACGCGCTCTTCTCGGTCGGCCACGACGCCGGGGTGGACGTCGACGGGGCCGCCGAGCTGCCGGTCCACACCGGACTGGTGCTGACCTCGGAGCGCGGCCGCGCGCTCGGCCGGGTGACCGGCGACGGCCGGGTGCGGCTGGTGCGCGGGGAGCGCGAGGCGTTCGGGCTGCGCGGGCGCAGCGCCGAGCAGCGGGTGGCGCTGGACCTGCTGCTCGACCCGGAGATCGGGATCGTCTCGATGGGCGGCCGGGCCGGCACCGGGAAGTCGGCACTGGCGCTGTGCGCGGGGCTGGAAGCGGTGCTGGAGCGGAGGCAGCACCGCAAGGTGATGGTCTTCCGGCCGCTGTACGCGGTCGGCGGGCAGGAGCTGGGCTACCTGCCCGGTTCCGAGGCGGAGAAGATGGGCCCCTGGGCGCAGGCGGTCTTCGACACCCTCTCCGCCGTCACCACCCCGGACGTGATCGAGGAGGTCATCTCCCGCGGGATGCTGGAGGTGCTGCCGCTGACCCACATCCGGGGGCGCTCGCTGCACGACGCCTTCGTGATCGTGGACGAGGCGCAGTCGCTGGAGCGGAACGTCCTGCTGACGGTGCTGTCCCGGATCGGCCAGGGCTCGCGGGTGGTGCTCACCCACGACGTGGCGCAGCGGGACAACCTCCGGGTGGGCCGCTACGACGGCGTGGTGGCGGTGGTGGAGAAGCTGAAGGGTCATCCGCTCTTCGCCCACATCACGCTCACCCGCTCGGAGCGTTCGCCGATCGCGGCGCTGGTCACGGAGATGCTGGAGGACATCCACCCGTGATCCGCCCTCCGAGGGCATAGTCGGACAATACGGTCAACTCATGGCCGGGGGCCCGCTCCTGAGGGAGCGGGCCCCGTCCGTTTCATCACATCGAGTGCTTTCCGTTCGGGGAACTGCCGTGCGGTGAATGTGACATGCGCCACGCGGGCGGGAATTGCGTCGACCGTACCCGGTGCGGCATGGTGAGGGTTCTGTCAGGCCCCGCGTACGGCGCGGCAGGGCTTCCGGCCACCGGAGGTCAGGCCCCGGAAGGTCCACCAACTCCGGTCGGTGGACGCACAATTGAAGAACGTTGAGCCGTACGCCGCCCGATTCCAACGCCTGGTCGACTCACCTCGGCCGGACGCCGGGCCAGCACCTCCCGTGACCAGTGCACCGTGCGGAGGTCAGTGTCAAGGGGCATGTTGCGCCCGTACGGTCACGCGTGGGCGATGCTGGAAGGAATCCATGTGACTCGGATCTCGGTCCGGGGAGTCGCTGTGGCCTCCGCCACCGCCGTCACCGCTGTCGGTGCCGTCGTGGGCATGGCCTCGGGCAGCGAGGGCAAGACGACGCAGACGGTCGACGTCGCGGGCGCGACCCTGCTTGCCGAAGTCCCCTCTGGCGCCCAGGCGCAGACCATCAGTGACAACATCGGCCAGCAGGCATCCGCCCAGCAGGCCTCCGCCGACGCAGCCGCCAAGGCCGCCGCGGAGCAGAAGGCCGCCGAGGAGGCCGCGCGCCAGCAGGCCGCCGCGGACGCCCAGGCGAAGGCCGACGCCCAGGCCAAGGCCGACGCGGAGAAGGCCGCCAAGGCCGCGGACGACAAGCGCAAGGCCGACGAGGCCGCCGCGAACCGTTCCAAGTCCCGCTCCGCGATGAGCGCGGTGGAGGACAGCGCGCCGCCCGTCTCGGTCAGCCCCGGCTCGGTCCAGGACCTGGCCCGGCAGATCGTCGGCAACGACGCGCAGTTCCAGTGCTTCAGCCAGATCGTGAAGCGCGAGAGCGGCTGGGACTACACCGCGACCAACAAGAGCTCCGGTGCCTACGGTCTGGTCCAGGCGCTGCCCGGCACCAAGATGGCCTCGGCCGGTGCCGACTGGCGCACCAACCCGGCCACCCAGATCAAGTGGGGCGTCGGCTACATGAACTCCCGCTACGGCAGCCCCTGCGGTGCGTGGTCGTTCTGGCAGGCGCACAACTGGTACTAGGAAACGGCTGCCGCTCCGGCGGCGCGGTTCCACCCGGCCCCCGGCCGTTCGCCCTCCTCGGGCGAGCGACCGGGGGCCGTGGCGTTCTCCGGCCAGGACGTTCTCCGGTTCGGCGGTTCTCCGGTTCGCGGCGAGGGGGCGGACCGCGCCGCCCGGGCGGCGCTGACCAGTGCGCCCTCGGGCGGTGCGGCCCCGGTTGCGGACGCGGGGCGCGGGGAGGGGTCCTGGTTGCTCCCCGCACCGGCCGGTCCGCCGGCGGTTGGCCGTGGGGCGACCTCGGCGGCTGGGTTCCGGGGTCTCGTCCCGACTCCTCCCCGGTGAACCGTGTCCGAAACCGCATGGAACCTTGCGTTTTGTCCGGTTCACCGGGATGGACGGTTCGAGTCGAACGGACCGGCGACCGGACTCGCCGCTCCTCCGGCGGGTAGCGTCATCCCTGACGGCCGCGGCAGGACCCGCGGCGTACCGCCGGACACGGCGGGTTCGGCAGGGGAGCGGTGGTAGCGAGGATGGCGCGGGGCGGAAAGGCCTTCAAGGCCGTGGCCAAGGGCATGGCCGTGGTGGCGAGCGCGGCCGCCGTGATCGAACGGCGCCGGCGTGCCGCGATGGCGGCCGACCCGCACGAACCGGCACTCCCGGCACTGGCCGAAGGGCCGGTGCCGGCGCTCGTGGACGGGCACGTCCCGGCACTCGTCGAGGCGCCGGGCCCCGTCCCGGTCCCGCGGGCCGTTCCGGTGCCGCAGGCCGACCCGGCCCCGGCGGCCGAGCCGGTCCCGCCGTCCGCCGCGCCTGCTCCGCCGGCTCCGGCGGCCCAACCGGCCCCGGCCGCCCCGGCCGCGCACGTCGGGCTCGGGCGGGAGTACCACCCCGGCCGCCCGGCCACCCCCGCCGAGGCGGTGCCGTGGGGCCTGCGGGTGGCCGCCGAGTCGACCTGGCGGCTGCTGCTGCTCGGCGCCGCGCTCTACGTCGTCTTCTACGTGGTCGACATGCTGCGGCTGGTGGCCTTCTCGGTGCTGGCCTCGCTGCTGATCACCGCGCTGCTGGAGCCCTCGGTCTCCTGGCTGCGCCGGCACGGGGTGCCGCGCTCGCTGGCGGCGGGCGGGGTCTTCCTGAGCGGTCTGGCCGGGATCGGGCTGGTCGGCTGGTTCGTCGTCTGGCAGGTGTCGACCAACCTCTCGGACGTCACCACCCAGGTGAAGACCGGCGTCAACCAGCTGCGGGACTGGCTGGTCACCGGGCCGCTGCACCTGACCCAGCAGCAGATCACCGACTTCGCCAACCAGATCACCAAGGCCATCACCACCAACACCGATCAGCTCACCTCGGCCTCGATCACCGGCGCGCAGATCGCCGTCGAGGTGCTGACCGCGCTGCTGATGACCTTCTTCACCACCTTCTTCTTCCTCTACGACGGTGCGAAGATCTGGAACTGGGCGCTGCGCGGCCTGCCCCGGCACTCCCGGTTCGCGATGGCCGGGGCCGGCCCGAAGGCCTGGGCGACGCTCACCGCCTACGTGCGCGGCACGGTCTGCGTGGCCTTCATCGACGCGCTCTGCATCGGCATCGGCGTCGACCTGCTGGGCGTGCCGCTGGCGCTGCCGCTGGCCGTGATCATCTTCCTGGGCGCCTTCGTCCCGCTGGTCGGCGCGCTGATCACCGGCACCGTGGCGGTACTGATCGCGCTGGTCACCCAGGGGCCGTGGACGGCGCTGATGGTGCTGGTGGTGCTGGTCGCGGTGATGCAGGTGGAGAGCCACATCCTCCAACCGCTGATCCTCGGCCGGGCCGTCCGGGTCCACCCGCTCGGCGTCGTGCTCGGCGTCGCGGCCGGCGGCATCATCGGCGGCATCGGCGGCGCGGTGGTCGCCGTCCCGCTGATCGCCGTCACCAACACCGTGGTCGCCCACCTGCGCCGTCGCAACGAGGCCGGCCAGGCCGTCTTCACCGCGCTCGAAGCCGCCCGTGAGGCCGCCGAGCGCACGGCGGGGCGCACGGCCGAACCCGCCGCCGAGCGCACCGCGGCCGCCCACCCCGCCCCGTCGGCCGCGCCCGCCACCGACTGACCCCCCGCCGTGCCGGGGCGACCGGCGCGGGAGAACGACGACGGGCCCCTCGCGGACATGGTGTCCGGGAGGGGCCCGTCGGGGTGCCGGGGTGGGTCAGGCGGTGACGTCCGCCAGGGCGGCCTCGGAGTCGAGGACGCCGGCCACGGCCTGGAGGACGGCGGCGATCTTCATCGAGGCCTGGACGACCTCGCGCTCGACGCCGGCCTTGCGCAGCACGGCCTCGTGCGAGTCGAGGCACTGGCCGCAGCCGTTGATGGCCGAGACCGCGAAGCACCAGAGCTCGAAGTCGACCTTCTCGACGCCCGGGGTGCCGATGATGTTCATCCGCAGACCGGCCCGCATCGTGCTGTACTCCTTGTCGGAGAGCAGGTGCAGCGTCCGGTAGTAGACGTTGTTCATCCCCATGATCGCGGCCGCGCCCTTGGCGGCGGTGTACGCCTCTGGGGAGAGGTTGGCCTTGGCCTCGGGCTCCAGCTCGCGCAGCAGGCCGGGGCTGCGGGTGGCCATCGCGCAGGACAGCACGGTGCCCCAGAGCTGCTGGGCGGGGAGGTCGGAGTTGCCGATGACCGAGCCCAGGTTGAGCTTGAGGTCCTTGGCGTAGTCCGGGAGGGCGGCCTTCAGGTCGTCGAGAGCCATGGGTCAGCCCGCCAGCAGGGCCTGGGCGTCGAGGGTGTCCTCGCCCTTGTTCCAGTTGCACGGGCACAGCTCGTCGGTCTGCAGGGCGTCCAGCACCCGCAGGACCTCCTTGGGGTTACGGCCGACGGAGCCGGCGGTGACCATGACGAACTGGATCTCGTTGTTCGGGTCGACGATGAAGACGGCGCGCTGGGCGGTGCCGTCCTCGCCCTCGACGCCGCAGGCGCGCATCAGCTCGTGCTTGATGTCGGCCAGCATCGGGAAGGGCAGGTCGCGCAGGTCCTTGTGGTCCTTGCGCCAGGCGTGGTGCACGAACTCGGAGTCGCCGGAGACGCCGAGGATCTGGGCGTCGCGGTCGGCGAACTCGTCGTTCAGCTTGCCGAACGCGGCGATCTCGGTCGGGCAGACGAAGGTGAAGTCCATCGGCCAGAAGAAGACGACCTTCCACTTGCCCTCGTAGGACTTGTGGTCGATGTCGGCGAAGGCGCTCGCGGCATCCAGGTCGACACAGGCCTTGAGGTCGAACTCGGGGAACTTGTCACCGATCGTGAGCACGTTCGCTTCTCCTGAAGTGAGATGAGGGGAGCTTTGTCCGGAATCCGGACACCGCTCACAGTTCCACATCGTGGACTGATCAGGGAAATAGCTACACTGGATGTGTCTGATCGGAGATTGTTATCAGTAACGAATCCCCCACGTCGCGGCCGGGTTCCCGCAGGAACGGCGGCACGAAGGCCGACCCGACTGTGGCGAGCGCCACAGTCCGCAGCCCTCGCACCCCGACCGTCGCCCAGCTGCGGGCCTTCGTCGCGGTGGCCGAGCACCGGCACTTCCGGGAGGCCGCCGCCGCCACCGGGACCAGCCAGCCCGCGCTGTCCGGGGCGGTCGCGGCGCTGGAGGAGTCGCTGGGCGCACAACTGGTCGAGCGTACGACGCGCAAGGTGATTGTCACCCCATTGGGGGAGCGCGTGCACCAGCATGCCCGCCGGGTGCTCGCCTCGCTGCAGGCCCTCACCGAGGAGGTCGAGGCCGCCCGCCGCCCGTTCACCGGGCCGCTGCACCTGGGCGTCATCCCGACCGTCGCGCCCTACCTGCTGCCCACCGTGCTGCGGCTGGTCCGCGACCGCTTCCCGGACCTGGAGCCGCACGTCCACGAGGAGCGCACCCCCTCGCTGCTGGAGGGCCTGGCCGCCGGGCGGCTGGACGTCCTGCTGCTCGCGCTGCCGGCCGGCGGGACCTCGCCGACCAGGGACATCCCGCTGTTCGACGAGGACTTCGTCCTGCTCACGCCGCCCACCCACCCGCTCGCCGGGAGGATCGACGTGCCGCGCGACGTGCTGCTCGACCTGGAGGTCCTGCTGCTGGAGGAGGGCCACTGCCTGCGCGACCAGGCGCTGGACATCTGCCGCGAGGTCGGCGCCGACCCGGCGGGCTCGACCACCCGCGCGGCCGGCCTGTCCACCCTGGTCCAGCTGGTCGCCGGCGGCCTCGGGGTGACCCTGCTGCCCGCCACCGCACTGGACGTCGAGGCCGGGCGCACCGACCGGCTGGCCGCCGTCCGCTTCGCCGCCCCGGCGCCCGGCCGCCGGATCGGGCTGGCCGTCCGGCCGGGCTCGGCCCGCAGCGCCGAGTACGAGCGCTTCGCGGCCGCGCTGCGCGAGGTGCTGGTCGAGCTGCCGGTCCGGATCGTGTCCTAGGGCCAGTCCCGGCTCAGAGCCCGTCCCGGTCCCCGTGCCAGCCCGGCTCGGGGCGGGCGGCCGGGGTGCCCAGGCAGAGCCCGACCGTCGTGGCGACCAGCAGCTCCAGCGCCTCCAGGGTGTCCGGGTCGGGCCGGTCGCCGGGGTTGCGCAGGGTCAGGTGGCGGGCCGTCAGGCCGTCGAAGCCGCCGAGGAAGTGGACGGCGATCCGGCGGGCGGGCAGTGCCAGGGTCAGGCCGTGGGCGGCCGCGAGGGCGTCGAGCATCTCGACGGCGGTGCCCTCGATGTCGTGCTGCATCTCCAGCATGATCTCCCGCATGTCCGGGTCGCGCAGCGCCAGCGCCCCGAACTCGCTCAGCAGCACGCAGTGCCCGTGCTCGCCGGTGGCGGCCTCCCAGAGCGCCTGCACCAGGGTGCGGACCTGCTCGCCGAACGCGCCGTCGCCCGGGGAGGCGGCGCGCACCTCGCCGACGAAGTCGGAGGTCAGCCGCTCGACGATCGCCCGGTAGAGGTCCTTCTTGGTGCCGAAGGTGTAGTGCACCGTCGCCTGCGCCACGCCCAGCTCGGCCGCGATCGCGCGGGTGCTGCCGGCCGCGATCCCCTCCCTGGTCATCAGGTCGATGGCGGCCTGGACCAGTTGCGGTCGGCGTTCGGAGGCGGGGACGTGTGCCATCCCGCCAGGGTAGCGCCATGGTCGGGCAACTGCGTCGCACGATCTTGTCGGCCAACTTTGTCACCCGACAAAGTTCGGTCTACGGTGGGACGCGACCTGCCCTGACCGACCCGAGGGACCGCCGATGGCCACGTACCTGTACCGACTGGGCCGCTTCTGCTTCCGGCGACGGCGGGCCGTCGTCGCCGTCTGGATCGCCCTGCTCATCGCCGTCGGCGGGGCCGCGGGCGCCTTCGCCGGCAAGACCACCGACGAGTTCAAGGTCCCGGGCACCGAGGCGCAGGCCACCCTGGACCGGATCAAGGACACCTTCCCGGCGCAGGGCCACGGCTCCGCGCAGGTCGTCTTCGCCGCCGGCGCCCCCGGCGGCATCGGGACGCCCGAGGCGGGCCGGGCGGTCGGCGAGGCCGTCGCCCGGATGGCCCAGGTGCCGGGCGTGGCCGCGGTGCCCGACCCGTACGCCACCGGCGCTCTCTCGCCGGACGGGAAGGTCGCGATCGCCCTGGTCTCCTTCGACCACAAGCTCGCCGACGTCACCGACGGGCAGCGCGAGGCCGTGAAGGCCGCCGCCGAGCCGGCCCGCGCGGCCAGCCTGGAGGTGGCCTTCGGCGGCGACGCCTACAACACCATGGCCCAGATCGAGGGCGCCAGCGAGGCGATCGGCCTGGTGGTGGCCGGGGTGGTCCTGGTGGTCACCCTCGGCACGCTGGTCGCCGCCGGGCTGCCGCTGCTGACCGCGCTGGTCGGCGTCGGCGTGACGATGGCCGGCCTGCTGGCGCTCACCGGCTCCTTCGAGATCATCACCACCGCGCCGGTGCTGGCCCTGATGGTCGGCCTCGCGGTCGGCATCGACTACGCGCTGTTCATCCTCTTCCGGTACCGCCGCCACCTGGACGAGGGCCTGGCGCCGGAGGAGGCCGCCGCCCGGGCCACCGCGACCGCCGGCAGCGCCGTCGTCTTCGCCGGTCTGACCGTGGTCGTCGCGCTCGCCGGGCTCTCCGTCGCGGGCGTCCCCTTCCTCACCGTGATGGGCCTGGCCGCCTCCGCGGCCGTCGTGGTGGCCGTCCTGGTCGCGATCACGCTGCTGCCCGCCGTGCTGGGCTTCACCGGCCGCGCCATCGACCGGCTGCCGGTCTGGAAGCGGGCCCTGGCCACCAACGGCCGCACCACCCTGGGCGAGCGCTGGGGCCGCTTCGTGGTCCGCCGCCCGCTGCCCGTCCTGCTGGTCGGGCTGGCCGGACTGGGCGCCCTGGCGGTGCCCGCCGCGAGCCTGAACCTCGGCCTGCCGAGCGGCGGTTCGCAGGCCGCCGGGACGGACGCGCGCAAGGCGTACGACCTGGTGGGCGAGGCCTTCGGGCCGGGCTTCAACGCGCCGCTGGTGGTCGTGGTGGACGCCCACGGCGCGCCGCGGCCCGAGCAGGCGGTGCAGGGCGTGGCCGCGAAGCTCCAGACCCTCGACGGCGTGGCGACGCTGCTGCCGCCGACCGTCGACCAGGCGAGCGGCACCGCGCTGGTGACCGTCATCCCGCGGACCGGCCCGGACCACGAGGACACCAAGGCGCTGGTCAACGAGATCCGCGGCCAGAAGGCGGAGCTCAGGGCGGCGACCGGCGCGGACATCGCCGTCACCGGCACCACCGCCGCCAACATCGACGTCTCCACCAAGCTCGGCCAGGCGCTGCCGCTGTTCCTCGCGGTGATCGTCGGGATCGCGCTGGTGCTGCTGGCGCTGGCGTTCCGCTCGGTGCTCGTCCCGCTCAAGGCGGTGGCCGGCTTCCTGCTCAGCATCACCGCCTCGCTCGGCGCGGTGGTCGCGGTCTACCAGTGGGGCTGGCTGGACGGGCTGATCGACGTGCCCAAGGTCGGGCCGGTGGTGAGCTTCGTGCCGATCCTGCTGATCGGCGTGCTGTTCGGGCTGGCGATGGACTACGAGCTGTTCCTGGTCTCCGGGATGAAGGAGCAGCACGTGCACGGGGCGGCGCCGCGCGAGGCGGTCGTCGGCGGGGTGAAGAACGGGGCCCGGGTGGTCACGGCGGCCGCGCTGATCATGGTGGCGGTGTTCGGCTCGTTCGTCTTCGGCCACGACCCGATCGTCCAGCCGATCGGCTTCGCCCTCGCGGTGGGCGTGCTGGTGGACGCCTTCGTGGTGCGGATGGCGCTGGTGCCGGCCGCGATGGCGCTGTTCGGCCGGGCCGCCTGGTGGTTCCCGAAGCGGCTGGAGAAGGTCGTGCCGAAGGTCGACATGGAGGGCGAGCAGCTGATCGCCGAGCTGGAGAAGGGGCCGGCGCGGGAGCCCGCCCGGGTCTGAGACCCGGGGGCAGGTCCGGGCGTCCGGCGGGACCCGTTCCCGCCGGGCGCCGTCAGGTCTGGACGGGCAGCCGCTGCTCGAACCAGACCACCTTGCCGGTGCCCAGCCTGGTCGCGCCCCAGCGGTCCGCGCACCGGGCGACTATCTGCAGCCCGCGCCCGCGTTCGTCCTCCGGCCCGGTGCGGCGCGGGCGCGGCAGCAGCGGGCTGTCGTCGCCGACCTCGCAGCGCAGCCGGGTGGTGCGCACCAGGCTCAGGGTGACCGGCCGGGTCGCGTGCTGGACGGCGTTGGTCACCAGCTCGCTGACCATCAGCTCGGTCGCCTCGCTGAGCTCGTCCAGCCCCCAGCGGCGCAGTGTGTGCGCGGCCAGCCGGCGGGCCCGGCCCGGCGTCTCGTTGCGCGGCTGGAGGTACCAGTGCGCGACGTCCCCGGCCGGGATGCCGTCGAAGCAGGCGCCGAGCAGCGCGATGTCGTCGCCCCGGTCGCCGGGCGGCAGGATCCGCAGCGCCTCCTGGCACAGCTGCTCGGGGGACTGCCAGCGGGCGGCGGCGATCCGGGCGCGCAGCACCTCCAGGCCGTCGCTGATCGGGCGGGTGCGGGTCTCCACCAGGCCGTCGGTGAACAGCAGCAGCGCCGAGCCGGGCGGCGCGGGCAGTTCGACGGAGTTGAAGTCCACCCCGCCGACGCCGATCGGCGCCCCGGAGTCCAGCTCGACCAGTTCGGCGGTGCCGTCCGGGCGGACCAGCACCGGCGGGACGTGCCCGGCGTTGGCCATCACCACCCGGTTGGCGATCGGGTCGTACACCGCGTAGACGCAGGTGGCCAGGTGCTGCTCGCGGCCGAGCCGCTGGGCCTGCTCGTCCAGGTGGTAGAGCACCTCGTGCGGCGGCAGGTCGAGGGCGGCCAGGGTCTGGGCGCTGGTGCGCAGCTGGCCCATGATGGCGGCCGAGGTGAGCGAGTGGCCCATCACGTCGCCGACGATCAGGGCGACCCGGTTGCCGGGCAGCGGGACGGCGTCGTACCAGTCCCCGCCGACCTGCGCGCCGCGCTCACCGGGCAGGTAGCGCTGGGCGATCCGGACGCCGTGCGACTGCGGCAGGCGCAGCGGCAGCATGCTGCGCTGGAGCTCGTTGGCGATCTCCCACTCGCGGGCGTAGCGCAGCGCGGTGTCCACGGCCAGCCCGGCCTGGGTGGCGAGGTGCGCCGCGGTCGCGGTGTCCGCGGCGTCGAAGACCGGGCGGCCGGTGCGTTCGGGAGGGCGGCGGATCAGTATCAGCAGCCCGAGCACGGCCTTGCGGCCGCGCAGCGGCAGGGCGAGGACGGAGGTGCCGGCGGCCAGCCGGGCCACCCCGCGGGTGCCGTACAGCTCGCGCAGCAGCGTCTCGGCGCGCTCGGCGGAGGGGGTGCCGAGGACGGCGGGGTCGGCGGGGCGGCGGCTCAGCAGGGCGTGGGCGAGCGCCCCGCCGCGGGTCACCGGGGTGGCCGGGCCGCCGTCGGCGGTCGAGCGGGCGCCGTAGCGGGAGCGGCGCCGGTCGTCCATGCCGCTCGGGCGGCCGCGGCGGCCGATCCGGGTGCCGGTGCTGTGGTGTATCCGCAGCTCCTCCGGGAACCCGGGTTCGCGTTCGACGTTGGGCAGCGGGTCGCGCAGGTGGATGACGGCGGCGTCGGCGAGCGTCGGGACCAGCACCCGGCCGATGTTGCGCAGCGTCGCGGCGAGGTCGAGGGCGCTGTTGATCCGCCGGGTCGCCGAGTCGAGGTACGCCAGGCGGTCCGCCATCTCGGTGCGCTCCGGTCGTGCGCCCGTCCGTCGCGCGGCGGACGGGGCCGCTGCCGGGACCGGGGCCGCGGTCAGGCCCGGGGCCGGCGGTGTCGGGCCCGCTGTCGCGGCCGGGACCTGGCGGCGCTGGCCCGGGACGGCGGGCGGCTGCTCCGCCTCGGTCTTGAGCTGGTCGCGCACGGCTGCCTGTCCTGGATTCGGTGTGGTCGGTGAGCTGTTCTGTTGCGTCGGCCACGGGTGCGGCCGGTCCTGTCCCGGTTCGATCAGCCGACGCGTCGACAGCACAGGAACAGCTGTTCCTCCGGCGGCAGCGAGGTACTGGCCGGTGCGTACGGATGCCCCGAGCACTCCTCGACGGCGAAGCCGGCCGAGACCAGAACCCGCTCCAGATCCTCCCTCAGATACCCACTGATCCGCAGCTCTCTGCCAAGGAACGGAAGCGGAACGTGATCCAGGTCCGCCTCGACCATACCGAGCGCCAGCAGTCCGGCCGGCCGCAGGAGTTCGCGCAGCTGCCCCAGCACGGTCGGGATCTCGTCCTGCGGCAGCAGGATCAGCGAGAAGAACGCGGTGATCGCGGCGAAGCGGCCCCGGCCCTCCGACCCCAGGTCGGGGGCGTTCCAGACCCGGTCCGCCCGCTCGGTGGCCAGATCGTACAGGTCGATCCGATGGAACACTGGCGCAAACCCGCCCGGGAAGACGGTCCGCCGGGCCAGCGTCAGCATCCCGTCGGAGAGGTCCGCGCCGGTCACCCGCAGACCGGCCGCGGCCAGCTGGCGGACGGTCGGGTCACCGGTGCCGCAGCCGACGTCCAGCACCCGGGCGCCCGGTTCGAGCTCGGCGACCAGCCGACGGCCGCAGGCCAGCTGGCCGTCCTTGGCCGGGAAGGCCTCGCCGTACCCGGCGCCGATGGTGTCGAAGGCGACCGCCTGCAGCGCCCGGGCCGCCCGCCGCCGCCGTACCTCGGGCTCGTCGTCGCCGGCGTCCTCGCCGACGGGGAACGGGTCGGATATCTGTCCGGTCGTCACGTTGCGAGGCACCCTTCCACCCGTGGCCTCCGGTGGCTCCTCCGCGGCCCCGGGGGCCGCTGCCGGTGGCGGTACGTCACGCTCTCCGCACCACACGGACGGACTGCACCCCGACGCGTTTCCGGCCGACACTCGTGTGCGTACTGGCATCTGAGAATATGCGTGATCACTGCGCCATGGGGTCCGTTTCCGGCCAACTCGCCGTGCTTGGGCCGTTGTGGCCCGGGTTGCGGAAGCACGAGGGTGCGGACGGGGTTGTGCGCGCGGCCCCGCACGCCGGACGATGCGCCCGGGGAAGGTCGATGACCTGCGGTTTTGTCCATCCGCGGGCTGACTATCGGACGTTTATCGAACGTCAATCGGCGCGGTGCACAGTGGAGTCCAGCGCCGGGGAAGCGTTGAGGGCGCTCCCGCAGCCGGGGGGCTGCGGGGGCGCCGACGCGCGGAACGGGGGAGGTTGTCCGTGGGGGAGCGGAAGCCTTACGGCGCGGGGGGAGAGAAGGGCTCGGTGTGCTGCTGGGAGATGAGGTCCGCCACGGGGGAGGCCTCAGGCACACCGAGCCGTGTGAAGATCGCATGGGCCTCTTGGAGGCAGGCGAGTCCACGAGCCGGCTGGGCGAGCGCCAACAGGGCCTCGCCCAGTGCGGCGTTCGCCAGGCCCTGGCAGTAGGCGGAGTCCATCTCCTGCCCGAGCGCCAGTGACTCGCCGGCCGCCGAGGCCGCCTCGGCGTGCTGGTCGGCGACGAGCAGGGCGGAGGCCAAGCGGGCCAGGGTGTAGCCCTCCCACAGTGGGTTCCGCTGGGCCCGGTACAGCCGGTGCGCCTCCCGCAGGTGCGGGACGGCCTCGGCACCGGAGAGCACCACGCCCAGCTGGTAGAGGGTCTGGGCGAGCAGCGGGCCGTTCTTGGAGGCCCGGGCGGCGGCGACGCCTTCACCGGCGGACCGGATCGCCGTCTCGGTCATGCCGAGGCGGTGCTGCACCCGGGCGATGTTGCTGACGATCCGCGCTTCCCCGAACGCCGTACCGACCTGCCGGTTGATGGCCAGGGCTTGTTCGAGGAAGGGCAGGGCCTCGGCCGGGCGGTTCCCCACGCTCAGGATCACGCCCAGCGTGTTGGCCGTGGCCAGTAGCAGGACCGACGGGTCGTCCGGAGCCTGGTGGTCGAGGCTGCGGCGCAGTGAGTGTTCGGCGTTCTGGAAGTCGCTGGTGACGGACTTCAGGGCGCCGAGGGCGAAATGGACCCGCGCGAGTGCGGCGGAGTCGCCGCGCTGCTCCGCCGCGTGGCCGAGGGTCTCCAGGATCGGCCGTACCTGAGGACCGTGGGTGGGGTCGGGGCCGAGACCGTACAGCAGGATCAGCAGGTCGATCGCCGCGTGCTGGGCGCTGCTGGGCCCGTTCGCCGCCGCGGCCATGGCGTTGAGCAGCAGGGCGCCCTCGGTCCGGAGCCAGTCCTGGGCGGAGCCGCTGGTCGGCAGGCCCATTCCCGGTGAGGAGGGCGTGGCCAGCAGCTCGGGCTCGGTGTCGTCCGGTTCGATGGTCCGGGCCGCGTTGCGGACGGTCGGGATCAACAGGTCGAGCAGCCGCGACACCGCCCGCTCCTGCTCCCCGGTGTCCCCGATCCGCTCGTTCTTCCGCTGGGCGTAGAGCCGAAGCAGGTCGTGGTAGCGGTAGCGGCCGGGGGTGAAGCACTCCAGCATGTTCGCCTCGACCAGCGCCTCGGCGAGGTCCTCGGCGGCGTACTCGTCCACCCCGAGCAGCGCCGCGGCGGCGGCCAGCGGGATATCGGGGGAGTCGATCAGGGCGAGCAGCCGAAAGGCGCGGGCCTCGTCCACGGACAGCTGTCCGTAGCCGAGCCCGATGGTGGTCTCCACAGCGAGGTTGCCGAGCTGGAGTTCGTCCAGCCGACGGCGTTGGTCGGCTAACCGACGGGCCAGGTCGGAGACGCTCCAGCGCGGGCGGCTGGCCAGCCGGGCGGCGGCGATGCGGACGGCCAACGGCAGGAAGCCGCAGGCGGTGACGACCTTCATGGCCGCCTCCGGCTCGGCGGCGACCCTTTGCTCCCCGACGATGGCCGAGAACAGCGCCAGCGCCTCCTCCGGGGTCAGTTCCTCGACGTCGAACAGCTGGGCGCCGGGGATGCCGGCCAGCCGGGACCGGCTGGTGGCGAGCACCGCGCAGCCGGAGACCCCGGGGATGAGCGGTCGGATCTGGTCGGCGTCGCGCGCGTTGTCGAGCAGGATCAGCATCCGTCGGCTGGCGAGCAGCGAACGGTAGAGGGCGGCGCGCTGTTCCAGCGAGTCGGGGCTCTCCGCGACGCCGAGGGCGTGCAGGAAGTCGCCCAGCACGACCACCGGGTCGGCGGGCGAGGAGCCGGCTCCGCGCAGGTCGACGTACAGCTGTCCGTCCGGGAACTCGGCGCGGACGCGGTGGGCGACGTGCACGGCGAGGGTGGTCTTGCCGACGCCGCCGATGCCCGCCAGTGAGGTCACCACCACGGCCTGGCCGGTGGCGTTCATCAGGACCGCGGAGAGGTCGCCCACCAGATTCAAACGGCCGCTGAAGTCGGAGACGTCAGCCGGGAGTTGGGCTGGAGCGGGGGGCGCGGCCGGGCCGTCCTCGCGAGCTGCGGGAGCGGGTACGGCCGGGAGGGTGAGCGCCGGATCGGCCGCGAGGATGCGATTGTGCATCGAGGACAGGCCGACGCCCGGTTCCACCCCGAGCTCCTCGATCAGGAGCTTGCGGGTGTCGGTGTAGACGCCGAGTGCCTCGGCCTGGCGACCGCAGCGGTACAGCGCCAGCATCAGCAGCTCGCGCAGACGCTCGCGCAGGGGGTGCTCGGTCGTCAGGTTGTTGAGCTCGACGACGATCTCGGCGTGCAGGCCGATGTCGAGGGCGGCGGCGCACAGCTCTTCGGCGGCGTCCACCTGGCGCTCGCCGAGCCGCAGCCGCTGGGTGTCGGCATAGGGGCCGGGGATGCCGGTGAGCGGGCGGCCGCTGAACAGGTCCAGCGCCTGGGTCAGCAGTCGGTGCGCCTCGTGCTTGTCGCCCGAGGTGCGGGCGGCCGCGGCGTCGGCGGAGAGCCGTTCGAAGATTGCCAGGTCGAGAGCCTCGCCGGGGATCCGCAGGGCGTAGCCGTCGGCGACCGAGACCAGGAGTTCGGCTGGTCTGCGGACCTCCCGGCGGGGCTCGATGACCGAGCGCAGACGGGAGACGTACGTGCGGAGTGCGGCCACGGCCTGAGCCGGGGGCCGTTCGCCCCAGAGCGAATCGACCAGGTCCTGCGTGGTGACCGGGCGCCCGGAGTGCAGCAGAAGAGTGGTCAGAACGGCTTGTTGCTGGGGGGACCCGAGGGAGAGGGGCTTGCCGTCGAGCCAGGCCTGGACCGGACCGAGGACTTGGAAGCGCAGCGCAGGGGTCTGCGGCGTCTCCCGAAACTCCATGAAGTCCCCCGATGGCCTGTGGTGTTGATTCCGTGAAAGGGCGCTCGGCGGTCCGCCGCGGTGCTTCAGCTTAGGCGGACGCCCGACTCTGCCGGACGGCACCGCAAGCCGCACGATGTTTATCGGACATTTAATCAACCCTACGATACTGTCCCCGCGCCCGCGCCACGAAGGTCGGGCTGAACACATTTGATGACCGAAAGGCGGCCGCCCAATGGCCAACGACCAGAGCGAGACCCCGGTGCTGTCGACGCCCGAGAACGGGACGAAGACCGAGGCCCCGGCCGCCGCTGTGGAGGCGGGCAAGGCTGTCGAGGACGCGGTGGCCGTGTCCTCGAACCCGGCCGAGTACGCCGCGCCGACCGACGAGCAGAAGGACGCGTTCGAGAACGGCACGTTCGGCGACGAGGGCGAGTACCTGGACCAGCCGACCGAGCCGGCCACCGGCAAGCCGAGCAAGACGTACGAGCCGGAGAACATCATCATGGGCCACCCGTAAGCGGGTCGCGGCCCCGGTGCCCCCGCGCCCCCGTCCGGGCGTGGGGGCGCGGTCGGTTATGGGCACGCCAATTCCGCGTCGGTGTCGACCGGTGGCCGAAACGCACCAGTGGTGCACTCATGGTGACCGGCGATATCCGTAACGTGCCCGACGGTGGCCGGGGCACGTTCCGGAATTACCGATTCACCCGGGGGTATTGCGGTGGTCGGAATGCTGCCGTTTGTCTGCGTTTTGCCGAAATTGGCGGGGAAGATCGTATTCGGCTGAATCACGGGTCTCGGGGGCGGGGGCGACGTGGTGCGGTTCCGCGGCCCATTCCCGGCCGCCGCCCTCGGGGCGCAGGTAGTGCTCGCCGCCGATGGTGTCCATGTAGATGCCGGTGCGTCCGGTCCTCCGGTCGAGGACGAGTTCACCCACGTGGGGCCGGTAGGCCGGGGCGTTGCGCTGTCGGGTGCTCACCGTGCTGCTCCTCGCTCTGGTCGGCGACTGGCCAGCATCTCTAGAGAAGCTAATATCTCTAGAGATGTCAACGGTCGTATCTCCTTACCGGCGACCGCGGGCACGCCTACGATTTGTCCCAGGCAGAGGGAGCGGCGATGACCGGCAGCAATGGCGACAAGCAGCCCAAGTACCAGCGGATCGCCGAAGCGCTGAAGGAGGCCATCGACACCGGCCGGTACCGCGCGGGCGACCGCCTGCCCGGCGAGAACGACCTCATGGACGAGTACGGCGTGGCCCGGATGACCGCCCGCCAGGCGCTGGGCGTGCTGCAGAGCGAGGGCATCGCCGAGGCGCGGCGCGGCGCCGGGGTGTTCGTCCGGGACTTCCGGCCGCTGCGCCGGCGCGGCATCCAACGGCTGGCGCAGGGGCAGTGGGGGTCCGGCCGGTCGATATGGTCGGCGGACATCGACAACCGCAGCCTGGTGGTCGACCAGGTGTCCGTCACCGAGCGGGGCGCGCCCGAGCACGTGGCCCGGGTGCTCGGGGTCGACCCGGGCGCCCCGATGTGCGTGCGGCACCGCCGCTTCGTCCTGGACGGCAAGCCGGTGCTGCTCTCGACCTCCTACCTGCCCGCCGTGCTGGTCTCCGGCACCGCCATCACCCGCGAGGACACCGGCCCCGGCGGCACCTACGCCCGGCTCGCCGAGATCGGCGCCAAGCCCGTGCACTTCCGCGAGGAGGTCCGCTCCCGGATGCCCGGCGCCGACGAGTCCGCCCGCCTGGAGCTGTCCGCCGGCACCCCGGTCATCCTGATCTGCCGCACCGCCTTCGCCGACGAGGGCCAGGTCGTCGAGCTCAACGAGATGATCCTGGACGCCGCCTCCTACGTCCTGGAGTACGACTTCGACGCCTGAGCCGGGTGGGTCGGCCCGCGGTTGCTACTGGTAGTGGTAGCGGGCCTTGAGGATCTTCACCTCCTTCTCGTCCGCCCGGTACACCAGCCGGTGTTCGTCGTCGATCCGCCGCGACCAGTAGCCCGCCAGGTCGCCCTTCAGCGGCTCGGGCTTCCCGATGCCGTCGAAGGGGTCCCGCTGGATCTCGCCGATCAGGCGGGTGATCCGCTGAGCCATCTTCCGGTTGGACCCGAGCCGGAACAGGAAGTCCTCCCAGCCGTCGGGGTCGAAATGGACGCTCCTCACACCTCACCCGCCAGCGCTTCCAGTTCCTCCATGGTCCTGGTGACGCCGGGGTGGCCGGCCCTGTCGCGGGCGACGGCCTCCATGAGCCGCTGCGCGTTGGCGGGGGAGCGCAGGAGGTGGATCGTCTCCTGCCAGGAGTCGTAGTCCTCCGCGGACATCAGCACGGCGTCCCCGCCCTTGGAGGTGATCCTTATCGGCGCGTGGTCGTCGTTGACCTTCTTGATCAACGGGAAGAGCTGCGTGCGCGCCTCGCTCGCACTGATCGCCATGGGACGGCCTTCCACTCGGGTACCGGATGTCCGTACCGCAATGGTACGAGTCTCCGGTACCGGATGCCATGCGACAGGCGAACGAAGACCGCCCCGGGCGCGGGGCGGCCGGGGCGGTTCGGGGGCGTGCGGGGTTGGTCCCGCGCGGGGCTACTCCTTGGAGCGGACGCGCAGGCTGGTGATCAGCGGGCCCTCGGTGGTCTCGCGGAAGAAGTCGTTGCCCTTGTCGTCGACGACGATGAAGGCCGGGAAGTCCTCGACCTCGATGCGCCAGACCGCCTCCATGCCGAGCTCGGCGTACTCCAGCACCTCGACCTTCTTGATGCAGTCCTGGGCGAGGCGGGCGGCCGGGCCGCCGATCGAGCCGAGGTAGAAGCCGCCGTGCTGGGCGCAGGCGTCGGTGACCTGCTTGCTGCGGTTGCCCTTGGCGAGCATGACCATCGAGCCGCCGGCCGCCTGGAACTGGTCGACGTAGGAGTCCATCCGGCCGGCCGTGGTGGGGCCGAAGGAGCCGGAGGCGTAGCCCTCGGGGGTCTTGGCCGGGCCCGCGTAGTAGACCGGGTGGTCCTGGAGGTACTTGGGCATGCCCTGGCCGGCGTCCAGGCGCTCCTTGATCTTGGCGTGGGCGATGTCGCGGGCGACCACCAGGGTGCCGGTGAGCGAGAGCCGGGTCTTCACCGGGTACTTGGAGAGTTCGGCGCGGATCGCGGACATCGGCTGGTCGAGGTCGACGCGCACCACGTCGTCGTCCAGGTGCTCGTCGGTGGTGTCCGGCAGGTACTTCGCCGGGTCGGTCTCCAGCTGCTCCAGGAAGACGCCCTCTGCGGTGATCTTGCCGAGCGCCTGGCGGTCGGCGGAGCAGGAGACCGCCATCGCGACCGGCAGCGAGGCGCCGTGGCGGGGCAGGCGGACCACGCGCACGTCGTGGCAGAAGTACTTGCCGCCGAACTGGGCGCCGATGCCGATCTTCTGGGTCAGCTCGGTGACCTTGGCCTCCAGCCCCAGGTCGCGGAAGCCGTGGCCGGTCTTGGCGTCGCCCGAGGTCGGCAGGTTGTCCAGGTAGTGCGCCGAGGCGTACTTGGCGGTCTTCAGCGCGAACTCGGCGCTGGTGCCGCCGATCACGATGGCCAGGTGGTACGGCGGGCAGGCCGCGGTGCCCAGTGAGCGGATCTTCTGCTCCAGGAACGAGAGCATGCTCGCCTCGTTCAGGATGGCCTTGGTCTCCTGGTACAGGTACGACTTGTTGGCGGAGCCGCCGCCCTTGGCCATGAACAGGAACTTGTACGCGTCGCCGTCGGTGGCGTACAGCTCGATCTGGGCCGGCAGGTTGTTGCCGGTGTTCTTCTCGTCCCACATGGTCACCGGGGCCATCTGGGAGTAGCGCAGGTTGAGCTTGGTGTAGGCGTCGTACACGCCGCGCGCGATGGCGGAGTCGTCGCCGCCGGAGGTCAGCACGTTCTGGCCGCGCTTGCCCATGACGATCGCGGTGCCGGTGTCCTGGCACATCGGGAGGATGCCGCCGGCCGAGATGTTGACGTTCTTCAGCAGGTCGAGCGCGACGAAGCGGTCGTTGGGGCTGGCCTCCGGGTCGTCCAGGATGCGGCGCAGCTGGGCGAGGTGGGCGGGGCGCAGGTAGTGCGAGATGTCGTGCATCGCCTCGGCCGTCAGCAGCCGCAGCGCCTCGGGCTCGACCTGGAGGAAGGTGCGACCGCCGGCCTCGAAGGTGGAGACGCCCTCGGAGGTGAGCTTGCGGTACGGGGTCGGGTCAGCGCCCAGGGGGAGCAGGTCGCTGTACTCGAAGTCTGGCGTGGGAGCCATCGGGGCGGTCCTTAGGGGTCCAGTGGTGCGGCTGCGTCGGCGAAGCACCATCCAGGGTAGGACCCGCCGGAAGTCGGCATGCGGACAGGGCAGCCTTGCGTGACCGGGCTCACTCGCGCAGGAGTGCGAGCGACTAGGCTGACCCCGTGGACAACTCGCCGTCGCACGACGATTCGGGGCAGCCGCCGGTGCCGGCGCCCGTACCGATGACCAAACCCGAACCCAAGTCAGAGAGCAGACCCGAACTCAGGCCCGAGGCCGGGGCCGCGGCGCGGCCGCACGCGCCGGCCGCGGAGGCGGAGCTGCGCGTCTCCGACGCCGACCGCGAGAAGGTCGCGGAGCTGCTGCGCGACGCCTACGCCGAGGGGCGCCTGGACGCGGACGAGCACGCCGAGCGGATCGAGGCCGCGTACGCCTCGAAGACCTTCGGCGACCTCGCGCCGCTGACCCGGGACCTGCCGGCCCGCCCGCTGTCCTTCGAGAAGCAGCCGTTGAGCGCCCCGCAGGGGCCGCCGCCGCAGCAGCCGGCGCGCCAGGAGGCCCCGACGGTGGTGGCGATCTTCGGCGGCGCGTCCCGCAAGGGCCGCTGGCGGGTGGGCTCGCACCTGAGCGCCTTCACCGCGTTCGGTGGCGTGGACATCGACCTGAGCGACGCCGTGTTCGAGTCCCCCGAGGTGGAGATCACGGTGACGGCGATCTTCGGCGGGGTCCAGATCCGGGTCCCGGAGAACGTGAGCCTCCAGGGGTCCGGCATCGGCATCTTCGGCGGTTTCGACGTCCGCGAGCAGACCGCGGCGGACCCGTACGCTCCGGTTGTCCGGGTCAAGGGCCTTGCGCTGTTCGGCGGTTGCGAGGCCAAGCCGCGCCGCGGTAAGAAGCTGAAGGAGTGGGTGCGCCGTCAACTCGGCACCGACTGACCGTCGTTGACCTGCACAGTGCCCGGCCGGGAGCCAACTCCCGGCCGGGCACTCGGCGTTGCGGCCAGTGCTCTGCGTAGTCGATTGCGTGCAGTGTGCATGAATCGCGGCCGAGCGGGGTAGTTCCTTCCGCACATCGCTTCTTGGACGGCTGCGCACCGGAGGCGGCCGAGCGGCCGTGCCGGGGTTGGACAGCGGGGGCTCGCAGCCGGCGGGGGAGCGAGGGGTCCCCGTGTCCGAGAGCCTCGTCAGGAGTACGGCCGTGCTGCATCCGATCGAGTCCCGCACCACCTCGCCAGTCGCCGCCGCGCAGGTCCTGGAGCGCCGGCCCGGCGTCCGGCCGCAGCCGCAGCCCCCGGGCGGCCCGGCGGGTTCCCCCGCGGGCGAGGACAATCCCTGGCACACCGGTGCCGCGTGTCGGCGGGACGAGGTGGGGCTGTTCTTCGCGCCCTCCAAGGAGCCGACGGCGGCCCGGCTGTCGCGCGAGGAGCAGGCCAAGCAGGTCTGCGCCCGCTGCCCGGTGCTGCTGGAGTGCCGCGAGCACGCGCTGGCCCAGCCGGAGCCGTACGGGGTCTGGGGCGGGCTGACGGCCGCCGAGCGGCGGGTGGTGCTGGCCCGGCGCCGCCGCCGGGACGCGGAGCTGCGCGAGGCGGCCCGGGTGACGGCGGCCGGTCGGCGCCGGATAGCCGGGTGAGGGCGGGCCCGAGAGCGGGAGGACGGTGCGCCGCGGCCCCGGCGGAGGGGGATTCCGCCGGGGCCGCGAAGCGCGTCGCCGCGGGGCCCGGTAGGCGGTAGCCCGGCGGACCGGGCTACCGCCTGCCCGGGCTCAGTTGGCGCGGTCGAAGTCGATCGCGCTGTACGCCCGCAGCTTCGAGAGCTTGTGGGTGGAGTTGATCTCGCGGATGGTGCCGCTCTTGGAGCGCATCACCAGCGAGCTGGTGGTGGCGGTCTCCGAGCGGTAGTGCACGCCGCGCAGCAGCTCGCCGTCGGTGATGCCGGTGGCGACGAAGAACACGTTCTCGCCGCTGACCAGGTCGTCCGTGGTGAGCACCCGGTCCAGGTCGTGGCCGGCGTCCAGGGCCTTCTGCCGCTCGGCGTCGTCCTTGGGCCACAGCCGGCCCTGGATCACGCCGCCCATGCACTTCATCGCGCAGGCCGCGATGATGCCCTCCGGGGTGCCGCCGACGCCCATCAGCAGGTCGACGCCGGTGCCCTCGCGGGCGGCCATGATGGCGCCGGCCACGTCGCCGTCCGAGATGAACTTGATCCGGGCGCCCGCCTCGCGGATCTCCCGGACCAGGCCGTCGTGGCGCGGGCGGTCGAGCACCACGACGGTGACGTCCTCGACGGCGCTGCCCTTGGCCTTGGCGACCCGGCGGATGTTGACCGCCGCCGGGGCGGTGATGTCGACGAACTCGGCCGCCTCCGGCCCGGCCACCAGCTTGTCCATGTAGAACACGGCGCTGGGGTCGAACATGGTGCCGCGGTCGGCGACGGCCAGTACGGCCACCGCGTTGTTCATGCCCTTGGCGGTCAGCGTGGTGCCGTCCACCGGGTCGACCGCGACGTCGCACTCGGCGCCGGTGCCGTCGCCGACCCGCTCGCCGTTGTAGAGCATCGGGGCTTCGTCCTTCTCGCCCTCGCCGATGACGACGACGCCGTTCATCGAGACGGTCGAGACGAGGGTGCGCATCGCCTTCACGGCGGCGCCGTCCGCGCCGTTCTTGTCACCCCGGCCGACCCACCGGCCGGCGGCCATCGCGGCCGCCTCGGTGACCCGGACGAGTTCGAGCGCGAGGTTCCGGTCCGGAGCCTCGGGCGCGACCTCCAGGGCACTGGGAAGCTGGTGCGGGTACTGCGTGGACATCGTCGTTACCTCTCTGTACGCGACGACCAGTGAGCGCCCGACTACTGCCAGGTCGAACGCCGTGGTGAGGGTATTGCGATCGTATCTGCCCACGAGATGACTGTCTGTGGCGCGGGTCGCTGCTCTGTGGCGGAAAACGCCTGTTCATCCCGTTTCACCCGGACGTGAATACCCCTGGTGACCGCCCCGGGATGTGGATGAGTCACCATGTGGGGGTGGCAGCAGACAACAAGGGCATGAGGGGCCGGCAGACCGTACGGGACATGGTCCTGTCGATGCTGGTGGTCGGTTTCGTCGTCTGGATCGGATACCTGTTCCTCCCGCACGACGCCAACGGCGACCCGGTGCACGAGGTCGCGTACAAGGTGGAGACGTCCACCGCCAGGCGTGCGGCGCCGTACCCGGTGCTCTCCCCGGAGGGGCTGTCCGACAAGTGGCGGGCCACCTCGGTCAGCTACAAGCCGGCCGACCAGAACAACGGCAGGGGCAACGCCTGGCACCTGGGCTTCGTGACCCCCTCCGGCCAGTACGCGGCCGTCGAGCAGAGCGACGTGCCGCGCGACTCCCTGCTGGCCGCCTACGTGACGGGCGCCAAGCCGGACGGCACCGCCGAGGTGGCCGGCCGCGCCTGGGAGCGCGTGCAGGGCGAGAAGGCCCGCGCGCTGACCGTGCAGACCGGCCCCGGGACCACCCTGCTCACCGGCACCGCCTCCTACGAGGAGCTGGCCGAACTGGCGCAGGCGCTCAAGTAGCCCGCCCCGTTCCACCCCGCCCGGCACGCGCCGGAGCACCCTGGACGACGCCGAAGGGCCCCGCACCGGACGAACCGGTGCGGGGCCCTTGCGCGCGGGGCGGATCAGACGGTGGTGACGACCTCGTCGTAGGCCAGGCGCGGCGAACGCGGGAACCAGGCGTCGTCGCCCGGCTTGCCGATGTTGACCACGGCCAGCACCGAGTGCTCGCCGTCGCCGAAGAACTCCTTGTTGATGCCCTCGGCGTCGTAGCCGGTCATCGGGCCGGCGGCCAGGCCGGCGGCGCGCACGCCGATGATGAAGTACGCGGCCTGCAGGGCGCCGTTCAGCTTGGCGGACTGCTCACGGACGCTGCGCTCCGAGAAGAAGACGTCCTTGGCCTGCGGGAAGTGCGGGAACTGGGTCGGCAGCTCCTCGTGGAACTCGTTGTCCGCGGCGAGGACGGCGACCAGCGGGGCGGCGGCGGTCTTGGCCTTGTTGCCGTCCGCGAGGTGCTGGACGAGGCGCTCGCGGCCCTCGGTCGAGCGGACCAGGACGACGCGCAGCGGCTGCTGGTTGAAGGCGGTCGGGCCGTACTTGACCAGCTCGTAGATGGCCTGGACCTGCTCCTCGGTGACCGGCTCGTCGGTGAAGGTGTTCGCGGTGCGGGCCTCGCGGAACAGCAGGTCCTGGGCGGCGGCGTCGAGTACCAGGGCGTCGGTGGTCATGCTTCTGCACCTCATGCGAAAGGGGGTTCGTCGGTATGATCGGCCGCAGCCGGTCACTTCATCCAACATAGGTGAAGTTTCAACGATTCCCCAAGCGAATGTGACCTGCCTCACTCCCCGCCCGGGCCCGCGCCCTCCTCGGCGGCCAGGGCGGCGTCCAGCCGGGCCCGGGCGCCGTCCAGCCAGCGCTGGCACACCTTCGCCAGCTGCTCGCCGCGCTCCCACAGGGCCAGCGACTCCTCCAGCGACGTCCCGCCGTTCTCCAGCTGCCGGACGACGTCCAGCAGCGCGTCCCGGGCGTGCTCGTAGCCCAGCGCGTCGTCCGGGTTCGGCGCCGCCGCGTCCTGCTGCTCCTGCTGCTCTGCCATGCGTGCCAGCGTAGGGGGTGCGGGTGACAGCGTCAGCCCGCGTCGGCCGCCGTGACGTCGAAGCCGCCGCCCGCCACCCGGGCGTGCAGCCCCTCGCCGGGCGCGACCTGCGCCGGGTCGGTCACCACCGTGCCGTCCGCCCGCTGGAGCACCGCGTAGCCGCGCTCCAGGGTGGCCGCCGGGGAGAGCGCCACCACCCGGGCCAGGGTGTGGCCGAGGTCGCTCTGCGCGTGGTCCAGCCGGTGCCGCAGGGTGCGCCGGGCCCGCTCCAGCAGGCCGTCCACCTCCTGCCCGCGCCCGTCCAGCATCCGGTGCGGGGCGGCCAGCGCCGGGCGGCTGCGCACCCCGTCCAGTCCGTGCTGCTCGCGGTCGACCCGGGACAGCACGTGCCGGCGGGCGCGGTCGCGCAGCTGACGGACCTTGGCCAGTTCCTCGCCGACGTCCGGAACCACCCGTTTGGCCGCATCGGTCGGGGTGGAGGCGCGCAGGTCGGCCACGAAGTCCAGCAGCGGCTGGTCCGGCTCGTGCCCGATCGCGCTCACCACCGGCGTACGGGCGGCCGCGACCAGCCGCACCAGCCCCTCGTCCGAGAACGGCAGCAGGTCCTCCACGCTGCCGCCGCCCCGGGCCACGATGATCACGTCCACCTCGGGGTGCTCGTCCAGCTCCCGCACCGCCGCGCTCACCCGCTCCACCGCGCTGACCCCCTGCACCGGGACGTTGCGCACCTCGAAGCGGACGGCCGGCCAGCGCCGCCGGGCGTTCTCCAGCACGTCCCGCTCGGCGGCCGAGCCGCGCCCGGTGACCAGCCCGACGCACTGCGGCAGGAACGGCAGCGGCCGCTTGCGCTCGGCCGCGAACAGGCCCTCCCCGGCGAGCCGCCGCTTCAGCTGCTCCAGCCGGGCCAGCAGCTCGCCGAGGCCCACCGGGCGGATCTCCGAGGCGCGCAGCGACAGCTGCCCGCGCGCCGCGTACCACTCCGGCTTGGCGTGCACGACGACCCGCGCGCCCTCCTGCACCACCTCCGCGACCTGGTCGAACACCGAGCGGAAGCAGGTCACCGTGAGCGACACGTCGGCCTGCGGGTCGCGCAGGGTCAGGAACACCACGCCCGCGCCGGGGCGCCGGCTGAGCTGGGTGATCTGCCCCTCCACCCAGACCGCGCCGAGCCGGTCGACCCAGCCGCCGATCAGCGCGGAGACCTTGCCGACCGGGAGCGGCGCTTCGGGGGAGCTGGTGTTGGCCATGCGTACGAGGCTAGCGGCGCGGGCCGACACGGCCGAGACCGCGTCGCCGCGGGCCGGCCCGGCCGGGACCGCGCCCGGCCCCGCGCGGCCCGACGGCGGTCACCGGGGAAGCCGGGGCGGCCGGCGCCCGTCGGCCCCGCCGCGGGCGGCGCCCTGGACGGCGAGCACCACCAGGCCGACCGCCAGCCAGACCAGCCCGACGATCTGCGCGGTGGTCGAGGCCTCGTACACCACCGCCCCGATCACCGCGATCCCCAGCGCCGGGACGACCACGTGCCGCAGCCACCGCCGCGAGCCGTGCCGCACCGCGTACCAGCCGATCACCGAGGCGTGCAGCAGCGCGAAGGCGGTCAGCGCGCCCACGTTGACCACCGAGGTGAGCTGGTCCAGCCCGTCGTCCCGGTCGGCCGCCCAGACCGCCGCCGCCATCGTGATCACCGCGGCCGCCAGCAGCGCCCGGCGCGGCACCGCGCTGCCCGGGTCGACCGAGCCGAGCAGCCGCGGCAGCCGGCCCTCCCGGCCCATCGCGAAGACCAGCCGCCCGGCCGCGGCCTGCCCGGCCAGGGCCGCGAAGGCCGCGCCGATCGCCTTGCTGGCCGCCACCAGCACGTGCAGCCAGTGCCCGACGCCGCTCTCCACGGTGTCGTAGAAGGCCGAGCCCTGCGCCGCCGGGTCGGCGGCCAGCTGCTGCGGGCCCAGCGGCTCCAGCAGCGCCGCCAGGTAGGTCTGGGCGACGAACAGCACCCCGGCCAGCGCCAGGCACCAGAGCACCGCCCGGGCCACCGCCGCCGAGGCGCCGACCGCCTCCTCCACGAAGGTGGCGATCGCGTCGAAGCCCAGGTAGGAGAGCACCGCGACGGACACCGCGGAGACCACCGCGGTCATCGAGAAGGCCCCGACGGCGGTGAACGGGGTGTCCCAGCCGCGCTGGGCCCCGCCCTGGGCCAGCGCCACCACGGCCGCGGCCACGAACACCGCCAGCACCGCGATCTCCATCGCGAGCACCGCGAAGCCGACCGCCGCCGCCGTCCGCACCCCGACCAGGTTGAGCGCGGTGGTCACCACCACCGCGAGCGCCGTCCAGACCCAGCGCGAGACGTCCGGGACCAGGGAGTTCAGTGCGATCCCGGAGAACAGGTAGGCCACCGCGGGGATCAGGAGGTAGTCGAGCATCGCCATCCACCCGGCGATGAAGCCCGGCCCCTCGCCCAGCCCGGCCCGGGCGTAGGCGAACACCGAGCCGGTCTGCGGCACCGCGCGCACCATCTGGGCGTACGAGAAGGCGGTGAAGCCCATCGCCACCGTCGCGGCCAGGTACACCGTGGCGACGGCGCCGTGGCTCTTGGCGTCCAGCACGCCGAAGACGCCGACCGGGGCCATCGGGGCGATGAACAGCAGTCCGTAGACCATCAGATCGCGGACGCCCAGGCTGCGGCGCAGGCCGCTCGGCGTCACCTGCTCGCTCACAGAGCTCATAGACACCATATTTTGAGCGCTATTGACCGGGTCTGCACGGAATGTGTCCGCCGTCGGCGCGGCTTCGCGCCGGGGGCCCGGCGGGCGGGCGCCGCTCGCGGCCGCCCGTACGATGGAGCCATGTCCAAGACCGCGCAGCGCCGTGTCCTGCTCGCCGCCCCCCGGGGCTACTGCGCGGGAGTCGACCGCGCCGTGATCGCCGTGGAGAAGGCCCTGGAGCAGTACGGGGCGCCCATCTACGTCCGCAAGCAGATCGTCCACAACAAGTACGTGGTGCAGACCCTGGAGAAGAAGGGCGCGATCTTCGTCGACGAGACGGAGGAGGTGCCCGAGGGCTCGATCGTCGTCTTCTCCGCGCACGGCGTCGCCCCGGCCGTCCACGACGAGGCGCGGGCCGGCCGGCTGGCCACCATCGACGCGACCTGCCCGCTGGTCACCAAGGTGCACAAGGAGGCCGTGCGCTTCGCCGACGAGGGCTTCGACATCCTGCTGGTGGGCCACGAGGGCCACGAGGAGGTCATCGGCACCATGGGCGAGGCCCCGGACCGGATCCACCTGGTGGACGGTGCCGAGGACGTGGCCAACGTGCAGGTCCGGGACGAGTCCAAGGTCGTCTGGCTGTCCCAGACCACCCTGTCCGTGGACGAGACCATGGCCACCGTCGGCGAGCTGAAGAAGCGCTTCCCGGGGCTGGTCAGCCCGCCCAGCGACGACATCTGCTACGCCACCCAGAACCGCCAGGTCGCGGTCAAGCAGCTGGCCCCGGAGACCGACCTGCTGATCGTGGTCGGCTCCAAGAACTCCTCCAACTCCGTCCGCCTGGTCGAGGTCGGCCTGGAGTACGGCGCCAAGGCCGCCCACCTGGTGGACTTCGCCGAGGAGATCCGCGAGGAGTGGCTGGAGGGCGTCACCACGGTCGGTCTGACCAGCGGCGCCTCGGTGCCGGAGATCCTGGTCGACGGCGTGCTGGAGTTCCTGGCCACGCGCGGTTACGACACGGTCGAGACGGTCAAGACCGCCGAGGAGCACCTGACCTTCTCGCTGCCCAAGGAACTGCGCCGTGACCTGCGCGCCGAGGCGGCTGGCAAGCTCTGACCCCACCCGGAAGGCCCGGTACCCCGCGCGGGGTACCGGGCCTTCCGCTGTGCGCGCCCGGGCGCGCTCTCGTAGCTTTGTGCACAGGCTGTGGACAAGGCACCGGCCGCGGACGCCCGTCCGCGGCCGACGGCGGAGGGCGGACGTGATGACGGCGGTATTCGGCGTGGACATCGGCGGCTCGGGGATCAAGGGCGCGCCCGTCGACCTCGCCCGGGGCGTGCTCGCCGAGGAGCGCCGGAAGGTGCTCACCCCGCAGCCGTCCGCCCCCGAGGCCGTGGTCGCCGCCGTCTGCGAGGTGGTCCGCCACTTCGACCACCAGGGCCCGGTCGGGCTGACCTTCCCCGGCGTGGTCGTCGACGGTCACACCAGGACGGCCGCCAACGTGGACAAGGGCTGGATCGGCCTGGACGCGGCGGGCCTCTTCCGCCAGGCGCTCGGCATGCCCGCGACCGTCCTGAACGACGCGGACGCGGCCGGGCTGGCCGAGCTGACCCACGGCGCCGGGCGGGGCGAGTCGGGCGTGGTCCTGGTGCTCACCTTCGGCACCGGCATCGGCAGCGCCCTGTTCGTCGACGGGACGCTGGTGCCCAACACCGAGCTGGGCCACCTGGAGCTGCGCGGCAAGGACGCCGAGCGCCGGGCCTCCTCGGCCGCCAAGGAGCGGCACGGGCTGGACTGGGAGCAGTGGGCCGGGCGGGTCGACGAGTACCTGGACCTGGTGGAGATGCTCTTCTCGCCGGGGCTGATCGTGATCGGCGGCGGGGTGAGCCGCAAGCACGAGAAGTTCCTGCCGCTGCTGAAGGACCGCCGGGCACGGGTGGTGCCGGCGGAGCTGCGCAACGACGCGGGCATCGTCGGGGCCGCCATGGCGGCGGCCCGGGCCGAGGGCTGAGGGGCGCTCGCGCGGCGCCGCCGCTCAGCGGGAGCGCTGGATCCGGCGCTGGGCGACGAACCGGGCGAGCACGATCAGCGCGGCCAGCCCGGTGCCGGAGAACAGCCAGCCGGCCCGCAGCGCCAGCCCGGTCGCCAGCGAGACCACCTGGGCGGTGACGCCCGGGGAGCCCACCGGTTCGAGCAGCAGCAGCGCGAGGGCGAAGGCGATCGGCCCGCTGATCGGTGCGGCCAGCAGGTCGGCGTAGCGCACCCGGACGGCGAGCTGGAAGCAGACCACCAGGTAGCCGAGGCCGAACAGCCAGCCCAGGCCGTCGAACAGCAGCCGGTCCACGCCCGCCACCGCGAGCGTCGCCAGGACGGCGACCAGCCCGGTGCCGATGGCCGTCAGCCGGGTCGGCCGGCCGGTGCGCCGCCGCCCGTACAGCGGCTCGTCGCCGCGCCCGCGCAGCGGCAGGCGCAGGCGCGGCCGGGGGGCGGCCGGGCGCGCGGCCGGGCGCGCGGCGGACGGGCCGGCCGAAGGGCGCGGGCGGGAGCCGGGGGCGGGTCCGGAGGGGGCTCCGGCGGTCTCGGGAGCCCGGCCTGGACCGGGGACGGCGGCTGCGGCCGCGCCGGTCGGCGGACGGCGTCTGGGCCCTGGCGGCTGGGTACGGATGCTCTGCTCCACCCGCCCAACGTACGGTCCGATCATCGCCACACTGTGTAATGGACCGTTCAGGTCTTGTCCCGTGTCTCCGGACGGAGTACTGATGTGATCGTCACTCAGGTCGTCGCGCAGGTCGGCTGACCTGCCCGATCGAGTCGGCACACGACGACCACCGGATCCGTTCACGGGTCTCTCCACGGGGGAACAGCATGACCGATTTCACCTTCGAACGGCTCGACCACGTCCAGCTCGACATCCCGGCCGGCGCCGAGGACGAGTGCCGCGCCTTCTGGTCCGGAGTGCTCGGCATGACCGAGCTGGCGAAGCCGCCGGTGCTGGCCGCCCGCGGCGGCTGCTGGTTCCGCGGCGGCGGGGTCGAGGTGCACCTGGGCGTGGCCCCGGACTTCCGTCCGTCCCGCAAGGGGCACCCGGGCATCCTGGTCCGTTCGCTGGACGCCCTCGCCGACCGCCTCGCCGCGCACGGCCACCCGGTGACCTGGGACGACAACCTGCCCGGCCACCGGCGCTTCTACGCCGACGACAAGCTGGGCAACCGGCTGGAGTTCCTGGAGCCCCGGGCGGCGCCGACCGAGGAGTGAGGCGGAGCGGGGGCTGCCCGTAGACTTGGGGGTCGGCCCGTACGGTGCCGACCCAACTCCTCCAAGCCCACGGGACTGCGCTTCATGTCGCTCACGATCGGAATCGTCGGCCTGCCGAACGTCGGCAAGTCGACCCTGTTCAACGCCCTGACCAAGAACGACGTGCTGGCGGCCAACTACCCGTTCGCCACCATCGAGCCGAACGTCGGCGTGGTGGGCGTCCCGGACGCGCGGCTGGCCAAGCTCGCCGAGATCTTCGGCTCCCAGCGCATCCTCCCGGCCACCGTCGACTTCGTCGACATCGCCGGCATCGTGCGCGGCGCCAGCGAGGGCGAGGGCCTGGGCAACAAGTTCCTCGCCAACATCCGCGAGTCCGACGCGATCTGCCAGGTCGTGCGCGCCTTCACCGACCCGGACGTGGTGCACGTGGACGGCAAGGTGTCGCCCAAGGACGACATCGAGACCATCCACACCGAGCTGATCCTGGCCGACCTCCAGACCATCGAGAAGGTCCTGCCGCGGCTCCAGAAGGAGGCGCGCCTCAAGAAGGACACCGCCCCCGTGCTGGCCGCCGCCGAGGCCGCGCAGGCGATCCTGGAGACCGGCAAGACCCTCTTCGAGGCCGGCTTCGACACCGCCCCGATCCGCGACCTCCACCTGCTGACCGCCAAGCCCTTCCTCTACGTCTTCAACGTGGACGAGGCCGAGCTGGCCGACGAGGACTTCAAGGACGCCCAGCGCGAGCTGGTCGCCCCGGCCGAGGCGATCTTCCTGAACGCCAAGATCGAGTCCGAGCTGATCGAGCTGGACGACGCCGAGGCCCTGGAGCTGCTCCAGTCCATGGGCCAGGAGGAGCCCGGCCTCGCCACCCTCGCCCGGGTCGGCTTCAACACCCTCGGCCTCCAGACCTACCTGACGGCCGGCCCCAAGGAAACCCGCGCCTGGACCATCAAGAAGGGCGCCACCGCCCCCGAGGCCGCCGGAGTCATCCACACCGACTTCCAGAAGGGCTTCATCAAGGCCGAGGTGATCTCCTTCGCCGACCTGGTCGAGACCGGCTCCATCGCCGAGGCCCGCGCCAAGGGCAAGGCCCGCATCGAGGGCAAGGAGTACGTCATGCAGGACGGCGACGTCGTGGAGTTCCGCTTCAACGTCTAGTCGAAGTGCGGAAAGGCCGCCTGACCTGCGACGGAGCGGGGTGGGCGGCCTTTCGGTCCGCAGGGGGTCCGCAACTTTGCCAACTCCAGCCAATGCGACACCGGTGCAGCGCTCGCTCTCCCCGGCGATGGGAGCCTTCCTGGTGCGGCGAGGCTGGCCTATCGGCGCCGGGGAGTCGTGAGGCCCGCCGCCCATGGAGCTGTGTCGCTGATAGGTGGCAGGGGGCGACATTATCCTGCTCAACTACTCGCCTGGCAAACTTTTCTGAGTATGTGTCACCCCTGCTGCTAGCGTCTTCGGTCAGCGACAGCAGCAGGCTCCAACTCCCCACCTCGTCCTAAGCGATGGGCGGCAACGCTGGCGGGTCACGTCGGTACGTCTTGGGGGTGCGACCCGAGTGGGCTGATGCCGCCTCGGACACACCGGGCCTATGCCCGGGCGAGCCGAGGGGGAGAGCGGGGAACAGCGGGACCGATCTCCTCAGATGGCCAGAGCGTCCGGGCCACTGTCCGGACATGGAGACGGAGATCGGAGACCACTGATGGAATCGCCGATTGCAGCGGGCGAGACCGTACTTCCCCGCCCGGTTGAGGTGTTGCCGACGCCTGCGCTGGCGTCCGCGACACGGAAGCTCGCCGACAAGCTCATCGAGCGCTTCAAGATGCAAGATCCTGCCGCCCTCGCTCTTGCGCAGGCCGCAGTCGATCCTTCGGCAGCCCGCCAGGCAGCGGAATCTCCTGAGCGCTTGCCGGTGCCGGGTGGGGTCATCCTGGCTATTCGCACTGAGGTATGGGCGCGCAATATTCTCCCCGATCCGCGGAATCCCCGGACGGGGCCGTCGCGACGGCATCCAGTGTCGGACCTGGTCGGCAAGGGTGAGGGCACGCGCTTCCGCCCACTGGCGGAGTCGATCGCAGCGCCGGGCAGCCGGCCCGAGCTCTTCCAGAAGCTCGCGAACCAGGAACACCTCGCGTGGGCGGCGCAGCAGGCCAAGGAGTATGTCCTTGATCGGAATGACTGGCGAGATTCCATCCGCAACCAGGGTGTGATGACCGAAGTGTGGCTCGCTGCCACGACGTTCCAGCACGAGGACGGTACGCCTGATGTGACCGTGCCGGTCACCGCCGAAGGGTCGAGCCGGGTGACGTCTGTCCATGACCTGCTCGACCTCAGGTCTGCCGACGTCCCATATACCCGGGACACGACGAAGTTGCGCTCCCACATCCGTAAGCTCAACGAGCAGATTTTCGCGGCGGATGATCCGGAGCAGGTCGACTCCGAGGCGGCGGTCAGGGCGCGCTGTCAGAAGCTGCCTGCCCTGCTCCTGGTCGGCTTCGAGCCGAACAACGGGACCACGGCTGACTTCGGCGTCGCCGTGAAGTCGCTGGTGGCCCTGCGGCATGTGGACTACCCCAAGCCGTGGGGGGAGGCCGCGGAGAACGAGGCCCTCGCCGATGCCGTGGTGGACGAGATTGAGCGACGGGGACTGATCACTCCGGGCAAGGCCGAATGGCTCCGAGGAGCCCTGACGCCCGACCAGGCGAAGGCCGCAGGCTTCAGCGCCGACGCGGCCGTGCGGGCGGCCGCGATCGTGCGGCTGTTCGCCGAGCATGATCAGGGCGTCCACTCGGCTGTCCGGGTTGCCATCACTGGTCAGAGCACGCGTAAGAACATCACGACGAAGCTGCTGCTTGATGTCTCCTCGTCGCTGGTCATGCGCTCGGTTGCCGAAGAGGACGACCGTAAGCGGGAGCGCATGCGGAAGTACCTGAAGTCGGCGTTCTCTGGTGAATTGGCAAGGGAATGGGAGGCCACCTTCCGGGAGGCAGACGCGCTATCCGCAGCAGCCCTCGTGGAGGTGCAGAAGGGGGAGCCCGGTGCAGCCACCCGAGAGCTTGCGGCGCGGAGCGCCTATCCGCTTGTGGTCAATGGGCAGCTCGCCGGGGACCGTGGCACCCGCAGCAACGATCAGCCCGACCGCCGCCACCCCGGAGAGGTGATCGACCGGATGCGCAGCAGTACTCACGGCGTTCACCAGCTGACGCAGACGCTGTACGACTTCTCTGCGGGACGTAGGACCCGCAAGGTTGATGAGGACGGACAGGTCGTCTGTAACGCCGATGGCCGGGACATCCTCGTCACCGATGCGGACCTGCGACGCACATTCCCGCCTGCCGGCGCGGGGCCGTCGCTCCTTCCTGCCCCGGAGAACCCGGCAGAGCTTCTCGGCAATGCTTTGCACGGCCTGGCAACGGCGGTTCAGGCACTGGCCACCGCCGTCAAGAAGGTCGAGGCGGTCCAGTCCGATGACGGAACCCGGGTGATCGACTCGCTGGGCGCCGACAAGGGCGACTGTGAGGCGTGGCGGAATGTTCTACAGGACGTCCTGTTCAAACTTCCGGTCTGGCAGCAGCGGAGCATTCAGAGGCACGGTACGAATGCCGATGATTCCAACGATCCGGATGACGATTTTGAGGACGACGAACTCGTCGACGACTCCGACGATGGGGTGTTCGACGAGGAAGCATTGGCTGACGTCGACGACTAGCGGTCGCGTGGTGCCGCTCGGATCACGAGGGCGGCACCACCCCGTACACCTGATGCGACACGGGTGATCTGTGCAGCACACCTTCCCAGTGGGATAGGGCGGCAACGCCGACTCTGCGGGCTACCAGCTCCACGGTCGGTACGTCTTGGTGCTGGCCGTTGCTCCGATGCCGCTTGCAGTCACGCCGGGCACAGTCCGGAAGGCATCAAGTGGGTGCGCTGGGCGCTTTCCTGCTCACCCTGGTCAATTTCTCGTGGTCGGATGCGGCCGCGGGCTGAACGCTTGGGTGAGGCACCGCCTTGCAATTCCTTCACGGCCGTGAGCGAGATCTTCTGGCCCTGATGCAGTCGCGCAACAAGTTGGACATTTCCCAGGCCGCGTGCAGGGACTCGGACGTCGACATCTACCACCCATCGGACCAGCAGATGCCCGATGCGGGCGTTCTGGATGAATGCTCCCGCTGCATGGTTCGCCTGGAGTGTCTTGCGCTTGCGCTGCGCACGGAGGACCCGGAAGTGCGTTCCGGGTGGTACGGCGGATTCGGCCCAGAAGACCGGGACGCAATTGCTTTGTCGCTGACGGTGCCTGGCGGTGGCCAGGCACCGTCGGAACCTGTCCTTACGGCCAGGCGCCTGGTCAATGACGGCTGGCGCATCAGCGACGTCGCGGAACTGCTCGGCTGTTCGCGTCGAACCGTGCAGCGCTATCTGCACTCGGTTGCATGAGGAGGGGGCCTGCGTCCGAGGATGCCACCGCATGCCAACCAAGAATTGCCTGTTCAGGGTCTTGGGCTCAACGTCTGGCGGTGACGTGTCGGTGCCGGAGGCTAGCGTCCAGCTACATGGTCGGCGTCCTGGGGAACAGCCTGGGCGAGTGGCTGTTGCCTGATCGACTACTGCGAGAGTGGGGCCTCCCATGCCGCTTCCTGCTCCTGGCGTGGCGCGCCTGTTCACGGTTGGAAGTTCGTACGACTGTGGCCGTGGACTGACGGCCGCTGTGACCGCGCTGCCTGAGGCCGCATTGTCTCTGCCCTCGGGCCAGGTCGCGGCCTGCGACCCGTTCATCGAGTTGGGCCGGGATGTGGGCAGTTCACCGCCGAGGTGGATCCGGGCACCTACCCGGTCGCGCTCGCGGTGGTCGAGGTGACCCGCGCTGATGCTCCCGAGTTCAGGGATGAGCGGGTCGCTGCCGCATGGCTGCGGATCAGCGACCAGCGGACGGGTGGAGCGGACGCTTGCACTAACCGATGGTCAGGCCGTCGCCGACCTGGGTGTCACGGAGTTCTTCGGATACGGTGTCGACGCCGGAACGGGTTGTTTCGTCGATGCCGCGGTCACCATCCCGCTCGGTGACCTGCTCGGTGAGGACGGCGACCTGCCGGTCGACGCCCTCTTCGGTGACGCCGATTCCATGGCACTCAGCCCGGTCGTGCTTGCTGATCCCGCGACCGGCCACAACTGCGTTGCGCCCCCGTCGGGTTGGAGCGACGGGACCTACCCGACCAGGGCCGGTCGGAGTGCTGGCGGCGAGGTCACCGGCTTCGTGACGGAGTTCTTCGTGGTGCCGCAGCCGGGCCGTGGGTCGGCCAGGTTCCCTCTGAACTGGAGCAGCGGCTGTTCGAACGCGCTGAGAGCCGAGAGCCCTATACGGAGCTCTTCTACCTGCCCGGAGCGGAGGCCGGATCACTGACTCTCGGAATGGCGCTGTGCGTGCAGCGGGCCGGCGATTGCTTGCTGACGCGACCGGTCTTCCTGCCCGCCGATGCCATGGACGACGTCTATCACCAACTGCCGGCGGAAGCGTGGGCCATTTTCTGATCACGGACGGCCCCACGTGGGGCGATGCCCACGCCCACGTTGATCGCATCGGGCGAGGTGCCCGGTTCGCAGACAGTCCGCAGGACACCCGATTGCGACCGTCGCGGGTCATCGCTGGCCAACCAAGAAGCACCTGGTCAGAGGGGTGATCGGCGTCCCGTCGCGGGTCAGGATCAGCCTTCAAGCATTCCGCTTCAACGTCTGACGGCCGACCGCCGCCGCGTACCCGGACCGCCCGGGCCCCGTGTTCGTACGGGGCCCGGGCGGTCCGGTGTTTCCGGGGTCAGTAATCCGAAGCCCTTTCGGGCTCACCCCGATGGGTGAAAATCTGGTTGGGACCGTCCGGTGGACGTCGTGTCGCCTTGGCGCGTTCCGAGCCCGGGGGTCAGTAGGACGGTGGGAGCCCCATCGACAGGCACCCGGAAGTGTTGCTCCGAGCACGCGTATCAGACTCTCCAGCCTGCCAGGCTCCCCCGGGCGGTCCCGCCTGCGCGGCCTGGACCTGGAGGGGACGGCGAGACGATGGACGTGATCCACGAGCGATGCGCCGGGATCGATGTCAGCAAGACGGACGTGAAGGTGTGCCTGCGGCTGCCGACCACCGGCAAGCGGCGTCGCAGCGAGGTACGGGTGTTCTCGACCATGACCCGTGACTTGCTCGCCATGATGGACTGGCTGCTGGCCGAGGGGGTGACCCTGGTCGGCATGGAGGCCACCGGCGTGTACTGGAAGCCGGTGTTCTACGTGCTGGAGCACGAGGTCGAGTGCTGGCTGCTGAACGCCCGCCACATGAAGGGCGTCCCCGGCCGAAAGACCGACGTCGCCGATTCCGAGTGGATCGCCAAGCTCCTGGAGCACGGCCTGGTGCGGCCCTCGTTCGTGCCGCCGCAGCCGATCCGCGAGCTGCGGGACACCACCCGCTACCGCACCGAGGTCGTGCGCGAGCGCACCCGGGAGATCCAGCGCCTGGAGAAGCCGTTGGAGGACTCCGGGATCAAGCTCTCCTCGGTCGTCTCCGACATCGTCGGAAAGTCCGGGCGGGCCATGCTGGAGGCACTCATCGCCGGCGAGCGCGACCCGCTGGTCCTGGCCGAGATGGCCATGGGCAGCATGCGCGGCAAGCGCGAGATCCTCGCCGAGGCCCTGCGGGGCCGGTTCACCGACCACCACGCGTTCATGGTCCGCGCGATGCTCGACCGCATTGACGGCTGTATCGAGGTGGAGGCCCGGCTCAGTGAGCGCGTCGACGCTCAGGTGCGGCCCTTTCGCCGCCGGATCGAGCTCCTGATCACCATCCCGGGCATGAGCACCCGGGCTGCGGAGGTGGTCCTCGCCGAGATCGGCGCGGACATCGCGCGCTTCCCCAGTGCCGCCGACCTGGCCTCCTGGGCCGGCGTCTGCCCGGGCAACCACGAGTCGGCCGGCCGAAGCAGCAGCGGCAAGACCCGTCACGGCGATCCCTGGCTCAAGGGCGTCCTCGGACAGGTCGCCTCCGCGGCCTCCCGCTCGAAGGACACCTACCTGGCTGCCCGCTTCAAGCGCATCGCCTCCCGGCGCGGAAAGAAGCGGGCGCTGGTGGCGCTGGAGCACTCCGTCCTGGTCGCCGTCTGGCACATGTTCACCAGCGACGCCGAGTACCACGACCCCGGTGGCGACTACTTCCTCGAACGCACCGGCAAGACCAGGCAGACCCGACGGCTGGTGAGCCAGCTCAACCAACTCGGCTATCAAGTGACTCTCCAATCCGTCGAGGCTGCCTGACCTTCAAGAGAGGCCGGGAGAGGGGGATTTTCGTATCAGCCGATGGTGACGGTGAGGAGGCCGTCGGGGGCGGCGGTGACGGTGACGGTGGTGAGGGTGTCGGCGTGGGCGTCCGGGTGGTGGGGGAGGGCGCGCGGGCCGACGCCGACGACGCGGACGCCGGCGGCCTTGGCGGCGGCGATGCCGGCGCCGGAGTCCTCGAAGGCGAGGCAGTCGGCGGGGGCGAAGCCGAGGTCGGCGGCGCCCTTGAGGAAGCCCTCGGGGTCGGGCTTGCTGGCGCCGACGGACTCGGCGGTGACCAGGACGGACGGCAGCGGGAGGCCGGCGGCGGTCATCCGGATCCGGGCGAGCGCCAGGTCGGCGGAGGTGACCAGGGCGTGCGGGAGGCCGGTCAGCGAGGCGAGGAAGGCGGCGGCGCCGGGCACCGGGACGACGCCCTCGGTGTCGGCGCGCTCCTCGGCGAGGATCCGCTCGTTGTCGGCCAGGTTGAGCTCGGCCGGGCGGTCGGGCAGCAGGAGGGCCATGGTCGCGTGGCCCTGGCGGCCGTGGGCGACGGCGAGCACCTCGGCGGGGTCCAGGCCGTTCCGCTCGGCCCAGCGGCTGAAGCAGCGCTCGACCACGGCGTCGGAGTTGACGAGGGTGCCGTCCATGTCCAGGAGGAGGGCGCGGGCGGTCAGCCGGACGGGGGCAGTGGTCATGGGGCGGCTCCTCGGGGAGTGTGGCGACGGGAGAGCCGGAGAATGCGAGCTCTTTGTTTCTCGATGATACAAAAGATCATCCGAGCAGGTGGGCATTGACCGCCCGGGCCTCCTCGGCCAGCTCCGACAGCTCCACCACCTCGACCCCGGCCGCCGTCAGCAGCGCGGTGCCCTGGCAGTCGGTGACGAACAGGTCCGGCTCGCGCCAGGCGACCACCACCCGCGGCACGCCCGCCGCGAGGAGCAGCCGGGCGCACGGCATCGGCCGCGAGGCGCGCTGCCCGCAGGGCTCCAGCGAGCTGTAGACCGTCGCCCCGCGCAGCCGCGGGTCGCCCGCCGGGAGCTTGGCCAGCGCCGTCTCCTCGGCGTGGTCGTGCGGGTCCGCCTCCCGGCTGTAGCCCTCCGCCAGCACCGTGCCGTCGGCGCCGACGATCACCGCGCCGACCGAGAAGGCCGTCTCGGACGGCGGGCAGCGGCGGGAGAGCTCGACGGCCCGGCGCAGGTGGTCGAGGTCGGTGGAGGCGGACTGGGTCACGGCGCGGGCTCCTTCGGGGCGTACCTGAGCAGGACGACGTCGCCCACGGTACGTGCCTCCAGCAGCCGCATCCGCCGGGCCGGACCGCCCGGGAACGCGGCCGGGCGGACGAACCGGGGCGCGTCGGCCTGGCCGACCAGCAGCGGGGCGACGGCCAGTTGGAGCTCGTCCGCCAGGCCCTGGGCCAGGAACTGGGTGTGCACGCCCCCGCCGCCCTCGACCATCAGCCGGCGCACCCCGCGGGTGCCCAGGTCGTCCAGCACCGCGCCGAGGTCCACCGCGTCGCCCAGCGCGACCACTTCGGCCAGCCCGTCCAGCCGGGGGCGCAGCACCGCCGCCCCGGCCTCCGTGGTGTAGGCGAGCCGGGTGCCGCCGGTGTGCCAGAACCGCAGGCCGGCGTCGAGTTCGCCGCTCGCGCTGAGCGTCACCTTCAGCGGGTACTCGGGCCGGCCGGCCGCCAGCCGGGCGGCCCGGCGCCCGGGGTCGTTGACCAGCAGCCGGGGGTTGTCGGCGCGCAGCGTGTTGCCGCCGACCAGGATGGCGTCGGCGGCGGCGCGCTCCTCGTCGACCCGGTCGAAGTCGGCGGCGTTGGAGAGCAGCAGCCGGTCGGGGGAGGCGTCGTCGAGGTGGCCGTCGAGCGAGACGGCGGCGCTCAGCAGGACGTAGGGGCGCGGGCCGGGCATGGGTGGGGACCGTTCTGTCGGGGGCGCCTCCACGGTACGGCGGCCGGGTGCGGCCCCGGCCCATAGCGACCGGAATGCGAGACGGATCTTCTCGCCATCCGGGACGAGGAGTAGCGTCGGGGGTGTCGCGGAGCACCGCGGCCGACCGCGCCCAGGGGGGACCTCATGACCGGACCGCAGCCCGCCGTCGTCTACACCCACGGCCATCAGGAGGCCGTGCTGCGCTCGCACCGCTCCCGCACCGCCGCCGACTCGGCCGGCTACCTGCTGCCCGAACTGCGGCCCGGCCAGGCCCTGTTGGACGTCGGCTGCGGTCCCGGCACGATCACCGCGGACCTGGCCGCGCTGGTCGGCCCGCAGGGGCGGGTGGTCGCGGTGGACGCCTCCGCCGAGGTGCTGGAGCAGGCCGCCGGACACGTCGCCGGGCGGGGGCTGTCCAACGTCGCCTTCGAGTGCGCCGACGTGCACCGGCTGCCGTACCGGGACGGCGAGTTCGACGTGGTGCACGCCCACCAGGTGCTCCAGCACGTGGCCGACCCGGTGGCCGCGCTGCGCGAGCTGCGGAGGGTGACGGCGCCGGGCGGCGTGGTCGCGGTCCGCGATGTCGACTACGCCTCCATGACCTGGTTCCCGGAGGCGCCCGCGCTGGACCGGTGGCTGGAGCTGTACCGGCGGACCGCCCGCGCCAACGGCGGCGAGCCGGACGCCGGCCGGCGGCTGCTGTCCTGGGCCCGCGCCGCCGGTTTCACCGAGGTCACCGCGAGCTCCTCCACCTGGACGTTCGCGACGCCCGAGCAGCGCGCCTGGTGGGGCGGGATGTGGGCGGACCGGGTGACGGGCACCGCGCTGGGCCGGACGGCGGTCGGGCTGGGCTTCGCGGAGCAGGACGAGCCGGAGCTGATCGCGGACGGCTGGCGGGAGTGGAGCGCCGCCGGGGACGGCTGGTTCTCGATGCTGCACGGGGAGGTCCTGGCCCGCGGCTGAGCGGGCGGAGGGCGGCCCGGAAAGGTCGGGCAGGTGTTCGGAAAGATCGGGTAAAGTCGCGCGACCGTTCAGATCGGGCCCGTGAGGGTCCGTTCGGGTCCGAGCCGTGGCGCGGAGCCATGGTGCCGAGCGCCGAGCCGATGCCCGCCCCGGTGGGTTGGGGGAGTCCACGTGTCCAAGCCTGAGTCCGAGCCGCCCGTCCCGGGGCCGGAGCCGGAGCCGTCCGCGGCCACGGGAACCGACGCGGGCACGGGCGCGGATGCTGGCGCGGGGGGTACGGACGCGACGGAGGCGCCGGCGGCCGGTCAGGACCCCCGGGTGGACTTCCGCAAGGCCGCCGCCGAGCCAACGGGGCCGGCCGAGCCGACGAACCCGGCCGAGCCCGCGAGCGCCGCCGAGCCGGCGGGCCCCACCGCCCCCGCCGCCCCCGCCGACCCCTGGGCCGCCCCCGACCTCTCCGCCGGCCCGTCCGCCGCCCCGGCCCCGGCCCCGCAGGCCGTCCCGCCGTCGGCCGCCCCGCCCCAGCCGCCGCACCCGCTGCCCGCCGGGGGCTGGGCCTCCGTCACCCCCGCCGCCCAGTCCGGCTTCCAGCCCGGCCACCCGTACGCCCCGGCCCCCGGCCAGGGCCCGGCCGGCGCGCCCGGCCCCGGGTTCGTCGGCCCCGGGTTCGTCCCCGGCCCCGCCCCGACCAACGGCTTCGCCGTCGGCTCCCTGGTCACCGGCCTGCTCCTGGTGGCCCCGGTGGCCCTGGTGTTCGGCGTCCTCGCGCTGGTCCAGATCAACCGCCGCAAGGAGCGCGGCTCCGGCATGGCGGTGACCGGCCTGGTGCTCGGCACGATCGGCACGGTGCTGATGGCCCTGCTGCTCGGCGCGGCCGACTTCAGCTCGGCGCGGGCCGGCCGCTCCGGCCTGCCCCCGAAAGCGCCGGCCGGTTCGGTGCACTGGTCCGACCTCAAGGCGGGCGACTGCTACGACTCCCCCCAGGGCGGGTCGACGGCGGACGGGGGCGGCGACGAGACGGTGTACTGGGTGCACCGGGTGGCCTGCACCGAGCCGCACCACGGCGAGGTGGCGGGCACCGCCGACCTCCTGCTCGGCGCCGGCGCCTACCCGGGCGAGCGCGCGGCCCGCGAGTCGGCCGGCCGGCTGTGCCGCCAGGTGCTGAGCGGCTACGCGCTCGACCAGTGGGCCGTCCCCGACGGCATGGAGGACGTCTACCTCTACCCGACCGAGAAGAACTGGGCGTCCGGCTCGCGGTACGTGACCTGCGCCTACGAGGACCGCGAGGACCGGCACCGGGGCACCGTCCGCACCGACCGCAGCCACCTGACCGCGCCCCAGCTGGCCTACCTGGAGGCCGCCCGGACCTTCAACGACGACTACCTGGACCAGCCGGAGCGGGAGGTCGCCGAGGCCGAGGCAGACTACCGGGCCTGGGCGCGCCGGGTGGCCTCCGCCTCCCGGACCCAGGCGGCGGTGCTGGCCAGGACGGGGGTGGCCTGGCCGGCCGACGTCCAGCCGAGGATCGCCAAGCTGGCCGAGGCCAAGTCGCAGGCGGCCGCCGCCTGGGACGCCGCGGCCTCCGGCACCGACCTGGCGGGCGACCTCCGCAAGGCCAGGGCGCTGGAGGCCAGGACGACGCCGACGGCCCTGGAGATCCGCCGGGGGCTGGACCTGTCGACCGGGGAGCAGGCGCCCGACCTGCGGGTCTGAGCCGTCCGGAGGCGCGGTTACCGGCCGTTGACCGGGCCCGTACCTGCCGGTAACCCGCTGGCCGTACGGTCGTGGGCACGTCCCCGGCCCGACCCCCACGCGAGCCGGGGACCAGCCCGTCCGCCCCGGGGCGGGCCGGCCCGGGGGAGCCCCCGGTACCCTCCGGCCATGGGTACCCACCGGGTGATGCGGCAGGACGACAACGGCAACCGCTTCCTGGTCGCCAAGGACCTCGACCGGGCGGAGGCCCGGCGGCTGGCCGCCGAGTTCGAGGCCCGCGGCCACAAGCAGCTGTACTGGGTCGAGGAGGACGGGGAGGCGGCCCGGCCCGAACCGGCGGACGGGACGGTCCGCAACGCCTGAGCCCTCCGCGGCCCCGAACCCTCCGCAGCACCTGGGCCCTCCGCGAACGCCCGGGCCCGACCGCAGACCGTAGGGTCGGGCCCATGGACGCGACCCACGACCCCGCCCCCGCCGCCCCCGCCGCCGCTCCGCCCCGGATCGTGGTCGGCGGTGCGCTGGTCCACCGCGGCCGGGTGCTCGCCGCCCGGCGCAGCGCGCCCGAGGCGGTGGCCGGCCGGTGGGAGTTCCCCGGCGGGAAGGCCGAGCCGGGGGAGACCGAAGCGCAGGCGCTGGAGCGGGAGCTGCTGGAGGAGCTCGGCGTCCGGGCGCGTGCGCTGGTCCGGCTGCCGGGCGCGTGGGCCGTGCGCCCCGGCCTGGAGCTGCGCTTCTGGGCCGCCGAATTGCTGTCCGGCGAGCCGCGCGCACTGCAGGACCACGACGCGCTGCGCTGGCTGGGCCCGGACGAGCTGGACGCCGTGGACTGGATCGACCACGACCGTGACGTGCTGCCGCACGTCGCCCGGCTGCTCGCGGGCGCCCCGGCGGGCGCCGCCGACAGCGCGTCGGCGGTGGGCGACGCGCAGTCCGCCGGGTAGGTCAATCGGACAAGACGACCCGGGGGCCGGGATAGCCTGGATGCTGCTGGGTATGTCACTTTTCGGCACTATTCGTCACCATCGGTGAGCCGTCCCCAGCCGGCGACGCCGATCCCGACCAGAGCCGGAGGCCCCGTCGGTGTCGAGTACCGGGAACGGCGGCGGGGGAGAGCGGCGGGCAGGCTCCGCGGGGAGCGCCGCCGCCCGCGCCCGACTGCGCCGCGCCGCCCGTCCGGCCGCCCCCCAGTCGCCGGCCGCCCGCCGCCGGGGCACCGTCGAGGCCCCCGACACCGCGCGGCCCGACACCGGACGGCCCGACCAGCCGGCGCCGACCCTGGCGGTGGCCGAGCCGGGTACCCGGGGCGGCCTGCGCGGACGCCCCGCCCGGCCGTTCCCCGGCGGTCCGGCCGATGCCACGGGCACCCCCGGCACGCCCGCCGGCGGCAGCCTGCTGGACATGCTCAAGGTCGCCATCGCGATCCTGGACACCGCGGGCCGGGTGGTGCTCTGGAGCCCCGCCGCCGAGGAGCTGCTCGGCTGGCCGAACGAGCTGCTGGTCGGCCGCCGGATCGACGAGCTGATCCCCGACCGGGAGCAGGTCGCCCGGATCCGGGGCGCGATCCAGGACACCCTGCGGCACGGCCGCTGGGCCGGCTACGCCGAGCTGCGCGACCGGGACGGCGCCCCGGTCGCCGTGGACGCCCGGATCTCCCTCCTGGTGGACGGCGACGGCACCCCGTTCCTCCAGGTCAACATGGCCGAGGCGGCCGCCGTCCAGGCCGTCGAACGGGACCTCGCGGTGCGCGACGCGCTGTTCGAGCAGTCCCCGCTGGGCATCGCCATCATGGACACCGGCCTGCGCTACACGGCCGTCAACCGGACCCTCGCCGAGATGAACGGCGTCGCTCCGGACGACCACGTCGGCCGCACCACCGGCGAGACCCTGCCGGAGCGGGCCGCCGACGAGATCACCGCCATCCAGCGCCAGGTGCTGGCCACCGGCGAGCCGGTCATCGACGTCACCCTGGCCTCCCCGGTCACCACCCGGGCCGGCTACCGCTCGATCTCCTACAGCCGGATGACGGACCGCTCCGGCCGGGTGCTCGGCATCTCCGGCACCGTGATGGACGTGACCGAGCGCTACCGGGCGGTCGCCAAGGTCGAGCACGCCCGGCGCCGGCTCTCGCTGCTCAACGAGTTCGGCTCCCGGGTCGGCGACCTGCTGGACGCCTCCCGGATCGCCCAGGAGCTGGCCGGCTCGGTCGTCCCCCGGCTGACCGACCACTCGGCGGTGGTCCTGCTCCAGGCCGTCGCGCACGGTGACGACCTGCCCCGGCACGGCCACGACCGGCGCACCTCGCTGCTCCAGCTCGGCACCGCCTCCGTCCAGGACGGCCCCGAGGTGGACGTGATGCTGCGCCGCGGCGCCCGGATCACCTTCGCCGAGGAGTCGGTCTGCGGCCGGGTGCTGCGCACCGGCGTGCCCGAGCTGCTGTCCGGCGCCGACCAGCTGGACGACGTCACCTACCCCGGCGACCCGAAGATGCAGGCCGCCCGGGACCTGGGCGTGCACTCGATGCTGGTCGTGCCGCTGCGCGCCCGCGGCATCGTGATCGGCCTGCTGCTGGTCAGCCGGGCCGGCTACCGCGAGGGCTTCGACCGGGACGACCTGGCCTTCACCGTCGAACTGGCCGACCGGGCCGGCAGCTCGCTGGACAACGCCCGCCTCTACGCCCGCGAGCGCACCGCCGCGCTCACCCTCCAGCGCACCCTGCTCCCGCAGCAGGTCCCGCAGCCCACCGGCGTCGAGGTCGCCTACCGGTACGTGCCCGGCAGCAGCGGCACCGAGGTCGGCGGCGACTGGTTCGACGTCATCCCGCTGCCCGGCGACCGCACCGCGCTGGTGGTCGGCGACGTGATGGGCCACGGCCTGCGGGCCGCCGCCACGATGGGGCGGCTGCGCACCGCCGTCCGGGTGCTGGCCGCCCTCGACCTGCCGCCGGACGTCCTGCTGCGGCACGTCCACGAGCTGGCCGACGACCTCGCCCAGGGCCCGGACGAGGCGCTGCTGGCCACCTGCGTCTACGCGGTCTTCGACCCGGCGACGGCCCGGCTCACCGTCGCCAAGGCCGGGCACATCCCGCCGGTGCTGGTGGTGCCGGGCGAGGACGCCGCGGAGCCGACCCGCACCGGCGGCCCGCTGCCCGGCGGCGCCGGCCGCATCCTCGACCTGCCCTCCGGTGCCCCGCTCGGGGTGGGCGGAGTCCCGTTCGAGTCGGTCGAACTGAAGATCCCCGAGGGCAGCCTGCTGGCGCTGTGCACCGACGGCCTGGTCGAGTCCCGGGACAAGGACCTGGACGTCGGCCTCGGCCGGCTGGTCACCGTGCTCCAGGGGCCGCACGCCTCCATCCAGGCCGCCTGCGAGGCGGTGCTGGACACCATGGAGCAGGGCCGGGAGCCGGACGACGTCGCGCTGCTGCTGGCCCGGCTCGGCCACGGCCAGGCCGGCACCCCGACGGCGGGCTGGACCCTGCCGGCCGAGCCCACCGCCGTCTCCCGGGCCCGCCGGCTGGTCCGCGCCACCCTCGTCGAGTGGGGCGTCGAGGAGCTCACCGACACCGCCGAACTGCTGGTCAGCGAGCTGGTCACGAACGCCGTCCGGTACGCCAGCGCCCCCATCGGGGTGCGGCTGACGCTCGGTGAGACGCTGCTGGTCGAGATCTCCGACCCGCTGCCCGATCCGCCCCGGGAGCGGCACGCGGCCGAGGCCGACGAGGGCGGGCGCGGTCTGGAGCTGGTCCACCGGCTGGCACTGCGCTGGGGTGCCCGGGCCGAGGGCATCGGCAAGGTGGTCTGGTTCGAGCAGGCGCTGCCGGGTAGTGAGCCCGATGGATCGTGAGCGGAACGAACAGCAGGGGAGCGGGGTCGCATATGCCATCGGGCGCTCAGGGGGAGCGCGCGCTCCGGAAGGGGGCGCGAGCGTGGCATTGTGGTTGCGCGGGCGGTAGGACAAAAACCTTCGCCCGATCTGATGTTGTGATGTTGAGGGCGTGTGAACGTACCCCTCGATGATGAATACTCGGTCTTCTCGACATCCGGACGGTCGCGGGTTGGAGGGGTCGGTCCGTTGAACAGCACTCCGGCGCGGAGCGTGTCGCCGAGCAGCAGCGGTCATGCCGCTGTACCCGGGCAGGCCGGTTCCGCGCACCTGTCCGTACCGGACGGCGCGGTCGCCGGGCGCGGCCACCACCCCGTCGCCGAGGATCGCGCCTGGGGCGCCGGCGACCCCGGCTCGATCTACGACTACATCCGGGTCGCCACCTTCGCGATCGGCCCCGACGGGCGGATCAGCCAGTGGAGCGAGCGCGCCGCCGAGTTCTTCGGCATCCCGGCCGCCGAGGCCGTCGGCGCCGACCCGGTCACCACCTTCGTCCCCCGCGAGCTCTGGCAGCGCGGCCGGGCCCGGCTGGAGCGCACCCTGGCGGGCGAGGAGTGGGTCGGCACCACCCCGTACCGGGACGCCGACGGCGGCGAGGGCCTCGCCGAGCTCTACCTGATGCCCGACAGCGCCCTGCCCACCGCGGGCGCCACCTGCCTGGCCGTCGACCTCGGGCGGCTGCGCCGGATCGAGACCGACCTGGCCGCCTCCGAAGCCGTCTTCGGGCAGACGCCCACCGGCTTCGTGCTGTTCGACGACCGGCTGCGGCTGCAGCGGGTCAACGACGCCTTCGCCTCCGGGATGGGACTGGTCCCCACCGACCTGGAGGGCCTCACCCCGCACGACCTCTTCCCGCCGTCCGAGGCGGACCGGCTCACCGCCGCCCTGCGCAAGGTCGTGGCCACCGGCGAGCCCGTCTTCGACCTGCGCTTCCACGGCGCCGTCCCGACCCGCGAGGGCAACCGGCTCTGGGCCGTCTCGCTGTACCGCCTGAACGGCTCCGCCGGGCAGACCATGGGCGTGGCCGGGCAGGTCTCCGACGTCACCAGCCGGCACGTCGCCGAGCGCGAGGCCGACGGGGTGCGCCGCAACCTGGCCCTGCTCAACGAGGCCAGCGCGCACATCGGCTCCACGCTCGACCTGGAGACCACCGCCAAGGAACTGCTGGACGTCGTCGTCCCGCCGTTCTGCGACCTCGCGACCGTCGACCTCTACACCGCGCTGCTCTCCGGCGAGACCGTGCCCAGCGCCGGCCGGCTCGGCGACACCGTGCTCACCGACGGCAGCGGCGAACTGCGCCGGGTCGCCGTCTCCAGCGTGGTCGGCGGCGCCTCCTCGGTGCTCGGCTCGGTCACCGGCCTGCCGATCGCCGAGGCCGGCGGCACCCTCTGCTACCCGCGCCGCTCCCCGCACGCCCGGGCGCTGCGCACCGGCCGCAGCGTCGTCCCCGAGCCCGGGCGCGACCCGCTGCTGCGCTCCACCCTGATCGTCCCGCTGGTCGCCCGCGACCAGGTGCTCGGCCTCGTCCAGCTCTCCCGGGCGATCGGCAGCGAGCCCTTCGACGCCCGCGACGTCGCGATCGCCGAGGAACTGGTCGCCCGCGCCGCCGTCTGCATCGACAACGCCCGGCTCTACCGGCGCGAGCACGAGCGGGCGCTGATCCTCCAGCGCAGCCTGCTGCCCCCGGGCAACCCGGCCGCCAGCGGCCTGGAGATCGCCTGCCGCTACCTGCCCAGCAACAACAACACCGAGGTCGGCGGCGACTGGTTCGACGTCATCCCGCTGCCCGGCAACCGCACCGCGCTGGTCATCGGCGACGTGATGGGCCGCGGACTGCGCGCCGCCGTCGCGATGGGCCAGCTGCGCACCGCCGTCCGCACCCTGGCGATGCTCGACCTCGACCCCGCCGAGGTGCTCGGCGCCCTGGACGAGATCGCCCGCGGCCTCGGCGACGACTCGGTGCCGGCCGGCCCGCCCACCCCGTACGGGCGGCTCACCTCGACGGCCGACGAGGAGGCCCGCGAGGTCTACCTGGCGACCTGCGTCTACGCGGTCTACGACGCCGTCACCCGCCGCTGCGTCTTCGCCAACGCCGGCCACCTGCCGCCCGTCCTGCTCAGCCCCGGCGAGAGCTCCCGGATGCTCGACGTGCCGCCCGGTCTGCCGCTCGGCGTCGGCGGCGAGCCCTTCGAGGAGGTCGAGCTGACCCTCCCGGACGGCGCCGTGCTCGCGCTCTACACCGACGGCCTGGTGGAGAGCCGCAAGCACCAGCTGGACGAGGGCCTGCGGGCCTTCCGCTCCGCGCTCTCCGACGGGGGCAAGGGGCTGGAGGACCTCTGCGACCACGTGCTCGGCGAGCTCAACCCGCACCACGGCGAGGACGACATCGCCCTGCTGATGGCCAAGGTGCACGCCTTCCCCGAGGACGCCGTCGGCAACTGGTTCCTGCCGCCCGAGCCCACCTCGGTGGCCAAGGCCCGTGAGCTGGCGTGCAGCTGGCTGCTGGCCCGGGGGCTGGACGAGCTGGTCGACACCACCGAGCTGCTGGTCAGCGAGCTGGTCACCAACGCGCTCAAGCACGGGCGGGGCGAGATCCGGCTGCGGCTGCTGCGCGAGCGCGGCCTGGTCTGCGAGGTCTGGGACGACGGCTACGCGCAGCCCCGGCAGCGGCGCGCGCAGGAGACCGACGAGGGCGGGCGCGGTCTGCAGCTGGTCAGCCTGCTGGCCGAGCGCTGGGGCAGCCGGCGCACGCCCAAGGGCAAGATCGTCTGGTTCGAGCTCGGGCTGTAACGGCCCGGAGCGGTGGGCCGGACGGGTGCAGTCGCCCGGCCGCCCGCCGTGTCGGCACGGGCCGGGCGCCCGGGGCGGCGTTCGATGGCCGCCATGCGCGTCCGCCAGCTCACCGCCGCAGCCGCCGCGCTGCTGCTCGCCGCCGGTCTCGGCGGCTGCTCCGACGACCCGGGCCCCGCCCGCACCCCCGCCGCCGTGCCCGCCCCGGCCGAGCCCACCGCCACCACCGGGGACGTCGGGCCGGTCGACCGCGCCGCCGTCCGGGACGGCGGCACGCTGCGCTGGGCCCTCGACCGCGTCCCGGCCACGCTGAACGTCTACCAGGGCGCGGCGACCGCCGACTCGGCGCTGCTCGCCCACGCGCTGTACCCCTCGCTGTTCCGGCCCGACGAGCACGGCCGGCTCGCCCCCGACCCGGACTACCTGGAGGGCGCCGAGTCCACCCCGCCCGGGCAGTCGCCGCAGGTGGTGACGTACCGGCTGAACCCGCGCGCCGTCTGGAGCGACGGCACCCCGGTCTCGGCCGCCGACCTCGACGCCCAGCGGACCGCGCTGTCCGGCCTGGACCCCGCGTACCGGGGCGGGCGGGCGGCCGGGTACGACGCCGTCGAGTCGGTCGCCCCGGGCGCCGACCCGCACGAGGTGCGGGTGACCTTCCGGCGGCCGTACGCGGAGTGGCGCTCGCTGTTCGGGCCGCTCTACCCGGCCGCCGAGACGGCCACCCCGGCCGACTTCGACCGGGCGCTGACCGGCGGCGACCGGCCGAGCGCCGGGCCGTACACCCTCTCCCGGTACGACGCCGAGCGCGGGACGGTCACCGTGGTGCGCAACCCGCTCTGGTGGGGCGAGCCGGCGAAGGCCGACCGGATCGACTTCCTCGCCTCGCCGCCCGAGCAGCGGCTGGACGCGCTGGACCAGGACCGGCTGGACGTCGCCCCGCTCACCGCGGCGGTGGACCGGGCGGTGCCGGCCCCGGCCGCCGATGCCTCCACCGCTCCCGCCTCCGCTCCCGCCTCCGCCTCACCCTCTGTCGCGCCGCCGCCCGAGGCCGCGCCCGAGTCGGCGGCGCTGGCGCTGCGGCGGGCCGAGTCGCTGCCCGGCGTCACCGTGCACCGGGCCGCCGCGGCCTCGCTCACCCAGCTCACCCTCAACGCCGAGCGCGCCCCGCTGACCGACCCGCTGGTGCGCCGGGCCCTCACCCGGGCCGTCGACCGGCAGCGGATCGCCGCCGCCGCGCTCACCCCGCTCGGCCTGCCCGCCGCACCGCTGGGCAGCCACCTGCTCGCCGGCGACCAGGAGGGCTACCGGGACAACAGCGGCGCGGTCGACCAGGCGGACCCGGGCCTGCTGCTGGACGAGGCGGGCTGGATGCGGCCCACCGGCGGGGGCGTCCGGAGCAGGGGCGGCAAGCCGCTCTCCCTCTCGCTGCTGCTCCCGGCCGGTTCGGCGACCGCCAAGCGCACCGCCGACGCGCTCACCGCCGGCCTCGGGGACGCCGGGATCGCGGTGCGACAGGTGCCCGTGCCCGCCGAGTCCTTCGTCGGGGAGCACCTGGCGGCCGGGGACTACGACCTCGCGCTCTTCTCCCGGCCGGTCGGCGCCAGCCCGGCGAGCGAACAGCGCCCCGCCTACGCCAAGCCCCGGCCGGACCCCGACGGCGTGCCGGACCCGGGCGGCAACTTCGGCCGCGGCGGCACCGAGGAGATCGACCGGCTGTTCGACCGGGCGGCCGCCGAACCGGACCCGGCGGCCCGGCTCGACCTGCTCCAGGAGGCGGACGTACGGATCTGGCAGCTCGGGCACTCGGTGCCGCTCTACCAGCGGCCGGAGCTGGTCGGGGTCCGGACCGGGGTGGTCGGCGCCGGCGCGTACGGCTTCGGGTGGCCGCGCTTCCAGGACGTGGGCTGGGGCGGGTAGGGCTTCCCCGGCGGGGCGGCGCACGGCGTCGGCGGACGCCTCCCGGAGACCGCTCCGGGGGCGTCCGCCCGGTGCGTGGGCCGGGCCGTCGGAGCACGAACGGAAGGGGGCCGGAGCCCGGTCGCCGGGTGGGCGCCGTGTGATCCGCCTGTGATCTTGATCCCCTGCGACCTGCTCGTTTCTGCTCACCTGGGCGCTTCCCCGTACGATAGGAGGAAGCCGAGGCATGTCGATATGCCCGGCGGGTGGACCGGTAGTAGCAGGCGGAACGGGTGGCAGCGGCCGAAAGGGCCGCAAGTGCGCGTCTCGCGGCCGGGCGCCGTAACCCACGATTCCGGGAGAATCCGCTAGGCATGCCCACGCGCAACGACATCCGTAACGTCGCCATCGTCGCCCACGTCGACCACGGCAAGACCACGCTGGTCGACGCCATGCTCAAGCAGGCCGGCGCCTTCGCAGCCCACCAGCAGCTCGATGACCGGATGATGGACTCCAACGACCTGGAGCGCGAGAAGGGCATCACCATTCTCGCGAAGAACACCGCGGTCAAGTACCACCCCAAGGATGGTGGCGCGCCGATCACCATCAACATCATCGACACCCCGGGCCACGCCGACTTCGGTGGCGAGGTCGAGCGCGGTCTGTCGATGGTGGACGCGGTCGTCCTCCTGGTCGACGCCTCCGAAGGCCCGCTGCCGCAGACCCGGTTCGTGCTCCGCAAGGCGCTCACCGCCCGCCTGCCCGTCATCCTCTGCATCAACAAGACCGACCGTCCGGACTCCCGGATCGACGAGGTCATCAACGAGACCTACGACCTGTTCCTGGACCTGGACGCGGACGAGGACCAGATCGAGTTCCCGATCGTCTACGCCTGCGCCCGTGACGGCGTCGCCTCGCTGACCAAGCCGGAGAACGGCACCGTCCCGGCCGACAGCACCAGCCTGGAGCCGTTCTTCTCCACCCTGCTGGAGCACGTCCCGGCCCCCGGCTACGACGAGGACGCCCCGCTCCAGGCCCACGTCACCAACCTGGACGCCGACAACTTCCTCGGCCGCATCGCGCTGCTCCGCGTCGAGCAGGGCGAGCTGCGCAAGGGCCAGACCGTGGCCTGGATCAAGCGTGACGGCTCGATCCAGAACGTCCGCATCTCCGAGCTGCTGATGACCGAGGCGCTCACCCGCAAGCCGGCCGAGGTGGCCGGCCCCGGTGACATCTGCGCCGTCGCCGGCATCGGCGAGATCATGATCGGCGAGACCCTGGCCGACCCGGAGAACCCGATCGCGCTGCCGCTGATCACGGTGGACGAGCCGGCCATCTCGATGACCATCGGCACCAACACCTCGCCGCTGGTCGGCCGCGGCGGCAGCGGCAAGGGCGCGGACGCCAAGGCCGGCGTCAAGGTGGACCGCAAGGTCACCGCCCGCCAGGTGAAGGACCGCCTGGACCGCGAGCTGATCGGTAACGTCTCGCTGCGCGTGCTCGACACCGAGCGTCCGGACGCCTGGGAGGTGCAGGGCCGCGGTGAGCTGGCGCTGGCCATCCTGATCGAGACCATGCGCCGCGAGGGCTTCGAGCTGACCGTCGGCAAGCCGCAGGTGGTCACCAAGCAGGTCAACGGCAAGACCCACGAGCCCGTCGAGCGCCTCACGGTGGACGTGCCCGAGGAGCACATGGGTGCCGTCACCCAGCTCATGGGCATCCGCAAGGGCCGGATGGACAACATGTCCAACCACGGCTCGGGCTGGGTCCGGATGGAGTTCGTCGTGCCGTCCCGCGGCCTGATCGGCTTCCGTACCGAGTTCCTCACCAACACCCGCGGCACCGGCATCGCGCACTCGATCCACGAGGGTCACGAGCCGTGGTTCGGCAACCTGACCACCCGCAACAACGGTTCGCTGGTCGCCGACCGGGCCGGTGTGGTCACCGCCTTCGCGATGACCAACCTGCAGGAGCGCGGCGTGCTCTTCTGCGAGCCGGGCACCGAGGTGTACGAGGGCATGATCGTCGGTGAGAACTCGCGTGCCGACGACATGGACGTGAACATCACCAAGGAGAAGAAGCTCACCAACATGCGCTCGGCGAACGCCGACGTGGCCGAGTCGATCGTCCCGCCGCGCAAGCTCTCGCTGGAGCAGTCGCTGGAGTTCTGCCGCGAGGACGAGTGCATCGAGGTGACCCCGGAGACGGTTCGCATCCGTAAGGTCGTCCTCGACCAGAAGGACCGCGGTCGCACCGCCTCGCGCGCCAAGAAGGCGTGATCCGGACGCACTGAACGGCCATTGGCCGGAATGATTCGCCCCCCTTTCCCATGGAGAGGGGGGCGAACTTTTTCAACTACTCCAAGTTGTCGGGGCCGCTATTCACGGAATAGCGCTCATCACACCCAGGTGTCCGCTGAGCGGACGTGACAGTTCGTCATCCGTGACGACTGTCCGTTTGGTGCCTGTCTGGCTATGTCTCAAATGTCCGGTTTTCGAAACTTACCGACTGTTCATGTGACCTAATTGAGATCGTCACTGGTCACTTTCGTGTCCGTGCGTGACGGATAGTGGGTGCAGTCAGGCTCGGGTCAAGGGTGAACGCGCAGGGGTGCGCGCCGAAACCACGAGCGCGGACGGCACAGCGGGTCCGGTGGGAACCGTTCCGCAGTGCCCTCCTCGTTGCAACGTCGAATTCAGGAGGCACACCGATGCGCGGTGCGAGCCAGGCCAAGTGGGTTGTCGCAGCTGTTGCTGTCGCCCTCGCTGCGACTGCGTGCAGCAGCAGCGACTCCTCCGGGGGCAGCTCCGACAGCGCTGCGGTCGACCCGGGCGCCAGCTTCAGCTACCAGAGCGCGGAGCCGCAGCGCCCGCTCCAGCCGGCCAACGCCATGGAGAACCAGGGCGGCCGTATCGTCAAGCAGCTCTTCAAGGGCCTCGTCGACTACGACCCCGCGACCGGTGCGCTGCGCAACCAGGTGGCCGACAAGATCGAGACCACCGACGCCAAGAACTACACCGTCACGCTGAAGTCCGGCTGGACCTTCCACGACGGCACCCCGGTCACCGCCAAGTCCTTCGTGAGCTCCTGGAACTGGTCGGCCAACCCGAAGAACAACCAGATCAACTCGGACTGGTTCTCCGACATCGTCGGCTACGACGCGGTCCACCCGGACAAGGACAAGGGTGACCCGACGGCCACCGAGATGTCCGGTCTGAAGGTCGTCGACGACACCCACTTCACGATCGAACTGTCCACCCCGGTCTCGTACTTCACGTACAAGCTCGGCTACTCGGCCTTCTTCCCGCTGCCCGAGGGCTTCTTCACCGACCCGGCCGGCTACGGCCAGAAGCCGGTCGGCAACGGCCCCTACAAGTTCGTCTCGTGGGAGCACAACAAGGCCATCACGCTGGCCGCCTACGACAAGTACACGGGCATCGACAAGCCGAAGAACGGCGGCGTCGTCTTCCGGAACTACACCGCCGGTGAGGCCGCGTACAAGGACCTGATGTCCGACACCCTGGACGTCCTGGACCAGGTCGACTCGACCGACCTGCCGAAGTACAAGGACGACCTGGGCAAGCGCGCGGTCGACCAGCCGCAGGGCGCCATCCAGAACATCTCCTTCGCGCTGTACCAGGGCGACTGGAACGCCCCGGGCAAGGAGAAGGTCCGTCAGGGCCTCTCGATGGCGATCGACCGCGACACCATCACCAAGACCGTGCTGAACGGCAACCGCATCCCCGCCGACTCGTTCGTGGCGCCCGGCGTCATGGGCTACAAGGCCGGCACCTGCGGCGACGCCTGCAAGTTCAACCCGGAGAAGGCGAAGCAGCTCATCACCGAGGGCGGCGGCGTTCCCGGCGGCAAGATCACCATCCTGTACAACTCCGACGGCAGCCACAAGGAGTGGGTGGACGCGGTCTGCAACTCGATCCGCCAGTCGGTCGGCGTCGAGTGCCTCGGTGACCCGAAGCCGGACTTCAAGACCTCGCGTGACCTGGTCACCAGCAAGCAGGTCCAGAGCATGATGCGTACCGGCTGGGTGCAGGACTACCCGCTGAACGCCAACTTCCTGCGCGACGTCTACGGCACCGGTGCCGCGGCCAACGACGGCAGCTACTCCAGCTCCGAGTTCGACAAGCTGTCGAAGGAGGCGGACGCCGCCACCACGGTCGAGAAGACCGCGGAGTACTACCAGCAGGCCGAGGCCGTTCTGGCCAAGGACATGCCGGCCATCCCGCTCTGGTACTACAAGACCAGCTCCGGCTACTCCAAGAACGTCCAGAACGTGAAGTTCAACTCCTTCGGCGACCCGGTCTACACCGACGTCGAGGTCAAGAAGAAGAAGTAATCGGTCGGCACCGCCTGACCCGGTGACAACGGCCGGTGCCCGTCCATCCCCACAAGGGCGAGGACTGGCACCGGCCGTTGGCACGCCGACTTATCTCTTGCCGGGTTGACGGGCCCGGCAGAGTCATACATGGAGGCACGATGGGGCGCTTTGTCGCAAGGCGACTGCTCCAGATGATCCCGGTGTTCCTCGGAACGACCGCACTCATCTTTTTCATGGTGCACTTGCTGCCCGGTGACCCGCTGGCAGCGCTGTGGGGCGACAAGGCGCCGGACCCGGTGCAGCTCGCCGCGCTGAGGCACCAGCAAGGCTTCGACAAGCCGCTGGTCCAGCAGTACCTCGACTACATGGGGAAGCTGTTCACCGGTGACTTCGGCACCGGCCTGGACGGACGCCCGGTGCTCGACAAGATCACCGAGGCGCTGCCGGTCACGGTCCAGCTGGCGCTGTTCGCGTTCGCCATCGAGATCGTGCTCGGCATCGGGATCGGCCTGTACGCCGGTCTGCGCCGCGGCAAGCTCTTCGACAAGGGCGCCCTGGTCATGACCCTGCTGCTGATCTCGATCCCGGTCCCGGTGCTGGGCTTCATCGTTCAGACGGTCTTCGGGCAGAACCTGAAGTGGGTCACCCCGACCGTCCAGGACAGCAACGACATCACCCAGATGGTGCTGCCGGCCGTCGTGCTCGGCTCGCTCTCGCTGGCCTACGTCGCGCGCCTCACCCGCACCTCCATCGCCGAGAACATCAAGGCCGACTACGTCCGCACCGCGGTGGCCAAGGGCCTGCCGCGGCGCAAGGTGATCGGCACCCACCTGCTGCGCAACTCGATGATCCCGGTGGTCACCTTCCTCGGTACCGACCTCGGCGCCCTGATGGGCGGCGCCATCGTCACCGAGGGCATCTTCAACGTCCAGGGTGTGGGCCACGCGCTCTACCAAGCGATCAACATGAAGGAGGGCTCGACGGTCTCCGGCTTCGTGGCCTTCCTCGTGATCGTCTACCTGGCCGCCGGCCTGATCGTCGACCTGCTTTACGCGGTCCTGGACCCGAGGATCCGTTATGCCTGACCTGACCGAGAAGAAGACCGCCGGGAAGATCCCGGCCCAGGGCGGCGCCGCCACCGCGGCCGCCAAGCCCGAGAAGCCCCGCAGCCTCGGCTCCGACGCCTGGCACGACCTGCGGCGCAAGCCGATCTTCGTGATCTCCGCGCTGCTGATCCTGCTGCTGATCGTCATCGCGATCGCCCCCGGTCTGTTCACCTCGGTGGACCCGCGGGCCGGCGACCTGCGCAACCACTACCTGACGAAGCCGAACTACGGCCACCTCTTCCAGGCGGACTGGTTCGGCTACGACCTCCAGGGCCGCAGCATCTACGCCCGCGTCGTCCACGGCGCCCGCGCCTCGATCATCGTCGGCATCTGCGTCACCGCCGGTGTGACCATCATCGGCGGCCTCACCGGCATGCTGGCCGGCTACTTCGGCGGCTGGGTCGACACGATCATCTCCCGGATCACCGACATCTTCTTCGGCATCCCGCTGCTGCTCGGCTCGCTGGTGGTCCTGAACGCCTTCACCTCGCGCACCGTCTGGAGCGTGGTCTTCGCGCTGGTCGCCCTGGGCTGGACCCAGATGACCCGTGTCATGCGCGGTTCGGTGATCACGGTCAAGCAGGCCGACTTCGTGACGGCCGCCAAGGCGCTCGGCGCCGGCACCTGGCGGATCATGTTCAAGCACATCCTGCCGAACGCGGTCGCCCCGGTGATCGTCGTCGCCACCATCGCGCTCGGCGGCTACATCGCCGCCGAGGCGACGCTGAGCTTCCTCGGCATCGGTCTGCAGGACCCGACCATCTCCTGGGGCATCGACATCTCCTCCGCCCAGAAGGTGATCCGGACGGCGCCGTTCGCGCTGTTCTTCCCCGCCGGAATGCTGAGCCTCACCGTTCTGGCGTTCATCATGCTCGGCGACGCGGTGCGCGACGCCCTCGACCCGAAGCTCCGTTGAGAGAAGAGGTGACGACCCCGATGACCACCGTGATCGAGAACGACCAGAAGAACGACCGTCTCGAAGTTGGCACTCCTCTTCTCGAGGTGAAGGACCTCCACGTGGAGTTCCACACCCGGGACGGTGTCGCCAAGGCCGTGAACGGCGTCAACTACTCCGTCGCGGCCGGCGAGACGCTCGCCGTGCTCGGCGAGTCCGGCTCCGGCAAGTCCGTGACGGCGCAGACCATCATGGGCATCCTGGACATGCCCCCGGGCAAGGTGACCCAGGGCCAGATCCTGTACCGCGGCCAGGACATGCTCACGATGAGCAACGAGGAGCGGCGCCGGATCCGCGGCCGGAAGATCGCGATGATCTTCCAGGACGCGCTGTCCGCGCTGAACCCGGTGCTCTCCGTCGGCTACCAGCTCGGCGAGATGTTCCGCGTGCACCAGGGCGCCTCCCGCAAGGAGGCGAAGGAGAAGGCCATCGAGCTGATGGACCGGGTGCGCATCCCCGCCGCCCGGGAGCGGGTGAACGACTACCCGCACCAGTTCTCCGGCGGTATGCGCCAGCGCATCATGATCGCGATGGCGCTGTCGCTCCAGCCCGACCTGATCATCGCGGACGAGCCCACCACCGCCCTGGACGTGACCGTCCAGGCCCAGGTGATGGACCTGCTCGCCGAGCTGCAGGCCGAGTACAACATGGGTCTGATCCTGATCACCCACGACCTCGGCGTGGTCGCCGACGTCGCGGACAAGATCGCCGTGATGTACGCGGGCCGGATCGTGGAGACCGCCCCGGTGCACGAGCTGTACGCGAACCCCGCGCACCCGTACACCAAGGGCCTGCTCCGCTCCATCCCGCGCCTGGACCAGAAGGGCCAGGAGCTGTACGCGATCAAGGGCCTGCCCCCGAACCTGCTGAAGGTTCCGACCGGCTGCGCGTTCAACCCCCGCTGCGACGTCGCCACCGACCTGTGCCGCACCGAGATCCCGGCGCTGCACCACGTCACGGACAAGGACGGCAAGGAGCTCACCGGCCGCCGCAGCGCGTGCCACCTCTGGAAGGAGACCCTCCATGGCTGAGAACATCCTGGAGGTCAAGGACCTGGTCAAGCACTACCCGCTGACCCAGGGCATCCTCTTCAAGAAGCAGGTCGGCGCGGTCAAGGCGGTCGACGGCATCTCCTTCGAGCTGAAGAAGGGCGAGACGCTCGGGATCGTCGGCGAGTCCGGCTGTGGCAAGTCCACGCTGGCCAAGGTGCTGATGAACCTGGAGCGGGCCACCTCCGGCCAGGTGCTGTTCAAGGGCGAGGACATCTCCACCCTGCAGGGCGCCGCCCTGAAGGCCGTCCGCCGGAACATCCAGATGGTGTTCCAGGACCCCTACACCTCGCTCAACCCGCGCATGACGGTCGGCGACATCATCGGCGAGCCGTTCGAGATCCACCCCGAGGTGGCGCCCAAGGGCGACCGCCGCAAGGCCGTCCAGGACCTGCTGGACGTCGTGGGTCTGAACCCGGAGTACATCAACCGGTACCCGCACCAGTTCTCCGGCGGCCAGCGCCAGCGCATCGGCATCGCCCGCGGCCTCGCGCTCAAGCCCGAGATCATCATCTGCGACGAGCCGGTCTCCGCGCTGGACGTGTCCGTCCAGGCGCAGGTGATCAACCTGCTGGAGCAGCTGCAGGGCGAGTTCGGCCTCTCCTACATGTTCATCGCGCACGACCTCTCCATCGTCCGGCACATCTCCGACCGCGTCGGCGTGATGTACCTGGGCAAGATGGTCGAGATCGGCTCGGACGAGGAGATCTACGAGAACGCCACCCACCCGTACACCCAGGCGCTGCTCTCCGCGGTGCCGGTGCCGGACCCGACGGCGCGCGAGTCCCGCGAGCGGATCATCCTCACCGGGGACATCCCCTCGCCGGCCAACCCGCCGTCCGGCTGCCGCTTCCGCACCCGCTGCTGGAAGGCGGAGGAGCGGTGCTCCGAGGAGGTCCCGCTGCTCGCGGTCCCCTCGCTGCTGGAGGGCGCGGCCGCCCACGAGTCGGCCTGCCACTTCCCCGAGGTCCGGGAGCAGGCCGCGGCCTGATCCCCCGGTAGTCGCAGGAAGGGCTCGTGGCGTTCGCGCCGCGGGCCCTTCCTGCGTTCCGCCGGTCCCACGCCGCGTCGTCCGGCGCCGCGTCAACTCGGCAGGGGGTCACCGCACCCGTCCGGGTGCACCTGACGCGCGCCGTCGCCGGGGCGCGCTTCTCATGGGGTGTGATGCGAAACACACCCTGAGGAGGGACCTCCATGCCCGTAGCCGCCCGTGCTCGTTGGGTCCTCGCCGTTGCGACCTCCGTGGCCCTGGTGGCCACCGGCTGCAGCAGCAGTAGCGGCGGAGGGGGCAGCGGTTCGTCGGACGCCGGCAAGTCCTTCAGCTACCAGAGCAACGAGCCGCAGAACCCGTTGCAGCCGGCCAACGCGAACGAGGTCGGCGGCGGTCGCATCATCCAGAACCTCTTCAAGGGGCTGGTCGACTACGACCCGAGCAACGCCAAGATCCGGATGCAGGTCGCCGACAAGATCGACACCAGTGACTCGCAGACCTTCGACATCACGCTGAAGGACGGCTGGAAGTTCCACGACGGCACCCCGGTGCACGCCCAGAACTTCGTCGACGCCTGGAACTGGGGCGCCAGCCCGGCCAACAACCAGATCAACAGCTCCTGGTTCTCCGACATCGAGGGCTACCAGGACGTCCACCCGACCTCCGGCCAGCCCACCGCGGACAAGATGTCCGGGCTGACCGTCACCGACGAGCTGCACTTCACCGTCAAGCTGAGCCACAAGGTCTCGTACTTCGAGTACAAGCTCGGCTACATCGCCTTCTCCCCGCTGCCCGAGGGCTTCTTCAAGGACCCGGCCGGGTACGGGCAGAAGCCGGTGGGCAACGGCCCGTACCAGTTCGTCAGCTGGTCGCACAACAACAACGTGGTGACCAAGTCCTTCCCGGACTACCAGGGCGTGGACAAGCCGAAGAACGGCGGCATCGTCTTCAAGATGTACACCACGTCCGAGGCCGCCTACGCGGACCTCCAGTCCAACAACCTGGACGTGATGGACCAGGTGCCGCCGTCCGCGCTGGCCACCTACAAGAGCGACCTCGGGGACCGGGCGGTGGACGCGCCGCAGGGCGCCATCCAGAACATCGGCTTCACGCTCTACCAGGCCGACTGGGCGTCGCCGGACAAGGCGAAGGTGCGCCAGGGCCTGTCGATGGCGATCGACCGCGCCACCATCACCAAGACGGTGCTCCAGGGCTCCCGCAAGCCCGCCACCGCCTGGGTGGCCGAGGGCGTCGAGGGCTACAAGGACGGCGCCTGCGGCGAGTTCTGCACGTTCGACGCGGCCAAGGCCAAGCAGCTGATCCAGGAGGGCGGCGGCGTCCCCGGCAACAAGCTGCTGATCACCTACAACGCGGACGGCGGCCACAAGGAGTGGGTCGACGCGGTCTGCAACTCGATCCGGCAGAACACCGGGGTCGACTGCCTGGGCGACCCGAAGCCCGACTTCAAGACCGCGCGGGCCGCGATCACCGGGCACACCCTCAACGGCGCCTTCCGCACCGGCTGGGTGCAGGACTACCCGTTGAACGCCAACTTCCTGGCCGACGTCTACCGCACCGGTGCCGCGTCCAACGACTTCGGCTACAGCAACCCGCAGTTCGACGACGCGGCCACCAGGGCCGACGAGGCCGCCAGCGTCGCCGACACGGTGACCGGCTACCAGCAGGCCGAGGCCGTGCTGCCGAGCGGGATGCCCGCCATCCCGCTCTGGTACTACCGCACCAACTCGGGCTACTCGACCAAGGTGCAGAACGTGAAGTTCGACTCCTTCGGCAACCCGGCCTGGACCCAGGTCGAGGTCAAGGGCTGAGCCCCGAGCCCTCGCGCCGGCCCCGCCCTCCCCGCACGGAGGGCGGGGCGCGGTCTCTCGGCCGACCGGTCCGGTCGGCCGGGCACCCAGTCGGACACCTAGGAAGGAGGCTCGGATGGGCAGTTACGTGCTGCGTCGGGTGCTGCAGATGATCCCGGTGTTCTTCGGCACCACGCTGCTGATCTTCCTGATGGTCTACACGCTGCCCGGCGACCCGGTGGCGGCGCTGTTCGGGGAGAAGGCCGCCGACCCGGCCGTGGTCGCCAGCATCAAGCACACGTACTACCTGGACCAGCCGCTCTGGAAGCAGTACCTGCACTACATGGGGAACCTCTTCCAGGGGGACTTCGGCACCAGCTTCACCGGCCGTCCGGTCACCGACATCATGGCGGACGCCTTCCCGGTCACCATCCGGCTCGCCCTGATGGCCTTCGTCTTCGAGATGATCGCGGGCCTGGCCCTCGGCCTGGTCTCCGGCCTGCGGCGCGGCAGCGTCGCGGACACCCTGGTGCTGGTCTTCACCCTGGTGGTGATCTCGATCCCGGTCTTCGTGCTGGCCTACATCGCCCAGACGGTGTTCGCCACCAACCTGGGCTGGGTCACCCCGACGGTGCAGGACAGCTACGACCTGACCCAACTGGTGCTGCCGGCCGTCGTCCTGGGCTCGCTCTCGCTCGCGTACGTGGCCCGGCTCACCCGGACGTCGATCGGCGAGAACCTGCGGGCCGACTACATGCGCACCGCGGTCGCCAAGGGCCTGCCCCGGCGCACCATCATCTCCCGCCACCTGCTGCGCAACTCGCTGATCCCGGTGATCACCTTCCTCGGCACCGACCTCGGCGCGCTGATGGGCGGGGCGATCGTCACCGAGGGCGTCTTCAACGTGCAGGGCATCGGCAACGTCCTGTACCGGGCGGTCAACCAGAAGGAGGGCCCCACCGTGGTCGGCATCGTGACCGTCCTGGTGATCATCTACCTGGTCGCCAGCCTGCTCGTCGACCTGCTCTACGCGGTCCTGGACCCGAGGATCCGCTATGCCTGACATCCACGACGAGGACTCGTACGAGCCGCACCCCAAGCCCGGGGTCTCGCGCCTCGACTACGCGGGCGAGCAGGGCATGGCGGTCGAGCAGGAGACGTTAGTCGAACCGGACGTGGTGAAGCGGGAGGAGGCCCGCAGCCTGTGGGCCGACGCCTGGCGGGACCTGCGCCGGCGGCCGATCTTCCTGATCTCGGCGGTGCTGATCGTGCTGCTGGTGGTGATGGCGGTCTTCCCCTGGGCGTTCACCTCCGCGGACCCGCGCAAGGCCGACCTGGTGAACGACTACCTCAGGCGGCCGAACTGGGGCGACGTCTTCGGGGCCGGCTGGTTCGGGTACGACGCCCAGGGCCGGTCCATCTACGCCCGGGTGGTGTACGGCGCCCGCGCCTCGATCACCGTCGGCATCTTCGTGACCGCCGCCGTCACCCTGCTCGGCGGGCTGACCGGGATGGTGGCCGGCTTCTTCGGCGGCTGGGTCGACGCGCTGCTCTCCCGGATCACCGACATCTTCTTCGGCATCCCGCTGCTGCTCGGCGCGCTGGTGCTGCTGAACGCCTTCGCCACCCGCACGGTGTGGAGCGTGGTCATCGCGCTGGGCGTGCTCGGCTGGACCCAGATCGCCCGCGTGATGCGCGGGGCGGTGCTGACCGTCAAGCAGGCCGACTACGTGGTGGCCGGCCGGGCGCTCGGCGCCGGGACGGGCCGGCTGATGTTCCGGCACATCCTGCCGAACGCGATCGCCCCGGTGATCGTGGTGGCGACGATCGCGCTCGGCGGTTACATCGCCACCGAGGCGACGCTCAGCTTCCTCGGCATCGGTCTGCAGGACCCGACCATCTCCTGGGGCATCGACATCTCCTCCGCCCAGAAGGTGATCCGGACGGCGCCGTACGTGCTGTTCTTCCCGGCCGCGGCGCTCTCGATCACCGTGCTGGCCTTCATCATGCTGGGCGACGCGGTGCGCGACGCCCTCGATCCGAAGCTTCGCTGAGCGAGGGGAGCGCATCGTGAGTACAGCGGTGGACACCACCGGGCACGAGCGGAAGGCGCCGTACCAGGGGCCGCTGCTCGACGTCCGGGACCTGCACGTCGAGTTCGCCACCCGGGACGGGGTCGCCAAGGCGGTGAACGGGGTGAGCTACTCCGTCGCGGCGGGGGAGACGCTGGCGGTGCTGGGGGAGTCCGGCTCGGGCAAGTCGGTGACGGCGCAGGCGGTCATGGGCATCCTGGACATGCCGCCGGCCCGGATCCCGCGCGGCGAGATCCTCTACCGGGGCCAGGACATGCTCAGGATGGGCAAGGAGGAGCGGCGCAGAATCCGCGGTCAGAAGATCGCGATGATCTTCCAGGACGCGCTGTCGGCGCTGAACCCGGTGCTCAGCGTGGGCTACCAGCTCGGCGAGATGTTCCGGGCGCACCGGGGGGTGTCCCGCAAGGAGGCGCGGGACAAGGCCGTCGAGCTGATGGACCGGGTGCGCATCCCGGCCGCCAAGGAGCGGGTGAACGACTATCCGCACCAGTTCTCCGGGGGCATGCGGCAGCGGATCATGATCGCGATGGCGCTGGCGCTGGAGCCGGACCTGATCATCGCGGACGAGCCGACCACGGCGCTGGACGTGACGGTGCAGGCGCAGGTGATGGACCTGCTCGCCGAGCTGCAGGCCGAGTACAACATGGGGCTCATCCTGATCACCCACGACCTCGGTGTGGTCGCGGACGTCGCGGACAAGATCGCGGTGATGTACGCGGGCCGGATCGTGGAGACCGCCCCGGTGCACGAGCTGTACGCCCGGCCCGCGCACCCGTACACCCGGGGCCTGCTGGACTCGATCCCCCGGCTCGACCAGAAGGGCCAGGAGCTCTACGCGATCAAGGGCCTGCCGCCCAACCTGCTGCACATCCCCCCGGGCTGCGCCTTCAACCCGCGCTGCCCGCGCGCCCAGGACGTCTGCCGGGCCGAGGTGCCGGAGCTGTTCCCGGTCGCCGAGGAGGACGGGACGCCGTTGGAGGGGCGCGGCAGCGCCTGCTTCTTCTGGAAGGAGACCCTCCATGACCGTTAACGGGTCCAGCGCACTGGGCGCGGTGGTGCCGGAGGAGGTCGCCCTCGCGCGGGAGGTGCCGCGCGGCGAGCCGATCCTCGAAGTCCGGGACCTGGTCAAGCACTTCCCGCTCACCAAGGGCATCATCCTCCGGCGGCAGGTCGGGGCGGTGAAGGCGGTCGACGGGGTCACCTTCGACCTGATGCACGGTGAGACGCTCGGGATCGTCGGCGAGTCCGGCTGTGGGAAGTCCACGCTGGCCAAGGTGCTGATGAACCTGGAGCCGGCTACCTCGGGATCGGTCCGCTACAAGGGGGAGGAGATCTCCCGGCTCTCCGGGGCGGGGCTGAAGGCCGTCCGGCGGAACATCCAGATGGTGTTCCAGGACCCGTACACCTCGCTCAACCCGCGCATGACGGTCGGCGACATCATCGGCGAACCGTTCGAGATCCACCCCGAGGTGGCGCCCAAGGGGGACCGCCGCAAGGCCGTCCAGGACCTGCTGGACGTGGTCGGGCTCAACCCCGAGTACATCAACCGCTACCCGCACCAGTTCTCCGGCGGGCAGCGCCAACGCATCGGCATCGCCCGGGGGTTGGCGCTCAAGCCGGAGGTCATCATCTGCGACGAGCCGGTCTCCGCGCTGGACGTCTCGGTGCAGGCGCAGGTGATCAACCTGCTGGAGCAGCTGCAGGGCGACTTCAACCTGTCGTACATGTTCATCGCGCACGACCTCTCCATCGTCCGGCACATCTCCGACCGGGTCGGGGTGATGTACCTGGGGAAGATGGTCGAGATCGGCAGCGACGCGGAGATCTACGACCACGCCACCCACCCGTACACCCAGGCGCTGCTCTCGGCGGTGCCGGTGCCGGACCCGACGGCGCGGGAAACGCGGGACCGGATCGTGCTCACCGGCGACGTGCCCTCGCCGGCCAACCCGCCGTCCGGCTGCCGCTTCCGCACCCGCTGCTGGAAGGCGCAGCAGCGGTGCGAGGTCGAGGAGCCGCTGCTGGTCGCGCCGTCCTGGCTGGGCGACGCGGCGCGGCACGACTCGGCGTGCCACTTCGCCGCGGAGCGGGGCGTCGAGCGGGAGTCCGGCTGACACCGGCCCCTTACCAGGGCGCGTCCTCGCAGGTGGAGGCGCGCCCTTTCCCGTGACGGAAAAGAGATCTGCCGCGGGCTCGCCAAGTACCCTCCCTTCCCTGATAGTTGCTCTGCGCCCAGCGGTGGGTGCCGCGGTGCTGAGGAGGGCGGCTCTGATGGACGCGGTGGAGGTGATCGGCGGTGGCCGGGGGAGCGTGGAGCCCGGGACGCCGCTGCTGGAGGTCGACGACCTGCACGTGGAGTTCCACACCCGGGACGGGGTCGCCAAGGCGGTGAACGGGGTGAGCTACTCCGTCGCGGCGGGGGAGACGCTGGCGGTGCTGGGGGAGTCCGGCTCGGGCAAGTCGGTGACGGCTCAGGCGGTCATGGGCATCCTGGACATGCCGCCGGGGCGGATCACCGCGGGGCGGATCCTGTTCCGCGGCGAGGACCTGCTGACCATGGGCACGGCCGCCCGGCGGTCCATCCGGGGCGGGCACATCGCGATGATCTTCCAGGACGCGCTGTCGGCGCTGAACCCGGTGCTCAGCGTGGGCTACCAGCTCGGCGAGATGTTCCGGGCGCACCGGGGGGTGTCCCGCAAGGAGGCGAAGGAGAAGGCCGTCGAGCTGATGGACCGGGTGCGCATCCCGGCCGCCAGGCAGCGCGTCGGGGACTTCCCGCACCAGTTCTCCGGCGGGATGCGGCAGCGGATCATGATCGCGATGGCGTTGGCGCTGGAGCCGGACCTGATCATCGCGGACGAGCCGACCACGGCGCTGGACGTGACGGTGCAGGCCCAGGTGATGGACCTGCTCGCCGACTTGCAGGCCGAGTACAACATGGGACTGATCCTGATCACCCACGACCTGGGCGTGGTCGCCGACGTCGCGGACAAGATCGCCGTGATGTACGCGGGCCGGATCGTGGAGACCGCCCCGGTGCACGAGCTGTACGCCCGGCCCGCGCACCCGTACACCCGGGGCCTGCTGGACTCGATCCCCCGGCTCGACCAGAAGGGCCAGAACCTGCACGCCATCAAGGGCCTGCCGCCGAGCCTGCTGGGCCTGCCGGAGGGCTGCGCCTTCAACCCGCGCTGCGACCGGGCGCAGGACCGCTGCCGCACCGAACTCCCGGCGCTGACGCCGGTCACCAGCGAGTACGGGACGGAGCTGGCGGGCCGCCGCAGCGCCTGCCACTACTGGCGCGAGACGCTGCACGGCTGAGTCCGTCCACCCGCTACTTCACGAAGCCGACGTTCTCCCAGACGATGTCGGACAGGCCCTGCGCGCCGATGTTGGCGAGGTCGGCGCGGGCCCCGTACAGCTGCGGGCGCTGGTAGAGCGGCAGGACGCCGGCCACCTTCCAGAGCTCGCCGTCGGCCTGGTTGATCGCCTCGGAGGCGGTGCCCGCGTCGGCCGCGGCGGCGGCCCGGTCGAGCGCGGCGTCCACCGCCGGGCTGCCCGCGCCGACGTGGTTGGTGCCGCCGCTCTGGACGAAGTTGGCGCGGTTGCCGCTGGCCGGGAAGGGGGTGCCGATCAGCGAGTAGGCGGCGATGTCGAAGTCGTCGCGGTTGACGTACCGGTCGAAGAACTCGTTGGCGGGGGCGGTCACCGTGGTCACCTTGATGCCGACGTCCTTGAGCATGGCGGTGGCGTTGGCGGCCTCGCTCTGGGCCGGGGTGACGCCGGCCGGGACGACCATCCGCAGGTTCAGCTCGCGGCCGTCCTTCTTCCGTACGTCGCCGTCCAGCTTCCAGCCGGCCGCGTCCAGCTTGCGGGCGGCCTCGGCGGGGTCGTAGCGGGCCAGGCCCAGGGAGTTGTCGCGGTAGCCGTTCTGGTTGGTGACCAGCAGGTGGTTGTTGAGCGGGACGGCGGGCCAGTCCAGGCCGTTGAGGTCGGCGCGGATCACCACGTCCCGGTTGATCGCCTGGAAGACGGCCTGGCGCACGGTCGCGTCGCTGAGCGCCGGGGTGCGGGCGTTCAGGGTGAGCTGGCGGAAGTCCGGGCCGCCGGCCCGGCGCACCACGGCGCCCTTGGTGTTCCTGATGACCTGGTAACCGGCCACGTCCGGGCCGTTGTTGACGAGGTCGATCCGGCCCTGGGCGAAGGCGGCGGGCATCGCGTCGGGCAGCATCGCGTGGAAGACGATCCGGTCCAGCACGGGCTTGTCGCCCCACCAGGAGGGGTCGGCGACCAGCGTGACGGTCTGGGTGGCGCGGTCCAGCTGTTCGACCTTGAACGGGCCGGCGCTGACCGGGAACCCGTCCAGGTAGGAGCTGTTGAACAGCTCCGGGGTGGAGACCCTACTGGCCGGCAGCAGCGGGGCGTTGCCGGCGCTGTTGAACATCGACTGCCACTCGGAGAACGGGCGGTCGAAGGTCATCACGGCCTGGTAGTCGTCCTTGCCGCGCTCGACCGCCGAGACCAGCTCGAAGCCGGTGCTGCTGGAGGCCTTGTAGGCCGGGTCCTTCCCGTTCAGGGCGCGCCAGTTGGCCTCGATGTCGCGCCAGGTGATCGGGGTGCCGTCGGACCAGTGGGCCTTCGGGTTGAGCGTCCAGGTGACCACCTGCCGGCCGTCCCTGAGCTCGGCGTGCGCCTCCTGCAGGTAGGCGGGGTTGGGCGTCTGGGTGCCGGCGGCGTCCGAGCGGAAGAAGGTCGGCAGCAGCGGCTTGCTGACCATGACGGTCGAGGACTCGCTGCCGTCGGCGTGGATCGGCGACCACTGGCGGGAGAACTGGGCGATCGCCAGGTTCAGGGTGCCGCCCTGGCGCAGTCGGGCCCGGTCGTGCGGGTTGATGTCGATCGCGGTCAGCTTGGGCGCTGTGGTGCCGGAGGGCAGCGCGTCGCCGCCGCCCTGGCCGGCGGTGCAGGAGCAGAGCGCCAGCGAGAGCGTGAGGGCGGTGAGACCGGCGAGCAGGGCCGTCCCGTGGCGCTGGAGGCGGCGGTGCATCGGCGTGCTCCCGGGGTGGATGTGGCGGATGGTGTGGCGTCACATCTTGCTGACCGGGAGGGGGCGTTGTCGAGGGGCGGGCCCGGATGCGGGCCCGCCCCCTGTGGGCGCGGGTTCGTCGGGAGCGGACGCGCCCGACCGTGCGGGTGTCCGACCGTGGACGGGTCAGACCACGAACTTGAAGGTGCGGTCCTTGTCGCCGGTCTTGTCGAACACCGAGGTGATGCCGTCCGCGACGTCCTGCGGGGTGATCGCGGCGACCTGGCCGTTCTTCTTGACCTTCACCTTGTCGAACGCGGTGCCCAGCTGGGCGGCGAGCGCGTCGAGGTCCCACTTGGGCACGATCTTGCCGGAGGCGTCCGGGACGAGCGTGAGCGCCTTGGCCGCGGTCTTGGGGCCGAAGTCCCAGGTCTTCGCGCCGGCCACGACGTGCACCTTGCCCGCGGCGATCTGCTTGCCGAGGCTGTCGGCGGCGGCCTGGAGGGCCTGGGTGGAGATCTTCGGCTGGGCGGCCGTGACGGCGAGGGCGATCGGCTGGTCGGGCTTGCCGTCGGCGCGGTCGCGGTAGGCCTGCTCGATCGCCTCCAGGGCGCTCGCCGACTCCACCGCCTGCCCGGCCCGGCCGGGCACGACGATCGGCTCGCCGTTGACGTCGCCGAACTTGATGTAGCCCTCCTGGAGGCCCTGGCCGGAGCCGGCCGCGAGGGTGTCCAGGGCGGCCCGGAGCTTGGCCTTGTCGACCTTGACCTCCGGGGCGACGGCCTTGGTGCCGCCCTGGAGCGACTTGATGACGTCGACCGGGTTGTAGCTGTGCTGGGCCAGGCCGTCCACGGTGGCGGTGGTGTCGAAGCTCAGCCCGGCGACCGCTGGGTCGAGGTCCACGGCCTGGTCGCCGATCTTCAGCTTGAGCGGCTGCTGGCCGGCCTTGCCGACCGACTCGTCCAGCTGGTGGATCGCCTGGTCGCGGCTGCTGCCGCCGATCTCGGCGCCGAGCACCACGGTGCCCTTGGGGACGTCGGACTGGTTGAGCATCAGGCCGGTGCCGTACGCGGCCGCGCCGAGGAACAGCACCGCGACGCCGCCGTAGACGCCCAGCTTGACCAGCTTCTTGCCGGCTCCGCCGCGCTTGGCCTTGGCGGGGGCGGCGGGCTCGGCCTTCGCCTTGGCGGGGGCCGGAGCGGGGGCGCCCTTGGCGTCCTTGGTGCCCTTTCCACCCTTGCCGCCCTTGCCCTTGCCGCCCTTGGTGTCCGTGGCGGCCTCGGGCCGGGGGCCGGGGGCCGGGGCCGGCAGCGGGGTGACCGCGGTGGCCTCCGGGTCGCCGGGCTGCGGGGCGCCGCCGGGAGCGCCCGGGAAGAGGGCGCCGGGGCCCGCCGGGGTGGCGGGGGCGTCCTGGCCGGGAGCGGTCGGGCGCTGGGCCGCGAACGGGTCGGTGCCGGTCGGTGCCGAGGCGAACAGGCCCGGCTGCGGACGGCCGTCGGCGCCGTGCGGGGCGCCGTTCCGGGGCAGGCCGGGTATCGCGGCGGGCGGCGGGGTGGTGTCGCGGATCGGCGCGAAGCCGTCGACCGAGGTGTCCTCCGGGCCCGGCTCGCCGGCCGGTCCGGCCTGCGGGTGCGGTGCGGGGGCCGGGTGGCCGTTCGCCTGGAAGTCGTTGCGCGGACCGGACTGGCGCGGGCCGCCCGCCCGGTCGTCGAGCTGCTGCCCGCCCGGCTGCTGACGGTTCCGCTGGCCGCCGCCCCGCCGGGGGAGGCCGCCCTGCTGGCCGGCGTCGGGGACGGAGGTGCCGAACGGGTCGGCGACCGGTGCGCCGAACGGGTCGGCGGTCGGCGCGAACGGGTCGGCGACCGGGGCGAAGGGATCGGCGACCGGCGTGAAGGGGGCGGCGGCCTCGTACACGCCGGGCTCCTCCACCGGGGCCTCGGCCTGGAACGGCGCGGCGGGCGCGGCCGGGCGCGGCTGCTTGCCCTGGGCGGGCACCGGGCGGCCGTTCGGGGCGCCGTTGGAGCGGGCGGCCTGGCCTGCGGCCGGGTGGGCACCCTGAGGGCGCGGCTCGGCGACGGCGCCCGGCACGGCCAGGGCCTCCGCCGCTCCGGCGGCACCGGCCGGCACGGCCTCGGGCACGGCGGCCGGGGCGGGCTCGGCGACCGGGGCCTTCTTCTGACGCGGCCGGAACCAGGCGCCGGTGGACTCCGACTCGGAGGTGGCCGGCGGGATCGGCGGGATCTGCCACTCCGGCGGCAGGTTCGGCGGGGCGGCCTGGCGGCCGCCGTCCTCCATCACACCGAGGACGGGCGAGGTCGGCGCGGACCGGTGCCGCGGGCCGCCCGGTTCGGCGGCGGCCGCCGCCGGGGCGTCATCGCCGGGGCCGTCCTCGTTCTTGACGGCGCTGCGGACGACGACCGGCGGGATCGGACGCGAGCCGGGGATGTTGATCCGGACCCGGGTGGTCAGGGTGGTCTCGGTCTTCGGACCGTCGTCCTCGCCGCCCGACGCGGCGCCCGGTCCGGCGTCCGCCCGGTCGCCGCCGGGGAGCCCCGGTGTGCCGTAGGGCGGGGTGCCCGACGGGTAGGCGTCCGGACCCGTGCGCCGGGGCGTCGGGTGGGCGTTGTCAGATTCGCGGCTGCTCAATGCTGCTCTGCTCCGGGTTCGCGGGCGGGCCGTGCGGCGCGACCGCGGTTCGTGGTCGCCGGGCCTTGACGGGGGCGGGCGGCGGTCGGGTACGGCGTTCTGCGGGACCACCATACTGGGAAGAACAGAGCGGCGAACGGCTTCGGACAGATCCTGATACGTCCGGTTCCTCCGGTATGAGAGTAAGGCCGTACGCTCCTGACTGCGCGTCGTACGCGGTACGGTACGCCGTGCACGACCGGGGTCAGCGCGGGGGGCCGGGCACCCCGGGGAACCAGCTGGTGCGGGTGGGCAGGGTGGCGCAGATCACGCCCAGCACCGAGCCGGCGAACAGCCAGGCCAGCGAGGTGGCGTTGGACCACAGCACGTTGTCGCCCTCGGGCCGGGGCACCATCAGCAGCAGCATCGCCAGGAACCAGCCGGCCGCGGGCGCGCCCGCGCCGAGCCGGGTGCCGGTGACCCGCAGGCCGGCGTAGAAGGTGGCCGCGGTCGCGGCGAGCGCCAACAGGACCCCCACCGGCGGCCACAGGGCCTGCACAAAGGATCCGCAGACCGACACCGCGACGCCCAGCAGGAAGAACAGGGCGTAGGCGGCGATCCGGGCGGCGCGCGGGGGCTGGGGCTCGGCCAGCCGCTCCTCGCGGGTGCCGAGCACGGCGGCGGCGAGCGGGCGGCGGGTCGGCCGGGCGGCGGGCTTGCTCATCGGGTGCCCTCCTCGGCGGGCGCGGCGTCGGGCGCGAGGCCGGCGAACAGGTCGTCCTCCGGCTCGCCCGGCCCGGCCTGGCCGCGCACCAACTGGTAGTACTCGGTGGTGAACAGCGGCTGGGCCAGGTCGTTGGAGAGCGCGAAGAAGGCGCCGTCCACGGTGATCTGGGTGGCGTGGGCGGTCATCGCGGCGGTCTTGCGCCCCGCCTGCGCGGCGCCGTCCAGCACGGTGGTGACCACCTCGTCGTCGACCACGCCGGGGACGTCGGCGGGCTGCGCGACACCCGGGAAGGACGCCTTGGCGGCGGCCTCGGCGAGCCCGGCCTCGATCACCGAGCGGGGCATCCGGTTCCAGTACACCTTGGCGATCCGCCAGGCCGGGCCCAGCTCCGGCCGGTGCGCCGGGTCGGCGGCCAGCTCGTACGCGCGCATCGCGACCCGGTGCGCCTGGATGTGGTCCGGGTGCCCGTAGCCGCCGTCCGGGTCGTACGTGACCAGCACCTGCGGGCGCACCTCGCGGACCACCGCGACCAGGTGGCCGGCCGCCTCGTCGACGTCCGCCTGCCAGAAGCAGCCGGGCACGTCGTTCTCGGGCACGCCCATCATCCCGGAGTCGCGGTAGCGCCCCGGGCCGCCGAGGAAGCGGAAGTCGGACACGCCGAGGGCGCTCATCGCCTCGGTCAGCTCGCCGATCCGGTACGCGCCGAGGGTGTCGTCCCGATCGGCCGTCAGGTGGGCCAGCTCCGGGGGGATCACCTCGCCGCCCTCGCCGAGGGTGCAGGTCACCAGCGTGACCCGGGCGCCCTCGGCGGCGTACCGGGCCATGGTGGCCCCGTTGCCGATCGACTCGTCGTCGGGGTGCGCGTGGACCAGGAGGAGGCGGCGGCCGGTAGTCGCGGTCATGGGAGGAAGCCTAACCACCGGCCGGTGGGGGTTAGAGCCTCAGGCCGTTGATCATTCCGGCGAGGTTGCTGGTGACCTGGCTGATCGACGGGGCGATCGAGCTGGAGGCCAGGTAGAAGCCGAGCAGCGCGCAGACGATCGCGTGCGCCAGCTTCAGGCCGGACCGGCGGATCAGGATCACCACGATGACCAGCATCAGCACGGCGGCGGAGATGTTCATGGCCATGTCGGCTCACACCCCTTCTCGGGCACGCCGCCTCCGGGGAGGCGGCGAGGGACGGTGCGGGACTGGGGGCTGCGGGCGACCGCGGTCCGGGACGGGGCCGGACGGCCGCTCGCGCGACAAGTCATACCCGATGGGTAAGGGTGGCATTACCCTCGGTGAGGCCACGCGCGCCGGGGCATCGTGGCATCCGAGGGGCGCATGGGCCGGTCGGAGGCGGTTTGGACCCCTTTGGGGCGTACTTGCCGACGATGCTCCGAACGAGTGATCAGTGCACGCCCGGGGGTGGTGGTCCGGCGTCATAAGGTCTGGTGCCATGACCTCCCACACCCCTGCCGACACCTTCCCACGGCAGTACGCGCGGACCCTGCGCTACACCGTCGGCGCGCCCCGCTCCTTCTCCGTCGCGCCCGACGGCTCGCGGGTCGTCTTCCTCCGCTCCGGCTCGGGCCGCGACCGGGCCAACCTGCTCTGGACCCTCGACACCGCCACCGGCGAGGAGCGGGTCGCCGCCGACCCGGCCGCGCTGCTCGGCGGCGACGGGGAGGACCTGTCGCCGGCCGAGAAGGCCCGCCGCGAGCGCAGCCGCGAGGGCTCGGCCGGCATCGTCGGCTACGCCCTGGACGCGTCCGGCGCGCTGGCCGCCTTCGCCCTCTCCGGCCGACTGTTCACCGCCGACCTCGGCACCGGCGCCACCGCCGAACTGCCCGCCGAGGGGCCGCTGTTGGACCCGCGCCCGTCGCCTGACGGCGCCCACGTCGCGTACGCCAACGCCGCCGGCGAGCTGCGGCTGACCCGCACCGACGGCGGCGGCGACCGGGTGCTCGCCGAGCCGGACGGCCCGAACGTCACCTGGGGCCAGGCCGAGTTCATCGCCCAGGAGGAGATGGACCGCGACCGCGGCTTCTGGTGGTCCCCGGACAGCGACCGGCTGCTGGTCGAGCGCGCCGACGACAGCCCGGTGCGCCGCTGGTGGATCGCCGACCCGGCGAACCCGGACCGCGAGCCCGCCGAGGTCGCCTACCCGGCGGCCGGCGGCGCCAACGCCGAGGTCGGGCTCTGGCTGCTCGACCTGTACGGCGGGCGCACCGAGGTGGTCTGGGACCGCGAGGCCTACCCGTACCTGGGCCGGGTGCACTGGTCGAAGGGCGGCGTGCCGCTGCTCCTGGTCCAGACCCGCGACCAGCGCGGCCAGCGGATCCTCGGCCTGGACACGGCCACCGGCACCACCGAGGTGCTGCACGAGGAGAAGGACGGCGCCTGGCTGGAGCTGTTCCAGGGCGCACCGGCCTGGACCCCGGACGGCAAGCTGGTCCGGATCTCCGACGAGGGGGGAGTGCGGGCGCTGGTGATCGGCGACCGTGCCGTGACCGGGGCCGACCTGCACGTCCGCTCGGTCGTCGCGGTCACCGAGCGGGAGGTGTTCTTCAGCGCCGCCGGCGGCGCCGAGGAGACCGACCCCGAGCCGGGCTGGATCGGCGTCGGCCGGATCAGCCACGACGGCACGCGGCTGGGCTGGGAGTCCGCCAACGGCCGGCCGTTCACCTCCGTCACCAGCGCGGTGCACGGCGGCGGGATCACCGTCCGGGCCACCGCCGAGCCCGACCTGCCCGGCACCCTGGTCACCGTCGCCCGGGACCTGCCCGAGGGCCTGGCGGTCGACGACGTCGCCACCATCGCCTCGTACGCCGAGACCCCGGCCATCACCGCCCGCCCGGTCTTCCGCTTCGCCGGCGAGCGCCGCATCCCGTCCGCCGTCTTCCTGCCCACCGGCTACGACCGCGAGCGGGACGGCCTGCTGCCCGTCCTGATGGACCCGTACGGCGGCCCGCACGGCCAGCGCGTCCTCCAGGCGCACAACCCGCACCTCAACTCGCAGTGGTTCGCCGACCAGGGCTTCGCGGTGGTGGTCGCCGACGGGCGCGGCACCCCCGGGCGCGGGCCGGCCTGGGAGAAGTCGATCGCCTTCGACTTCGCCGGGGCCACCCTGGACGACCAGGTGGAGGCGCTGCGGGCGCTCGCCGAGGAGTTCCCGCTGGACCTCGACCGGGTCGCCGTCCGCGGCTGGTCGTACGGCGGCTACCTCTCCGCGCTCGCCGTGCTGCGCCGCCCGGACGTCTTCCACGCGGCGGTGGCCGGGGCGCCGGTGACCGACTGGGAGCTGTACGACACCCACTACACCGAGCGCTACCTGGGCGACCCGGCCGAGCGGCCCGAGGTGTACGCCGCCAACTCGCTGAGCGGGTACGCGGCCGGGCTGGAGCGCCCGCTGATGATCATCCACGGGCTGGCGGACGACAACGTGGTGGCCGCGCACACCCTGCGGCTGTCTTCGGCGCTGCTCGCCGCCGGGCGTCCGCACACCGTGCTGCCGCTGTCCGGCGTCACCCACATGACCCCGCAGGAGGAGGTCGCGGAGAACCTGCTGCTGCTCCAGGTCGACTTCGTGAAGCGCTCGCTGGGCGTGTGACACCCGTCTGACCAGCGCTTTCGGCGGCCGGTGCCCCTGACGGGGGTACCGGCCGCCGGCATGACATCCGTCATGCCGAAGGCACGACGGCGGACACTGCCGCCGCCACCCGCCCGCGCGGGACTCTGAGGTGGTGCGAACAGCACCGGTCGTGACACCACGAGCGTGACACCAGCAGGGAAGAGGAGCCGGGCAATGGTTACCGAGGTGGCCGCCTTCCGCGGCGTGGGCAAGAGCTACGGGCGGGTGCGCGCCGTGGACGGACTGGACCTCGTGCTCCGACCGGGCGAGACCGTCGCCCTGCTCGGGCCGAACGGCGCCGGGAAGTCCACCAGCCTGGACCTGCTGCTCGGCCTGCGCGAGCCCGACCGGGGCAGCGTGACCCTGTTCGGCGGCGCCCCGCGGGCCGCGATCGAGGACGGCCGGGTCGGCGCGATGCTGCAGAGCGGCGGGCTGATGTCCGACGTCAAGGTGCGCGAGCTGGTGCAGCTCGCCTGTGACGTGCACCCGCGCGGCCGGTCGGTCACGGAGGTGCTGACCGACGCCGGGATCACCGAGTTCGCGGAGCGCCGGGTCGACAAGCTGTCCGGCGGCCAGGAGCAGCGGGTCCGCTTCGCCCTGGCCATCGCGGGCGACAACGACCTGATCGTGCTGGACGAGCCCACCACCGGCATGGACGTCAGCGTGCGGCAGTCGTTCTGGGCGAGCATGCGCGCCCAGGCCGACGCCGGGCGCACGGTGCTGTTCGCCACCCACTACCTGGAGGAGGCCGACTCGATCGCCGACCGCGTCCTGGTACTGCACCGCGGCCGGCTGATCGCCGACGGCAGCTCGGCGGAGATCAAGGCACGGGCCGGCGCCCGCCGGATCGCCTTCGAACTCCACGACGCGGACGGCGGGTTCGAGGAGTCCGTGCTGCGCACCCTGCCCGGCGTGCAGTCGCTGGACGTCACCGCGCGGGTCCCGGGGGTGCGGACGGTGCGGATCCGGACCGCGGACGCCGACGCCACCGCGGCCGGGATCTACCGGGCGGGGCTGTACCCGCGCGGGCTGGAGGTGGCCGGCGTGGGCCTGGAGCAGGCCTTCCTGACCATCACCGGCGAACTGGACCGCCAGGACGGCGCCCGGCGCGCCGACGAGCAGAGCACCGACGAGCCGAGCGCCGACAAGGAGAGCGTGCGATGACCACCCTGATCAAGCTGGAGATCCTGCGGACCCTGCGCAACCGGCGCTACCTGCTCTTCACCATCGCCTACCCGGCGCTGATGTACTTCTTCTTCATCAACGCCTACGGCTCCACCCAGCTGGCCGGCGGCCTGCCGGTGAAGACCTACTTCATGGTCTCGATGGCCACCTTCGGCGCCGTCGGCGCGGTGCTGACCGGCAGCGCGCAGCGGATCTCGCTGGAGCGCAAGAGCGGCTGGGTGCGCCAGCTGCGGCTGACCGCGCTGCCCGGCCGGGCGTACACCGTCGGCAAGATCGCGGCGACCGCGGTCACCACGCTGCCGGCGATCCTGGTGGTCTTCGCGGTCGGCGCGAGCCAGGGGGTCTCGCTGACCGTGCCGCAGTGGGCCGGACTGACGGCCGCGCTCTGGCTGGGCAGCTTCGTCTTCGCCGCGCTCGGGGTGGCGCTCGGGTACGCGGCCGCGCCGGACGCGGTGCAGCCGATCGTGATGATCACCTACATGGCGATGGCCCTGCTCGGCGGCACCTGGTTCCCGGTGAGCGGCTCGCTGGAGAAGTTCGCCCGGTTCAACCCGGTGTACCTGTACAACCAACTGGCCGGCTTCACCCGGCCCGGGCACTCCCTGGACACCGTCGCGGTCGCCGGGCTGGCCGGCTTCCTCGTGGTGTTCGCCGCCGCCGCGGCGGCGCTGTACCGCCGCGACACCCGCCAGGCATGATGACCGGCATGAGTGACGCGCGCCGGACCCACCGCACCGACGAACCGCCGGAGGCGGGAGCGGCGCGCGCCTCCTTCATGAACGTGCCCGGCTCCCCGGTGGAGACCAGGCGGCAGCTGCTGGTCAAGGTCGCCTGGATGCTGCTGTGGATGCTCTACCTGGCCTACCCGGCCGGCGACCTGCTGAGCGGCGCCCACACCACGGCCGGGACGGTGCTCGGCTGGTGCTGCCTGGCCGGGTTCGTGGGCGCCTACGTGCTGCTGGTGATCTTCCGCTCGCAGGCCGGGATGCGGCCGCGGGCCTGCCTGGCGATCGTCACGACGATGGTCGCGCTGGCCGTCGCCACCTCGGTCGTCCTCGGCTCCGCCTTCCTGACGCTGTTCATCTACGCCTCGGTGTGCGTCGCCATCATCACGCCGGCCCGGTACGCGCTGCGGGTGCTGATCGCCATGGCCGTGCTCACCGCCGTGGTCGGGGCGGCGATCGGGGCGGGCAACGACAACATCACCACCTTCGCGCTCAGCGCCTTCCTCTCCGGCGTCGCGATGACCGGGCTGCAGCGGCTGGTCGCCACCATGAAGGAGCTGCGCGAGGCCCGGGCCGCCGTCGCGCACCTGGCCGCCTCCGAGGAGCGGCTGCGGATGGCCCGCGACCTGCACGACCTGCTCGGGCACTCGCTGTCGCTGATCACCCTGAAGAGCGAGCTGGCCGGGCGGTTCATGGACGCGGGCAAGGACGAGGCGGCGCGGGCGCAGGTCGCCGACATCGAGCAGGTCGCCCGGCAGTCGCTGATCGACGTCCGGGAGGCGGTGACCGGCTTCCGCCGGCCGACCCTGCCGGTCGAACTGGCCGCCGCCCGTACCGCGCTGGCCGCCGCGCAGGTCCGGCTGGAGGCCGCGCCGGAGCTGGTGGACGCCTGGCCGTCGCTGGCCGAGGAGGAGACGGGCGCGCTGGCCTGGGCGCTGCGCGAGGCCGTGACCAACGTCGTCCGGCACGGCGAGGGCGCCACCGTCTGCACGGTCACGGCGGACGAGAGCTGGGAGGCGAGCGGCGAGCGCTACGCCGTCCTGGAGATCGTCGACAACGGGCGCGGGCCGGGCAAGTCCCAGCCGGGCAACGGGCTGTCCGGGCTGGAGGAGCGGCTGGCGCTGGTCGGCGGGCGGCTGGAGACCGGGCCGGGGGAGCGCGGGCGGGGCTTCCGGCTGCGGGCCTCGGTGCCGCTGCGGACGGCGCCCACTGCGGCGCCGGCGCCCGTGTCGAAGCCTCTTTAGGGCTGCCGCGCAGGCCGTCAGGCCGGGGGGAGCTCCAGGACGAAGCGGGCGCCGCGCGGGGCGTGGGCGACCCGCAGGGTGCCGCCGTGCCGCGTGGCGATGTCCGCGGCGATGGCCAGGCCCAGGCCGCTGCCGCCGGAGTCCCGGCTGCGGGCCTCGTCGAGCCGGGTGAACGGCTCGAAGATCCGCTCGCGGTCCTCCGGCGGCACGCCCGGGCCGTCGTCCCGGACCTCCAGGACGCAGCCGTGCGCGGTCCGCCGCGCGGACAGCACCACCTCGGCGGACGCGTGCCGCCGGGCGTTGTCCAGCAGGTTGCGCACCAGCCGGTGCAGCCGGATGCGGCTGCCGCGCACCGGCACCGCCTCGGGCGCGTCCACCCGCAGGGCGAGCCGGGCGCCGAGGCCGGGGCGGTACTGGTCGGCGAGCTCGCGCAGCACGGCGGACAGGTCGACGGTGGTGAGCCGGCCGGCCGTCGCCGGGTGCGCGCCCCGGGCCAGGAACAGCAGGTCCTCGGTGAGCTGCTGGAGCCGCTCGACCGAGGTGAGCGCCTCCCGGGTGGTGGCCGGCCAGTCGGTGCGGTCGGGATGCGCCAGCGACACCTCCAGATTGGTGCGCAGCGCGGCGATCGGGCTGCGCAGCTCGTGCGAGGCGTCCGCGACGAAGCGCTGCTGCTGCACGGCCGAGCGCTCCAGCCGGTCCAGGGTGGCGTTGGTGGTCCGGGCCATCCGGGTGAGCTCGTCGCCGGCGGGCGGCACCGGGACGCGGCGGTCCAGCCGGTGCTCGCCGATCTCGGCCAGTTCGGCGCGGATCGCCTCCACCGGGCGCAGCGCCCGGCTGGTCGCCGCCCAGGCCGTCAGCGCGACCAGCAGCGCGGCGGCCGGCACGCCCACCTGCAGCACCGGGTCGATGGTGTGCAGCGAGGCCTCGGCGGCGAACGGGGTGGCCAGCACGTACACCGTGAACGGGCCGACCACCGGCTTGACCGGCTGGCCGTTCTCGTCGTTCTGCCGCAGCAGCGGGCTCCAGCTGCCCAGCGCGGTGAAGGTGCGCCCCGAGTAGCGGTTGGCGGCGGCCTCCCCGGCCGGGCCGATGGCGACCCGCTGGACCGACTGCCAGTCGTCCGGCGCGAGCTTCGGTACGGCGGCGGGCGGGTCCCCGGCCAGGTGCTGGGTGGTCAGCGGGCCGCCCATGGTCAGCACCCGGCCGTCGCTGTCCAGCACGAGGTACGGCAGCCGCCCGTAGTCCGCGAGCTGCTGGCCGTGCTTGTAGCCGCTGCTGATCTCGCGGGCCTGGGCCTGGGCGTCCGCCTCGGCCGCCTCCAGCTGGGCGTCGTACATGTGGCCGCGCAGCCACCAGGCGCCGACGCCGAGCAGCAGCAGCGCGGCCAGGCCGGCCGCCAGCGAGGTGCGCAGCCGGGTGGAGAGCCTGCCGGGCACCGGTCAGGCCTCCAGCCGGTAGCCGACGCCGCGCACGGTGGTGATCGAACGGACGCCGAACGGCGCGTCCACCTTGCGGCGCAGCATGCTGACGTACACCTCGACGATGGACTCCTCGCCGTCGAAGGCGATGTCCCACACCTCGTCGACGATCCGGCGCTTGGACAGCACCTCGCCGGGGTGCTCGGCCAGGCAGCGCAGGACGGCGAACTCCCGCTCGGTGAGGGTGATCTCGGCGCCGCCCCGGCCGCAGCGGCGGCCCGCCGGGTCCAGCCACAGGTCCCCGACCCGCAGCAGCGGGCCCGGCGTCTGGCTGCGGCGGATCAGCGCGCGTAGCCGGGCCAGGAAGACCAGGTAGGAGAACGGCTTGGTGAGGTAGTCGTCGGCGCCGGTGTCCAGGCCCTCGGCCTCGTCGTACTCGCCGTCCTTGGCGGTCAGCATCAGGATCGGGGTGGTGACGCCGTCGGCGCGCAGTGCCTCGCACACCTTGTAGCCGTTCAGGCCGGGCAGCATGATGTCGAGCACGATCGCCCGGTAGGCGTGCCGCTGGGCCAGCCGCAGGCCGGTGAGGCCGTCCGGGGCGAGGTCGACGGTGTAGCCCTCGACCTCCAGGCCGCGCCGTACGGCCGCCGCGACCTGGGCGTCGTCCTCCACCACCAGAATCTCCATGCGGATCAGGATGCCACCGGCGCCGGATCCGTTCCTTAAGCCGTCTTCAGCTTTCTCAGCCCCGCTTCAGGGGCGCGGGTGCATGCTCTCGCCGTTTCCGCCGATCAGTTCGAGTCGGTGCCTGACACGGGAGGTGCCGGCGGATGACCGTACTGGAGGGTCCTCCGTTGCCCCGCCCTCCGCTGCCCGGTCCGCCGCGGCCCGCCCGGCACCGGCGGCCGCGCCGCACGCCGCCGCCCAGCCTGGTGATGGCGGCCGGGACGGTGGTCTCCCGGGCCACCGGCTTCGTCCGCTCGGCACTGCTGGTGGCGGTCCTCGGCTCGGGGCTGCTCGCGGACGGGTACAACGTGGCCAACACGGTGCCCAACCTGCTGTTCGTGCTGCTGATCGGCGGCGCCCTGAACACCGCGCTGGTGCCCCACCTGGTGCGTGCCGCCAAGGAGTCGGCGGACGGCGGGGCGGCGCACGTCGACCGGCTGGTGACGGTGCTGGTGGTCACCCTGCTGGTGCTGACGGCGGTGGTGGTGCCGGGCGCGCCGTACCTCGTGCGGGCCTACACCGCTTACGGCGGTGCGCAGTTGGACCGGACGGTGCTGCTGGCGTACCTGTGCCTGCCGCAGGTGTTCTTCTACGGGCTGTTCACGGTGCTCGGCCAACTCCTCAACGCCCGGCAGCGGTTCGCGCCGATGGCCTGGGCGCCGGTGCTCAACAACCTGGTGGTGATCGGGGTGTTCGCCGGGTACCTCGGCCAACGGTCCTTCTCCACGGCCGACGTGACCGTGCTCGGGGCCGGCACCACGGCCGGGGTGGTGGCGCAGAGCCTGGTGCTGCTGCCCTGCCTGCGGGCCGCCGGGGTGCGGCCCCGGCCGCGCTGGGACTGGCGGCAGGCCGGGCTCGGCGAGCCGCTGCGGGCCGCCGGGTGGACGCTGCTGCTGGTGCTCGGCGACCAGGTGGGCTACTGGGTGGTGACCCGGCTGTCGACCTCCGTCGGCTCGCGGGCCGCCGAGGCCGGGCTGCCGGGCGTCGGGTACACCGCGTACAGCAGCGCGTACCTGCTGTGGATCGTGCCGCACGGGGTGGTCACGGTGTCGGTGGTGACGGCGGTCGTCCCCGCGCTCACCGCCGCCGCCGACTCCCCGCGGGCCGTCCGCGCGCTGCTCGCCCGCACCGTCCGCACCATCGCGGTGGTCACCGTCCCGGCGGCCTGCGCGTTCGCGGTCCTCGCACCGCAGCTGTGCGCGCTCGCCTTCGGGCACGGGAGCACCGGCGCCGACGACGTACGGGCCATCGCCGGGATGCTGACCGCCTTCGCGCCCGGCCTGGTCCTGTACTCCGCCGGCTACGCGCTGACCCGCGTCTTCTACGCGCTCGGCGACAGCCGTACGCCCTTCCTGCTCAACCTGCTGCCGGTCGCCGCCACGGCGCTGGGGGCGGTGCTCTGCCACCGGCTGCTGCCGCTGCGCTGGGCCGTCACCGGGATGGCCGGCTGCTACGGGGCGTCGTTCCTGCTCACCTGCGCGGCCGCCGCCCTGCTGCTGCGCCGGCGGCTCGGGCCGCTGCGGGTCCTGGGAGCCCACGGGAAGCCGCTGCTGGCGGCCCTGCCGGCCGCCGCGGGCGCCTGGTGGGCCACCCGGTACGGCCTCCTGCCGGCCGCCGCCGCCCTCGCCGTCGGCTACCTCCTGCTCGCCCACCTCCTCCGGATCGAAGAACTGTCCGTCCTCACCACACGATTGCGCAGGCGCCCATGACCCTCCTCCCCAGCGACGTCGCCCGGGTCCTCGACTTCCTCCTCCCCGAGGGCCACCCCCTGCGCGCCCAGGTCCCGCACCTGCGCGTCGAGTCCCGCTGCCGGTGCGGCTGCAGCACCGCCCTGTTCGCCGGCGTCCAGGACGGCGCCCGCTCGGAGGTGGTCGCCGAGGCGGCGATCGGCTCCGACGGCGAGATCCTGCTCTTCGCCGAGGACGGCCGGCTCTCCTGGCTGGAGGTCTGCTCCTGGACCGACCCCAAGCTCACCCTCGTCGACGCCGCCCGCTACCTCGGCGGGGAACCCGGGCGGCCGGAGTGAGCGTCGTACCGGGCATGCCCACCGTTCTCATCCTCGGCTTCGACCCGCACACCGTCCCCGGCGTGGACGGAGACGCGGTGCGGGCCCTCCTCGACGCCGAACTCGCCCGCTTCACCGAGCACGGCATCGACGCCGCCGTGACCCTGGTCGCCCCCGACGACACCGCCGAACCCGCCGTCGTGGCGGCCCTCGCCGGGCGCCGCTGGGACGTCGTCGTCATCGGCGGCGGCATCCGCAAGCCCGAACCGGCGCTGCCGTTCTTCGAGGCGGTCGTCAACCTGGTCCGCCGTCACGCCCCGCAGGCGGCCGTCGCCTTCAACACCAGCCCCGCCGACAGCGTCGAGGCCGCCCGCCGCTGGCTGCCGTAGCGGGACGCCGGCCCGGCCTTCAGCCCGCGCTCAGCCGAGGTCGCCCAGGGGGCGGCGGTAGGCGAGGGCGGGGCGGTCGGCGAAGAGGAACCGGTGGCTGAGCGCGAAGCCGTTGCGGGCGAGGACGGCCTGGGAGGCGGGGTTGTCGACGGTGGTGACGGCGGTCAGGACGGTCAGCCCGTAGGCGGTGGCCGCGAGGCGGCAGGCCTCGGCGACGGCGGCCTTCGCGACGCCGCGGCCGGCGGCCGACTCGGCGATCCGGTAGCCGAGTTCGGCGCTGCCGTCGGCGAGGTCGACGAGGTTGGCGCGGCCGACCAGCCCGCCGGCCGCGTCGAGCACCACGTGGAACCGGCAGGTGCCCTCGGCCTGTTCGGCGAGGAGGGCGGCGTGGCGGTCCGCGAAGCCGGCGAAGTAGGCGTCGCCGCGGTCCGGGATGCTGCGGGCGAAGTACGCGCGGTTGGCGCGTTCGAAGGCCAGCAGGGCCTCGGCGTGGTCGGGGCGCAGGGGTTCCAGGGTGATCATCGCGCCAGTCTGGCCCGCAGCGCCCCGGTGAACCACCGGAATACCCCGGTGAGGCTCTCCGGGACGGGCCAGCCGTTGATCACCGCCAGCAGCTGCCAGTAGCGCTCGGCGCGCGGGTCGTCGGCGGTCTCCAGGCGGTCGAGCAACCAGCGCCGCAACCCGGCGTCGTCGGGGCGGCCGAAGGTCTCGGCGTAGGCGGCGGTGAGGGCGTCGAGGACGGGGTCGGCCGCGGGGGAGGCGGGGTCGGTGCCGGCGGCCAGCGCCGCACCGACCAGGGACCGTACGGTCTCGGTGAGCGCGTGGTGCAGCCCGCCGCGGTCGCCCTCGGCCCGTTCGGCGGCCTGCTGTTCGGCCATCTGCCGGACGGCCGCGCGGAAGTCCGGGTCCTGGACGAGTTCGCCGAGTTCGACCCAGGCCTCGACCTGCTCCGCCCTTGGCTCGTCCGGCAGTTCGGGCATGGCGGAGCGCATCATGGCGACGAACTCCGGGTTGGCGTCCAGGCCGCCGAAGGCCTCGTCGACGAAGTCCTGGACCAGGCGCCGGCGTTCGGCGTCGGAGAGTTTGGCGAGCTTGTGCATGAGTCCCATCTCCTCGGGTGTGGAAGCGCGTTGGGCGACGGCGAGCAGCACCGCCCGGCGCAGCCGGAGGGTGCGGATCTGCACCTCCAGCGCCTCGGCGTGTGCGGCGGCCACCTCGTGCAGCGGGGCCTCCCGTTCCAGCACCCGGCGGATCGCGGGCAGGTCGAGCCCGAGTTCGCGCAGGGTGCGGACGAGGTCCAGCCGGGCGAGGGCGTGCACGTCGTACAGCCGGTAGCCGGCGGCGCTGCGCCCGGTGGGCGGGACGAGGCCGGTGTCGGCGTAGAACCGGATGGTCTTGACGGTGAGTCCGGTGCGCCGGGCGAGGTCGCCGATCGGGTAGAGCGTTTCGCTGCCGTCCATGGGGACCACTCTGGACTCTCCCCTTACCGGAGACGCAAGCCCGCGGCCCTCTAAGGTCGTGGCCATGAACGACACTGACAGCGGGGCCTCGATCCGCGTGCTGCTCGCCGAGGACCAGGGGATGGTCCGGGAGGCGCTGGCCGCGCTGCTCGGGCTGGAGGGGGACATCGACGTCGTCGCGCAGGTCGGCCGCGGGGACGAGGTGGTGGCGGCGGTGCTCGCGAACGACGTGCAGGTCGCCGTGCTGGACATCGAGATGCCGGGGATGACGGGCATCGAGGCGGCCGCCGAGCTGCGCGACCGGGCGCCCCGGACCAAGGTGGTCATCGCGACGACCTTCGGCCGGCCCGGCTACCTGCGCCGGGCGATGGAGTCGGGCGCGGACGCGTTCCTGGTGAAGGACGCGCCGGCCGCCGAGCTGGCGGAGGCGATCCGCCGGGTGCTGCGCGGCGAGCGGGTGATCGACCCGGTGCTGGCCGCCGCCGCGCTGGCCGAGGGCGCCAACCCGCTGACCCCGCGCGAGCGGGACGTGCTGGGCGCGGCCGCCGACGGCGCGGTGAACGCGGACATCGCCCGGCGGCTGCACCTCTCCGAGGGGACGGTGCGCAACTACCTGTCGATGGCGATCCAGAAGACCGAGGCCCGCAACCGCACCGAGGCGGTCCGGATCGCCCGGGAGAAGGGCTGGCTGTAGGGCCCGTCTTCAAGCCCCCGGCGTCGGTCCGCAGACGGGGGTCAGTTGAGCCGGTGCCGGGCCGCCCGGGCCTCCTGCCGGACCTTGGCGGCGGTGTCCGGGTCGAAGGCGTCGAGGATCTGCGCGTAGGCGTCCATCTCCGCCGAGCCGCCGAGGAAGTCCCCGGTGCGGACGAGGAGTTCGGCCCGTTCCAGGCGCAGCTGGGCGGGGTGCCGGGGCAGCAGCAGGGCGAGTTCGGTGGCCCAGAGCTGGGTGCGGGCGTGCTCGGGGCGGTCGGCGGCCCAGAGCCGGATGTTGCCGAGCACCCGCAGCACGACCTCCAGCGGCTGGGCCGGGGTGAGCAGGGCGGGGGTGAACTCCGCCCCGGCGGCGGCGACCAGTCGTTCGACGTCCGCCGGGTCGAGCAGCCGCCCGCCGTGGAACGGGTCGGCCAGGACGTAGTCCTCGCCGCCGGCCGGGCCGCCCACCGCGACGATGAAGTGGCCGGGCAGCGCGATGCCGTGGACGGTCAGCCCGGCCCGCCGGCCGACCGCCATCCACACCAGGGAGAGCGTGATCGGCAGCCCGCGCCGGCGCCGCAGCACGTCGGGCAGCAGCGAGGACTCCAGCCGCCGGTAGTCCGACTGCCGCCCGTGGAAGCGCTCCCGCCCGCCGAGCACCGCGGCGAGCAGGGCGGCGGTCTCCTCCGGCCCGGTGGGCGCCCGCTCGGCGACGGCCGTCCGGACCGCCGCCGCGTGCCGCTCGAACGCGGCCTCGCAGGCGGCGAGCAGCGCGTCCACGCCCGGCGGTTCGCCGGGGTCGCCGGGGTCGGGCACCATGCCGTGCTCGGCGGCGGCGAGCAGGCACAGCAGCACCGGGTCGGGCTGCTCGGCGCGGGCGGCGGTCCGGAAGCGGTCTCTGCTCTGCTCGGTCACGGTGACGGCGACGGCTTTCGTACGGCGGACGGACAAGGCGGCGGACGGACGATCGGGCGGGGCGATCGGACGAACGGACGGACGGTACGGCCTGGCGGCTACCCCTGGGGGAGGAGCGCGTAGTGGTAAGTGTGACTGGTCGTGAAGCCGAGTCCGTCATAGAGCGCGATCGCCCCCGCGTTCTCCGCCTCGACCTGGAGGTAGCCGCCGCTCGCCCCCTCCTCGGCCGCGCGCGAGGCGAGCACCGCCATGACCGTCGTCGCCAGTCCGGCCCGCCGGGCGTACGGCTGGACCTCGATCGCGCCGAAGCAGGCCCAGGCGCCCTCGATGACGCAGCGTCCGATCGCCAGCGGCGGCTGCCCGGGGGCGCCCGGCACGGTGGCGAACCAGACCGAGGGCCCGCCGTGCAGCACCCGCCGGGCCGCCTCCTCCACCGCCGGGTCGCCGCTCACCCGCCGGTACACCGACAGCCACCGGTCGTCCGCGGTCCGCGCGAGGCGCACCCTGTCGTGCCCGGCGCCGGCCCGGGCGAGCCCGGCCAGCGGGGCGGTGCGGACCAGGGTGGGCGCGTACCCGGCGCCGAGCCGGTCGAGTTCGGCGACCAGCGCCGGGGGCGAGCCGGGGGAGATCACCTCGACGTACGCGGGCAGTCCGCGCGCCGCGTACCAGGCGCGGACGGCCGCCAGCGCCCGGGGCAGCGGCAGTCCCGGGTCCCCGAGCGCCTGGACGGAGTTGGCCCGCCGGGTGAACCCGGCGGCGGCGCGCAGCGTCCACTCGCCGAGCGGCTCCTGCTCGACGGCCGGCCAGCCGCGGCCCGCGATCCGCTGCAGTTCGACCGGCGCGGTGACCGGCAACGGGACGCGCCGGGCCGGGAACGGCGGCACGGTCTTGCCTGCGACCAGCAGCTTCTCCGGCAAGAACACCGGATCGCCGGTTCGAGGGGCGATCGTCAACCCATGATCGTCCCACGATGTGAGCACGCCGATCGAATCCCGGAACACCGGCCGGTCGTCCACGAACTCCGCGAGGCGGCGGACGGACACGCGTCGTCCCACGTCAGAGCGGTCTATCCGGACTTCCGGACGGTCGCCGACCGGGTCGTGCGTCGCCATCTGGCCACCTCCTGTGCATTTGCGGTCTCCGACCCGCGATACTAGGGGCGGGCATCGACGACGCCGCGCTCACCGCGCACGGCAGCAGAACAGAACGGGCCACCAGGCCCTTCCGAGGAGGAACGACAGCGTGACCTACGTCATCGCGCAGCCTTGTGTCGACGTGAAGGACAAGGCGTGCATCGAAGAGTGCCCGGTTGACTGCATCTACGAGGGCGAGCGATCGCTCTACATCCACCCGGATGAGTGTGTCGACTGTGGCGCGTGCGAGCCGGTCTGCCCGGTCGAGGCGATCTTCTACGAGGACGACACTCCGGAGGAGTGGAAGGACTACTACAAGGCGAACGTCGAGTTCTTCGACGACCTGGGTTCCCCCGGCGGCGCCTCCAAGCTCGGTCTGATCGAGCGTGACCACCCGTTCATCGCCGCTCTGCCGCCGCAGAACGCCGACCACTGACGATCGGTGGCACAACAGCTGTGAGTACCAACAGCACGCGCGCGCCGTTCCCGGGTCACCCGGGGGCGGCGCGCCGCGTTTCGGACAAGCTCCCCGTCTTCCCCTGGGACAAGCTGGAGCCGTACAAGGCGACCGCCCTGGCCCACCCCGGCGGGCTCTGCGACTTCTCCGTCGGCACCCCGGTGGACCCGGTCCCCGAGGTGATCCAGAAGGCGCTGGCCGCGCACACCGACACCCCCGGCTACCCGACCGTCTGGGGCCCGCTGGAGCTGCGCGAGGCGATCGCCGGCTGGCTGCACCGCCGCCTCGGCGCGGAGACCGGCCCGCAGGCCGTGCTCCCGACCGTCGGCTCCAAGGAGCTGGTGGCCTGGCTGCCGACCCAGCTCGGCCTCGGCCCCGGCGACCAGGTCGCCTACCCGCGCCTGGCCTACCCGACCTACGAGGTGGGCGCCCGGCTGTGCGGCGCCGAGCCGGTCGAGTACGACTCGGTGGACGAGCTGGACGGCTCCCGGGTGCGCCTGCTCTGGGTGAACTCGCCGTCCAACCCGACCGGCCGGGTGCTGGGCGCGGACGAGCTGCGCCGGGCCGTCGAGTGGGCCAGGGAGCACGGGGCGCTGCTGGTCAGCGACGAGTGCTACCTGGAGCTGGGCTGGGAGGCCGAGCCGGTCTCCGTCCTGCACCCGGACGTCTGCGGCGACGGCCACGAGGGCCTGCTGGCCGTCCACTCGCTCTCCAAGCGCTCCAACCTGGCCGGCTACCGCGCCTCCTTCGTGGCGGGCGACCCGGTGGTGGTCAGGGAGCTGCTGGAGGTGCGCAAGCACGGCGGCATGATCGTGCCGGCGCCGGTCCAGGCGGCGACGGTCGCCGCGCTCGCGGACGACGCCCACGTGGCCGAGCAGCGCGAGCGGTACGCGGCCCGGCGCTCGGCGCTGCGGGCGGCGCTGGAGGCGTACGGCTTCCGGATCGAGCACTCCGAGGCGAGCCTCTACCTGTGGGCGACCCAGGACCGCCCGTGCTGGGAGACCGTGGCCGAACTGGCCGGGCTGGGCATCCTGGTGGCGCCCGGCGACTTCTACGGGCCGGCCGGCGACCGCTTCGTGCGGGTCGCGTTCACGGCGACCGACGAGCGGGTCGCCGCGGCCGTGGAGCGGCTGGGCGCGGCGAGCTGACCGCGATCGCGCCGAGCTCGGCGCGCCGACCGTAGCGGGCGACCGTACGGCGAAGGGGGCCGGTGTCACGGACACCGGCCCCCTTCGGGGTTCTCCCCGAGCCGGGGGTTGTGCGGCGGCGGGGGTTACAGCGGCAGGCCGCTGAGGCTGCCGCCGCTCAGGTTGCCGCCGCCCAGGCCGCCCAGCAGGCCGCCGAGCGGGCCGAGCGCGCCGGTGAGGCCGGACAGCGGGCTGTTCGCGCCGAGGTCGGCACCGCCGAGGCGGTTGGCCGACCCGTGCTCGGCCAGGCCGAGCACGTCGGTGGCGGGCAGCTCGGCGGGCAGGGCGTGCTCGACCGAGCCGAGCGGCAGCGCGCGCTGCACCGCGCCGACCGGCAGCGCGTCGGCGACGGCGGTGCCGCCGGGGACGGCGCCGGTGAGCGTCTCGGCGCCGGGCACGGCCTGGGTGACCGAGCCCGCCTGGGTGAGTCCGCCGAGCGGGCCGGTGCCGGCGGTGGCGCTGCGGGTCTCCGCGCTCTTGCCGGTGACGGCCTCGCCGAGCTTGCCGGCCAGGGACGAGGCGACCTTCGGGGTGACCGAGGAGAGCTGGCCCGCGGTCGCCGCGGTCTGGTCGACCGGGGCGGTCAGCGAGCCGGCCTTCTCGTTGGCCTCGGGCAGCTGCTGGGCGACGATGTTTCCGGCGGCGTCGGCGGAGGCCGGTACGCCGGCGGCGACGGTGGCCGCACCCGTGGTCCCGGCGGCCTGGCCGAGCTGGTGGGTGGTGTGCTGGAGGGTGGAACCGGTGTCGGTGTTGGCCAGCTGGCCCAGCGGTGCCGCGAGGTCGCTCTTGGGCAGCAGGGCGTCCCCGCCCAGGGCGGACGCGGAGCCGGCCGCGAGAAGCGGGGTCGCTCCGGCGGCCACGACGAGCGCGGCCTGGGCGATCCGGCGCGTGAGGGGGTGAGACATGGGGCTCCTCGAAGGGGTCTGGGTCCGTCCCGTCCGCCAAAGGACCGGGCGTGGACGACCGGGCGGACGACGTTGTTACCGCTTGAGAAGCCAGAAGGTTTCGGCCGACGCAAGGAATCTTCCTGGCCGACCATCGGATCGTACGACCACAACAGCGCTGCCCGACCGGCCCGGTCGGACGCCGTCGAACCGCCCCGGTCAAGGGGAGTGACGGTTCTCCAACCGGGTTCGCCGGAGCGGGCGGCCGGTCCACCGGGGTTGACCGGAATCACCCGTCCGGCGGCAACCCGAACACCAGTGCGTCAACTCTTGTCGGCCGGGGCCAGCGTGACCTGGACGAGCTTGGTCGAGGTGCCCGAGGTCTGGTTCTGCCAGCCGTCCTCGGACTTGGACTTGCGCCAGATCTTCCCGTCGTAGGCGACCGTCGCGATGCCCAGCTGCTGGGCCTGGGCGACCGCCCAGTGGGCGACCTCCCAGCCGCTCGCCCGCTCGGCGCTCACCCCGCCGTCCGCCGCCCCCGCGTCCGGCGAGGAGGTCAGGGCGGCGGTGGCCGGGTCCGGGGTCAGCGAGACGGCGTTCTCGGCGCCCTTGATGGTCGAGGTGTAGCCGGTCGCCGGGGTCACCGTGCGGCCGAACTCCCGGCGCACCCGGTCGGACAGCACCTGGGCCCGGTCCGGCGCGGCGGCCGGGGCCGCGGTGGCGCCCGGGGTGGCGCCCGGCGCGGCCGAGGCGGAGTCCGCCGGGTCCGGCTTGGCGTAGTCGTGCACCACGCAGGAGAACGAGGCGGGCTCCCGGCCGGCCAGCGCCGAGGTGAGCAGGGTCGCCTTGGTCTCGTGCTTGGCGTAGGCCTGCGGGTAGCCGCTCTTCTGCACCGTCTGCGCGGCGTCGGTCAGCGGCATCCGGGTGTAGCCCGGGACCTTGACCAGGCCGTCCAGGAACTTGTTGGTCGCGTACACCGGGTCCGAGATCTGCGCCGGGGTGCCCCAGCCCATCGACGGCCGCTGCTGGAAGAGGCCGATCGAGTCCCGGTCGCCGCCCGCGAGGTTGCGCAGCTTGGACTCCTGCATGGCGGTCGCCAGCGAGATCGTGGTGGCCCGGTCCGGCAGCCCGCGCGAACGCGCCACCGCGGCGATCGTCGCGGCGTTGGCGGCCTGCGGCAGCTCCAGCGTGCCGTTCCCGGCCGCCGTCTTCACCGAGCACTCCTCGGACGCGCCGGGCTTGAAACCGAACCACCAGATCCCGACCACGGCCAGGCCGGCGACCATGGCCAGGCCGAGCAGCCCGACGATCACCATCAGCAGGGCGCGAAGCGGCCCGCGGCGGCGAGTGGGCTCCTCTTCGTCGCCCAGCTCTTCGCTGCTCCTTCTCCTGGCCACCGTCGCCCCTCTCGCGCCTGCACCTTGATCCGACACCGTACCCACTCGGACGGATGTGCGGCGCCTTCCGGTTGCCGTCACCCGCCTCCGACCGGACCGGGCCGCGGATTAGGCTGGCTCCCATGAGCAGCTCGAACCCGACGCCCCTGGACCTCACTCTCGACGGCGGCACGCTGACCGCCCGGCTCGTCGACATCCCCTCGGTGAGCGGCGACGAGCAGGCGCTCGCCGACGCCATCGAGACCGCGCTGCGCGGCTACCCGCACCTCACCGTGGACCGCCACGGCAACAACGTGGTGGCCCGGACGAACCTGGGCCGGGCCGAGCGCGTCGTCCTGGCCGGCCACCTGGACACCGTGCCGATCGCCGACAACCTCCCCTCGTGGGTCGAGGGCGACCTGCTCCACGGCTGCGGCACCACGGACATGAAGTCCGGCGTGGCCGTGCAGCTGCGCCTCGCCGCCACGGTGCCCGAGCCCAACCGCGACCTCACCTTCGTCTTCTACGACTGCGAGGAGGTGGAGGCCTCCCGCAACGGCCTCGGCCACCTGGCCAAGGACCACCCGGAGTGGCTGGCCGGCGACTTCGCGGTGCTGATGGAGCCCAGCGGCGGCATGGTCGAGGGCGGCTGCCAGGGCACCCTGCGGGCGCAGGTGCGGCTCACCGGCGTGCGCGCCCACTCGGCCCGCAGCTGGCTCGGGGACAACGCCATCCACCACGCCGCCGAGGTGCTCACCCGGCTGGAGAACTACCAGCCGCGCCGGGTGGAGATCGACGGCCTGGAGTACCGCGAGGGCCTGAACGCGGTCCGGATCGACGGCGGCGTGGCCGGCAACGTGATCCCGGACGAGTGCGTCGTCACGGTCAACTTCCGCTACGCGCCGGACCGCGACGAGGTGGACGCGGAGAAGCACGTGCGCGAGGTCTTCGACGGCTTCGAGCTGACCGTCACCGACTTCGCCGTGGGCGCCCTGCCCGGGCTCTCCCAGCCGGCCGCCCGGGCCTTCCTGGAGGCCACCGGCGGCCAGGCCCGGGCCAAGTTCGGCTGGACCGACGTCGCCCGGTTCAGCGCGCTCGGCGTCCCGGCGGTCAACTACGGCCCCGGCGACCCGAACCTGGCGCACAAGCGCGAGGAGTACTGCTCGCTGAGCGCCATCGCCGAGGTCGAGGACCGGATGCGCGCCTGGCTGACCAGCTGAGCCGCTGCCGGCGACGCTCGTCCGATCAGCAGTCGAACGCCACCTTCCGGATGCTCAACCGACCTTCCCCCGTTGCCTGAAAACGGGGGAGGGCGGGCGTAGGGTTTCGTCATGACAGGCACAGGAGACGAGAAGCACTACGGCCACGGCCCCGAGCAGGTCGGTGCGCCGCGGAAGAAGAAGGCCTGGCCCGAGAAGCAGAAGGGCCCGGTGCTGGTGCGCCGGGACCAGGTCGGTACGAGCACCACGGACCAGCGCCTGCTGGACACCACCGGTCCGACCGACTGGCTGCACACCGACCCGTGGCGGGTCCTGCGGATCACCTCGGAGTTCGTCGAGGGCTTCGGCGCCCTCGCCGAACTCCCGCCCGCGATCAGTGTCTTCGGCTCCGCCCGGACCCCGGTCGACTCGCCCGAGTACCAGGCGGGCGTGGCCATCGGCCGGGCCCTCGCCGAGGCCGGCTACGCGGTGATCACCGGCGGCGGCCCGGGCGCGATGGAGGCCGCCAACCGCGGCGCCTCCGAGGCGGGCGGCCTCAGCGTCGGGCTCGGCATCGAGCTGCCCTTCGAGCAGGGCCTCAACGAGTTCGTCGACCTCGGGCTGAACTTCCGCTACTTCTTCGTCCGCAAGACGATGTTCGTGAAGTACGCGCAGGGCTTCGTGGTCCTGCCCGGCGGCCTCGGCACGCTGGACGAGCTGTTCGAGGCGCTCACCCTGGTGCAGACGAAGAAGGTCACCCGCTTCCCGGTGATCCTCTACGGCAGCGCCTACTGGGGCGGCCTGTACGAGTGGCTGAAGGACACCCTGGTCGCGCAGGGCAAGGCGGCCCCGCACGACCTGGAGCTGTTCCACATCACCGACGAGATCGACGAGGTCATGAAGATCCTCGCCGACGCCCGCCGGCCCGCGAACGAGATCTAGCGCGAGCGAGCCGAAGGGTCGCGCCGGTGCCGAAAGCGAGGAGCGACAAGCGAGGGACGAGCGCCGGAGCGACGACCGTCGGCACCGGGTCCGAGCGCCCCGGAGGCGAGCCGAGCGCCGACAGGAGGGTTCACGCCAGCCCCCGGCGGGCGACCGCCGGGGGGCGGGTGCCCCGGATCGAGGCGACCATGTCCAGCACCTGGCGGGTCTCCGCGACCTGGTGCACCCGGTAGACCCGCGCGCCCAGCCAGGCCGAGACCGCGGTGGTGGCCAGGGTGCCGAGCAGCCGCTCGTTCACCGGCCGGTCCAGGGTCTCGCCGACGAAGTCCTTGTTGGAGAGCGAGACCAGCACCGGGAAGCCGGTCGCGGTCATCTCCGGCAGCCGCCGGGTGGCCTCCAGCGAGTGCCGGGTGTTCTTGCCGAAGTCGTGCCCCGGGTCGATGACCACCGCGTCCCGCCGCACGCCCAGCTCCACCGCGCGCTCGGCGAGCCCCACGGTCACCCGCAGGATGTCCGCCATCACGTCCTCGTACCCGACCCGGTGCGGCCGGGTACGGGGCTCGGCGCCGCCCGCGTGGGTGCAGACCAGCCCGGCGTCGTACCGGGCGGCCACCTCGGCGAGCCTCGGGTCCACGCCGCCCCAGGCGTCATTCAGCAGGTCCGCGCCCACCTCGCAGACCGCCTCGCCGACCTCGTGCCGCCAGGTGTCCACGCTGATCACCGCCTCGGGGTGGCGCTTGCGCAGCTCGGCCACGAAGGGCACGGTGCGCCGCAGCTCCTCCTCGACCGTGACCTCGTCGCCGGGCCCGGCCTTCACCCCGCCGATGTCCAGGATCGCCGCGCCCTCGGCCATCGCGCGGTCCGCGGCGGCGAAGGCGGCCTCGTCGGCGAAGGTCGCGCCCTTGTCGAAGAACGAGTCCGGCGTCCGGTTGACGATCGCCATGATCACCAGCTCGTCGTCACCGAATTCCCGCGGTCCCAGGCGCAGTGCCACCGATGTCTCCTCCAGAGCTCCTGCGGGTGCGATGATGGCCCCCGGCCTCACTAAGGGACCATGCTGTCATGATCAGTGTGGTTGCCTGCCACCACATAGCGGACCGGCCGGGAGTTCGGGAGGACAGCTCGTGTTCTGGGTGATCGTGGTCGCCATGGCCGTGGTGGTCGGCGGTGCCGCCCTGGTGGCGCTCGGCGGGGGCGGCTCGATGCCGGAGGCGGCACCGGACCGGATCTCCGCGCGGCTGCCGCAGGACCGCCCGCTGGGTCGGGCGGACGTGGACGAGCTGCGCCTGCCGATGGCGCTGCGCGGCTACCGGATGGACGAGGTGGACGACGTCCTGGACCGCCTCGGCGCCGAACTCGCCTACCGCGACGCGCGGATCGCCGAGCTGGAGGCCGCCGCCCACCTGCGCGGCGCGGTCGAGGCGACCAGCGCCCCCGACCCGGCGGCCGAACCGCTGCCCGGCCTGGAGCAGTTCGCCCAGGTGGTCGAGCCGGCCGTGGTGCTCGCCAAGCAGCCGGCCGGGGAGCACGCCCCCGAGGACGCGAAGCCGGAGACGGAGAAGTGACCGACCCGGCCGGGGGCGCGGTTCTCGGCGCGGACGGCCTGCGCCGCTGCGGCTGGGGCGACTCCACCGACGACTACCGGGTCTACCACGACACCGAGTGGGGCCGCCCGGTGCACGGCGACGACGCGCTGTTCGAGCGGGTCTGCCTGGAGGCCTTCCAGTCCGGCCTGTCCTGGCTGACCATCCTGCGCCGCCGCGAGGGCTTCCGGGCCGCGTTCGCGGGCTTCCGGATCGCCGAGGTCGCCGAGTTCGGCGAGGCGGACAAGGAGCGCCTGCTCGCCGACGCCGGCATCATCCGCAACCGGGCCAAGATCGAGGCGGCGATCGCCAACGCGCGGGTCGCCCGCGACCTGGCGGGCGGCCTGGACGCGCTGATCTGGCAGTTCGCCGCCGAACCGGGCCGGCCGGCCCCCCGCACGATGGGCGAGGTGCCGGCCGTCACGCCGGAGTCGACGGCGCTGGCGAAGGCGCTGAAGAAGGCGGGCTTCCGCTTCGTCGGCCCGACCACCGCGTACGCCCTGATGCAGGCCTGCGGGCTGGTCGACGACCACCTGGCGGACTGCCACGTCCGCACCGGCGCCAAGGGCTGACCGGCGGGGCCGGCCCGGCCCGGCCCCGGACACCGGCCCTAGCGGCCCAGGTACGTCGGCTTCTCCTTGGCGATGAAGGCGCGCACCGCGATCCGGTGGTCCTCGCTGTTGCCGGCCAGCGTCTGCAACTCGTCCTCCTTGTCGAGGAGTTCGTCCAGCGAGTGGGAGGCGCCGTACGCCAGCGACTCCTTGATGGCGCCGTAGGCGACGGTCGGGCCCTCGGCCAGCTCACGGGCGAAGGCCCGTGCGGTGGCGGCGAGTTCCCTGGCCGGCACCACCCTGGTGGCCAGGCCCAGCTCGGCGGCCTCGGCGGCCTTGACCGTGCGGGGCAGCATCAGCAGCTCGGTGGCCCTGGCGTGCCCGACCAGCCGGGGCAGCGTCCAGGAGGCGCCCGAGTCGGCCGTCAGCCCGATCCCGGCGAAGGCGGTGTTGAAGCCGGCCCGGTCGGACAGGACGCGGAAGTCGCAGGCGAAGGCGAGCGAGGCGCCGGCCCCGGCCGCGACCCCGCCGACCGCGGCGACGGTCGGCTTGCGCATCCCGGCCAGTGCCCGCACCAGCGGGTTGTAGTGCTCGCCGACGGTCCGCAGCGCGCCCTCGCCGGTCTCCTCGGCCCGCTTCAGCATGGCCAGGTGCTCGTTCAGGTCCTGCCCGACGCAGAACGCCCGCTCGCCCGCTCCGGTGAGCAGGACGGCCCGCACCGCCGGGTCCGCGGCCGCGGCGGTCACGGCGTCGCGCAGCGCGACCTTGGTGGCGACGTCGAGCGCGTTCATCGCCTCCGGGCGGTTGATGGTGATGACGGCCAGGCCGCCGTCCAGCTCGTACAGCACGGAATCGGACATGGGTGAGGGCTCCCGGGATCGAGGCGTTGTCGGTCGTGTGTGTCAGGATGCCGGAGCACACGGGGGCCTGGGGAGTGTGAGGTATCGCACCTTCGGGCGGTGTCCGCACCACCGCCACGCCGGGGCTTATGACGTGGTTTGCGGCGGTTGGGGGCGGTCCGGTCGTGGTTGCACCGAGAGTGATGTTGGTCATCAGCCCGTGGCATGCGGGATAATGGCTTCCGATCAATGCGTTCGATACCGGCGGTGGACGGACTGCCGGTGCGTAGCTGAGCGGTTGCAGGAAGGGGAACGAGCATGGCGGCCATGAAGCCGCGGACGGGTGACGGCCCGCTCGAAGTCACCAAAGAGGGACGGGGCATCATCATGCGCGTTCCGCTCGAAGGCGGCGGACGCCTTGTGGTGGAGCTCACGCCGGACGAGGCCCAGGCCCTCGGCGAGGCCCTGAAGAAGGCCTGCGGCTGACCGCAGCAGGTGCTCGCCATCTCCTGGAGATGTGCTGCCGGGCCCGGGTTCGACGTCATGTCGGCCCGGGTCCGCACGTTTTCCCGGGCCCGGGCCCGAAGGGGCGCCGGGCTCGGCGCCCGACGCTCAGCGCTTGACGGCGCAGAGCAGCCCGTCCGACACCGGCAGCAGCGCCGGCAGCAGGGCCTCGCTCTCCCGCACGTCCCGGACCAGGTCCCGGACCGCGCCGGTCTGCGGGTCCTGGAGCTCCGGCTCGGCCAGCCGGCCCTCCTGGAAGACGCCCTCGAAGCAGACCATCCCGCCCGGCCGCAGCAGCCGCAGCGCCTCCCGCAGGTACTCGCAGGACTCGACCGGGTCGCCGTCGCAGAACACCAGGTCGTACTGGCCGTCGGCGAGCCGGGGCAGCACCTCCAGCGCCCGGCCCGGTATGAACCGGGAGCGGTTGGCCGCGAACCCGGCCGCCTGGTACGCCTCGCGGGCCAGCTGCTGGCGCACCGGCTCGGAGTCGACCGTGGTGAGCACGCCGTCCGGCCGCATTCCGCGCAGCAGGTAGACCCCGGACACCCCGGTGCCGGTGCCGATCTCGGCCACCGCCTTGGCGTCCAGCGCGGCGGCCAGCAGCCGCAGGCAGGCCCCGCCGCTCGGTCCGATCGCCCGTATCCCGGTCCGCGCGGACTGCGCCCGGGCGTAGGTCAGCACGGCGTCCTCGCTCACGTAGGTGTCGGCGAGGGCCGCGTGCGCGGGCCCGAACTCGCTGATGGCTGCCTCTTTCGGAGCCCCGGGCGAGGCCCGGTGCCGAAGGATGTCGATATTTCCTGGCACAGATTACTGGCCGACCGGGAACCGCGTACGGCGGCGGGCCGTTGTCAGGACGGACCGGGTGCGGAAGACCTCCCGGGCACTTTTATCCGGGCTTGACGGGTGAGGTGGATATGGTGGTGGCCCTGCTGGGCAGAAGAGCCGACCGAGGAGGTGTGGCCGAGGGCGACGTCCCTGTGCGGCGGCACTCCCGCGGCACCGCGTCAGCCCGTACGCCGAAGCCCGTGATGAACCAGCCTGCGCACTCCGACCTGGACCAGCCCGTGGCCGCGACGCCGGCCGGCGGCGCCACCGAGGCCCCCGCCCTCGCGACCTTCACCGAGGGTCCCGACGCGCAGACCTGGACTCCGCCCAGCTGGGAGGAGATCGTCGAGGCGCACAGCGCCCGCGTCTACCGGCTCGCCTACCGCCTGACGGGCAACCAGCACGACGCCGAGGACCTCACCCAGGAGGTCTTCGTCCGGGTGTTCCGTTCGCTGTCCACGTACACCCCCGGCACGTTCGAGGGCTGGCTGCACCGGATCACCACCAACCTCTTCCTGGACATGGTCCGCCGCCGCCAGCGCATCCGCTTCGACGCGCTCGGCGAGGACGCGGCCGAGCGGCTCGCCTCCCGCGAGCCGAGCCCGGCCCAGCACTTCAGCGACACTCACTTCGACGCCGACGTGCAGCAGGCGCTGGACACCCTGGCGCCGGAGTTCCGCGCCGCGGTGGTGCTCTGCGACATCGAGGGCCTGTCCTACGAGGAGATCGCCGCCACGCTGGGCGTCAAGCTCGGCACCGTCCGCAGCCGCATCCACCGCGGCCGCTCGCACCTGCGCGCCGCGCTCAAGCACCGCGCCCCCGGCTCGGCCCCCGGCCGGGAGCGCCGCGGCGGCTCGGAGGAGCCGGTGCCGGTCGGCGTCGGAGCGGTCGAGGCCGCGGTCGCGCCCGGTGGGCGCGGACGGAGGCGGTCGTGAGCGGAACCAGCCGGTCCGGTTCGGGTCGGTCGGACGCCTCCGACCGGTCCCCGAACCGACGGGGCTGGGCCCTGCCGGGCCGTCGCGGAGGCGACGAACCCGGTGAGCCCGTGCTGCCCGCGGTGGCACTGCCCGCGGACACGGCGCTGCACGCGCTTCCCGTCCGCCCCGCCGCACCCGCCGAGGACCACCACCTCGGCGAGCGCCTCTCCGCCTTCCTGGACGGCGAGCTCGGCCACGACTCGCGCGACCGCGTCCAGGCCCACCTGGCGACCTGCCCGCACTGCCTCGCCGAGGTCGACGAGGCCCGCGCCGTCAAGCACATGCTGACCCGCACCGGCACGCCCGGCCCGTCCTCCGCGCTGATGGCCCGCCTGATGGCCGTCGGCGGCCTTCCCGAGGACGCCCCGGCGGACGGCGACTGGCCGGCCGGCCGCGGCCGCCGCGATGACGACGACGACCTGCCCGGCGGCGGGGTCGCCGCCGCCGGGACGCTCGGCGGCAGCCGGCTCGACGGCGGCTCCTTCGGCCGTGGTGCCGGGGCCTCCTTCGGCGCCGGCGCGCTCGGCGCGGACACGCCGCTGCCCGGGGTGGACCCGCGCGCCTTCGGGCGCGGCGCGGTGCTGCGGCCGCTGATGGGCCGGCGCTCCGCCCGCCCCGAGCCCACCGCCGCCCCCGCCCGTCCGCAGTCCTCCGCGGCCGTCGTCCGCCCGCCCGCGCGGGGCCGCCGGCTGGTGTTCGCCGCCGCGGGCGCCTTCTCCGTCGCCGCGGTGACGCTCGGCGGTGTCGGCGGGCTCAGCACGCAGGGCGAGGAGCGCCACGGCACCACCGTCAGCCCGCCCGGCTCCGGCACCGGACGCGGCGGCGGCCTCGTCCCGATGAACGCCCAGGTCCCGGTGGACTTCCCCGGCCGCCCGGTCGCCGCGACCCGCGACGCGACCCCGCCGGGCTCCCCGGAGCGCTACCCCGGGGGCGCCGTGGCACAGCGCCAGCAGACCCGCTAGAACAACCCTCGACGGACCCGGGACGCGCGCTCGATCCCCCGTCCGGACGGCCTCGGCCACCGGCAGGTCTTTACCACGGCTTCATCCCAGCGTGGACCAGGGACTCGCCGGTGGCCATTACCCTGTAGGAACCGTCGTCCGACGAGCTAGGGAGCCAAAGGTGTTCAGCGACGTGAGCGGGCTGGAGGTGCTGACCCTCGTCGTGATGGCCATCATCATCTTCGGTCCGGACAAACTGCCGAAGCTGATCCAGGACACCATGAACGTCGTCCGGAAGATCCGTTCCTTCGCCGACAACGCGAAGGAGGACATCCGCAGCGAGCTGGGCCCCGACTTCCAGGACTTCGAGTTCGAGGACCTGAACCCCAAGACCTTCGTCCGCAAGCAGCTCATGGGCGGCGAGGAGGACCCGCTGGGCCTCAAGGGGATGAAGGACTCGCTGGACATCCGCTCCGTCCTGGACGACAAGCCCGCGGCCCCGGTCAACGGCCGCAGCGGCAGCGTCAGCTTCGAGAAGTCCGCGCCGGCCTCCGCCCCCGCCTCCGCCGGCGCCCCGCTGGCCCCCGGCGAGCGCCCCCCGTTCGACCCCGACGCCACCTGACCGACCCCGCGTACGGCGCCCCGGCGCCGCGCCACCGCCCCGCCCGGCCACCCGGCTGAGCGGGGCGGTGGCGTGTGCGCCGCTATTGTGCTGATTGCTCCCGCTGAGCCGTCCGTCACACCGCGCCCCGTCGCGGACCGGTAACGGCCCCGGGGAGCGCCGCGGTACGCCACCATGGGAGCGCGCCACGGCAGGCAAACGTGTGTTTGAGGAGGCCCGGGGATGGACGCGACGAGTCAGGCGGGAGGGGCGACGGCCACGGCCGGCGGCCCGGTGGTCGGCGGACAGGCGGGCCCGGCGGACCCGCTGGTGCCCTACCTGTCCGCAGACTTCCCCTGGTACGGGCTGGACGAGGGCTGGACCGGCCGTCGCTTCCTGGTGCAGGCCGGCGCCGGCCCCCGCACCGCGGGCAGCGTCGACTACGGCTCGCTCGGCCACGGCGAGGAGCCGGCCCAGCGGTACGAGCCGCGCGACGTGCGGAAGTTCGCCGTCGTGGTCACCGTGGCCCGCCGGGACAGCCGCCGCAGCGCCGACAACACCGGCACCCTGGAGGCGACCTCCGCCTCCTCCGCCGCCTGGCTGGCCGGCTCCGGCCTGCTCGCCGGCACCTGGCCCGGGCAGCTGGACCGGGCGCTGCGCCAGGACTGGCTGGACCAGCAGAGCAGCCTCGCCTGGGACCTCGCCGACGACCTGGCCGGCCCGGGCTGGTCCACCCTCAGCCTGCCGGTCAACGGCCTGCCGCAGCCCTTCCGCTACCGCGAGTCCGAGTACGGCTGGGTGCTGGCCGGCGAGGCCCCCGGCGTCCTGCTCGGCGCCTACGGCCGCGGCGTCAGCGCGTACGGCCTCGGCTTCTCCACCGTCCCGGACCTGACCGCCTACACCCGGCCGTAGGGCCCGCGGCGGTACGGCGAAGGGCCGGGTGGTCTGGTCCGACCACCCGGCCCTTCGTCGTCACCGTCTCAGAACTTGTTCCTGGGCGTCAGGCCCAGCGACATCCCGGACAGCCCGCGCTGGCGGCCACCGAGCTTGCCGGCCACCGCGCGCAGGGCGACGCCGGCCGGGGAGTCGGGCGCGGCGAGCACGACCGGGCGGCCGTCGTCGCCGCCCTCGCGCAGCCGCACGTCGATCGGGATCGAGCCGAGCACCGGGACGGTCGCGCCGACGGTGCGGGTGAGCGCGTCCGCGACGGTCTGGCCGCCGCCGGTGCCGAAGACGTCGATCATCTCGTCGCAGTGCGGGCACGGCATGCCGGACATGTTCTCGATCACGCCGACGATCTTCTGGTGGGTCTGCACCGCGATGGTGCCGGCCCGCTCGGCCACCTCGGCGGCGGCCATCTGCGGGGTGGTGACGATCAGGATCTCCGCGTTGGGGACCAGCTGGGCCACCGAGATGGCGATGTCGCCGGTGCCGGGCGGCAGGTCCAGCAGCAGCACGTCCAGGTCGCCCCAGTACACGTCGGCGAGGAACTGCTGGAGCGCGCGGTGCAGCATCGGGCCGCGCCAGACCACCGGGGCGTTGCCCGGGGTGAACATGCCGATCGAGATGACCTTCACGCCGTTCGCCTGCGGCGGCATGATCATGTCCTGGACCTGGGTCGGCCGGCCCTCGACGCCCAGCATGCGCGGCACGCTGTGGCCGTAGATGTCGGCGTCCACCACGGCGACCTTCAGGCCGTCGGCGGCCATCGCGGCCGCCAGGTTGACGGTCACCGAGGACTTGCCGACGCCGCCCTTGCCGGAGGCGACGGCGTAGACCCGGGTCAGCGTGCCCGGCTTGGCGAACGGGATCTCCCGCTCGGGGGCGCCGCCGCGCAGCAGCTGGGACAGCTCCTTGCGCTGCTCGTCGCTCATCACGTCGAGCTCGACCTCGACGCCGGTCACGCCGGGGACCTTCCCGACCGCCTCGCGCACCCGGGTGACGATGGTGTCGCGCATCGGGCAGCCGGAGACCGTCAGGTAGACCGCGACGCTCACCACGCCGCCCTCGGCGATCCCGACCGATTTCACCATGCCGATCTCGGTGATCGGGCGGTTGATCTCCGGGTCGTTGACGGTCGCCAGCGCCTGGCGTACGGACTCCTCCGTGACGCCGGCCGCGACCTCTGTCTCGTTGGCCATGCCTTGATGGTACGGCGCCCGGCGAAGTCGTTAACCGGTCGGTAGCGTGCCGCGGGTCACAGCGGCTCGGGGGCCTCCCGGCGTTCGTCGATCTCCTTGAGCAGGGACTGGAGTTCGGACCGGATGCTGCCCAGTTCAGAAGTGATGAAGGCCCGGGTGGCGACCTCGCCGAGCCCGTGCCGGAGGGCCGCGACCTCGCGGGTCAGGTACTCGGTGTCGGCGATGTTGCGGTCGCTGCGGGCGCGGTCCTGCTCCATGTTGACGCGGTCCCGGTTGTCCTGCCGGTTCTGCGCCAGCAGGATCAGCGGGGCCGCGTACGAGGCCTGCAGGGACAGCGCCAGGGTCAGGAAGATGAACGGGTACTCGTCGAAGCGCACGGACATCGGCAGCAGGGTGTTCCACGCTATCCAGACGACGACCACCACCGTCATCCAGACGATGAACCGCCCGGTGCCGAGGAAGCGGGCGATCCGCTCGGACAGGACGCCGAAGGCCTCCGGGTCGTAGGAGGGCAGCGTGAGCAGGCCGGGCCGGGCGGTGCGCGGCTGGTCGAGCCGGGCGCGGCCGGTGCCGGTGATCGGCGCGGTCTCCGCGCGCCGGTCCCGGGCGCCCTCGCGGGTGCGCAGCTCGCGCAGCTGTCGCAGCTGGCGCAGTTCGCCCTGGAGGCGCCGGCGTGCGGAGTCGTCCGACCGTCCGCTGCGGTCACCGTCCATCGGTCACCCCTTCCGTCTCGTCGTCGCGGACCTCGTCGTGGGCGTGCAGCGCGGCGTCGCGCCAGTCGTCCGGCAGCAGGTGGTCGAGCACGTCGTCGACGGTCACCGCGCCGAGCAGGTGGTCCGCGTCGTCGACGACCGGCGCGGCGACCAGGTTGTAGGTCGCCAGGTAGCTGGTGATCAGCGACAGCGGGGTGTCCGGCGGCAGCGGGTCCAGGTCGTCGTCGACCAGCGAGCCGACCAGGACGTACGGGGGCTCGCGCAGCAGCCGCTGGAAGTGCACGGTGCCCAGGTAGCGGCCGGTCGGGGTCTCGTTCGGCGGGCGGCAGACGAAGACCTGCGCGGCCAGCGCGGGCTTGTGGTCGCTGACCCGGACCCGGGCCAGCGCCTCGGCGACCGTCGCGTCCGGCTCCAGCACGATCGGCTCGGTGGTCATCAGACCGCCGGCGGTGTCCTCCTCGTACGTCAGCAGGCGGCGCACCGGCGCGGCCTCGTCCGGCTCCATCAGCTGGAGCAGCCGCTCGGCCTCGTCGCCGGGCAGCTCGGAGAGCAGGTCGGCGGCGTCGTCCGGGTCCATCGCCTCCAGGACGTCGGCGGCGCGCTCCTCCTGGAGCTTGCCGATGATCTCGACCTGGTCGTCCTCGGGCAGCTCCTCCAGGACGTCGGCCAGCCGCTCGTCGTCGAGGGCGGCGGCGACCTCGGCCCGGCGCTTGGCGGACAGGTGGTGCAGCACGCTGGCGAGGTCGGCGGGGCGCAGCTGCTCGAAGGTGGCGAGCAGGTTGGCCGCGCCCTGGTCCTGCTCGGGCAGCGAGAAGCCGGTGACGTCCTGCCAGTCCAGGGTGAGCCGCTCGCCCTTGCCCTTGCGCAGCCGGCCGGCCCGGCCGACCTGGACGAAGACCTTGCTGATCTCCCACTCGCGCAGCCGGGTCTGCACCATGCCGACGTCCAGCACGGTGACGTCCTCGGCGGTCTTGGACCAGGTGACGGTGCGGTCCAGCAGCTCGGCGAGCACCAGGGTCTCGGACGGGCGCTGCTCGAAGCGGCGCAGGTTGATCACGCCGGTGGTGAGCACCTGGCCGGACTCCAGGCTGGTCACCCGGGTCATCGGCAGGAAGATCCGGCGCCGGCCGACCACCTCGACCACCAGGCCGAGCACGCGCGGCGGGCGGCCGCCGAGCCGCAGCGACACGACCACGTCCCGGACCCGCCCGACCTGGTCGCCGTTCGGGTCGAACACCGCGATGGCGGACAGATGGGAGATGAAGACCCGGGTGCCTGGCCCTGCCATGGACTCCCTCGACTCGCTCGACGCCGTACCGGGTGCGCCGGGGGCGCACTCGCGGCCAAGGCTACCCGCGTGCTCCGGGCCCGGCCGGGAGGCACGGTAGCCGCCGGACACGTCCTGGGCGTGAACCTTTAACGGCGCTTGAACAGCAGTTTGGGCAGGCCGGCCGGGATCGGCAGCCGGGTGGTGGCCGGGGTGGGCATCGGCTGGGCGGCGTGCGAGCCGTCCGGCATCGCCCCGGGGTGCTCGGTGAGCGGGCCGGTCGGCTCCAGCCGCAGCACCCGGCACTCGCGGGCCCAGCGCTCGGTGATGGCGTCGGTGTCGGGCGCGTTCAGCCGCTTGCCCTTGAGCTCCTCGACGGCGCCCAGCCAGGCCTCGCTGCCCGGGGCGGGTTCGACCACCCGGGCGCTCCAGCCGGTCAGCCGACCGCCCTTGTCCTTGCTGCGGACGGTGACCACGGCCCCGGCGCCGGGCTCCAGGCCGTGCAGCGGCTGCTCGGCGCCCCCGCCGACCACCACGACCGCGCCGTCGTGCCACGCGTGCCACAGCGGCCGGGCCTGCTCCTGCCCGTCCGCGCGCACCCAGAGCAGGCCGGACTTCTTCGCGGCCTCCTCCAGCAGGGCCCGGTCGAGGAAGTCGTCGGCGGTCGCGGCGGCGGGCGTACGGTCCATGGCGGACAGCGTACGGCTTTCGGCGTCCACCGGGCGTCTCAGCCTCCGGGCGACAGTTCCATTGCGCCGCCACGGGCCTTACCGTATGACCGCCCCACCCCCGCGACCAGCAAGGAGCGCCGTGCCCGCCGCCCGGCCCGCGACCGCCCCCTCCGCCGCCCCCGCGACCGCCGACCCGGGGCCGGCGCACCCGCTGCCCACCCTCGACCTGCTGCTGCTCGCCGTCTCGATCGGCGGCATCTCGCTGTCCGGCCCGCTGATCAGCGCCACCGCCGCGCCCGCGCTGGCGATCGCCCTCTGGCGCAACGTCATGTCGGTCGGCGTCCTCGGCCCGTACGCGCTGCTGCGCCACCGCGCCGAACTGCGCGGGATCGGCCGGCGGGCGCTGCTGCTCGCGGTGGCCGCCGGGGCGCTGCTCGCCGTGCACTTCGCGCTCTGGATGCCCAGCCTGCGGATGACCTCGGTGGCCTCGGCCACCGCCCTGGTCACCACCACCCCGCTGTGGACCATCCTGCTGATGCGGCTGATGGGCGTCCGGGCGCCGCGGCTGGTCTGGCTCGGCACGGTCGTCGCCTTCGCCGGGGTGCTGGTGCTGACCGGCGTCGACCTCTCGCTCTCCCCGCGCGCGCTGCTCGGCGACGCGCTCGCGCTCGCCGCCGGCCTGGCCGCGGCCGGGTACATGCTGCTGGGCGCCGAGGTCCGCAAGACCGTCAGCACCACCGCGTACACCCTGGTCTGCTACGCCACCACGGCGGCGGTGCTGCTGGGGATCTGCCTGGTCGCCGGCACGCCGCTGGCCGGGTGGCCGGCCGGGGTGTGGTGGCAGATCGTGCTGCTGATGGTCGCCGCCCAGTTGCTCGGCCACTCGCTGAGCAACCGCGTGGTGCGCAGCCTCGGGCCGTCCGTCACCTCGACCGCGATCCTGCTGGAGACGCCGGGCGCGGCGCTGATCGCCGCCCTCTGGCTGGGCCAGTGGCCGCCGGCGGCCGCCTACCCGGCGGTGGTGCTGATCCTGCTCGGGCTGGTCCTGGTGGCCCGCGGCGGGCGGCGCTGACCGCCGGCCCCGGCCGGGGGTACCGCCCTCAGCGGGGCCCGGGTGCCGACGCCGGCGCGGTCAGAGCCAGCCGTTGCGGCGGAAGCCCCGGTACATCCCGAAGCAGATCAGCACGATCGCGCCGAGCACCGTCGGGTAGCCGTACTTGTGGTGCAGCTCCGGCATGTACTCGAAGTTCATGCCGTAGACGCCGGTGATCATGGTGGGCACCGCGAAGATCGCCGCCCAGGCGGTGATCTTGCGCATGTCCTCGTTCTGCGCCACCGAGACCTGCGCCAGGTTCGCCTGGAGCAGCGAGTTCAGCAGCTCGTCGAAGCCGTGCACCTGCTCGGCGACCCGGGCCAGGTGGTCGGCGACGTCCCGGAAGTACTTCTGGATGTCCGGGTCGACCAGCCGCTGGAGCGGCTCGGACAGCTGCTGCATCGGGCGCAGCAGCGGCGCCACGGCGCGCTTGAACTCCAGGACCTCGCGCTTGAGTTGGTAGACCCGGCCGACGTCGGCGCTGCGCCCGCCCTTGGCCGAGAAGACGCCGTACTCGATCTCGTCCACGTCGTTCTGGAGCCGCTCGGCGACCAGCAGGTAGTTGTCCACGACGTGGTCGGCGATCGCGTGCAGCACCGCCGCCGGGCCCTTGGAGAGCAGCCCGGCCTCGTCCGCGTCGGCCTCCAGCCGGTGGCGCAGCTCCTGCAACGAGCCGTGGCCGCCGTGCCGGACGGTGATCACGAAGTCCCGGCCGGCGAAGACCATCAGCTCGCCGGTCTCCACCACCTCGCTGGTGGGCGTGAGCTGGTCGTGCTCGACGTAGCGGATGGTCTTGAAGACGGCGAACAGCACGTCGTCGTAGCGCTCGACCTTGGGCCGCTGGTGCGCGTGCACCGCGTCCTCGACCGCGAGCGGGTGCAGGCCGAAGCGCTGGGCGATCCCCTCGAACTCGGCCTCGGTCGGCTCGTGCAGCCCGATCCAGCTGAACGAGCCCTCGCCCTCGGGGAGTTGGTGGGCGGCCTTGACCCGGTGGGCGGCCTCGCGCGGGCTGCACGTCTCGCCCCTGCGCTTGCCGTGCTGGTAGACCGCGCAGTCCACGACCGCCGAACCGGCGTCCTCGGGCAGGACGGCGTAGACGCCGGCCGCGCCCCGGCGGCGGTTGGTGCGGACGGCGGCGCGCAGGCTGTTGATCATCGACATGGCAGGCTCCCAGAGGCAGGAACCGTCGCGCGGCCGCGCGGAAGGAAAAACGTTCGGCCGCGGTACGACGGCGGAGAACACCGGTGAAACGGGGGATGAAAGTGCTCTCCCGGCCGGTCCGTCCGCCGTGGGGCCTGTGCCCGGGGCTACCGCGGCTGATTCAGCCGGTTGGGCCTGCGGGGCGCGGGGTACGGGGAAGTCGGGGCCGGGCAGAGCTGCCGGTACTGCATGGTCGGCCGGTATCCACCGCAACCACCTCCTTCGCGCCGCCGCCCCGGGACGAACGATCCCGGTGGCCAGTCGCTCACCCTAACATCTGACCGGGCGTCGAGGCCGAGGGGTTCCCGGAGGTTTCCGAAGGCTTTACGGGATCCTTGCCCCGCCCGGCCGTTGCCCCGCCACGGCGCCCCGCCGCACCGCCGTCACACCGCCTCCGGCCCGCCCGCACGCGGCCCGCGAACCCCCGGGGGTTACGCTCACCGGCATGGCGCACGACTTCCCGCTCTTCGGCGACCCCCACGGCGGCAGCTCCCCGGAGCTCACCCGGGAGGCGGTGCTGGCCGCCGTCGAGGCCCGGCTGATCTCCACCTTCGGCGAACCGGGCGGCCGCGCCGCGGTCACCTTCCTCGGCGCCGACCGGATCGAGGTGCTGCGCTTCGGCCCGGACGCCGAGGGCCTGGTGCGGTACGCGACGCTCGGCATGTCCGCCGCACCGATGGCCGACCCGACCGCGCCCGTCGCCGACCAGGTCCGCGGCCCGCGCGTCGAACTGGTACTGACGGTCCGGGGCGGGCGCGACAGCGTGCTGCGCACCCTGGCCACCTTCGCCGCCACCCCGCAGGTCGAGGGCCTGGTGGTGGCCCCGGGCGGCTCGCTGGACCTCGGCTCGCCGCTCTGGGACGGCGCGCCCTTCACCTCGGTGCTCGCGGCCGAACCGGGCGGCCTGGTCGAGGACCTGGAGCTGGCCGAGCCGGCCGACCCGGTCCGCTTCCTGCCGCTGCTGCCGATGACGCCCAACGAGGCGGGCTGGAAGCGGGTGCACGGCGCGGCCGCGCTCCAGGAGCGCTGGCTCGACCAGGGCGCCGACCTGCGCGACCCGGGCCGACGCGGCGTCCGGCTGGACTGACCGCCGCCCGGCCGTACTCCGAAACTCCGAACGCCGGGCCAAGGGACTCGTAATCCCCTTGGCCCGGCGTTCGCGTTCGTTCGCGTCCGCTCAGCGCTCGATCGGCTTCGCGCCGGTCGCCTGCGCCAGCAGCGCCCCGTACACCTCCGGGTCGGTGGTGTGCTCGCCGAGCCGTACGGTCTTGCGGGTGCCGTGGTAGTCGCTGGAGCCGGTGACCAGCAGGCCGAGCTCGCCGGCCAGGCCGCGCAGCCGCCCCCTGGTCTCCTCGTCGTGGTCGGTGTGGTCGACCTCCAGCCCGGCCAGTCCGGCCGCCGCGAGGTCGGCGATCACCTGGTCGGAGACCGTCCGGCCGCGCTTGACCGCGCCCGGGTGGGCGAACACCGGCACCCCGCCGGCCGCCCGGACCAGCCGGACCGCCGTGACCGGGTCGGTCTCGTGCTTGCGGACGTCCGCCCGCCCGCCGTTGGCCAGCCAGTCGGCGGTGAAGGCGTCCGAGACGGTGGCGACCACGCCGGCCTCGACCAGCGCGCTGGCGATGTGCGGCCGGCCGACCGAGCCGGCCCCGGCGATCCGCCGCACCTGCTCCCAGCTGATCTCCGCGCCGAGCTCCCGGCAGCGCTCCACGATGGCCCGCCCGCGCCGGAACCGGTCGGTGCGCACCAGGTCCCGCTCGCGCGCGAACTCCGGCTCCTCCGGGTCGAACAGGTACGCCAGCAGGTGCAGGCTGATGCCGTCCACGGCGCAGGACAGCTCGGCGCCCGGGACGACGGTCAGCCGGCTGTCCGCGGGCAGTGCGCGCACCGCCCCGGCGGCCTCGGCGTGGCCGGCCACGGTGTCGTGGTCGGTCAGCGCCACCACGTCGAGGCCCGCGGCGACGGCCGCCGCGACCAGCTCGGCCGGGCTGTCGGTGCCGTCGGAGGCGTTGCTGTGGGCGTGCAGGTCGATGCGCACGGATCGGTCTCCTGGAGGCTCGTGGGTGCCGCCCAGGATAGGCGTAGCCGTCAGCCGAGGAGCCGGGGGGAGAGCGCCCCGCAGGGCAGCAGGTCCAGTTCGGCGCCGGCCTCGCGCAGGTCGGTCAGCACCAGCTCGTCGTACATCACCAGCGCGGACTGCTCGGGCCAGGCGACCGCCCAGAGCCAGAGCCCGCGGGCCTCGCCGACGAACACCGCGCGGTCGGCCGGGGCGTCCGGGACGTGGAACATCGGGGTGGGCCGCCCGGCGGCCAGCAGCTTGGCGTCGGCGGGCTTGTAGAGGCCGACGGAGTCGCCCGGGTCCGGCCCGGACAGGCCCGCGTAGCGGGCGCCGAGGCCGACCCCCAGCTCCTCGGCGACCAGCACCAGCTCGCCGAAGCCGCCGAGCGGCGCGGGCCCGGAGCAGGCGACGGCGGTGGCCCGGGCGCCCGAGACGTCGTCGCCGACGTGGGCGATGCCGGTGTAGAGCCAGCCGACCGGGAGCGGCCAGGGCAGCCAGACCGGGACCTGGGAGCGGGCGACGGCGACGCCGAGGGCCTCCACACTCGGGGGCAGCACGGGCTGCATCGGGTGCACGGCTCCGTGCCGGTCGCACTGCCAGGTGTCTGAGAACAGACCGGGGGCGCGGACCCGACCGGCGCACCTCGGGCAGCTGGGCTCGCCCCTCATAGCCGTCAACGCTCCTCCCTCCGGACCGCCGCGTCAAGGACGATCACCCGTACGGAGGGCTCGGCGGCACCTGTCGGTGGCGGGCGCCCGGGCCGGCGCCGGGTGGGCGTGGCACGGGCGGTTCCCGTTGGGGGATGTCCCGTCCCGGGCGGCGGCAAACGTCCGGGGTGCCGACCCCGGAAACACTGACGCCCCGTCATCGGCGAATGCGGTGACAGGGCGTCAGTCGGGTATCGGAACGTCCGGATCGGACGCTCCCGGCTCGTCGGCGGCGGGTGAGGCCTCCCGGTCGGAGGCGCCGCGCCGGGTCAGACGGTCGGGCACGGACGGATGAGCAGGCGCTCGCCGGTGCGGGCGGCGGCCTGGACGACCTCGCGCACGGTGGCGGCGTCGGCGATCTGGCGGTCGGCGGCGGAGCCGTTGGTCTCGTCGAGTCGGACGATCTCGAAGCGCATGGTCTTCGTCATGGGCGTCTCCTTTCCTGGCCCCGCGGGGCGGGGCGGGGGCGGCTGAGTCGGTATCAGCTCTCTCGGGGTCTTGCGGATCCGGAGGTGAGGCCGGATCGGGCGGGTCGTCGCGCGTGTGGCGGTCTGCTGCGGCAAGGGCTCCCCCTGCTTGCCTGGTGCGTCCAGTGCCTCGTGCACCACGGTGTCGTGGCGGTGCTACCGGGCCGTTGCCCGTCCGTGAAGTCCAGGTTTCGGGTGATCGGTGCCGCGGTGGAGGCCGGCGATGATTCCCGGACAGAATCAAAGATTACCGTAACTAACGAATTTTGTCCTGTGTTGAAGCCGATCGAACTTGAAGAAGTGGTACAGACCACTTTCGGCGGACCGGGGGAACCGGCGCGGCCCCGACGGCGTCGGTCAGGCCCAGAACGCGGCCAGCGCCCCGGCCGTGGCGGCCGGCTGCTCGGCGTTGGGGGAGTGGCCGGCGTCCGCGACCACCACCCGGCGGGCGCCCAGGCGCTCGGCCATCGCGGTCTGCTCCGGGACCGGCCAGGCGTGGTCCCGCACCCCGGACAGCACCAGCACCGGCAGCCCGGCGGTGGCGGCGGCCAGCTCCGCCACCCGGTCCGGCGCGGCCACCAGGTGGGCGCCGGTGACGGACAGCGCCCGCGGCACGTTGGCCAGCCAGCGGCGGTGCAGGAACTCCGCGACGGCCGGCTCCAGGCTCGGCCGCGGCTGCCCGCTCTCCGCCTCCAGCTGCCGCATGACCTGCCAGATCTGCTCCAGGTCCATCCCCCGCAGGGCGTCCAGCAGCAGCCCGGTGCGGACCGCCTCGGCCGGGTCGATCGCGCCCGGGCCGGTGGACACCAGGGTCAGCGACCGCCAGGGCAGCGGGCCCTCCGCGGCCGCGGCGAGCACCGCCTCGCGCACCACCTGGCCGCCGAAGGAGTGCCCCAGCAGGTGCGGCGGGGCGCCCCCGGCCTCGGCCGCCAGCACCCCGGTGAGCGCCCGTACGTCCGCGCCGAGCGCCCCGACGGCGTACGCCGCAGGATCGTCCGGACCGCCGGTCTGGTACTGCCCGCGCTGGTCCACGGCCGTCACCCGGTACCCGGCGGCCGCCAGCGGCTCCAGCAGCGCGATGAAGTCCTCCTTGCTGCCGGTGAACCCCGGCACCAGCAGCGCCGAGCCGCGCACCGGCCCGGACGGCTCCGCCCGCAGCGCCGCGAACTCCCCGCGGCCGGTCACCAGCCGCTCGGCCCGCGCGCACCCGGGCAGCGTCAGAAACGGCGGCGTGCTCATGGGCTGTTCTCCCTGCTGTCCTGTCGGCGCTCCCCGACGCCCCCGAGCTTAGGAGGCGGGCGGAACGCCCGAGGGGGCGGGCCGGGCCGGGTGGCCTGGCCCGCCCCCTCGGGGGAGACACGGGGGTGTCAGCTCTCCGGGGTGGCCTCCGCGGGCGCGGCCGCCTTGCGGGTGCGGGTGCGCTTGCGCGGGGCGGGAGCCTCGGTGGCCTCGGCGGCCGGGGCGGCGGCCTCGACGGCCTCCGCCTTCGGCTTGCGGGCCCGGGTGGCCTTCTTGGCCGGGGCGGGAGCCTCGGCGGCGGCCTCGGCGACCGGAGCCGCCTCGACGGCCTCGGCCTTCGGCTTCCGGGCGCGGGTGGCCTTCTTCACCGGGGCGGGAGCCTCGGTGGCCTCGGCGGCCGGGGCGGCGGCCTCGACGGCCTCCGCCTTCGGCTTGCGGGCCCGGGTGGCCTTCTTGGCCGGGG